>DASVQR010000248.1:0-52215 GCA_036389055.1 Longimicrobiaceae bacterium | reverse complement strand
GCTGGACCTTCGAGCCCGGCGCCGAGATCTACCTGCGCAAGAACGGCTTCCTGGCCATGGGCGGCGTCACCTCGGGCATCAACAAGGGCGACGTGACCAACCCCGAGGCGCGCAGCTTCGCCTACCTGGGCAAGCTGGGCTACGATCGGCAGGTCAGCAACGACCTGCGGGTGCGGCTGACGGGCTCGTACTACACGGTGGACAAGACGCCCAGCGCCACGCTGTTCTGGGGCGACCGGGCGGGCTCGCGCTACTACCTGGTGCTGGAGAACACGCAGGCCACCACGGCGGCGCAGGCGTGGTCGGGCGGGTTCAACCCGCTGTTCAGCGGGCAGCTGAGCGCCTACCAGATCAACCCGTTCGTCAAGTTCCGCGGGCTGGAGGCGTTCGGGGTCATCGAGCAGGGCGAGGGCAAGACCAGGGCGGAGACCAGCACGCGCACGGTCGACCAGTACGCGGCGGACGTGGTGTACCGCTTCCTGCCGCGGGAGCAGCTGTTCGTGGGCGGGAGGTCCAACACGGTGAGCGGCGAGATCCCGATCTCGGGGCGGAACTACGACGTGAGCGTGGAGCGGATGGCGCTGAGCGCGGGGTGGTTCGTGACGCCGACGATCCTGCTCAAGGGGGAGTACGTGACGCAGAAGTACAACGACTTCCCCACGCTGGACATCCGCAGCGGCGGCAAGTTCGACGGCTTCGTGGTGGAGGGCTCGGTCGCCTTCTGACCTGACGGCGGACCGGACGCGGAGCGGGGCGGGGGGCCGACGGCCTCCCGCCCCGCGGCCGTTTTCAGATGCCGCGGCACGCGCCGGATGCTGACAGGGGGCCCGCCGTTCGCTAGTTTCCGCGGGGCGGGCCTCCCCGCGTGTCCATCCACCCGGAGACGACGAATGATCCTCAGGCGCCTATACGACGACAAGCTGGCGCAGGCAGGCTACCTGGTGGGGTGCTCGGCCACCGGCGAGGCGCTGGTGGTGGACCCCAACCGCGACGTGGAGCACTACCTGGCGGCCGCCCGCGGCGACAACCTGCGGGTGACGCACGTCACCGAGACGCACATCCACGCCGACTTCGTCTCCGGCTCGCGCGAGCTGGCGCGGACCGCGGGGGCGCAGCTGTACCTGTCGGCGGAGGGGGGCGAGGACTGGAGCTACGCCTTCGCGGAGGAGAGCGGGGCCGTCCTGCTCCGCGACGGCGACTCGTTCCGGGTGGGGAACGTGCGCATCGACGTGCTGCACACCCCGGGGCACACGCCGGAGCACCTGTCGTTCGTGGTGACGGACACGGCGGGCGCGGACCGCCCCATGGGCGTGCTCACAGGCGACTTCGTGTTCGTGGGCGACGTGGGACGCCCGGACCTGCTGGAGCGCGCCGCCCGGCGGGAGGGGACCATGGAGGAGGGCGCCCGGACGCTGTTCCGCTCGCTGCAGCGCTTCAAGGCGCTGCTGCCGGACTGGGTGCAGCTGTGGCCGGGGCACGGCGCCGGCTCGGCGTGCGGCAAGGCGCTGGGCGCGGTGCCGCAGTCCACCCTGGGCTACGAGAAGCGGTTCAACTGGGCGCTGGCCGCCGACGACGAGGAGGACTTCGTGCGGGCGGTGCTCGCCGGCCAGCCGGAGCCGCCCATGTACTTCGCCGAGATGAAGCGCATGAACCGCGACGGCCCGGCGCCGCTGGGCGGCCTGCGCTCCCCGCCCCTCCTCCCCGCCGGGCGGCTGGACGCGCTGCTGGCCGAGGGGGCCACGGTGGTGGACGCGCGCCCCGGGCCCGAGTTCGCGCGGAGGCACGTGCCGGGGACGCTGGGCGTCCCCCTGGGCAGGAGCTTCCCAACCTGGGCCGGATCGGTGGTCCCCGCCGGCCGCCCCGTGTACCTGCTGGCGGACGAGGGGCCCGGCGCGGAGGCGGCGCGCGACCTGGCGCTGATCGGGCTGGACGCGGCCGGCCGCTTCGCCCCGGAGGCGGTGGAGGCGTGGACCCGGGAGCACGGGCAGGCCGGGACCGTGGCGGACGTGACTCCGGACGAGATGGAGCAGCGCCGGCTCACCGGCCGGGTGGAGCTGGTGGACGTGCGCAACTCCTCGGAATGGGAGGCGGGGCACCTGCCCGGCGCCCGCAACCTGCCGCTGGGGCGGCTGGCGGAGCGCCTGGGCGAGCTCCCCCGCGACCGCACCCTGGTGGTGCACTGCCAGAGCGGCGCCCGCGCGGGCGTGGCGGTCTCGCTGCTGCAGGCCCGCGGCTTCCGCGACGTGCTGCACCTGGCGGGCGACTTCGCGGGGTGGAAGGCGGCCGGCCGCCCGGTGGAGGCCGGCGCCCCCGCCGAGACCGCCGCCTGAGGCGCCCGCCGCGACACGGACAGGGGGAGCCCGGATGCTGACGCTGCTCTTTCTCGCGATCGGCCTCGCCGCCGGCGTCCTCTCGGGCCTGTTCGGCATCGGGGGCGGCGTGCTCATCATCCCCGCCCTGGTCTACCTGGCCCGCATGAGCCCCACCGAGGCGACGGGCACCTCGCTTGCCGCCCTGCTGCTCCCGGTGGGGCTGCTCGGCGCCCTGGAGTACCACCGCGCCGGGCAGCTCAAGGTGAGCGCGGCGCTGGTGATCGCCCTGGGCCTCTTCCTGGGGGCCGGTTTGGGGGCGAGGCTTGCGCTGGGGATGCCACCCGGCTACCTGCGCAAGCTGTTCGCGGGGTTCCTGGTGCTGGTCGCGATCCGCATGTGGATGGATTGAACGGGAGTGCGGGAGTGAAAGGCAGTACGGAGTACGGAGTACCCTGAAAGGCGCCCCCACCGGGAGATCCGGGCGGGGGCGCCTTTCGCTCGTTCCTCCGGGCGGGGCTACATCTGGGCGGCGAGGGGGGTGAGCTCGGAGGTGCAGTGGGCGCAGCGGCTGGCGGCCAGGGGCACCTTGAAGCGGCAGAAGGGGCACTCCTTGTCGGTGGGCTCGGCCGGGCCGGCGTCGGTGTCCACGCGCATGCGGTTGTATGCCTGCACGATGAGGAACACGGCCAGCGCCACGATCAGGAAGGCGATGACGTTGTTGAGGAATAGGCCGTAGTTGACCGTGGCCGCCCCCGCCGCCTTCGCTTCCTCCAGCGACGCGTAGCTGCCGCCCGAGAGGTTGAGGTACAGGTCGGCGAAGTCCACGCCGCCGGTGAGCATGCCGATGGGCGGCATGAGGATGTCGTCCACGAACGACTTGACCACCGTGGTGAACGCCGCCCCGATGACGATGCCGACCGCCAGGTCGATCACGTTGCCGCGCGAGATGAAGGTCCTGAAGTCGTCGACGATGCGTGGCATGGGACACCCCGTGGGGAAGCGCGTGGACGGTGCGGGAGCCGGAGAAGGGCGGAGCGGCGCGGAGAGCAGGCGCCCGGGCACAGTGTAGGCGCAACAGGAATGGCAGACAAGGACCGCGGGAAAAGCCGCGGCGACGAAAGCGGCCGGGCTCCCCGCGAAGGAATCCCGGCCGCGTCGTGTTCCCCCCCCACCTTCTGCGGAGGGAGACCCGCCGGCAGTTTGGCGGGGCTCCCGGAGCCGGAGCGGAGACACCGGGGCAGTTTCCGGTGGCTCCGCGACCCGCGCAGGAGACGGACGGCAGTATCGTCCGGCTCCGGAGCGGCCCCGACCCGGCTAAGTCAGCTCACGCACCCGAAGGCGGAGTCTCCGGAAGCGTGTACCTGCGACCCCGGTTCTGCTCGCGCAGCCACTGCTGCAGCGGCGCGAAGTACTCCACCATGGCCTGCGCGTCCAGCTCCTGCCCCGTGGTCTCCTTCAGGACCTCGCGCCAGTCCCGGCTCGCCCCCGGCGCCATGAGGTTGCGCAGGAACTCGCCCACCTGCGCGTTGCCGTGGTAGTCGGTGTCATGCGGGTCCTGCCTGAGGATGTTCTTTGCGATGTGGGTGTGCAGCTGGAAGAGCAGCGCGTACGACAGCGCGTAGTCGTAGTACTGCGCCGCGTCGTCGTTGATGTGCGTCTTGGTGAGCGCATCTGCCCACTGCTCGCCGCGCGCGGCCGGCGGGGCCACGCCCTGGTAGCGGCCCACCAGCTCCCACCAGCGCTGGTTGAAGCGGTCCGGCGACAGCGAGTCGGCGTACAGCGAGTGCTCCCAGCGGGTCATCACCCCCGCGGAGAAGGGGATGAACGGCACGTACGCCAGCGCCTCGCTGAGCAGCTTGGCGCGCTCGTCCACCCGGGCGTTCGCCGGCACCAGCCCCCGCCCCTTGAGGAAGCGCGGCTGCGACGCGGCCAGCCCGATCATGCTCCCGATCCCCTCGTGGTAGGCGCGGTTCGCCCCCTCCCGCAGGAGCAGCGGCACCTCGGGGCGGGAGTAGGACATGTAGTAGTAGACGTGCCCCAGCTCGTGGTTCGCGGTCTCGAACCAGTAGGCGTTGGGCTCCACGCTCATCAGCGAGCGCACGTCGCCGGCCAGGTCCATGTGCCAGGCGGAGGCGTGCGTGTTCTTCTTGAAGGGCGCGTCGGCGGCCACCGGGTACAGCGACGACCTGTCCCAGAAGGTCTGCGGGAGCCGCGGGAAGCCCAGGCTCACGTAGAAGTTCTCGGCCTCCCGGACCACCCACTCGGGGCCCCTGGCGGTCAGGGCGGAATCGACGTTGAGGCCCCGCACCTCCACCAGCGGGCTCCAGTCCTGCGCCCAGCGGTTGGGGAGCCAGTGGGCGGGGATCATGTCGGGCACCGGGGCCTTGTAGCGCCCGGCCAGCTCGTAGCGGGCCCAGGTGTGCAGCTCGCGGTACAGCGGCCAGAGCTGGGCCACCAGCCGGTCGTTGAGCGCAAGCATCTCCGGGGTGGTCATCCCGTAATCGGAGACCTGGAAGGTGAAGTAGTCCGGGTAGCCCAGCGCCTGCACCACGCCGTTGCGCAGGTCGCGCAGCCGGGTGATGCCGGGCTTGAGCGCGGGCCCCACGGCCTTGGACGCTTCCCAGGCGGCGCGACGCTGGCGCAGGTCGGTGCTCTCGCGGATCGTCTGGTCCAGCTGGTTGGGGGTGACGGGCTTGCCGTCCAGCGTGAACTGGTAGCCGTACAGCGTCTCGGTCTGCTGCGCCTCCGCGGCGATGCGCGCCCGCACCAGCTCGGGCACCGTCTGCGGCGCGCCGGCGGCGGTGGACAGGACCTCCTCCAGCTGGAGCACCTGGAGCGGGTCCAGCTGGTCGCGCCGCTGGAGGAGGGCGCGGGTGCGCTCGATCACCGGCACGCTCCCGGTGTAGGCGGTGAGCGCCTCCTGGGCCGCGCGGGTGCGCGCGGCGTTGGTGGTGTCGCCCTCCACGATGCGCGTGTTGGACACCCACTCGGCCTCGTTGGCCGCGTAGTACAGCGGCTGCAGGGTGGCGACGTACTCGTCCAGGAAGCGCTGCGCCTCTTCCCGGGGGGTAGGCGCGGCGGCCGCGGCGGGCGTGCCGCCGGCCGGGGCGGGCGCGGGGGCGGCCTCCTGCGGGGCCGGGGCGCACGCGGCGAGCGCCGCCGCGGAGAGCAGCGCGAGCGGAAGGGGGGTTCGGTTCGCCTTCATGAATGTCCCGTGGGTGGATGCCGGGCCCGCGGCGCGGAGCCGATGCGCCGCGACAACATGCGCCTGGAGCACGCTGGCCGCAAACGTTCGGCCTGCGTACGCCCGGAGCCGGGTCCGGGTTCCCCGGGAGCGCGTCCTCCCGTCAGGCCGCTCCGCAGGCGCGCGCGGTCTCGCGCAGGCGCTGCTCCACCCAGCGGCAGTCGGTGCTGGAGGGCGTGCGGCTCACGGTGATCACCAGCGTCCCCGAGGCCTCGTCCCAGCTCCACGCGGCCGCCGCGTCCCGGTGCTCCAGCGTCCCCGACGGCTCCTCCTTCGCCGGCAGGCTCAGCTCCCGCGCGCGCCGCCACAGGCAGGTCCACACGTCGCGGGTCACGCCTTCGATCCTGATCTCGGGGCAGCCGGCCATTGTCGTCGTCTCCTGGTTCGGGTGGGGAGCGGAGGCGGCGCAAGCGGGATGCCGTTGTAACGGAACTACTAACGGCGGGGTTGGGCGTGCCCCCGCTGTCGCGGGGTCGGGCTGCGCGCTGCGTAGGCGAGCAAACAACGCTCGCCAACGCAGCCGAGCCCCGCAAACTGCCGCGGGTCTCGGCCCTGCCGGGCGCGCATCCCTCACGCGGGTCCATGCGTGAACCCAGCTGATGCGCGTGACGTTCTGGGCACCGGGGCGTCACAACAGGCGGCAAGCACCCTTTCTGCGTGTTCCCGTGCAGCGGCGCCGGCGCACCTGCCGGCGCCAGCCGACCACCCCCGTCCCGCGTTTCCATGGCACCTCCCCGACTTTCGCCCGCGGCCCGGCGGGCCTGCGGCCCCGCCCTCCTCCTCGCCGCGGCGCTGGGCGCGCAGCCGCTGGCGGCGCAGGGCTCCGGGCCTTCCCTGAACGTGGGCTTGCGGCTGGGGGTGGGCGGCGGGGGCGAGATGTGCCGCGCGGCGCTGGTCCCCGGGGCGGAGGTGCGCACCGGGGGCGCGCTCTACGGGGTGGCGGTGCTGGACACGTACGTGTTCCGGCTGGCGGAGCGGGACCCCTGCCCCACCCGGCGCACGGCGGAGGGGCGGGAGGAGGTGACGCGGATCCCGCTGACGGCGCCGCGCATCCGCGCGGGGGTGGGGTGGGCGGGCTCGCTGGGCGAGCTGCGCACGGACGCGCGGCTGTACGCGGGGCAGCAGGGAGTGCTGGAGGGATTCCAGCCGCTGGCGGGGGTGGGGCTGGGCGTGGGGACCGGCGGGTGGGGCGTGGAAGCGGGCGCCACGCTGCACCGCGCCGACGTCTACGAGGTGGTGCCGGTGCCCGGCACCGGCCTCCCCGCCGGGGAACAGCTGCTGCGCCAGGAGTGGGTGCCCTCGTTCGAGGCGGCCGCGCGCATCGACGCGGGCGCGCTCACCGGCCGGGGCGGGCCCGGGTACGCCGGCGGGCTGGGGCGCCCGGTGCTCGGCGGCCTGGCGGGCGGCGCGCTGGGAGGCGCGGTGGGCTTCCTTGCCGGCCTTGCCGCCCACGGCTCGTGCGAGGGCGACGAGATCTGCGTGCTGCCGGCCTTCGCCGGCGCCATCGTCGGTGAGACGCTGGGCCTCCCCCTGGGCGTGCACGTGGCCGAGGGCCGCCGCGGCAGCTACCCGCTGGGCGCGCTCGCCTCCGTGGGCGTCACCGCCGCCGGCCTGGGCTTGATGTCGCTGGTGGGCGACTCCGGCCCCTCGGCGCAGGGCATCGCCGTGATGGTGCCCGTGGCCCAGCTCCTGGCCTCCATCGCCGTGGAGCGCCGCACCGCCCGCTGAGCCGGGACGAACACACAACGAGCCGTCGCGTGAGGGATGTCGGCCCGAAGGGGCGAGACCGCGCGGCAGTTTGCGCGGGCTCGACTCCGTTGGCGAGCGTTGTTTGCTCGCCTACGGAGCCGCAGCCCGACCCCGGCGCCAGCCGGGGGCACGCCCGAACCCGCGGTTCGATGCAGTAAAACAAGACCCCGCCGCGAGACTCAGCGGCGGGGCCATCCGGCATCCGGCGACAGCTCCGTCTACCCCCGCAGCCGCTCCAGAAGCAGCGAGTACGGCCCGGTCGCCTTGGACATGGTGTTGACCCGCAGCACGTACTGCCCGTCCTCCGGCAGCGCGATCGCCATGAGCGAGTCGTTGCCGCCCCCGCGGTCGTCCTGCGCGTCCATGTAGGTGAAGCTCCCGTCCTGCGCCCGCCCGAACTGGAGGTACGAGTCGAACGCCTGGGAGCGCAGCGTCACCACGATCCGCTCGCCGCGCCGCCCGGTGTAGAGCCAGTCCTGGTAGTAGGTGCCGTCGCTGTCCTCGGGGTCGCTCGCCCGCAGCGAGTCGCTCACCGTCCGCCCGGCCCGGATGGGCCGCGCCCCCGGGTGCAGCGCGGTGGTGCGGGCGGACTCGCCGCCGTGGTCGTGCTCGTCGCCCTCGCCGGAGTCGTCCTCCACGACGCCGGGGGCCAGCTCCAGCGTGTACGCGCCGGTCTTGCCGCCGTACAGGGTGTTCACCCGCAGCGCGTAGGTGCCGGCCGCGGGCAGGGTGGCGGAGACGCGCGAGTCGGTGCCGCCGCCCTTGTCGTCGTCGGACTCGATCTCCTCGAACTCGTCGCCGTTCATGCGGCCCAGCACCAGGAAGGCGTCGAAGTCGGAGGAGCGCAGGGTGGCGGTGACGCCGTCGCCGGCGCGCGCCTGGAAGGTGTACAGGTCGTAGAAGGAGTCGTCGCCCAGCTTGGGGTCGGCCTCGGTCAGCTCGCCGCGCACCGTCTGCCCCACCGTGATGGGCCGGAGCACCACCGGGGCCGGTGGGACGCCCTGCTCCAGCTGGAGCGTGTACGCGCCGGAGTCGCCGGCGTTCAGGGTGTTGGCGCGCACGGAGTACACGCCGTCGGCCGGGAGCGTGATCTCCACGCGGGCGTCGGTGCCGCCGCCGCCGTCGTCGTCGGTGTCCAGGCTCTCGAAGGAGCCGGACTTGTCGGCGCGCCCCACGTTGAGGTACGCGTCGAAGTCCTTGGAGCGCAGCGTGAAGCGGACGCGCTCGCCCCGCTTGCCGGCGTAGGTGTACAGGTCGTAGAACGACTGGTCCTCGGGCGCCTTCATGCTCTGCTCGGTGAGGCGGCCGGAGACCGTCTGGCCCATGCGGATGGGGGTCTGCGCCGACGCGGCGGTGCAGAGCAGGAGCGCGAGCGGGGCCAGCGCCAGGGAGGTGCGTACGGGTTGCATCGATCGGGATCCGGGAACGGTGAGGTCGCCAGGGAGGGTGCCACGGGAGGGTACTGCCTGCGGCAGACAAGATGCGCGGGGAGCGGGGGGCGGGGCAACCCTCTTGGCAGTCCCCGGCCGCACGGCTCCCGCCGCGCGAGGGCCGCCGCGCGCCGCCGCCTTTGCGCATCCGAGCGCCCGCCCCCAACTTGGTGCTTCGCCCCGCACCCGGAAGCCGATCCCATGACGCGCTCCTCCACGCTCGCCGCCGCCGGGACCCCGCGCCCCGCGGAGGCCGTCCCGCTCGCCGCCCCGCCCTCGCGCCTGCTGTCGCTGGACGTGTTCCGCGGCATCACCATCGCCGGGATGCTGCTGGTCAACAACCCGGGGAGTTGGTCGCACGTCTACGACCCGCTGGAGCACGCGAAGTGGCACGGGTGGACGCCCACCGACCTGATCTTCCCCTTCTTCCTGTTCATCGTGGGCGTGGCGATGTCCTTTTCCTTCGCCGTGCAGGAGCGCAGGGGCGCCGGGCGCGGGGAGATGATGGGAAAGGTGGCGAAGCGCTCGGCGATCCTGTTCCTGCTGGGGCTCGTCCTGGCGGCGTTCCCGTTCTACGAGCTGGACCTGGCGACGCTGCGCATTCCCGGGGTGCTCCAGCGCATCGGCCTGGCGTTCCTGCTGGCCTCGGCCGTGGTGCTGTTCACCGGGCCGCGCGCGCAGGCGGCCGTCGCGGCGCTGCTGCTGCTGGGCTACTGGGCGGCGATGAAGCTGGTGCCGGTGCCGGGGTACGGCGCGGGGAGCCTGGAGCCGGACTCCAACCTCGCGGCGTGGGTGGACCGCGCGGTGCTGGGGACGGCGCACCTGTGGAAGTCGTCGAAGACCTGGGACCCGGAGGGGCTGCTGAGCACGCTGCCCGCGGTGGCGACGGTGCTGCTGGGGGTGTTCGCCGGTCGCTGGCTGCGCTCGGAGCGCTCGCCGGAGCGGAAGACGGCCGGGATGCTGGCGGGAGGCGCGGCGGGGGTGGTGCTGGGGCTCCTGTGGAACGAGCTCTTCCCCATCAACAAGAACCTGTGGACCAGCTCGTACGTGGTGTTCACCGCGGGGATGGCGCTCCTGGTCCTGGCCGCCTGCTACTGGCTGGTGGACGTGAAGGGGCGGCGGCGCTGGGCCTTTCCCTTCGTCCTGCTGGGGGTGAACGCGATCGCGGCCTTCTTCCTGTCCGGGATCATGGCGCGCCTGCTCACCCTGGTGAAGTGGGCCGGCCCCGCGGGCGACGTCACGCTCAAGGGGTGGATCCACGACCACGCCTTCGCCTCGTGGCTCTCCCCGCTCGACGCGTCGCTCGCCTTCGCCCTGTGCTTCGTGCTGTTCTGGGTGGGCGTGATGTACGTGTTCTACCGCAAGCAGATCTTCATCAAGGTGTGATGCCCGCGCGATCCATCGTCCCCGGCGCCCTGGCGCTCCTCCTGGCCGGCTGCGCGGCGCCGGCGCCCGCGCCCGCCCCGGAGGCGGCGCCGCTGCGGGTGCTGGTCTACAACGTCCACGCGGGGAGGGACGCCGAGCGCGCCGACAACCTGGCCCGCGTGGCCGGCGTGGTGCGCGAGACCCGCGCCGACCTGGTCCTCCTCCAGGAGGTGGACCGGGGCACGGAGCGCTCCGGGCGGGTGGACCAGGCCGCGGAGCTGTCGCGGCTCACGGGGATGCACGGCGCGTTCGGCAAGGCGCTGGACTTCCAGGGCGGCGGCTACGGGGTGGCGCTGCTCTCCCGCTGGCCGCTGGCGGAAGACACGCTGCTGCACCTTCCCGGCGACGCCCCCGAGCCGCGCGGCGTGCTCCGCGCCCGCGTGGCGGCGCCCGGCGGGCCGCTGTACCTGCTGAACACGCACCTGGACGCTTCCCGCGAGGACGCCTTCCGGCGGCAGGAGGCCGCGGCGCTGTTGGAGATCGCGGCGGGGCTGCGCGCCCGCGGCGCCCGCGTGCTGCTGGGCGGCGACTTCAACGCCACCCCGGAGAGCGCGGTGGTCGCCGACGTCCTCGGCGCGGGGTGGCGCGACGGCTGGACGGTGTGCGGCGGCGCGGGCCCGGGGCTCACCTTCCCCGCGAAGGCGCCCGAGAAGCGGATCGACTACCTGTTCCTCCCGCCGGGCGCGGAGTGCCGCTCGGCCGAGGTCGTGGGCGGCGAAGCGTCGGACCACCGCGGCGTGCTGTTCGTGGTATCCCCCGGAACCTGAGGACGCACTTGAGAATCGCCCGCAGACCGATTTCCCGCCTGGCCGCCCCGCCGCTCCTGCTGGCGGCGCTCTGCGCATCCGCGCACGGCCTGCGCGCGCAGCGGCTCCCGTCCGTGCAGCCCGGAGACCGCGTGCGCGTCACCGCGCCCGACCTCCCGAAGCGGGTCGGCACCGTCGTCGCCGTGCGGGCGGACACGCTGGTCTTCCGGGCAGGGGACGCGGACGCGCCGGTCCCGCTCCACGTCCCCCGGCTGTCGCTGCTGCAGGTGCCCCGGGGAAAGCACAGCCCGTTGCGGGGATTGCTGATCGGCACCGGCGCCGGGGCGGTCGCGGGCTACGCCGCCGCCGCGCTGGTCGCCGGCGAGGGGTGCAACTCCGGCGTCGGCGACTGCGGCATCGAACGCACGTTCGCGGCGCTCGTCGTGGCCGCGGGCTCCACCTTGGCGGGGGGCATCGGCGGCGCGCTGGTGGCGGCGGACACGGAGCGGTGGGCCACCGTCCCGCTGACGTCGCTGGGCTCCGCGGGCGCCGTGACCCTCCCGGCCGCGCTCCCGCCGGGAGCGCGGGTGCGGGTGAGCGCGCCGGGAGCGCCGCCGGTCGTCGCGCACGTCGTCGGCGTCCGCGGCGACTCGCTGGTCCTCCGGGAGCCGGGCGGCCCCGGCGAGACCCTCGTCGCGCTGGGGGCGGTGCGCACGGTGGAGGTCGGCCGCGGCGGCGACCGCGCCGCCTCGACGCGGAGCGGGCTCATCCTCGGGACGGCGGCGGGCGCCCTCGCGTTCGGGGCAATCGGCTTCGCCTCCGCCGGCGGCGACCCCCAGGGTCCCAGCCGGCTTGCGAACGCGGCGTGGGTGGGTGGCATCCTCGGAGTGCCGCTGGGGGCGGTGGTCGGCGGGCTGGCGGGACACAGGCGGGGCGCGCTGCGCTGGATGCCGCTGCCGACGGTCGCCGGGGTGGCGGTGGCGCCGGGCGGGGAAGGCGGCGTGGCGGTGGGCCTGACGCTCCCGGCCCGCTGACGCGCAGCCGGTCCGTGACCGCCCCCGTCGGCGTGGCGTCTCACCCCTGCGACGCGCCGTCCGCCGCTTCACCCGACCGAGATATCTCTTGAGAGTCCCCCGCCGACCCGCCCTGCGTCCGCTGTTCCTGCTTGCCGCGCTCTGCGCGTCCGGCGGCGGGCTGCGCGCCCAGCAGACCCCGTCCGTGCAGCCGGGCGAGCGCGTGCGCGTCACCGCCCCCGGGCTGGAGCGGGCGCAGGGGAGCATCGTCGCCGTCCGGGCGGACTCGCTGCTGTTCCAGCCGCGCCGCGAGCCGTCGCCCTTCGCGCTGGCGATCCCCGAGGTGCGCCGGCTGGAGGTGCCCCGCGGCAGGCTCCACCCCCTTCGCGGGGCGCTGATCGGCGGGACCGCCGGGCTGGCGGTGGGAGGCGCGGTAGCGCTGCTGCTGATCAACCGCGAGCCCGAGTGCCCGTCCAGCGACTGCCTGACGATGAACACGGTGCTGGCGCTCTCCCTCCCCTACGTCACCACCCCCGCCGGGGCGCTGTTCGGCGCGTATCGCGCCGCCCGCACGGAGCGCTGGGTGACCGTGCCGCTGGCCTCGCTGGCGCCGGCGGGCGCGGTCACCCGCCCCGCGGGGCTGCCGGAGGGCGCGCGGGTGCGGGTGCACACGCCGGCGCTCGGGCCGCGACGGCGGGTCGCGCGGCTCGTCGGCGTCCGCGGCGACTCGCTGGTGCTGGAGGGGCGCGGCGGCCGCGAGACCGCGGTGCCGCTCGGGGAGGTGGAGGCGGTGGAGATCGGCGCCGGGCGCACCCGCACGCGTCCGACCCTGGTCGGCGCCGGCATCGGCGCGGCGGTGGGCTCGGTGGTCGTGGGGACGATCGCGTACCAGGGGGCCCAGGACGACGAGTGGCTGGTGGAGCACGGCGAGGTGGGGCGCAACGTGCTGTGGGCGGTCGCGTTCGGCGGGGCGCCCATCGGCGCCGCGGTCGGCGGGCTCGCGGGCTTCGCGGTGGGGGCGGAGCGCTGGGTGCGCCTGCCCCCGCTCACCGGCGTCGCGGTGAGGCCGGGTCGGGAAGGCGGCGTCGCGGTCGGCCTCGTGCTCCCGGCCCGCTGACGCTCAGCCGCGCTCCCGTGACTCCCATGCGCTCAGGAAGTGCCGTCTGCCGTGAATGAAGGCAAGCACATGCACCTCCATGCCGAGGACTTCGTAGATGAGCCTGTGTCCTCGAATCGGTCGCTCCCGCAACTGTTCACCGATCAGTTCCGGAACACCATGACCACGCTCGGCGAAGGTGGAGAGCGAAGCCGCCATCGCACGCGCCTCCACGACGAGCTGGTAGGCAGCGCGCGCTGACGTGCCGGCCAGGAAGTCGGCGGCCGCTTCGAGATCCGCCGTGGCGCTGGCAGTCCAGCGGACCCTGTACGGCACCGCGCGCTACTCGGGCATGCTGGAAACGTCGAACCGGGAGAGGCGACGATCGAGCTCCTCCTCGCTCACGAATCGTCCTTCCCTCGCATCTTCCCTCCCCTGCGCGATCTTCTCGCGCACGTAGATCTGGTAGCGGATCTCCTCCGAAGACGCGTCATCCGGAAGCTCCTCTACCAGCCGGAGGATCCGTTCCTTCGCAGTGCTCATTCGTTCCTCGAGAGAATAGGTGCCGGTACGCTAAAGAACGCTACATCGGGTCGCGCCGGATTTCCAGACCGACGCTGGAGCGCAGGGCCGGCTCACCCCGCCCCGCTGTGTGCCTCCCCGCTCCGCCGCGCCGCCAGGTCCAGCAGCAGCGCGGCCGCCGCCGCCACCCCGATCCGCTCCAGCGCCTCCAGGTCGTCCGGGGTGAGGGCGGGCTCGCTCCGCCTCCCCGCGCTCTCCACCAGCTGCCGCAGGTGCGTCCGCAGCTCCGGCGGGCGGTCCGCCAGCGCCCGCTCGAACTCGCGCACCGGGTCCAGCCCCGCCAGGCACCCCGCCTGCGCGATTCCCGCCGGCCGCGCGCCGGTCGGCGGCGGCGCCGCGGCGCCCGTGCCGTCGCCGCACTCGCGCATCAGCGCGCCGCCCACGCGCCCCAGCCGCGCCCGCCCCTCGGCAAGGTCCCCGCCGCCCAGCCGCCCCACCACCTCGCGCAGCGTCTCGCGCCCCTCGCGCTCCGCCTCCTCGGCCAGGAAGGCGTACACCAGCCCCAGGAACCCCGCGCGCCCCCGGTACGCCGGGTTCGGCGCGCCCAGCACCGGCTCGTCGTCGCCCTCGCCCGCCTGCGCCAGCTCGGTGAGCACCTCGCGGCCGGCCTCGCCGGCGCCGGGGCCGGTGGTGCGCCGCAGCGGGATCTCGCGGACCAGCAGCGTCAGCAGGAAGGCCAGCCCGACGAAGGGCAGCCCCGCGACGAACACCGGGTGCAGCGCCGCCGCCAGCGCGTCGCGCAGCCCCTCCACCGCGGCGGGCGGCAGCCGCGCCAGGATCGCCGGGTCCAGGATCGCCCCCGCGTTCAATCCCTCCCCGCCCGCCATCTCCGCCCCCATGCGGGCCAGCGCCTCCGGCGGCAGGTGCGCCGCCGCCTCGCGTGCCATCCCCTGCGTCATCAGCGTCCCCAGCACCGCCACGCCCACGCTGGATCCCACCGAGCGGAACAGCTGCGTGGTGGCCGTGGCCACCCCCAGGTCCTCGCGGCCCACCGCGTTCTGCACGATGATGACGTACGTCTGCATCGCCATCCCCAGCCCCGCGCCGATCAGCACCATGTTGCGGACGATGGCGCCGTAGCCGGTCTGCCGGTCCATCTGCGTCAGCAGGAAGAAGCCCGCCCCCACCAGCGCGATCCCCACCAGCACCGGCACCTTGTAGCGCCCCGTGCGCGAGACGATCTGCCCGTTCACCGCGCTCATCACCACCAGCGACAGCATCATGGGCGTGAGCACCGCCCCGGACTGGGCCACGCCGGCGCCGATCACCCCCTGCACGAACACGGGGATGAAGTAGATGGAGCCGAACATCGCCATGGCGATGCACAGGATCGCCAGGTTGGAGAAGGTGAAGATGCCGCTCCGCCACAGCCGCAGCGGGATCACCGGCTCCGCCGCGCGCGACTCCGCCCACACGAAGAGCCCCAGCGACGCCGCGCCCAGCGCGTACAGCCCCACGATCTGGGGCGAGGCCCATGGAAAGCTGCTCCCGCCCCAGGTGGTGGCCAGCAGCGTGGCGGTGAGCCCCACCGACAGCGTGACGAAGCCGGCGTAGTCGATGCGGTGCGGCCGCCGCTGGTGGGGGATGCGCATGAAGGGCACGATGAAGCCCAGGGCGACCAGCCCCACCGGCAGGTTGACCCAGAACAGCCAGCGCCAGTCCAGGTGCTCCGTGATCCAGCCGCCCACCAGCGGGCCGATCACCGAGGCCAGCCCGAAGACCCCGCCCATGTACCCCTGGTACTTGCCGCGCTCCCGCGGGGGGATCAGGTCGCCGATGATCGCCTGCGACAGCGGCATCATCGTCCCCATTCCCAGCCCCTCCACCACGCGCGCCACGATGAAGGTGTTGAAGTCCCGCGCCATGGCGGCGATCACCGACGAGGCCAGGAAGACCAGGATCCCCGCCACGTAGAACGCCTTGCGCCCGAACAGGTCGGAGAGCTTGCCGACGATGGGGACGATGACCGTGGAGGCCAGCAGCGTGGACACGGCGATCCAGCTGTAGTGCTCGATGCCGCCCAGCTCGGCCACGATCCGCGGCATGGCCGGGGAGATGATGGTCTGGCTCACCGCCGCCAGCAGCATTCCCAGCATCAGGCCGATGAACACCGTGGTGACGTTCTGTGGCTTGCCTCCGGTGGCCACGTCCGCAGTCGTGCTCATTCCCTTTTCCCTGCCCCCTTGTGAGTCGATGGAGGGGGAAGGGGTTTACAAGGGCCGTGCCGGGGAGGAGAGGACGGCTGAAAAGCTTTGAAAGGCGGGGTTTGGGCGTGCCCCCGGCTGGCGCCGGGGTCGGGCTTCGGCTCCGTAAGGCAGCAAACTACGCTGCCTAACGGAGTCGAGCCCCGGCGGAAACTGCCCCGCCGGGTCTCGCCCCTTCGGGCCGAAATCCCTCTCGCGGGGCGGGTAGTGGGGCGGGCTACCTCGCGGCGGTCGCTGCGGTGCGGAGGGCGCGGGCTTCGGCGAGCAGCTCGCGGGCGGCGGCGAGCTCGGCGGCTTCGCCGCCGGACGGGAGGGCGGGGGCGTCGTCGGGGTCGCCCAGGCCGGTGTCGCGGAAGCGGCGCACGCGCTCGCGCACCAGGTCGCGGATCCCGGCGGCGTCGTCCACGCCGCGGAAGCGGGCCTCGTGCAGCGACTCGCCCGCGGCGTGCGTGCCGCCCTCGCCGCCACTTCCTCCTCCGCCGCCGGCGGTGCGCACCTCTAGGTCGGCGATCCCCAGCAGGCGCTGCAGGGGGCCCTGCCTCACCGTGAGGTTCTGCACGTTGGCGAAGGTCATGGTCTTTTCCGTCACCGTGGCGATCCCCTCGCGGATGCGCAGGCTGCGGTCGGTGACGATGTACCAGCGCAGCTCGTAGTCCAGCCGCAGCAGGGCCCAGGTGACCGGGAGCTGCGCCACGAAGCCGACGACGGCGAGCGCCTCCACCCCGCGCAGCAGGAGGAGCAGCGGGCCGCCGCCCACCTCGCGCGCCAGGAAGCCCAACCCCACGATGCCGCCCACCAGGCCCAGCAGCGTCCCCAGCTGCCGGAATCCCCACACCACCAGCCGGTAGCGGTAGTAGCGGCGGCCGGCCCGGAACACCCGCACCGGGCCCGCGTCCCCCGCGGGGACGCGCGGCTCGGGTGGCACCCGCAGCAGGCGGAGCAGCGCGGCGCGCGCGGCGCTCATCGCCCGGCTCCGCGGCCGGGGTCCGCGGCCAGCGCCTCGCGCACCGCGCGCAGCTCCCTCGCCACCTCCCGCAGCGCCTCCGCCACCTCGCTCGCGCCGCCCGCTGCGGCGGGCGGCGGCGCCCCGTCCCCGGCGGCGGCGGGGAGCGCCGGGTGGGCTCCCTGGCGGGCCCCGCGCATCCGCGAGTACAGGAAGTCGCGCACCGCCTCGAAGTCGCGGAACCCCTCGATGGTCATCTCCGCGCCCGAGCTCCCGCTCGCCGTCTGCACCTGGATCCTGGCGAGCCCCAGCCAGCGCTCCACCAGGTTGCTGGACAGGTGGATGTCCTGGATGCGCGCGTAGGTGAGCGACACCTCCCGGCGGAACAGGATCCCCCACCGCATCGACACGCCCTCCTCGTCGAAGCGGTAGCGCATGGTGTGGTAGCGGAAGTACAGCGGGATCAGCGGCGCCCAGAAGAACGGGCCCGCCGCCAGCGAGGCGATCGCGTAGTACCTGAAGAGGTTGGGGTCCGGAAGCAGCTCCCCGGACAGGAGGCGCTTCTCGATCGCGCCGGGGGCCGGCGGCGGGGGCGCGGGGACCCTGCGCTCGGGAGCGCGGGCCGGGGCTTCGCTGGGCGTGCTCATGGGGCGTGCGGGGGGAAGAGGTCCGGGCGAACGAGGCGGTCACGGCCCACTACGCGCCCGGGGAGAGCGGGGTTGCGCCGCTCTGCCGGGAGCGCCGCTACGGGGTGGCGTCCACCACGGCGAGGTGCCCCTCGCGCGCGTAGGAGAGGATCGCCCCGTCGCGCGTCGCCAGCGCGGCGCCCAGGCGGCGCGCCGTCGCGATCAGCATCCGGTCGGCGGGGTCGCCGTGCACCGCGCCGGGAAGGCGGGTGCTCTCCACCAGCACCTCGGGCGACAGCTCCGCCAGCCGCACCCCCGGCGCCGACAGCCCCCGCCGCACCCACTCCTCCAGCTCCACGGCGAGCCCGATCCGCCCCTTGGCCTGGAGCATCGCCACCTCCCACACCGAGATGGCGGACACCAGCAGCCGTCCGCGCGCCGCGCCGCGGCGGATCTGCTCCACCGCGGCGGGCGCAATGCGGTCCATGTCCCCCGTCACCGTCCAGATCCAGACGTGCGTGTCCAGCAGGACCCGGCCGGGGAGGTCAGGCATCCGCCTCCCACGCCTCGCCCGTGGGCGCCACCACGTCGCCGTGGAAGGTGACGGTGCCGCGGAGCACGCCGAAGGGGGAGACCGCCTCCTCCGCCTCGTACGGCACCAGCCGGGCGACCGGCCGCCCGTAGCGGGTCACCACCACCTCGGTGCGCTCCTGCTGCACGCGGTCCATCAGCTGCAGGCAATGCGTCTTGAACTCCGCGGCGGACACCACCAGCTCGTCGGCCCCGGGAACGAACCGGGCCTCGCGGACCCTGCGCGGCTTTCCCTTCGGCGTGTACTCGTCCATGCCCACTCCTGGTCGAATTTCCCCGACCAACATTTTACATCCTCCCTCCCCCCTCCACAAGAGTCTCGCCCCCCAGCGCCTCGATCCCGTCCGACTCCACCACGCGCACGCCGCGCCCGCCGCCCTTTGCAAGCCGCACCATGGCCCGGGCCACGGCCGCCGCCTGCACCGGCCGGTACTTGCGCAGCGGCCCCAGCATCAGCGGCGTGAGCCGCGGCATCACCCGCTGCGCCAGCGCCTCCCCCGGGCGGCTCTCCGCGCGCTCCCCCAGCAGCAGCGAGGGGCGCAGGATCACCACCTCCTGGAAGGGGAGGGTGCGCACCGCGTCCTCCGCCTCGCCCTTGACCCGGTTGTAGAAGATGGACGAGCCGGCGTCCGCCCCCATCGCCGAGACCAGGAGGAAGCGCTCCGCGCCGTTGCGCGCGGCCGCCTCGGCCACGGCGCGCGGGTAGTCCAGGTCCACGCGGCGGAAGGCCTCGCGCGAGCCGGCGGCGCGGATGGTGGTGCCCAGGCAGCAGAACACGTCCTGCGCCCGCACCGCCCCCGCGAAGTCGCGCAGCCGGTCGAAGTCCACCGTTTCCTGCCGCAGCTTGGGGTGCTCGCGCGGCACGGGGCGCCGGCCGAGCACCCGCACGCCGCCGTAGGCCGGGTCGTCCAGCAGCAGGTCCAGCACGTGGCCGCCCACCAGGCCGGTGGCGCCCAGGAGGAGCGCGGAGCGAGGTTCCATGCCGGGAGAAGGGGGTGCGAGGGTGAGCGCGGCCGCGGCGTCAGCCGCCCAGCCGCTCCGCCAGCCGCAGGGCGTCGAAGGGCGCCCGCACCTTGGCGTCGTTGTCGAAGTACACGTACACGTCCCGCTCCGCCGCCGCGGGCGGGGGCTCGGTGGAGGCGCGCAGGGCGTCCGCGGGCTCGCCGCCGGTGCGCCAGGCGCGGATGCGCTCGGCCCACCAGTCCAGCTGCGCGTCCGTGTAGCCGCTGGCGTACAGGTGCTCGGCCCCGTGCAGCCGCACGTACACGAAGTCCGCCGTCAGGTCCTCCGCGTAGGGCCAGCGCTGCGCCGTGTCCGCGAACACCAGCGCGGCGCCGTGGCGGCGGAGCAGGCGCACGAACTCCGGCCCGAAGAAGGCCGGGTGGCGCATCTCGAAGGCGTGCCGCAGCGGCCGGTCCGCGTCGGCGCGGGTCCAGGCGCGCCCCTCCAGCTTCGGCCCGTGCCGCTTCGCCAACTCGGCCGCCTCCCCCGTGGTGCGGGGGAGCAGCTCCAGGAAGCGCTCGAAGCGCTCCTCGAGGAAGCCGAGCTGCTGCGGGAACTGCCAGAGGATGGGCCCCAGCTTGTCGCCCAGCCGCAGCACCCCCGACGCGAAGAAGTTGGCGAGCGGCTCCTCCACGTCGTTCAGCTTCTTCATGTGCGTGATGAAGCGCCCGCCCTTGACCGCGAACACGAAGCCCGGCGGCGTCTCGTCGCGCCACTTCGCGTACGAGGACGGAGTCTGCAGCGAGTAGAAGGAGCCGTTGATCTCCACCGAGCTCATCCGGCGGGAGGCGAAATCCAGCTCCCGGCGGTGGGCCAGCCCCTCCGGGTAGAAGATCCCCCGCCACCCCGGGTACGTCCACCCCGAGATCCCCACCCGCGTCTCCGCCATCTCCCCTCCGTCGTGCGCCTGTCCCGACACGCAACAGGATGTCCCGTTACGAGACATCCCGCCCGTCCCGCCGCCGGCCCGCCACGGCATCGAACCACCCGCAAACAGATGCGCTTCCGTGACTTACACCAAAAACACCCGGCGTGCCCGCGCGGCCCCCGTGTTGCCCTCCCGGAGCCGCGGCGGGGCGGACCGCGAGCCCGGCCTTCCCGCGCGATCCCCGTGCCACCCGGCCCAGCACCACGGAGCGAAGATGGCCCCCGCAGCATCCACGACCCCACGGGCGACGATCCTCCTGCTCGCCTGCCTCGCCCTCGCCGCGTGCGGCGGCGGCGGGGCGACCGTGACCACCCCGGACGAGCAGGAGCAGCCCGCCCCCGGCGCGCCGACCACGCCCGCCGCGCCCGGCACCCCGGCCTCTCCGGCGCCCAGCGCCGTGACGGTGAACGCCGACGACCACGCCTTCGCCCCGTCCGCGGTCACCATCGCTCCGGGCGGCACCGTCACCTGGCGGATGACCGACGACGAGCACGACATCACCTTCACCGGCCCCGCTCCGGTCGGCGGCAACATCCCGAAGACGGACCGGGGCGTCTCGGTCTCGCGCACCTTTTCCACCCCGGGCACCTACACCTACCGCTGCGCCCGGCACGAGAGCAAGGGAAAGACCGGCACGGTGGTCGTCACCGGCGACGCGGCCGCGCCGCCCCCGCCGCCCTCCGGCAGCACCACCACGGTCACCACCCCGGGCACCTCGTTCTCCCCCGCCACGGTCACCATCGCGCGGGGCGGCACGGTGACGTGGCAGATCTCCGGCGCCACGCACAACGTCACCTTCGGGGGCGCCGCCCCGCCGGGGGGGAGCGTCCCGGACACCCGCCCGGGCAACAGCGCCCAGCGGACCTTCCCCACGGCGGGGAGCTACCCCTACACCTGCACCCGGCACTCGGGGATGAGCGGGCAGGTGGTCGTGCAGTGACCCGCACTTCCCGCAACGCCCCCACACCCACCCACTGACGGAGAGATACGCGCATGCAGGCGATCGGCAGAACCCTTCTCGGCGGGCTCCTCCTGGCATTCCCGGTGTCCTTCGCGGACATGCTCGCGCCCGAGCGTCCCCCCGCCGTGCACCAGGTCCGCATGGTCCAGGAGGGGAACACGTTCAAGTTCGCCCCGGCGCGGATCACGGTGAAGCGCGGCGACCAGGTGAAGTTCGTGATGGCGTCCGTGGGGCCGCACAACGTGGCCTTCGACCCGGAAAAGGTGCCCGACGCCGCCGAGCGGGCGCTTTCCGCCGGCATGGCCGGCCAGATGTCCCCGCTGGCCGGGCCGCTCCTGATGAAGGCCGGCGAGAGCTACACCGTCTCCTTCGCGGGCGTCGCCCCCGGCGCGTACCCCTTCTACTGCATGCCCCACATGGCGATGGGGATGCAGGGCGTGGTCGTGGTGCAATGAGCCGGCCCACGCGGTGGTACCTGGCGGGCCTCTGCGCGCTGGCGACGGCGGGCCCGGGCCGCGCGGAAGCGCAGTCGCTCCTGGACCGGCCCCCGAACATGTCCGCCAACTGGGTGGGGCGGAGCGGCACGCTGTACTTCAACTTCATGCACCGCTTCACCGCCAGCTCCTCGCCAGAGCGCAAGGTGTCCAACACCCCCACCTTCACCGTCGCCGCGGGGCTCCCCGCGCGCACGCTGGTGGGGGCGCACTACGCCACCAACTCCACGCTTGCGCCGCGCTACCCCAACGAGTGGGAGTTCTTCGCCCGCAACCAGCCGCTCTCGCAGGACCAGGGGGCGCCGCTGGACGTGGCCGGGCAGGTGGGCTACAACCTGTCCGCCGACGGGGTGGACGGGGAGCTGTCCGTGGCGCGGCGGCAGGGGCCGCTCCGGCTGATCGCCGCCGGGCGCCTGATGTCCGACCCGTTCGAGGAGGGGAATCCCCGCTTCGCCGCCGCCGGCGGGGCCACGCTGCGGATGGGGCGCTGGTGGGCCGTGGCGGCCGACGTGGCCTCGCTGCTGGACCGCCGGGAGGGCGAGCAGGTGGCGTGGAGCGCCGGGCTCCACCTGGCCATCCCGCAGACGCCGCACACGCTCTCCATCCAGGCCACCAACACCTACACCACCACGCTCCAGGGCGTCTCCCGCGGCGGCGACCAGGTGCGGTACGGCTTCGAGTTCACCATCCCGCTCACGCTGCAGCGCTGGTTCGGGAGCGGCGGGAGCGCGGCGGCCGCCGTGCCCGCCGCGGAGGCCGGAGCCGCGGTCCCGGGGGCAGCCGCCGCGGTCGCGCCGATGCCCTCCGCGCCGATGCCGGAGGACGCCGCCCGCCTGGTCCGGGCGGGGATGCGCGGATTCGCGTACACGCCCGGACGCATCGAGGTGGCGGCGGGGACCACGGTGGAGTGGAAGAACGAGGACCCCATGGCCCACACCGTCACCGCTGCGGACGGCAGCTGGGACTCCGGCCTGATCCAGCCCGGCGCGTCGTGGAGGCGCGTGTTCGACACCCCGGGCACCTATTCCTTCGCCTGCACGCCGCACCCCTTCATGAAGGGGACGGTCGTGGTCCGCGCCCCGTGAGGACCTCCATGCCCATCCGACGCTTCCTGCTCCCCGCCCTGGTCCTCGGCGCCGCGCTGGCCGGGTGCTTCTCGGAGCGCAGCACCGTCACCGAGACGCCCGCCGGG
Source organism: Longimicrobiaceae bacterium (assembly GCA_036389055.1). Lineage (GTDB taxonomy): Bacteria > Gemmatimonadota > Gemmatimonadetes > Longimicrobiales > Longimicrobiaceae > JAFAYN01. Next base: position 29,677 of record DASVQR010000248.1, on the reverse strand, counting down.
GAGCTGTGCGACAACCCCACGGCGTCCACCGTGCGCATCCGCAACTTCGCCTTCGGCGCCGCGGAGATCCGCGTCAGCCGGGGGTCGCGGGTGACCTGGGTGAACTGCGACGCCGTGGCCCACACCAGCACCTCCGACGCGAGCGGCTGGGACTCGGGGCTGATCTCGCCCAACACCTCGTTTTCGCGGACCTTTGACCAGCCGGGGCGGTTCCCGTACCACTGCGAGCCGCACCCGGGGATGCAGGCGGTGGTGGTGGTGGAATGACGGCTTTTTGAACGGCTGGGTTCGGGCGTGCCCCCGGCTGGCGCCGGGGTCGGGCTTCGGCTCCGTAACGCAGCAAACAACGCTGCGTAACGGAGTCGAGCCCGCGCAAACAGCCGCGCGGTCTCGCCCCTTCGGGCCGAAATCCCTCACGCAAATGCCGACGTAGCCGCATCATCCAGCCGTTGTCCCCTCTCCCAGAATTGGGAGAGGGTGGCGAGCCTCAAGCGAGCCGGGTGAGGGCCTTCCGGCCCTGACGAACCGGGGCGGCCCCGCCGTGGGGCCGCCCCGGTTCGTCGTCCCGCCGCCGAACGGCCGCGCTACCGCGCCGCGGCTAGCTCCTCGCGCTCCTTCTTCGCCGCCTCCACCAGCTTCTGCACCTCGTGCTGCGGCACCTCCTCGTACGCGTGGAAGGTGCGCGTGTGCGTCGCGCGCCCCTGCGTCAGCGAGCGCAGGGCGGTGGAGTACTTGTACAGCTCCGCCTGCGGCACCAGCGCGCTCACCTTCTGGTTCCGCCCCGCCGAGTCGATCCCCAGGATCTGCCCGCGGCGCTGGTTCAGGTCGCCGATCACGTCGCCCAGGAACTCCTCGGGCGTGTACACGTCCACCTGCATCACCGGCTCCAGGATCACCGGCTGCGCCTTTTCCGCGGCCTCGTGGAAGGCCATGGAGCCGGCCACCTTGAACGCCGCCTCCGACGAGTCCACCGAGTGGAAGCTGCCGAAGTAGCACTCCGCCTCGAAGTCCACCATGGGGTACCCGGCCAGCACGCCGCGCAGGGCCGCCTCCTGGATCCCCTTGTCCACCGCCGGGATGTACTTGCCCGGGATCACCCCGCCCACGATCGCGTCCGTGAAGCGGTAGCCGTCGCCGCGGCCCAGCGGCTTCAGCCGCACGTGCGCGTCGCCGAACTGCCCGCGGCCGCCCGTCTGCTTCTTGTACCTGCCGTGCGCCTCCGCCACCGAGCGGATGGTCTCGCGGTAGGGGATGCGCGGCGCCTTGAGCGCCACCTCCACCCCGTACTTGCGCTTCAGCCGCTCCATCTGCACCTCCAGGTGCAGCTCGCCGATCCCCCGCGCGATGGTCTGCCGCAGCTCCGGGTTGTACTCCGCCGCGAAGCAGGGGTCCTCCTCGTGAAGCTTGTGCAGCCCCACCGCCAGCTTGTCCTCCTCGCCGCGCGTGGTCGCCTCCACCGCGATGGCGATGTCCGCCTCCGGGAAGCGGATCCCGTCCAGCACCAGCGGGTGCCCCGGCGCCGAGAGCGTGTCGTTGGTGTGCGTGTCGCGCAGCTTCGCCACCACGCCGATGTCCCCGGCGCGCAGCTCGTCGGTCTCCATCCGCTCCTTGCCCTGCGGCACCGACAGGTGGGCCAGCTTCTCCGCCTTGTCGCGCGTGGCGTTCAGCACCTCGTCGCCGCTCTTCAGCGAGCCGCCGTAGATGCGGAAGAAGGTGAGCTCGCCCACGTGCGGCTCGCTGGTGGTCTTGAACACCAGCGCGCAGAACGGGTCCGAGTTCAGGCTGCGCAATTCCACCGTGTTCCCCGTGCGCCCCGCCGCCGGCTCCGCCGGGCGCTCCTGCGGCGAGGGCATCAATTCCACGATCTCGGTGAGAAGCGTCCTCACCCCCCACTCCTCGTTCGGCGCGCCCACGAACAGCGGCACCAGGTCGCCGCGCAGCATGGCCTGCTTCAGCGCGTGCAGCGCCTCCTCGCGCGAGATGGTGTCACCCTCCAGGTAGTGCTCCAGCAGGCTGTCGTCCGTGGAGGCGATGGTCTCGATCAGCTCCTGGTAGTACCGGTGCTCAATGTCGCGGAACTCCTCCGGGATCTCCGACTCCTCGAACTGGTCCGCGTCCGCGCCCGGCCGGATCAGCTGGGCCCGCTCGGTGAACAGGTTGATGATCCCCCGGAAGTCCTCGCCGCTGCCGATGGGCACCTCCACCGGGATCACCCGGGCGCTCAGGTGCTCCTTGACGTCCTGGAAGACCTGCTCGAAGTCCACGTTCTGCCGGTCCATCATCGACACGAACACGATGGTGGGCAGGTGCCTCTCCTCGAGCAGCTCCCACACCCGCTCCGTCCCCACCTCCACCCCGTTCGCCCCCGACACCACGCAGATCGCCCCGTCCGCCACCCGCACCCCGGCCCGGGTCTCGCCCAGGAAGTCCAGGTAGCCGGGGGTGTCCAGGAAGTTGATCTTGGTGTCCATCCACACCGCGTGGGCCACGCTGACGTTCATGGACACGCCGTGCGCGATCTCCTCGGGGGTGAACATGGTCAGCGCGGTGCCGTCCGCGGCCGAACCGTGCCGGCGCGAGGTCCCGGCCGTGTGGCAGCAGGCGTCCACCAGGGTGGTCTTTCCCGCGCCGCCGTGCCCGACCACCACGACGTTGCGGATCCGATCCGTTGTGAAGGATGGGGCTGACGCCATTCTGCACCTCCTTGTGGGGTGTGGAGGGTACCGCGAGGGACGGTGTTGCCAAGTTGCCCGGCCGCACGGGGATGCGTCAAGCATCTTCGTCCGCGCTCCGGGCCCCGCACACCGTTTTTTTGCCGCATGCAAGAAACGTACGGCAGCGGGCGCGCCTCGCGTCGTGCTTTTCACCCGTGAGGATCGCTGTTCCGGCCGTGTCGGCGCAGGTGGGCGAAGCTGGACAGTGCTGTCGGGAGAACACGCAAACGGCTGTAGGCGCGAGGAGGCGAGCCCGGTGCGGGGGGCCGCTCCGGAACCAGGCCAAACTGCCGGCCTGTTTCCTACGCGGGCTCGGCGAGCCAGCCGAAACTGCCCGGCTGCCTCACCTCGCCGGAGTGAGCCCCGCCAAACTGCCGGCGGGTCTCCCTCCGTACAGCATGCGGGAACGATGGGAACGGCAACGACGAACGGCGCCCGCACCCGGACATCCGGGCGAAGGCGCCGTTTGCAGTTGCAGGCTGTTCCCTGTTCCCTGTTCCCTGTTCCCTGCCGTTCAGCTCTCCCCCGGCCCCGGCACCAGGAAGATCCACTCCCAGCGGCCGTTCTCGCGGCGGAAGCCCACGCGCAGGTCGCGGTAGGCGCGGTCGGTCACCCACGACGCCGGCGCGGCCCACACGGTACCGTCCGGGCTCGCCACGCCGCGGTCCAGCAGGAAGGGGATGCGGTCGAAGCGGCGGAAGGCCTCCTGCTCCCAGCGGCCCACCGCCTCCAGGACCCCGTCGGCGCCGTTCAGCGAGTGGGTGAACTGGCGGGACATCACCGGGCGCAGCGCGGCCATGTCCCGCTTCTGCGCGGCGGCGCGCACCGCCAGCAGGAACTCCGCCAGCTCGCCGCTGGCGGCCAGGTTCGGGGCGCGCGGCTCGAACACCACGCGCGCCTTGTCCACCCACCCCTCCCACTTCGGCGTGCACACCACGCAGCGCACGTACACCGCCGCCGAGTCGGAGCGCAGCACCTCCAGCCGGGTGAAGGCGTGGGGCAGCGACGGCGCCGCCGCGCCCGCGGAGTCCGGCCGCAGCGCGGTCCCCGCCTCGCGGGTCCAGACCACGGTGTACGGGAACGGCGGGGGCGGCGGCGGGGCCGGGGGAGCGGGCGGCGGCGCCGGCCGGGGCGCGGCGCAGGCGGAGAGCAGTACGCAGAGGAGGGGGAGGAGCTTGCCGGGCTGCATCGTCGCGGGGGTTCGGGTTCGGTCGGCGGTTCGGGTGGTCCCTTTGACGCCGCAGGGGGGCCGCGGGTTCCCCGCCCGCGGAGCGCGGGTGTAGATTCCCCGCCACGACGCCCCGCACTCCAACCGCCGCTCTCGCGCATGGCCGTGGACGCACCGCCGCTCGCCCTCCTCTGCTCCGTCGCCTTCGAGGCGGCGCGGCTCCGCGCCGCCCTGGCGGACGCGCGCGGCGTGGAGGTCGGCCGCAAGCCCGCGGCGGAAGGGACGCTGGACGGCGTCCCGGTGCTCCTCTTCCCCGTCGGCATGGGCAAGACCAACGCCGCGCACGGCGCCACCGCCCTGCTGGAGACCCGCGCGGTGCGGGGCATCCTGGGCTTCGGCATCGCCGGCGCCTACCCCGCCTCCGGCCTGGGCCCCTGCGACATCGTCCTCGCCTCCGAGGCCGTCTACGCCGACGAGGGCGTGGAGGCGCCGGACGGCTGGCTCTCCACGGAAGGGATCGGCATCCCCCTGCTGGAGCGCGACGGCGTCCGCCGCTTCAACCACTTCCCGCTGGACGCGGAGCGCGTGGAGCGCGCCCGCGCCGCCCTGGAAGCCGCCGGCATCCCCGCCCACGTCGGCCCCGAGCTCACGGTATCGAACTGCTCCGGCACCACGGCCCGCGGCGACGTGCTCGCCCGCCGCTTCGGCGCCCTCACCGAGGGGATGGAGGGCGCCGCCCTGGCCCACGTCTGCGCCCTGTACGGCGTCCCCTTCCTGGAGCTGCGCGCCGTCAGCAACCGGGTGGAGGACCGCGACCTGTCCACCTGGCGCATCCGCGACGCCGCCGAGGCCGCCCAGCGCGCCGTCCGCGCCCTGGCCGCCTCCTGGCCCGACTGACCCGACAGCCGTGCAGTTGCAGGCTGTCCCCTGTAACCTGTCCCCTGTAACCTGATGCTGGATCTTTCCCTCGGCTACTCCCCCTGCCCCAACGACACCTTCATCTTCGACGCCCTGGTCCACGACCGCGTCGGGGTGGAGGGGGTCCGCTTCCGCGAGCGGCTGGAGGACGTGGAGACCCTCAACCGGCTGGCGCGCGCCGCCGAGCTGGACGTCACCAAGATCTCGTACGGCGCCATCCCGTACCTGCTGGACGACTACGTGCTGCTGCGCAGCGGCGGGGCGCTGGGGCGCGGCTGCGGCCCGCTGCTGGTCGCACGCGAGCCGGTGCCCGTGGAGGAGCTGCGGGGGAAGCGCATCGCAATCCCGGGCCGCTTCACCACGGCCAACCTCCTGCTCCGCCTCTTCGCCCCGGAGCTCGCCGAGGGCGTCGAGACCGTGTACAGCGACGTGATGCCCGGGGTGGCGCGCGGCGACTTCGACGCCGGGCTCATCATCCACGAGTCGCGCTTCACCTATCCCCGGCACGGGCTGGTGCGCCTGGCCGACCTAGGCGAGTGGTGGGAGGGCGAGACCGGGCACCCCATCCCGCTGGGCGGCATCCTGGCGCGCCGCGGCCTGGGCGGCGACGCCGTACGCGCGGTGGAGGACGGCATCCGCCGCTCGGTGGAGCACGCCTTCGCCCACCCGGACGACTCCCTGCCGTACCAGCGCGCCCACGCCCAGGAGATGGAGGAGAGCGTCATGCGGCAGCACGTGGAGCTGTACGTCAACGACTTTTCCCGCGACCTGGGCGACGAGGGCGAGCGGGCCATCCGCGCCCTGTTCGAGCGCGGCCGCGCCGCCGGGGTCATCCCCGCCGCCGGGCGGCCGCTGTTCGCGTCCTGACCGCACGGGCGCGCCTCCGGGCAAAGTGCACGGCGGGCGTGCGGATCACCGCCGCCGCCCGCCGCACGGATCCCGACACGGGCCCGCCAAGTCCTTCCCCCGCAACGGGCGCACGGATCGCGCACAGGGTTTGCCCAGAGTTTGTCCACGGGCCAACCTCCTCGCCCGCCCGATCCATCCCCACCCGAGAGAACGACCGATGCTGCAGCAGACCGCGATGCCCGAGGTAGTCCTGGAGCGTGCCGACCGGCTCACCGAGCAGGAGCTCGACAACCTCCCCGTGGGGATGATCCAGCTGGACACGTCGGGCAAGGTCCTCAAGTTCAACCAGACCGAGTCCGACCTGGCCCGCATGGACAAGGCCGCCGCGCTGGGGCGGAGCTTCTTCGACGAGGTGGCGCCCTGCACCAAGGTGCGCGAGTTCCACGGCAAGTTCCTGGAGGGCGTCGCCACCCGCGACCTGAGCACCACCTTCGAGTACGAGTTCAAGTTCCGCGACGGCCGCCGCAAGGACGTGCTCATCTCCATGTTCTACAGCACGGCTACCGAGAGCGTCTGGGTTCTCGTCCAGCGTCCCTGACTGCTGGTTCGGGCGTGCCCCCGGCTAGCGCCGGGGTCGGGCTGCGGCTCCGTTGCAGACGAAACGACCGTCTGCAACGGAGTCGAGCCCGCGCAAACAGCCGCGCGGTCTCGCCCCTTCGGGCCGACATCCCTCACGCGGGGCCCGCGCTGGCGTCCGCTGTAGAACCGGATGGATATCTCACACCTACGGCGCTGCCACCATCAGGCAGCTTCGGGCGCAACGTGCCGTGCAATTACTTCGAAGAGGCCCACTATTCGATCCAGAACAGTCCAGGCAAATCGCAGAGCATCCGTACGTTGGTCGTACGAAAAGCTCAAAGGTGATCGCGTTTCTGCGCTATCTGGCAGCCATGCTGTCAACGTCCAAAAGCCAATACCCACCTTCTGCACATCGGCGAAGTTCGTACGGAGGCCAGGAGAGAAGTAATGCTGAATACAGTCGCGATACTCCTTGGCCTTGTCTACGACATCCTCCATCGCATGAATCGCGAGCTTAATATCCTCTGGAAGGTGGCCTGCATCAGAGACCGTAAGCTTTTTAAAGCTGCGCGGCATCTGACCCTTTTCACCGAAGCCGTACCAGAGCATCGGACGGAAGCTATCGAGAGTACGCATACTCGCCGTTACCGCGTCGTCGAACGCATAATAAATCTCAAAGTGTCCTCCTGCCTCAAACCGATCAACGCCATCAGGGTGCTGAGAGCACCAAAATTCAAGCGCTGAGGAATAGAACTCGGCTAAGCGTTTGCAGTGGTGTAGCAACAGCCCGAGGCAATACTCAGCGTTGACGATCTGAAGATGCCTGTTGTAATTCGACCGATCCCATTCGCGTTTATAAATGGTGTCGGATATCCGAAGATCGAGGACTCTACCGGTGTCTTGCGAAAGCAAGTACATAAGCGGCCGGGTCGGATGCACAAGTTCAATGTATACAGGTCGAAAGTCGCTCAATGACACAAAATCTGCTGGCGCAACGCCACTTGCCGGCTGCTCAGCCGTAGAACACATCCAAAGGTGATTGACCTTCCGAAAGGTGAGCCCATGTTCAAAAATCACCTTGGTTGCCGAATCCCAGATTGACTTTGGCATTCATGATCTCCTGATCTAACGTTTGAGCCTAGCTAGGCACGCCGCCCTTCCCAATCTTGGAGAATAATTTCGCGTCGTTCTAAGATCTGCACAGGGAGGTTGGGGGAGGCTGCGCAGGGGGAACGTCATGTTCGAAGCCAGCGTGATCCCGAAAGCGCAGGCGGAGCGCCGGCGAGTTCGGCTCCCCCGGAGCAGCATCCCCCGGCCGACCACCACCCCCGGAGCCCGGTCGAAGCGCGACAGAAACACGGCGGGGCCGCGGATCGAAATCCGCGGCCCCGCTGCGTGCGTCCGGGAGCAGGCGAGCGTCAGTCGTCGCGCGCGCGGCGGATCCCCACGGGGCGGCCCTTGATGTTGGCGCGGCCCATGGCGCGGATCACCTGCTCCGCGAACTGCTCCGCCACCTCCACCAGGGAAAACTGGTCCGCGATCTCGATGGCGCCGATGGCGTCGCCGGGGATCTTGGCCTCGCCGGTGATCGCGCCCACGATGTCGCCCGGCTTGATCCCCCGGCGGCGCCCCACGCTCAGGTACAGGCGCGTCATCTCGCCCCCTGCCCGCCGGCCGCCGCCACCGCGGCGCGGGCCCTCCGCCCGGTCCCGCTGGCCCCGGGGGCCGCGGCGGTCGTCGAACGAGTCCTGGCCCCGGCGCGGCTCGAACTGGGGGATGTCCTCCCCCTCCTCCGGCTCCTCGCCCCGGGTGGCGTCCGCCGCCATCTTCGCGGCGGCCGCGGCCACGTCCAGCGGGTCGTGCTGCTCCGCCAGCGACTGCACCAGCTCGCGGTAGCGGTCGAACTCGTCCTCCTCCAGCGTTTCCAGGATCGCGCTGCGCAGCAGCTCCAGGCGGCGCGTGCGCAGGTCCGCGATGGTGGGGATGCGCGCGAGCTCGATGGGCTGCCGCACCAGCCGCTCGATGGCGCGCAGCAGGCCGTGCTCGCGCGGCTGCACCAGCGTCACCGCGGTGCCCTCGCGCCCCGCCCGCCCCGTCCGCCCGATGCGGTGCACGTACACCTCGGGCGTCTGCGGGATGTCGAAGTTCACCACGTGGCTCACGTGCTCCACGTCCAGCCCGCGCGCCGCCACGTCGGTGGCGATCAGCAGGTCCGCCGAGCCGTCGCGGAAGCGCTTCATCACCCGGTCGCGCTGCGCCTGGTTGAGGCCGCCGTGAAGCGCCTCTGGGTGGTAGCCGCGCACGGTGAGCGCCTCCGTCAGCTCGTCCACCTCGTTGCGCGTCCGGCAGAAGATGATCGCCGAGGTGGGCGCCTCCACGTCGAGGATGCGCCCCAGCGCTTCCAGCTTGTAGGGGCGCGCCACCGTGTACGCCACCTGGCGCACCAGCGGCGTCTCCAGCTCCGGCGCCCGCACCGTGATGCGGGCCGGGTCGCGCATGTGGCGCTGCGCCAGCTCCGCGATCCGCGGCGGGAAGGTGGCCGAGAAGAGCGCGGTCTGCCGCTCCGCCGGGGTCTCCTCGAGGATCGCGTCGATGTCCTCGATGAACCCCATGTCCAGCATCTCGTCCGCCTCGTCCAGCACCAGGTAGCGCACCGCGCTCAGGTCCAGCGTCCCGCGGCGGATGTGGTCCAGGATGCGGCCGGGCGTCCCCACCACCACGCTCACCCCGCGGCGCAACTCCCGGAACTGCCGGTCGATGGCCTGGCCGCCGTACACCGCCAGCACGCTGATCCCGCGGCGGCTGCCGTACTTGTGCACCGCCTCCGCCACCTGCACCGCCAGCTCGCGCGTGGGCGCCAGCACCAGCCCTTGCACCCCGCGCACCCCCGGCTGCACCTTCTCCACCAGGGGGAGCGCGAAGGCGGCGGTCTTGCCCGTCCCCGTCGCCGCCCGGCCGATCACGTCGCGCCCCTCCAGGAGCACCGGGACGGCCTCGGTCTGGATGGGGGTGGGCTCCTCGTAGCCCAGGGCGTCCAGCGCGGCGAGCACCTCCGCGCTCAGGCCGAGCCCCGCGAAGGTGGGGGCATCGCTCTCGTTCACTTCCGGCACGTCGACGGCTTCGTCTGACAAGGCTTTCTCCTCGGGTGGATCCTGCGCGCGGTGCGCGCGGTACACCAAATCTTGCGGGTGAGCGCCGGCCGCGCCAGGGACGCGGCCGGGACCCCGGTGCCTAGTAGCCCAGGTACCCCACGTCCGGCTCCCGCGCGAAGGCGCGGAAGGCGTCGTCCACCTCCGGGTGGCGCTCCAGCAGCGACAGGAGGCGCCGGAACGACAGGCGGAGCATGCGCTCGCGCAGCAGCGTGTCCGGCGGGACGGCCGGGTCCAGCCACTCGGGGCGGTACTTGTCGGTGGTGGGCTGCATGGGGGCGTTGGAAAGCCCGTCGTCCGGCGGGCACACCCCCAGCCCGCAGCGCACCAGCTCGTAGCCCAGGGCCGGGTCCAGCCCCTCGTCGCGGGCCACGTCGTACAGCAGCTCGGCCAGCTCGGGCGGCATCCCGCTCTGCTGCGCCGCCTCCATGATCTCCACGCGGCGGCTGGTGAGGTCGCTCTCGCCGCCCTCGCGCTCCGTCTTGGACAGCATGCAGTCCGAGCTGCCGAAGTAGGTGTCCTCGGCGCGGCGGCGGCGCCGGCGCTCGCGGTACTCGTGCAGGGCGTGGCTCGCGCTCGCCTCGCGGTCGGCCGGGGTCGGCCGTGCTTCGTCCGTCTGCTCCACCACGGTGCTCCACGATCCGGGGTCCGCCCGGCGATGTAGCGCGCCGGTACACTCGGGGGCCGGCTGGTGCGGAGCAAGGCGCGGACCACACGGGCGCGAGGCGGCGAAACCGGTGCGGCGCAGGGCCCCCGCGGAGGGCCCCGGACCCGGCGCGATCCTTGCGTTTTCACGCGTTCGGCACCGAAACAAGCGACAGGGCGCACCGGACCCCCGGCCCCGCCTCGCGCGTGGGCCGTGCCGGCTCGTCTCCACCTCTCCCGGCAGCCCCGTCGCCCCCGTCTTCCCCCGGACCGGAGCACGGCCACGCAGGGCACGTGCAGTGAGGGTCCTGGCGCGCAGGGGCCGCGCGCAGGATGTTGCAAGGAAGGACCGAGCACCGAGTCCCCAGGAACCCCCATCCCGGACGGCAGAGGACCCATGACCGCACCCCGATCCCCGGCGTCACGCCTCGTCACCCCGCTCGTGCTCGCGCTGGCGGCGGCCGCGGTCCACGGCACCTCGCTGTCGGCCCAGTACTTCGGGCGGAACAAGGTCCAGTACGAGACCTTCGACTTCCAGGTGCTGCGCACCGAGAACTTCGACGTCTACTACTACCCCTCCGAGCAGGTCGCCACCCGCGACGCCGCGCGCATGGCCGAGCGCTGGTACTCGCGGCTGTCGCGTATCATCGACCACCGCTTCGAGAACAAGCAGCCGCTGGTGCTGTACGGCAGCCACCCGGAGTTCCAGCAGACGGTCACCACCGGCGGCGAGATCAGCGAGGGGACCGGCGGCTTCACCGAGGCGTTCAAGAGGCGCGTGGTGATGCCGCTGGCGGGGTCGTACGAGGAGACCGACCACGTGCTGGGGCACGAGATGGTGCACGCCTTCCAGTACGACATCGCCGGCTTCGGGCGCGGCGGGGCGGGCGGGCTGGAGGCGGCGGCGCGGCGGCTCAGCGTGCCGCTCTGGTTCACCGAGGGGATGGCCGAGTACCTGTCGGTGGGGCCCGTGGACCCGCACACCGCCATGTGGGTGCGCGACGCCGCGCTCACCGGCGACATCCCCACCATCGAGCAGATGACGTACAGCCCGCGCTACTTCCCCTACCGCTGGGGACAGGCGCTGTGGGCGTACGTCGGCGGGCGCTGGGGCGACGCGGTGGTCGGGCAGATCCTCAAGCAGGTGGGCCAGGGCGTGCCGTACGAGGAGGCCTTCGAGCGCATCCTCAACACCGACCTGGAGGAGATCTCCGAGGACTGGCACACCTCCATCCGCCGCGCCTACCTCCCGCTCCTCAACGAGCGCAAGGAGGCCCGCGAGATCGCCCGGCCGCTGATCACGCAGCGGCGCGAGGGCGGCCAGATCAACCTGGCCCCCGCCGTGTCGCCCGACGGGCGCTACGTGGCCTTCCTGTCCGAGCTGGACTTCCTGGACGTGGAATTGTACCTGGCCGACGCCGAGACCGGCGAAGTGGTCAAGCGCCTGCAGCGCGGCACCGCCTTCGACCCGCACTTCGGGAGCCTGCGCTACATCAACTCCGCCGGCACCTGGGCGCCGGGCGGCGACCGCTTCGCCTTCTCGGCGCTGCGCAAGGGCGCGGACGTGCTGGTGATCATCACCGTCCCGGGGGCGGACCGGGTGCGCGAGTACAGCGTCCCGGGGGTGAGCGAGATCACCAACCCCACCTGGTCGCCGGACGGGGCCACCATCGTGTTCTCCGGCACCAAGGGGGGGATCACCGACCTGTACGCGATCGACGTGAGGACCGGGACGGCCCGGCAGCTCACGAACGACCGGCACGCCGACATGCAGCCGGCCTACTCGCCGGACGGCCGCACCATCGCCTTCGTGACCGACCGCGGCGAGGGGACGGACCTCACCCGGCTGGTGTACGGCGCCTACCGCGTCGCGCTGATGGACGTGGCCAGCGGCGAGATCCGCGCGATCCCGGCCATGCAGTCGCCCACCGAGGCCGAGCAGGCCGGCGGCAACTGGGGCAAGAACATCAACCCGTCGTGGTCCAGCGACGGGCGCTCGCTGTACTTCGTCTCCAACCGCACCGGCATCTCCAACATCTACCGGGTGGAGCTGGCCAGCGGCGCGCTCAGCCGGGTGACCGACCTGTTCACCGGGGTCAGCGGGATCACCGACCTGAGCCCCGCCATCTCCACCGCGCGCACGGGCAACCGCCTGCTCTTCACCGCGTTCGAGCGGGGCGGCTACAACATCTACTCGCTCACCGAGCCGCGCGAGCTGGCCGGCGTGGCCGTGGCCGACTCGGCCGGGGCGGCGCCCCGGCCGCTGGCGCCCCTGGCGGCGTACCTGCCGCCGGCGCCCCGGCCCACCGAGTCCGCGTTCAACCGGGTGAGCGCCCTGCTCTCCGACGAGACCACCGGCCTCCCGCCGGAGAGCGCCGCGTGGGCCACGGGCGGGTACGGCGCGCGCCTTTCGCTGGACTACCTGGGGCAGCCGCAGGTGGGCGTGTCCACCGGGAGCGCCTTCGCCCGCGGCGGCGTGTACGGCGGCATCGCCGGCATCTTCAGCGACGTGCTGGGCTACCACACCGTGTTCGGCGCGGTGCAGGCCCAGGGGCAGCTGGACGAGATCGGCTTCAGCACCGTGTACCTGTACCGCAAGCACCGCTGGAACTACGGCGCCGCGGCGCAGCGTCTCCCGTACATCGGGCTGGCGCGGGCGGGCGGCTACGACCAGACGGACATGCGGGTCAAGGAGCAGCTGATCCGCTTCCGCTACTTCGACACCAGCATCCAGGGGCTCGCGCAGTACCCCTTCTCGCCGGTGCAGCGGGTGGAGTTCGCGGCGGGCGCGCGGCGCATCTCGCAGGACGCGCAGGTGCAGGAGATCAGCGCCCCGTTCGAGCTGCAGAACGGGCAGCCGGTCATCACCGGCCCCACCGAGTACCGCGAGTTCGACGACCCCCGCTACGAGGCCGCCTACAACCTGGTGGAGGGCTCGGCCGCCCTGGTGTACGACAACTCGCTCACCGGGTACACCTCGCCCTTCGCGGGGCAGCGCTACCGCTTCGAGGTGACCCCCACCTTCGGGACGGTGCAGTTCACCCAGGCGCTCGCCGACTACCGCCGCTACTTCTTCCTGCGCCCCTTCACCCTGGCGGTGCGCGGGATGCACTTCGGGCGCTACGGCAGGAACGCGGAGCAGGACGGGGAGGGCGCGCGGCTCTTCCAGGACCTGTACCTGGGGCAGTCGTACCTGATGCGCGGCTACTACGACGCGTACAGCCGGTGCACCAGCGGCGAGTTCGCCAACGACGGCGACTGCGACGTGGCCCAGCGGCTGTTCGGCAGCCGGCTCGCCGTGGTCAACGCCGAGGTGCGCTTCCCGCTGATCCGCCAGGTGGTGCTGGGGTCGTCGTTCGGGCTGCCGCCCATCGAGGGGTTCGCCTTCTTCGACGCGGGGACCGTGTGGGACCAAGACTCCGAGGTGGTGTTCGAGCGGGGGCTGTTCGACGACCTCAGCAAGCGGGGCATCCTGACCAGCGCGGGGGTGGGCGGGCGGATCAACGTGTTCGGCTACCTGATCCTGGAGATCGACTACGTCAACGGGTTTGAGCGTGACCGTGGTTGGCACTGGCAGTTCGGGGTGCAGCCGGGGTTCTAAAGAGTCGTTACGGCAGGGTTGGGCGTGCCCCCGCTGACGCGGGGTCGGGCTTCGGCTCCGTAGCAGACGAAACGACCGTCTGCAACGGAGTCGAGCCCCGGCGGAGACTGCCCCGCCGGGTCTCGCCCCTCCGGGCCGAAATCCCTCACGCGGGGTGGTGCTGGCGTCCGCGACGATCGTGAACGACGGCGACTTTCACGGCAAGGCCGGACCGCAAGTGCGGTCCGGCCTTGCTGCTTGCGGCGACCGGCGACTATCATTCCCCCATGAATGAGCCCTCACTCACCGGACAGCGCGAGGCGCGGCGCAGGGAGATCCTGGAGTCGGCGGTGCGGGAGTTCGCGGACCACGGCTTCTTCGCGGCGCGCATCAGCGACATCGCGGCGGGGGCGGGGGTCGCGGAGGGCACCATCTACCTGTACTTCGGGGGCAAGGACGACCTGCTGCTGACCGCGTTCCGGGAGCGGGTCAACGAGTTCTGCGAGTCGGTGCGCGACGTGCTCCGCGCCGAGGCGCCCTTTCCCGAGCGGCTCGCGTCCTTCATCCGCCTGCAGTTCGAGAGCATCGAGGCGCAGCCTGCGCTTGCAACGGTGCTGCTCCTGGAGTCGCGGCAGTCCAGCAAGTTCTACGGCGGGGCCGTGCGCGACGTGCTCCGCTCCTACGCGGCGGCCATCGACGACCTGCTGGAGAGCGGCCGCGCCCAGGGCGCGATCCGCGACGACGTGGACGTCCCCCTCGCCCGCCGGATGCTGATCGGCGCCATCGAGGAGATCGAGCTGGAGTGGCTCCTCGGCGACCACTCCCGCCCGCTCGTCCCCACCGCCCCCCAGGTGGCCGCGCACTTCTTCCGCGGCCTGGCCCGCGGCTGAGCCCCACGCGCATGGACACGGCCGGCGCCGGGGCCGACGCGCTCCGGCTGGAGCCGGGGGAGGACGGGGTCGCCGCCCTGGTCTTCGACCGGGCGGGGAGCCGCGCCAACTTCCTGTCGCGCGCCACCCTGGAAGCGCTCGACGCGCTCCTCGCCGAGGCCGAGCGGCTTGCCGGCGAGGGGCGCCTGCGCGCGCTGGTGCTGCGCAGCGCCCGCCCCGGCGTGTTCGTGGCCGGGGTGGACCTGGAGGAGCTCCGCCGGGTGCGCGACGCGGCCGAGGGGGCGGCGCAGGCCCGCCGCGGCCAGGCCGTCCTCCGCCGGCTGGAGCAGCTCCCCGTCCCCACCTTCGCCGCGGTGGACGGGGCGTGCCTGGGCGCCGGGGCCGAGCTGGCGCTGGCCTGCTCGTACCGCCTCGCCTCCGACTCCCCCCGCACCCGCCTCGGCCTCCCCGAGGTGCAGCTGGGCCTGGTCCCCGCGCTGGGCGGCACGGTCCGCCTCCCCCGCCTGATCGGCGTGCGCGCCGCCCTGGAGCTGGTGGTCGGCGGCCGCGCCGTGGACGCCCGCGAGGCGGAGCGGCTGGGGCTGGTGGACGCCGTGTTCGCCGCCGACGGCTTCGACGCGGCGGTGCGGCGCTTCGTGGACGAGCGGCTGCGGCGGGGGCGGCTGCGCACGGGGGCCCGCCGCGGCGTGGCCCGCCGCCTGGTGGAGGACACCGCCCCCGGG
The DNA here is from genome assembly GCA_036389055.1 of Longimicrobiaceae bacterium. Classification (GTDB taxonomy): domain Bacteria; phylum Gemmatimonadota; class Gemmatimonadetes; order Longimicrobiales; family Longimicrobiaceae; genus JAFAYN01. The sequence continues at coordinate 14,463 of DASVQR010000248.1, read as the reverse complement.
CGCCGGCTGGTGTTCGCGCGGCTGCGGCGCGAGCTGGCTCGCGCGCAGGGCGGCAACCCCGCGGCACGCCGGGCGCTGGAAACCGTGGCCGACGGGATCGCGCTCCCGCTGGAGCGCGCCTTCGAGCGCGAGGCGGAGGCGCTGGGCGAGCTGCTGGCGGGCCCGGAGGCCCGCGGGCTGCTGCACGCCTTCGGGGTGCGGCAGGCGGCGCGCGGGGGCGGGACCGCCGCCGCGGCGGGGATCGGGCGGGCGGCGGTGCTGGGAGCGGGGCGCACGGGCACGGGCGTCGCCTACCTGCTCGCCGCGGCCGGGATCCCGGTGCGGCTGCGCGAGACGCGCCACGCCGCGCTGCTGGCCGGGCTGGAGCGGCTGCGCGCGCTTTTCCACGAGGGCGGGCGGCAGCGCCGGCTCCCGCGGGAAGAGGCCGAGGAGCGCGCGCCCGCGGTGGTGGGGACGCTGGGCTTCGGCGGCTTCGGCACGGTGGACGTGCTGCTGGAGGCGGTGCCCGACGACGCGGAGCGCAGGCGCGCCGCCCTGCGCGAGGCCGAGGAGCACGTGCGCGACGACTGCCTGCTGGTCACCACCGGCGTGGCGGCGGGCGTGTCGCGGGTGCAGGCGGCGTGCGCGCGTCCCGAGCGGGTGGTGGGGATCCACTGGGTCCCGCCCGTCGCGTGGGGCCGGCTCGCCGAGGTGGCGCGCGGCGAGGCCACCTCCGACGCCGCCGCCGCCGCCGCCCTCGCCCTGGTGCGCCGCGCCGGCAGGACGCCGCTCGCGGTTCGCGACGCCCCGGGATTGCTGGTGGAGCGCCTGCGGATCCCGCTCGTCGGCGAGGCGCTCCGCCTGCTGGAGGAGGGCGCCGCCCCGGCGCGGGTGGACGGCGCCATGACCGGCTTCGGGATGGCGATGGGTCCGCTGCGCCTGGCCGACGAGCTGGGGATCGCCCGGGTCGCGCGGCTGTCCCGCCACCTGGCGGCGGAGCTGGGGGAGCGCATGCGGCCCGCACCGCTTCTCGACGTGCTCACGAGGGGTCGCGGCGAGGAGGAGCTCACCTTCTACCGCTACGACCGCGGCGAGCCGCGCCCGTCCCCGCGCGCGGCGGAGATGCTGCGGGGCGCGGTGAAGACCGGCGGCGCGGAGCCCGACCCGGCGGAGATGCGCTCGCGGATGCTGCTGGCGATGGTCGCGGAGGCGGCCCGCGCGCTGGAGGAAGGCGTGGTGGACACGGCGGAGGCGGTGGACCTGGCGGCGCTGCTCGGCCTGGGCTTCCCCGCGGCCGAGGGGGGGCTGCTCTTCTACGCCGACCGCCTGGGCCTCGCGGCCGTGTGCGCCGCGCTGGACGACCTGGCCGCGCGCCTCGGGGAGCGCTTCGCGCCGGCACCGCTCCTGCGGAGGCTGGCGGAGGAGGGGCGCGGGTTCCACGGCGCCGCGGAGGCGTCGGCGCCCCCGGCGGAGGCCGTCCTGCTGGACATGCCCGCGGGCGGCTGATATCATATGCGTCGGTCCCGCGGCCGGCGGGCGATCCACCGTGCAGAAGCGACACCCGAGAGCAACCATGGCTGACATCAACATCCGTCAGGACGCGGACCCGCCGCAGGACGAGTACGCCACCTGGGAGATCATCCTCTGGATCATCGGGATTCTGGCGATCCCCGGCGTCCCCATCCTGATGGTGAAGCTGTTCACCCCGTTCAGCGGGATGTGACCCCGTGGGCCTGAGTCCGTCCCGCGCAGATAAACGAAGCGCCCCCCGGTTCCGCCGGGGGGCGCTTCGCTTTGCCGGGATCAGGCCAGCGGGAGCCCCGAGCCGACCCGCGCGTGCTCGTCGTGCAGCCGGAGCAGCGGGCCGGCGTCCGGGTGCTCGGCGCCGCTCCCGAGCTCCTCCAGCAGCGCGCACGTCGCGAACCCCTGGGAGGCGCGCGCGTACCGGGCCTCCCACTCGCGCATCGTCCCCTCGTCCCCGCCCTCGTAGGGAAAGCGCACCGGCGGGTTCTCCATCCCCACGCGCCAGGGCTTCGGGGTCAGGCGGGCCCGGAAGCTCTTCTGCGCCCGGCAGAGCCGGACGTACTGGGGATCGGCCCCCAGCGCGGACATCGCGGCGAGGGCCTCCGCGTCCGTGGGACCGAACGGGGCGTGCGTGACCGCGTAGCGCAGCCCCGAGTGGGTGCGGTAGACGCGCACCCGCCAGTCCGGGTGCCCCGCGATCCAGCGGCGCAGCCGCTCCAGCGCCGCCCCCGCCGGGTCCGCCGGCGCGCTGGCCGAGGCGGGACCGAGGATCCCCTCCAGCACCGGACGCAGGGCTCCCGGCAGCGCCTCCGCCGCGGGGCGGCCCAGGAGCCGGTCCAGCAGCGCCCACACCGGCGAGGGCGTGGCGGCGGGCCGGGGCCGGGGAACGTCCACGTCGATGAAGAACAGGCGGGCGGCGTTCAGCACCAGCGCGCCGTAGGAATTGCGGGTGAGCGCCGCGTCGGGTGCGTCGTCCGTGGCGCCCGGGAACTCGCGGACCACCTCCTCGCGGAGCGGCCGGTCCCCGTACGCGTACCGCTCCGGGAAGCCCTCCCCCCGCTCGATCCGCGATGCGATCCGCCCCACCGCCTCGCGCGCCAGCGACTCCGCCTCGGCGGGATCGGAGCGCGACCCGCGCCAGACGTGGAAGTGGACGCGCCTGCCGGCGGGGGTCGTCGCCTGCGAGTCCGCGCGCGACCAGTAGCGGGGGATCAGCATGGGGCCTCCGGGGAGGAGTGGGAGGGGGGCGGGAGAGAGAAACGGGCGGCGGGGCTCATTATCAGGAGCGGACGCCGTGGCCGCAAGCGGAGCGCCCCCCCGGCCGCGTGGCGGGGAGGCGCTCCGGTTTTCCCGGACGATGCCGGTTCAGCGATCCCGGGGCTGGGGCTCCGGGCGGCTCCGCGCGGGCGTCGCCGCCTGCACGGCGGCGGCGTGCGCGGGGGCCTCCGCGGCTGCCCCGGCGGAGACCTGTGGCTCGGGGCGCGCGCGCCCGGCGGGCTGCGCCGCGTCGCCGGCCACGTGCATGGCGCCGGCGGCCTCCGGGGAGCGGGTCGCCGGAAGCTCCAGGTCGGCCGCCCAGCGCGGGTCGTAGCCGCCCGCGAAGCCGCGGCGGTACCAGCGCCGCAGCGGCTCCGGGTCGCCACCCTCGGCGCCCCACACGCGGCGGCTGAGGAACACGCGCTCCCCCGGCCGCACCGTCACCGTCCCCAGTTCCAGCGTGTCCGGGGCCTCCCCCGCCCCGCCCTGCACCTCGATCCTCACCCGGTGCTCCCCGGGGGCAAGCGACAGCCGGGCCAGCGAGATCCGGTCCGGGAGCAGCGACCAGCTGCGGGTGTCCGCCTGCTCCAGCGCGTTGCCGGCGAGGTTGGCGATCCGGCCGGCCACGTACCCGGCCACGTCGCCGCCCTCCTTCTCCGCCTTCTTCTCCACCTCGCGCGCGGCCAGGAACTTGACCACCCCACGCCCCACCGCGCGGGTGAGCACCCACGGGCGGCGCCCCTCGAAGTCGCGCACCACGCCGGAGGACACGTCCTCCACCGCCGCCGTGGCCGAGGCCGAGTCGTCCACCAGCACCCGCACCTCGGCGGGCCGGCTCGCCTCCAGGCGGTGCACCGGCCAGGCGAACTTGAGCACGTGCGCCCCGCCCAGCGTCGCCGCCCAGCGCACCGCCGGGTGGTCGTCGAACGCGGAGCCGTACGAGGCCTGCTCCGCCAGGTTCTGGAACAGCCGCGCGCTCACCCGCGCGACCGCCTCGCCGTCCCCGTCGCCCTCCAAGTCCTCCGGGAACACGGGGACGTGGACGTCCTCCCCGGCCCGGTGCGCCACCCAGCCGTGCTCCACCACCACCACCAGCTCCGCCCCGCGTCCCGCCGCCGCCGGCCCCAGCCCGTAGCGCTTCCGCGCGGAGTCGGCGACCTCGCGCACGCCCAGCTCCGTGGCCGCGCGGATCAGGTCCGCCCCCAGCCCCGGCGGCTCGGCGAGTCCCTCCCCCGCGCACCCGTCCGCGGCCCGCTGGGCGCGGCGCAGCGACACCAGGGCGTCGTTGCGCTCCCCCGCCGCCTGGAAGACCATCCCCGCCAGCCAGGGAAGGAACGCCTCCCCGGCGCACCCCTCGCCCGGGCCGCGCCCGTCCAGCAGCGCCCCCGCCTTGCGCGCCTCCACCGTGGCCTCGCCGCGGTCGCCAAGCGCCAGGTAGTTGAGCATGCGGTAGTACGGGATCATCGCCCGCTCCGCCCGCGAGGGGAGGTACTCCAGCATGCCGTCGTTCACCAGCACCGATCCCGCCGCCCGCGCCGCGCTGCGGGTGAAGCGGTTCTCCGCCTCCCGCTCCGCCCACTCCAGCGCGTCGTTGCTCTCGGCGTGCCGCCCGGCCTGGTGCAGCACCACCCCCAGCTGGAGGCGGCGCACCAGCTCGTCGCGCGGGGCGGTGCGGGCCCCCGCGTCCAGCAGCCGCAGCGCCGCCCCGGCGTCCCCGGCCATGAGGTGGTGGCGGAGCCAGGCGTCGCCCTCGGCCAGCGTGGCGCTGCGCAGCGGCGAGCCCTCCGGGAGCGACTCCGGCGCGGGGCGGTCGGGGAACGGGCTCCGCGCGGCGCACCCGGCCAGTGCCGCGGCGAGCGCGGCCCCGGCCGCCGTCCGCAGGAGCGCGGGCGGGGTCCTCATCTGCGGTCCAGGACGACGACCCGGTCGCGCGCCTCGGCGATTGCCGCGGCCCAGCGGGCGTACGCCTCGCCGGTCACGCGGATGCGCTCCAGCTCCATCTGGTGCAGGAACATCCGGTAGCGCAGCTCGGCCTCGTACGGGCGCAGCGACTTGTCCAGCACGCGGGCGATGCGGAGCGTGGTCTCCGGGTCGTCGGCGCGGAGCACGTCGGCACGGTCGTAGCGGTCCAGCGCGCCGGCCAGGTCGCCGCGGGCCGCGAAGTCGTCGCCCTCGCGCAGCAGCGCCTCCGCGCGCGCCGCCGCGACGCCGCGCAGCGTGGCGTCCGCGGGGGTGGCAACGGTGCGGAAGCCCTGCGGCTCGCGGTAGGTGATCCCGCGCACCGCGCCGTTCTGCAGGGTGAGGTAGGCGATCTCGCCCACGGCGTCGCGCGGGCCGGAGCGCTCGTCGCGCCCGGTCATCACCAGGGCCCGGCTGCTCCCGCGCGACTCCCACGCCCCGGCGGTGGTGCGGGTGGCGGCAAGCACCTGCGCCTCCGTCATCCCCAGCGCCACCTCGCCCCGGGCGAGGGCGTCGCAGGTTCGGCCGGTGCAGGCGGCGAGCGCCGCGGCCTCGTTGCTGCCGCGCTCCTCGGCGAGGCGCTCGCGCTCCATCTCGCCCGCCACGCGGGCGCGGTCCACCAGGGCGTCGGTCTCGCTCTGGGGGGCCAGCACGGCGCCGTTCTCCATCACCGGCTGGAGCGGGCGGACGTTGGGCGCGCAGGCGCCGGCGGAGGCCGCCAGCGCGGCGGCGGCAAGAAGTAGGATCCTGTTCATCTGTGGCTCCTCGGGTGGGTCGTGGGCGGGAGCCTAGAAGCGCACCAGCGGGCGCGACACGTACTTCTTGATCTTGTGCTGCCCCACCCAGGTCTTCTGGTTGGTCTCCAGGTCCACCAGCGTCATGTCCACCTGGTAGAACACCACGCTGCGCCGCCCCTCGCGGTCCTCCACCGACTCGATGTCGCCCTGGAGCATGTAGTCCGCGCCGCGCTCCCGGCCCATGCGCGCGCGGCTGTCGGCGGCGGCGAACTCCTGCTGGTCGAAGCGCTCGTCGCGCACCTCCTCGCGCTCGTCCGGCGACGCCACCACCTGCACCTGGCCGCTGCGCAGGTAGGCGCGCTCCAGGTCCTTGACGAAGGTGGAGACGGGGACGTGCTCCAGGCTGCGGTTGCGGATGGTTCCCACGATCACGGTGGGCTTGCGGCCGCCGTGCGCCTGGGCGTGGCCCATGGCCCAGCTCTGCCCGGCGGAGGCCTCGAAGCTCTGGCGGATGATCTCCTCGGCGACCAGGCGGCTGTCCACGTCGTTCCAGCGGCCGGACAGGTCCACCGCCTGCTCGGGGGCGATGCGCGTCACCTGCCGGGCGCAGCCGCCGGAGACGAGGAGGAGGGCGGCGAGCGCGGCCATGGAACGGGACCGGATGCGTGCGGGGATGCTCATGGTGTCTCCAGACGGGATGGGATGCGGCCTTGTTCGTTCGGCGCGGGGGGCAAGGGCATCGGCCGTACCGTGGTTCGTCGATTTTCGATGCTTTTGCGGAGCAACGACTTGGCTTTTCAGGGGCAGTGGGCCGGGATTTCCGCCGTCCTCCGCAGTGGACGGCGGGTGCGTCCGGCAGGGACACGTCCAGGGAGGCAATGCGCGAAGAGGACGGGTTCTGACGCGGCAGATGTGATCTCTGGACCTGCGCGGAATGGGATCTCGGCAGTACCTTCCGAGATGCTTGACGGACCGCACAATATACCTACACAATACGATCAGTTATTTCGGGCTTATCCTGTTTAAGAATACCACCGAGACCATTGTTCCTCCGCTACCCGGAGCGCGTATGGCAGCCCGAATCCGAAGTGTCCTTCTGGCAATTTTGGTTGCGGCGGGTCTTACCTCGTGCAAGGACGCACTGCTCCCGTCGCCAGCTACACCGCTACCGGGGCTTCCGGTTCGCTCGAACTCGCAGGTGGATAGCGTTCTGGCGCTACCTGAAGACAGTTTAACGGTGCCGACCGGCTGCGTGGAAGATCAGCAGGAAACCGCGCTGGATCCGGCGACCGGCGAACAAACCCCCTGCCCACTCACCGGAATCGTCGTCGTGGCTCCTCCTCCGGATCCGGCGCCGGCGCCCCCGCCGCCACCCCCGCCCGATGATCCGACACCGATCGGGGGCGGGGGATCTCCAACCCCGCCGGAAGGTGCCTGTGACTCGTCCGTCGACTGGGATCCCGACTGCCAGGACAGCACGGCAGAGCCCGAGATCAAGGTCTGCCCGCCATCCGTCAAGACGCTTTATTGGTGGGAGCGGGAACCGGACCGGCTGTACAAGCACGAAGGACCCGCTTCACTCGTGTCCTCCACCTCCTACGTGTACCACTACAGCTTCCTTGTCCACGCCTGGATCGACGGGCGGCGGCACTGGGTTCGTGGCCGGGGGTACCTCTTCCCGACCGACTGTGAGACGGACGGCGTGAAGGAATTGCGGGGTGCGGTGATCGAAAGCATGTACTGGGAGGGGGACTGATCGACCCGACTTTCTCCTCGATCGCGAGTACCGGTCCTGCGGAGTGGAAGAGATGACACCGGAGAACGAAACAGGAGCCACTCCCCTTCGCGCGCGGGTAGCCGTGGTGCTTCCAGGCCCTTTCGATCCGACGGAGCCCACCGGGGCTCCAGGGCCAACAGAATGGGCCGGAGGCCTGGAACACGGCCCAGGGGTGGATGAGCGGGGTCGGCCAAGCGAATTGCCCGACGAGCGCGCGGTGTTCGAGCGCTGGATGGAGGTGCACCGCCGGCCGAGCCCGATGCTCACCGGGCACTCGGGCCCCCTCCCCGGCGGAGCCGCTGCACTGCTCGTTCGGGATCCTGACGGACAACCCGGCAGGCTGGTCGTCTTCTGCGAGCCTCTGCTGAACGATCCGCTGCTCGATCGAGCCCTGAGCGACTTCTACGCGGACGAGTTCCAGGTCCCCGACCTCGCGCGACGCCGGATCGTCGCCATCGCGGGCGAGACTCCCAACCTCGATCCGTCCGCGTCGTCCGGTCCGCCGCTGGAAGCCGTGGCCCGGGTGAGGGTCGGCGGTGAAACGCTCGCTCGGGCCGACGCGCTCCGGCGGCAGATCCCGGAGCTGCCTCCCCTCGAAGTCGCCGGCGTGGGCCCCGTGCGTGTGCTCCTCGCCCCGCAGCCGATCCCAATCGCCTGGGATGCGCTGCTCTCAAGGGATTGAGCGCGGAGCCATCCCGACATCAGGGTGCGCGAACAGCGTGCGGCGCAATCCCGAGAAGGGCTCTTGCCGTTCGCAGTTCCCGCAGTATCCCCCAAAATCTGTTCGGAGGGAGACAGCCGGGCAGTTTCGGCTGGCTCCCTCCGGCGGAGGGAAACCCGCAGCAGTACCGCGGGGTTCCCGGAGCCCGCGTAGGAAACAGGCCGGCAGTTTGGCCTGGTTCCGGAGCGGCCCGCCAAACCCGACGACGAATCGCTTACAACCCGTACTCCTTGAGCTTCTGCCACAACGTAGTCCGTCCCATCCCAAGTAACGCGGCGGCGCGGGTGCGGTTGCCGGCGGCGTCCTCCAGCGCCTTGCGGATCGCTTCGCGCTCGGCTTCGGGACCGGCGGACGCCTGGTAGCGGCGGCCGGTCTCGCCGTTGGCGGCGGCGGCGCGCTCCTCGGCGTCCGGCTTGCGCTCGGCGGAGGCGCCCTCGCGCACCTCTTCGGGGAGGTGGCAGGGGAGGATGCGGTTGCCGTCGCAGACGATGCAGGCGTGCTCCACGGAGGCCATCAGCTCGCGGACGTTGCCGGGCCAGTCGTAGGCCTGCAGGGTCTCCATGGCGTCGTCCGAGAAGCCGGTGATGCGGCGGGTAGGGTTGGAGACCCGCTCGTTCCAGCGCCCCACCGCCGCTGCGGCCAGGGCGGGGATGTCCTCGGGGCGGTCGCGCAGCTCCGGGATGCGGATCTGGAACACCTTGAGGCGGAAGTACAGGTCGGCGCGGAAGCGCCCCTCCTCCACCCGCGCCTCCAGGTCCTGGTGGGTGGCCGCGATCACGCGCACGTCCACCGGCACCGCGCGGGCGGTGCCCACGCGCGTCACCTCGCGCTCCTGGAGCACGCGGAGCAGGCGCGCCTGCATCCCCGGACTGACGTCGCCGATCTCGTCCAGGAACAGAGTGCCGCCGTTGGCCTCCTCGAACAGCCCCTTGCGGTCGGCGACGGCCCCGGTGAAGGCGCCGCGCGCGTGCCCGAACAGCTCCGACTCCAGCAGCCCCTCCGCCAGCGCCGAGCAGTTCACCGCCACGAACGCCCTGCCCCGCCGCGGGCTCTCCTCGTGGATGGCGTGCGCCACCAGCTCCTTGCCCGTGCCCGTGGCGCCGCGCAGCAGCACCGTGCTCTCCGTGGGCGCCACCCGGGCGATCGAGCGCTGCACCTCCTTCATGCGGCTCCCCGTGGCGACGATGCGCGCCGCTCCCTCGCCCAGCACCGGCTGCCGCCGGGCCAGGATGGTGCGGATCTTGGAGCGCAGCACCGAGTTGTCGCACGGCTTGGTGACGTAGTCGTCCGCGCCCAGCTTGAGCGCCTGCACCGCGCTGTCCACCGTTGCGAAGCCGGTGAGCATCACCACCGGCACGTCGTTGCCGCCGCGGCGCAGCTCCTCCAGCACCGAGAGCCCGGTGCGCCCCTCCATCTTGAGGTCCAGCAGCACCAGGTCGAAGTCGTCGTCGCGCAGCCGGTCCAGCCCCTCGTCCCCGCCCGGCGCGGCGTCCACCTGGTAGCCCTCGTCCGCGAGCAGGGCGCCCGTGCCCACACGGAAGGCGCGGTCGTCGTCTATGATCAGGATGCGCGGCGTGTCTGCCATGCGTTCGGTCGTCGCCATGTATGGTTTACCTGCGATTCTTGACTGCGATTCGGGCGTGCCCCCGGCTGCGCCGGGGTCGGGCTGCGGCTCCGTAACGCACGAAACAACGGTGCGTAACGGAGTCGAGCCCCGGCGGAAACCGCCCCGCCGGGTCTCGCCCCTTCGGGCTCGCATCCCTCACGCGACGGCAGGCCCCCTCCCCCGGCCCCTCCCCCGCAAGCGGGAGAGGGGAGAACTGTTTGCCGTACCTGGATATCCGGCAGTTGTCCCCTCTCCCAGACTTGGGAGAGGGTGGCGAGCCTCAAGCGAGCCGGGTGAGGGCCGCCGTTGCCGTTGCAGGCTGTTCCCTGTCCCCTGTTCCCTGTTCCCTGCCGTTCAAGCCACCGCTTCCGCCGCCTCGCGCTCCCCGGTCGCGATCGCCTCGTCCAGCGTCTCTCGGGGGAGGCGGATGGTGAAGCGGCTGCCGGCGCCGGGGCGGCTCTCCACGGAGATGCGGCCGCGGTGGCCGCGGATGATCCCCTCGGAGACGAACAGGCCCAGGCCCAGGCCGCGGACGCCGGGCTTGGTGGTGTAGAAGGCCTCGAAGATGTGCGGGAGCTGGTCCTCGGTGATCCCGGAGCCGGTGTCCTCCACCGCCACCTCCACGGCGTCGGCGGCGGTGCGGGTGGAGATGCGCAGCGTGCCGCCCTCCGGCATGGCGTCCATGGCGTTGTTCACCAGGTTGGCGAGCACCTGCTGGATGGCGTCCGGGTGGGCCACCACGGAGGGAAGGCCGCGCTCCAGCCAGGTGTCCACGCGGACCCCCCGCCCCGTCAGCTCGGGGCCGGCCAGGGCGAGCACCCGCTGCACCGTGCCGTTCAGGTTCAGCGGCGCGGCCGCGTCGGACATGGGGCGGCTGTGGTCCAGCATGCGCCGGGTGAGCGAGGCCATGCGGGCCAGCTCCTCCTGGGCCAGCAGCAGGAACTCGCGGTTGGGGTCGCGCGGGTCGCCGCGCCGCTCCAGCGCCTCCAGGCAGTTCTGGATGTTGTAGATGGGGTTGTTGATCTCGTGGGAGAGCTGCGCCACCAGGCGGCCCATGGCGGCCAGCTTCTCCCGGTGGATCATCTCCGCCTGGGCGGAGCGCAGCCGCGCCTCGCGCTCGGCGATGGCGGAGCGCATCTCGGCGAAGGCGCGCGCCAGCTGCCCCACCTCGTCGCCGGAGGCGGGGGGGAGCGGGGCGCGGAAGTCGCCGCGGGCCAGCCGCGCCGACGCCTCGGCGAGCACCTGCGCGGGGCGCGCCACGATGCGCGCGACCACCAGCGCCAGCACCAGCGCCAGGAGGATGGCCACGAACCCCACCCCGATCAGCGAGCTGACGATCCCCCGGACGACGCTCAGCTCGTTGGCCACCGGGCGCAGGAGGACGGCCGCGGCGGGGACGCCGCGGGTGGGGAGCGCCGCGACCTGGTACTGGTACGGGGCGCCGGCCAGGTCCACGCGCCCGGTGGAGCCGGTCTTCCCCAGCCCCCGGATCTCCGTGTCCCGCAGCCCCCGCCGGACGCTGTCCGGGAGCGTGCTCCCGATGATGGAGTCGCCCACGATCAGGGCGACGTCGGTGGCGCCGGTCACGTCCTTTTTCAGCTCCCCCACCGCCGTGGTGTCCAGCCGCATCCCCACCCCCACGATCCCCACCTGCCCGCTGTCCCCCCACACCGGGTACACCGCCACCCGGATGGGCGCCTGGCCCGAGTCGGGCACCGTGATGATGGAGCCGATCCCGTGGCCGCTGCGCAGCAGGGCGGAGTCCAGCGAGGGGCCGAAGAGGGGGCGCGCCGCCGAGTCGGCCGCCAGGATCACCCGGCCCCGCCCCGGGCGCCGGCGCAGGATGCCGCGGACCCAGGCCGTGTCCTGCGCCTGGAGCGCGGCCACCAGCCCCTGCGACTCGGCCCGGAGCGCCGCCTCGTAGAGCAGGTCCTCGTCGCGGCTCCTCCAGTTGCGGGCGAGCACCATCGCCGCGTCCGCGAGCTCCTCCGTGGTGCGCTGGTACACGCGCTGCTCCACCGCGCGCGCGATGAGCCCCAGCGTGGGGACCACGATGAGGAGCGCCGCCCCCGCGAAGAGGAAGAACACCTTGGTGCGGAGCGACAGGCCCCGCGACAGGCTGCTGAATCGTGCCACGCGCGTTCCTGGTGGAGCGGGTTCCGGGTGGGGCCGGAGTGTTCACTGAACAGACGGGCCCGTTCACTGAACACCCGCGAACGTTCCGAACGGTGCCTTCCGGACGGTCTCCCCGGGAGCCCCGGACCCCCGAAAGATAAGGCGCGGCGCGGACTTCCGCCACAACGGCGGGGCGCGGGCCGGGTTCGGCACACCCGTTGCCTTGAGAAGGGCCCGTGCCGCGGCGGAAGCGCCGCGGCGACACGGAAAGCTCGGGCCGGGATCCCCCCGGCCGCAAACCGGATCAAAACGCCCAGGAGGGATCCCATGCTGAAGAACCGCCTCTCGATCTTCGCCGTCGCCGGTCTGGCCGCCCTCGCCGCCTGCGGTGGCGGTGACGAGCAGCAGTCGCAGGAGGGTGAGGTGGTCAGCGCGGACACCACCCTCACCGCGGTGACCGACACCATGGCGACCGTCACCCAGACCACCGTGACGGCGGACACCACGGTGACGACCGACACCATGCAGGCCGGCTCGGACACCGCGGCGGCCGGTGGCACGACCACCACGGGCGCCGACACCACCGCCCGCCCGTAATCAGCGCGGCAGGCAGTCCGGGGCCCGCACGCGCCGTGCGGGCCCCACTTCTTTACCCCTGAAGGAAACACCGCAATGCTGAAGAACCGCTTCTTCTCGATCTTCGCCGTCGCCGCCATGGTCTCGCTCACCGCCTGCGGCGGTGGCGAGGAGGCTTCCGAGGCCACCACCGAGGAGACCACCCCGGCGGCGGACGCGACCGCTCCCGTGGTCGAGCCGGCCGCCCCGGTGACCACCGACACGATGGCGATGGCCCCGGCCACCACCGACACGATGGCGATGGGGACCACCGCCCCGGCGACCACCGACACGGCCGCCGGCGCCACGACCACCCAGCCGTAATCTCGGCTTCTGGTCGTATGGGGCCGGGCCCGGGCTGCATGCCCGGGCCCGGCTCTTTTTGCTCCCGGTTCGGTTGGAACGGCAACGGCTTTGAACGGCGGGTTTGGGCGTGCCCCCGGCTGGCGCCGGGGTCGGGCTTCGGCTCCGTAACGCACGATACAACCGTGCGTAACGGAGGCGAGCCCGCGCAAACAGCCGCGCGGTCTCGCCCCTTCGGGCCGAAATCCCTCACCCGGGTGCGGGGTTTTGCCGGGGCACAAAAGCGGCGCGTCCGCGTACCATCCGCACGATCCCCTTCCCGCGCACCGCGCCCTCCGCTCCGCGGAGACGCCGCCCAACCCCGCGAGCCCTTGAAGCACCCCATCCACACTCCCGCACCGTCCACGCGGCGTACCGTCCGCGCACGCGTCCCGCTGCTCGCCGGCGCGCTGCTGCTGACGCTGGGCGCCGCGGCGTGCGGCGGCGAGTCCACGCCGCGCGCCGCCGCCGAACAGGGTGGAGCGCAGGCCCGTACGGATTCCGCTGCCGGCGGTCAGCGCGCCGACAGCGCGGCGTCCGGGCGGGGGCGCGTCGGCAGGGTGGCGCGGCCGGACTCGGTGCGGGCGCTGTACGTGAACGGGTGGGCGGCGGGGCGGCGCCAGGGGATGCGCGACCTGATCCGCATCGCGGACGAGACGGAGATCAACGCCTTCATCGTGGACATCAAGGAGTCGGACACCTACCTGGTGCACGACTCCACGGGGATCGCGCTGGCCAAGGAGATCGGGGCGGACGCCCGGCCGGGCTCCAAGTGGCTCCCCGAGCTGGTGGACTCGCTCCGGGCGCACGGGATCTACCCGATCGCGCGGATCGTGGTGTTCAAGGACCGGATGCTGGCGGAGAAGCGCCCCGACCTTTCCATCCAGCACGTGGACGGCGGGGTGTGGAAGGACCAGAACGGCAAGCCGTGGGTGAACCCGTACAACCGCACGGTTTGGGACTACAACATCGCCATCGCCCGGGAAGCGCTGGAGATGGGGTTCTCGGAGGTGCAGTGGGACTACGTGCGCTTCCCCGACGTGGTGGAGGCCCGGCGGCGCACCATGGCGTTCCCCGGATCGAACGGGGTCTCGCGCGAGGACAACATCGCCGCCTTCATCCGCTACTCCAAGGAGCAGCTCAGGGAGTTCGGCGCCCCGGTGACGGCGGACGTGTTCGGGCTGATCACCCACCTGGAGGGCGACTCCGGGATCGGCCAGAACTGGGAGAAGGTGGTCCAGGAAGCCGACGTGGTGCTCCCCATGGTCTACCCGTCGCACTACTACGCGGGCTTCTACGGCTTCCAGCGTCCCAACGCCCACCCGTACGAGTTCATCCGCATCTCCATGCAGGACGGGGTGGAGCGCGCGGAGATCGTGCGCCGCTCGGGGAAGCCGGTGGCGGAGATCATGCCGTGGCTGGAGGCGCAGACGGCGTCCTGGATCAAGCCGACGGTGGAGTACGGCCCGGCGGAGCTCCGCCAGCAGATCCAGGCCACCTACGACGCCGGCCTCAAGAGCTGGGCCCTGTGGAACCCGCGCTCCCAGTACGACCGCTACCTCCCCGCCTTCCGCCCCCAGGCCGGCGGCCCGTCCCCCGTGGAGCGGAGCGGCTGGAAGCCGCCGACCTGGAAGGTGCCCCGCGCCCGCCTCAGCCGCGTGATCAAGCGCCAGGAAGCCGCGCAGCGCGCGACGGCCGCCGATTCGGCCGGCAGGGTGGCGCCGGCCACGGGCGCGGCGGACACGGCGAGGCAGCGAAGATAGCGGGAACGTGAGTGCGTGAGTGCGTGAGTGCGTGAGTGCGTGAGTGCGTGAGTGCGTGAGTGCGTGAG
>DASVQR010000247.1:0-70412 GCA_036389055.1 Longimicrobiaceae bacterium | reverse complement strand
CCGTTGCCGTTCGCAGGCTATTCCCTGTTCCCTGTTCCCTGTTCCCTGTCCGTCCCCCCGTCCAGCAGCCTCCGCACCTCCTCCACCACCCGCCGCGGCTCCACCGGCTTGGCCAGGTAGCTGTCGAACCCCTCGGCGACCGCCTTGGCGCGGTCCTGCTGCAGGGCGTGGGCGGTCAGCGCGACGATGGGCACCCGGGGGACGTCGGGGAGCTCGCGGATCTGGCGGATGGCCTCCCAGCCGTCCAGCACCGGCATGGAGATGTCCAGCAGGATCAGGTCCGGCCGCTCCTCGGCGGCAAGCCGCACCGCGGCCTCGCCGTCCTGCGCCTCCACCACCGTGTAGCCCGAGTGCTCCAGGATGGTGCGGTAGATGGTCCGGTTGTCCTCGTTGTCCTCCGCCAGCAGGATCCTCTGCGTCACGCCGCACCTCGTTCTGGGTTGTCCGCGCTCCGGCCCCCGGCAGCAGGCCGGGAACCCTCCGCACTTCGTGTGCCCCGCCTCACGCGCACGCCTCGCAGCGCGCCCGGAACTCCGGGGTCTCCATCTGGATGGTCATGTGGTGGAGGCCGAAGCGCTCGTGCAGCAGCCGGTGCAATTCGGCCAGCACCTCGCTGCTGCTCCGGAGCGCGAGGTCGCCGCCCACCACCACGTGGCCGCTCATCGCCTCCATCCCGCTGGTGATGGTCCACACGTGCAGGTCGTGCACCTCCTCCACCCCGTCCACCTCCGCCATGGCCGCGCGCACCTCCGCCACGTCGATGTGCGGCGGCGTCCCCTCCAGCAGCACCCCCACGCTCTCCTTCACCAGGTGCCACGCCGACCAGATCACCAGCAGCCCGATCAGCACCGACACCGCCGGGTCCGCCCAGTACCACCCGAACGCCCACACCGCCGCGCCGCCCAGGATCGCGCCCACGCTCCCCAGCGCGTCGGTGAGCAGGTGGAGCCAGGCGCCGCGCACGTTGAGGCTCTCGTCCTTGCCGCCGTGCAGCAGCAGCAGCCCGGCCACGTTCACCGCCAGGCCGCCCACGGCGATCCCCATCACCAGCCCGCCCGCCACCGGCTGCGGCTCGGCCATGCGGCGGAACGCCTCCACGAAGATCAGCAGCGAGATGGCGATCAGCGTGGCGCCGTTCGCCAGCGCGGCCAGGATCTCGGTGCGATGGTAGCCGTAGGTGCGTTGCGGCGTGGCCGGGAGCTGCGCGATGCGGATGGCGAACAGCGACAGCGCCAGCGCCGCCACGTCCGAGAGCATGTGCCCCGCGTCGGCCAGCAGCGCCAGCGAGTTGGCCAGCCAGCCGCCCACCGCCTCCGCCACCAGGTAGGTGGCGGCCAGCCCCAGCGTGATCGCCAGGCGGCGGCGGTTGCGCGCGCCGGCGGTGCCGTGCCCGTGGTGGTGGTGGCCGTGTCCGTGGTGGTGGTGTCCTGCTCCCATTTCAGTCGTGCGCTTCGTCCAGTTCCGGAAAGTGCGACGCCCCCGCCCCCGGGCGCGGCGCTCGGACGGGCGGGGGCGCTGCCGCGGCGGGGCCGCGAGGTGCGGGTATCCCTACCCCGCCACGCGGGCCGGCGTGCCGCCCTGGGCGCGCCGCCAGCTCCACACCAGGATCCCCAGCCCGCCCAGGATCATCAGCGCGCTGAGCGTCTGCCCCATGGTCAGCGGGCCCAGTACCGTCCCCAGCGGGTCGCCCGCGTCGCGGAACTGCGCGTCCGGCTGCCGGAACAGCTCCACGAAGCTGCGGAACACCCCGTAGCCCAGCAGGAAGATCCCCCCGTAGGTGCCGTCCGGCAGGCGGATCCCCCGCTTGCGGGTCAGCGCGTACACGCCCCACAGGATCAGCCCCAGCAGCAGCCCCTCGGTGAGCGCCTCGTACAGCTGCGAGGGGTGCCGCAGCGGCACCTGGGCCGCGACCGCGTCCCACGCGCCCGAGTCGTACGCCGCCTGGAGGGCCTCCTCCCGGTCGCGCATCCCCCGCCCTTCCAGCCCCAGCGCGCGCAGCGCCTCCGGGTCCGTGGGGAAGCGCATCGCCCAGGGGACGTCCGGCCCGGCGGGGCGCCCGTACAGCTCGCCGTTGATGAAGTTGGCGACGCGGACGAAGAAGATCCCGAAGGGGACCGCCAGCGCCAGCCCGTCGCCCAGGTTGAAGAAGGGGATCTTGTGCCGGCGCGTGAACCACCAGGTGGCGACGATGACCCCCAGCAGCCCCCCGTGGAAGGAGAGCCCGCCCTCCCAGATGCGGAAGATGCGCGCCGGGTTGGCGGCGAAGTCCGCGAAGTCGTAGAACAGGATGTAGCCGATCCGCCCGCCCAGGATCACCCCCAGCACCAGCGCGGTGATCAGGTCCCCCGCGGCGTCCGGCTCCATGCGCAGGAAGCCGCGCTGCGCCAGGCGCCGCAGGATCAGGTAGGCCACGAAGAAGCCGGCCAGGTACCCGAGCCCGTACCACCGCACGTCGATGGGACCCGGGAAGTCCAGCGCCACCGGGTCCAGCCGCGGAAAGGGGATCTCGAACAGGACGGAGGCGAGCGCCGCGAGGGTCAACGCGAGGCGGGGTGCGGGTGGATGGACCGGGGCGCGCGGGCTACTTGCCCAGCGCGCGCCCCTCGGCCTCCGCGAGGCGCATCTCGTACACCGTACGCTCGGGGGAGCCCTCCTCCGCCATGTCGCGCAGGCGGCGGTACAGCTCCGCGGCCCCGGCGAAGTCGCCGCCCTCCTGCCGCAGGATCGCCGCCTCGGAGAGCGCCGACTCCTTCTCGTAGTCCAGCTCCGCCGCGTCGGCCACGCGCAGGTAGCTCTGGATGGCGGCCTGGCGGTTGCCGGCCTGGTTCTGCGCCGCGCCCAGCAGCATGGCCGCCTGCGCGCCCACCGGCGTCCCCGGGCCCTCGTCCACCGCCTCCAGGACGGTCACCGCGTCCCGGGCCTTGCCGGCGTCCAGGTGCACCTTGGCGAGCAGCAGGCGGGCCTGGTCGGCCTGCACCGTGCCGTCGAAGCGGCGGATGAAGTCCTGCAGGTCGCGCTGGGCCAGCGTCGCGTTGCCGGAGAGCGCCGTCCGCTCCACCTGCGAGTAGGCGATGGAGGCCCGCTCCTCGCTCTGCCGCTTCTGGTACCCGTAGAACAGGTACGCCGCCACGGCCAGCAGGGCCACCGCGGCGATCCCCATCACCACCCGCGCGTTCCTGCGCGCCCAGGTGGAGAGCTGGAGGGCGCGGACCATCACCACGTCGTCGTCGGTGACGGAGGCGGTGGTGCGGGTGCGGGAGGAGGCGACGGACGGGGCAGCCATAGGACCTCTTGTATCGGTGGTTCGGCCGGCGCCCGTGGAGCGGCGCGGCCGGGGAAGACGTGGGCGTGTGGGCGCCCGGCTCCGGGCGGGCCGGGGTCCGGCGGAAGCCCCCGCCGGGTACACGCCGGCCCGCCCGAAGGTCCGGGCGGGAGCGTGGGCTCGCGCGGGGTGCAAACGTGAAAATTATCCGTTGCCGGGCCCCGGTGTCAACGGCGCGCCGGCATCCCGCCCCCGCGGGGCGCCCGTGGAACGCCGGTTGCGCCCGCATTCCGCACGGCCGCCGCTCCCCGGCGGCCGTCCACTCCGTCCCGAACCCGCGCCTCCCATGGACTTTCTCTTCGGCCCCGAGCCCATCGCAGCGGTCCAGCGCGCGCTCGGGCGGGAATGGGTGCCGATCTTCCGGCTGCTGTCGCTGCTGGGCTCCAACTGGGGGGTGGTCCTGGGGCTGGGGATCGCCGTGTGGACGGGCGGGCGGCGGACGGCGTACGCGCTTGCCGGCGCCCTCGCCGTGGAGGGCGTGGTCAACGTGGTGCTCAACCGGCTCTTCCACGTGCCGCGCCCGGCCCATCCCTCCATCGTCGTCTACGAGCAGGTCCCGCTCAGCTCGTTTCCCAGCGGCCACGTCTTCACCACCGGTGTGGTCTGGGGGGCGCTCTGGCTGTTCGGCAGGGTCCACCCCGCCGTGGCGGCCCTGGCGGTGCTGGCGGTCGCCGTGTCCCGGCTGGGGCTGGGCGTGCACTTCCTGGGCGACGTGCTGGGGGGCCTCGCCTGCGCCGCCGTCCTGCTGCTCACCTTCCGGTGGATCTGGCCCCGGGTGCGCGCGTGGGCGGAGGACCGCCCGTTCGGGCTGTTCGCGGCGGCCGGCGCGCTGGCCGCCGCCGCCGCGCTCGCCTCCACCCGGGTGATCGGCGACAACGAGCACGAGTGGGGCGCGGTGGGGATCGCGGTGGGGATGGTCGCGGGGCTGCTCGCCGAGGCCCGCTGGCTGCGCTTCGACGGCGGCTCGGGATCGGCGGGGCGACGCGCGGCGAGGCTGCCGATCGGGCTCGCCGGGATCGCGGCGGCCTACCTGGCGGCCATGCGGGCGGGCCCGGAGGCGGTGCGGGCGCAGGCGCTGGCCGCCGGGGTCGCCACGCTCTGGGCGACGCTGCTGGCGCCGGCCCTGTTCGCGTGGACCGGGCTTGGCGCGCGGGAGCGGGCGGAGGCCGGGCGACCGGTCAGCGGAGGTGGCGCAGGTAGCGCTCCGGGTCCTGGAGGAAGTCGCGCGTCAGGTTGACGTGCTCCAGGTCGCCGTACGCCACCTCCTGCACCGGCGCCGCGTCGAAGCTGTAGATGCGCGCCCCGGGAAAGGCCAGCAGGATGGGCGAGTGCGTCGCCACCACGAACTGCGCGCCCTCGGCCACGGCGTCGGAGAGGAGCGCCAGCAGCGCGAGCTGCCGCTGCGGCGAGAGCGGGGCCTCGGGCTCGTCCAGCAGGTACAGCCCGGTGCCGTCGATGCGGTGGGTGAACAGCTCCAGGAAGCTTTCCCCGTGCGAGCGGGCGTCGTATCGGTCCATGTACCCCGTGGAGCCGGCCTCGTCGGGGTGCGCCCCGGCGCCCCATTCGACCTCCACCTCCGGCGCGGGTCCCACGCCCAGCTCCCACATCTCGCGCCGGATCCGCGCCTCGTCCCGCGCCAGCCGCTTCAGGTACCCGAAGAAGTCCTCCGCCCGCAGGAAGAACCCGTGCCGCGACCGGCTCCGCCAGGTGAGCTGCAGCGTGGAGGCGAGGTCCCGCTGCGCCCCCAGCGAGCGGTCGTACGCGACCTCCTCGCTCCCCAGCGTGGGCAGCTGCGCGGCGGCGGCGATCCCCTCCAGCAGCGTGCTCTTGCCCGAGCCGTTCTCACCCACGAAGAAGGTGACGGGCGCGGAAAGGTCCAGCACGTCAAGCGTGCGGATGGCCGGCACGGAGAACGGGAAGCCGTCCAGAGGCCGTTGAGGCTTGAGGACGGGCTCGCGCCGGGAAACGCTGAGGAGCCGGGGCATGGGCTGGAGCGTCGGGAGTCGCCGGGCCGGAAAGCAGGTGCGTGGGGCTCGCTGCTCCCCCATCTTACAGGAGCCGCGGGCCGCTGTACACCCGGCGGCCCAGGCACCCCGCACGGAGCGACGCCCATGGCCCCACGAACCGGACTCGCGGCGCGGCTCGGTATCGAGCACGCCATCCTGCTGGCGCCCATGGCCGGGGGCGCGGGCACGTCCCAACCGGATACGGGGTAGTCCAGCCCAATGACACCGCTGCGCATCCCATAATCGAAGGAAGCGCCAAAACCGGCAGGAAAGGAGCGGTGGCGGCGTAAGCCGTGTCCAAAAATAAACGGCGAACTGGAGGCACCGAAGGTGCCCCCTTGATCCCCTCACCAAGCTGCTGACCCTATCTCAGGGCCACTGCAAACTATGTTTCAGCCTCAGATGGGTGGCTATTCAATCTCCCTTGTCGGGAAGAACACGACACCGTTACCCTCGACAGCATAAGTTTCTTCCCGGACCGAGGCCGCCCGTTCAACCTGCCGCGCACGTTCTTCAAGCTTGTCCTGGATCGAGCGGGTATCCCGCTGCACTCCTACCAGGCGCTGCATACGTTCCATGATCGTCTTCATCAACTCCCTCCGAATTTAGGTTGGGTAAACTCTTGCAATTCACGTGCTACGTCAAGTTGCGCAGCCCTTCCCGTTGCGCTCCGCAGTTCGCTCAGAAGCTCGATCATACACTTCAAAATCGCCGTAATAGGCTTCACGAGAACGAGTAGTTGTTTGTCCTTCCCCTCCAGCAAACCAGGAGCACTGGAGTGCACGTTCAGAACAGCTAGAGGGGGTGAATCGGGGCTTTCCGGGAAGGGAATTGATACAAAGCTGTGGACTGCCGGTGTATTCTTGAGGTACCGTGCCAATTTATCATGCACCTCTCGAGGAAGGGCGGCTTCCTGTTCGCACCATTGCAGAAGGGCAGCGGGGCTCGGGTGACTTGTAGGCACGCGACTAACCCAAGCCAAAGGTGCCCCCGGCAACACAGTCCACAGGTCGCGGGATGGTCCTCTAACCTTTTGATCGATCGGCACCGGGAAATACATTTTCTTGATGTCTCGATCTGGTTCATCCGGCTCACCGCCTGCCCTTGCGGACAGAGCGGGGTGCAACAGGAGGACACCAGAGAGAGATCTCCACTGCTGTCCATCGCTACCAAAAGCCATCTCCACCGCCCGCTCCCCCTCCATCCGGCTTTTATCAAATAATTCTCGTGGAATGAAGAGCATCAGGTTTGCCGCCACATGTGTGTCCTCAGCTGCATTGTCATACACTTTAAACATCTCCGCAACTGCTTTTAAGACGACCCGGATACCTTGCTTGACTGCATCCTCGTTGATATCTCCGAAAGTTGCCTCTTCCAGCAGATCGTTCCAAACACCTTGCACTGCAATCACATACTCAACATACGCGTTCACAAAATTCGCCGGAGGCATGGTTTGCACGAGCTTCCTGATATCTGCCTGCTGCGTTAGCACTTCTGCCGTGTGTGCTGCAAGTGCCGCGCTTCCCTTCAGTAGTTCGTCAGTCCGGATTCTCATCTCTCGGCTCTCAGAGAGTAGAGTTTTAGTGCCTGACAACAGATCACTGCTCTTCTCGAGGAGCGCAGACTCGGCCGACTTCCGCCGGGTCTCATCGTCGCGCCGCAGCCGGTCCTGGACGATGAAAGAACGCACGCTCAACCCCAGAGTAATTGCAACCAGAAGGACAAACCAGTACCCATGCCACAGAGGCGCTCCGGTAAGGTAGTCGGGGCGTAACACCTTAACGAGCAGTTCTACTTCGTCAGCGTGTCCTTCAAGGGCCACACCGGCGAAAATACCGGCTAATGTTGTGAGAGTATGAAGGATAAGTACGTTTTCTTCGAGCCGCTTCCACCAAGGTCTTTCCCGTCTATCTCCTAAACTCTCAGCCATAATCTCGGCTCGACCGGTTGAATGGATTTTGCAACTTCCTCAGTACCCGACATATACCGGCAGACCCGAAAGGGCAAATGGAAACATAACTGACTTGGCTATTGAACCCATCCGTAAAGGACCGGCGGGCCCGCACAGCCCTAAGGTGGCATTACTAGACCTGCAACGCAACGATGTTGTAAACGGCGCGTTGTTTGACGCTCGAAAACTGGGTACAACCGAGCCGACAAACCCAACGCCCGCCGACGGCACGTGGCCATCGACGGGCGTTTCTGCATGCCCCCGGCAGGACTCGAACCTGCGACCTTTGGTTTAGGAAACCACTGCTCTATCCTGGCTGAGCTACGAGGGCGTCCCACGCGGGAGCCAGGCCCGCGAAGGCGAGGAATTTAGCGGGTTCCGGGCGGAGGGTCAATCGCCCGCGCCCTGGCCCCGGCCTTGCGACCGGCGCCTTCTCCGCCACCGGGCACGCGGCGCGGAGCACCCGATTCCCGCAACAGGACCACCGCAGAATGAAGCTGATCCACGACAAAGACGCGAGCCGCTTCCGCCTCCCGCTCGACGGCGGGGGCGAGGCCTACATCGAGTACTCCCCGCTGGGCTCCACCACACTCGACCTGCTCCACACCATCGTCCCGCCCGAGGCGCAGGGCGCCGGCGTCGGCACGCGGCTGGTGGAGCAGGTGCTGGGCTACGCCCGCGAGCACAACCTGCGCATCGTGCCCAGCTGCCAGTTCGTGGCCGCCTACCTGGAAGAGCACCCGGAGCACGCGGACGTCGTGGCCTGAGCCCGGCCGCGGGCTCCCGGACGGCGGAAAGCCCGCGGGCGGCGACCGGTGCCGTCCCGCGGGCTTTCTCTGCGCTCGACCTGGCGCGGGCTCGAAGCCGTGACCTTTGGTTTAGGAAGCCACTGCTCCATCCGGGCTGAGCTTCGCCCCGGAAGCTTACTGCCCGCGGCGCCCCTGCGCGTACCCCAGCGCGAAGCCGGTCACCAGCAGCTCCAGCGGGTCCGTCCCCGCCCCGCCCGCCAGCACATCGCCCGGCTGCTCACGGAGCCGGCGGGCGATCCCCTCCAGCCGCTCGGCCACCTCGGCGAGTGCGTCGGCCGCGCCGCCCGCGAGCGCCGCCGGGCCGGTGCCGGCGAAGGCCGACTCCGCCTCGGGCGCCTCGAAGCCGCTCTCCGCCTCGGGGGCGGACTCCGCGTACGCCCCGACGTAGTCGTCGGCGGCGGGCTCGCTGAAGCCCGCGGCGGGCTCCGTGAACCCGGCGACGTCGTCGAAGCCGGCGGCGTACTCCGCGTCGGCGGCGGGCGCGGCGTAGAGCGCCTCCTCCGCGGCTGTGTTCTCCCCGGCGGCGTAGAGGTCCTCCATCCCCGCCGCGGTCTCGTCCGGCACCGGCTCCCGCGCGTCCGCCACGTCCTCGGCGGCCGATCCGTCGACGGCGAACTCCACCGACCAGGCCTCGGGCGCCGCCTCCGCCTCGGAGACATGCACCGGCGGCGCGTACTCCTCGGCAGCGAGCTCGTCCCGCGCCTCCGGGAACGCGTCGGCCGCGTCCAGCGGCTCCATCTCCTCCGTGGCGTACAGCAGCGGCTCCCCGCCGATGGACTCCGGCTCCGCCGCGAACGAGAACGGCGCGTCGGCGCCCAGCCCCGCGGGCTCGCCGTCCGCCAGCCCGGACGGCGTCTCGTCGAACGCCTCCTCGGGCACGGGCGTCTCCAGCGGCGCCGGGTCGAACGCGTCCACGTCGAACGAGTACGCCTCGCTCGCGGCGGGCTCCGCGGCCGCCTCCGCTTCCGGCTCGGACACCGGCGCGGGCGGCGCGACCTCCTCGTCGCTCCAGGTCATCCACCCCGGCACCTCTTCGGCGGCCGCTTCCTCCAGCACAGGCGCGGCCTCCATGGCCGGCTCCGCCGAGAGCCAGGGCAGGTCCTCCTCCTCCTCCGCCTGCGGCTCCCCGGCGCGCGTGGTCCCCGCGTCCGCCGGCGTCTCCCAGGGCATCCAGGCCTCGTCCTGCGCCTCGATCGCGGCGGGGGTGTACGGCGCCGCCTCCTCCTGCACCGCCTGCGGCGGCTCGGGGGTGCGCGCGTACTCGTCGGCCACGCCCGTGGGCTCCGCGGCGTGCGGGGCCTGCGGAGCGGCCGGCGCCGACGGGGCGGACGCCGGCTGCGCGGCGGCCGGGCGCGCGAACGGGGCGAACGGCGGCAGCGGCGCCCCGGTGGCCGGGGCCGCGCCGGGCGAGCCCGAGGGACGCGACAGGGCGGGAGCGAACGGCGGGAACGGCCTGCGGTCCGCGGGATCTCCGGGGAGTGCGCTCATCGGGCGTGCCGGGAGGAGAGTGGACGAACGGAAGCGAAGGGAGCCGCGCGGGGCAGCGCCGGGAAGACGGAATGTGCGGGTGTGGAGCGCAAGCTACCGCGCACCGGGGGCGGATGTCAACGGAATTGGCGCGGGCGGCTCACCCGCCGCGCCCCGGCTCCGCGCGCTCCGCCCAGCCGAAGCGGCCCAGGAGCGGCACGAAGGTCACGTCCAGCACCTCCTCCGTGGACACCCCCTCCGGAGTGCGCCGCACCATCACCAGGCGCTGGGTCTCCAGCGTGCCCACCGGCACCAGCATCCGCCCCCCGGGGGCCAGCTGCTCCACCAGAGGCGCCGGGACCTCCGGGCCGCCCGCCGCCACCAGGATGGCGTCGTAGGGCGCGTAGCGGCTCCAGCCGATGGTCCCGTCCCCCACCAGCAGCGCCACGTTGGACACCCGCAGCCGGTCCAGCGCGTCGCGCGCCCGCATGGACAGCTCGCGGATCCGCTCCACCGAGTACACCCGGTCCACCAGCGACGCCAGCACCGCCGTCTGGTGCCCGGACCCCGTGCCGATCTCCAGGACCCGGTCGGTGGGCTGGAGCTGCAGGGCCTGCATGTAGAACGCCTGGAGCGAGGGCTGCGACGCCGTCTGCCCGAAGCCGATGGGCACCGGGGCGTCCTCGTAGGCGCGGCCCCACACCGCCTCGGGGAGGAACTCGTGGCGCGGGATGCGCTCGAAGGCGCGCAGCACCTCCAGGTCGCGGATGCCGCGCTCCTGCATGCGCCCCACCAGGGCGCGCCGCTGCGCCACGAAGCGGTCGCTCACAGCGCCAGCCCCCACTCCGCCACGTCGGCGAGGAGCGCGTGGTTGGTGAGGTCCAGGTGCAGCGGCGTCACCGACACGTACCCGGCCTGCACCGCGTGGAAGTCGGTCCCCTCCGGCGCGTCCCACTCCGCCCCGCCCCCGCCGATCCAGAAGTACTCGCGCCCCATGGGGTCCTTGCCGCGGAAGATGGAGTCGCTGTACACCCGCCGCGCCAGCCGCGTCACCTTCACTCCCCTCACCTCCGCCGGGTCCACGGCCGGGAGGTTGACGTTGAGCAGCGTCTCCGGCGGAAAGTCGCCGCGCAGCAATTGCGGCAGCAGCCGCTCCAGCAGCGGCCCGTACCCCTGGATCGCCTCCGGGTCGCGCCCCACGTACGACACCGCCACCGAGGGGATCCCCAGGATGGTCGCCTCCATCGCCCCCGCCACGGTCCCCGAGTACAGCACGTCCTCGCCCATGTTGGGCCCGTGGTTCACGCCCGAGAGCACGCAGTCCGGCTTTCCCTCCAGCAGCGCCCCCACCGCCAGTGCGACGCAGTCCGTGGGGGTGCCGTCCACGTGGTGCACCCCTTCGCGCACGCGGCGGGCGCGCAGCGGGTGGTGCATGGTGAGCGAGTGGCTGGTGGCGCTCTGCTCGCGGTCGGGCGCGACGATCTCCACCGTGCCCAGGGTGCGCGCGGCGCCCGCCAGCACGTCCAGCCCAAGGGCCAGGTAGCCGTCGTCGTTGGTGCAGAGGATCAGCATCGGCTCGCTCGGTTCGTCTCTCAACTACAACGGCTTACGGCTACGGGTTCGGGCGTGCCCCCGGCTGCGCCGGGGTCGGGCTGCGGCTCCGTAACGCACGATAAAACTGTGCGTAACGGAGGCGAGCCCCGCAAACAGCCGCGGGTCTCGCCGCTTCGCGCTCGCATCCCTCACGCGGGGATCGCGCTGGCGTCCGCAGGGGCCCCCACCCGGCTCGCTTAGGCTCGCCACCCTCCCCCGTGCCGGGGGAGGGGCATGCCCGCGCTGCGATCCCCACTTTCGCCGTGTCGTTCTCCCCCTCTCCCAGCATTGGGAGAGGGGGCTGGGGGGTGAGGGCCCGCCGTCGCCGTTGCAGGCTGTTCCCTGTTCCCTATTCCCTGTTCCCTGCCGTTCAAAGCAGTTCCAAAATCTCCTCCAGCTCCGCCCGCAGCGACCTCACCAGTGACTCCTCCAAGGCCTGGCCGGAGCTTTCGCGGATCGCACCGGAGGTGCGCAGCTCGTCCACCTTCTTGCGCGCGCCCTCGATGGTGTAGCCCTCGTCGTGCACCAGGCGGCGGATCAGGGCGATCAGCTCCAGGTCGCGGGCGCGGTAGACGCGGTTGCCCTGCCGGTTCTTGGCGGGGGCGAAGGCGTCGAACTGCGTCTCCCAGTAGCGCAGCACGTGCGGCTTCAGCCCCAGCAGCTCGCACACCTCGCCGATGGAGTAGAACTCCCGCTGCGGCGCGCGGCGCTTCACCCCCAGTGCTCCGCCTTGGGCTCGCGCAGCATCAGGCGCTCCACGCCGGCGCGGGCGTCGAGCCCCTCGAAGAGCACCGCGTGCACCGCGTGCACGATGGGCATCTCGATCCCCCGGCGGAGCGCCAGGTCGTGCGCCGACCTGGCCGTGCGCACCCCCTCCGCCACCTGCGTCATCCCGCCCAGGATCTCCTCCAGGCTGCGTCCGCGCCCCAGCTCCAGCCCCACCTGGCGGTTGCGCGACAGGGCGCCGGTGCAGGTCAGGATCAGGTCGCCCATCCCCGCCAGCCCCGCGAAGGTCAGCGGGTTGGCGCCCAGGTCCACGCCCAGCCGGGTGATCTCCGCCAGGCCGCGGGTGATCAGCGCGGCGCGGGTGTTGTTGCCGAAGCCAAGCCCCTCCACCACCCCGGCGGCGATGGCGATCACGTTCTTGAGCGCGCCGCCCAGCTCCACCCCCGCCACGTCGCTGCTGGTGTAGACGCGGAAGTAGTCCGTCTGGAACAGCTCCTGCGCGCGCTCCGCCGCCCGCGCCGAGCGCGAGGCGATGGTCACCGCGGTGGGCTGCCCCAGCCCCACCTCCAGCGCGAAGCTGGGGCCGGACAGGTAGGTGGCGGCGAGCGCGGCCTCGCGCGGGAGCACCTCCTCCAGCACCCCGTCCATGGTGGCCAGCGTGTCCGTCTCGATCCCCTTGGAGGCGCTGACCACCAGCGCGTCGGGCCGCATGGAGCGCGCGGCCTGCGCCATGACCGGCCGCACCACGTGCGACGGAGAGACCGACACCACCACCTCCGCCCCCTCCACCGCCTCCGCCATCTCCGGGGTGGCGCGCAGCCGCGGGTCCAGCGCCACCTCCGACAGGTAGCGCGGGTTGCGGTGCTCGCGCTCGATCCCCTCCGCCACGTCCGCCTCGTGCGACCAGAGGGTCGTGGCGACGCCCTTGCGGGCCAGCACGTTGGCGAGCGCCGTCCCCCAGCTCCCCGCCCCCACCACCGCCACCCGCCCGCTCACCGGGCGTCCTCCCCCTCGGCGGCGACGGCGGCCGCGGCGACGGTGGCCTCCGCGGGGTGTTCCGCCGCGGCCTTTTTCCCGAAGCGGTGCTCCTCGCCGCGCAGGATCCGCCCCACGTTGGCCCGGTGGGCGAACACCACGAACGCGGCGATCGCCGCCCCCAGCGCCTGCACCTCCCAGCGGTCGGAGGTGAGCCAGAGGAGCGGGAGCAGCACCAGCGCCGCCAGGATGGACGCCGCCGACACCATGCGGCTCAGCCACAGCGTTGCGAGCCACACCAGGAACGCCCCGCCCACCGCCGCGGGCGCCAGCGCCAGGAACACCCCCGTCGCCGTCGCCACGCCCTTGCCCCCCCTGAACTTCATGTACAGCGAGAACACGTGCCCCACGATGGCCGCCGCCCCGTACGCCAGCGCCCACCGCCAGTCCGCCGACGAATCCCACAGCGGAAAGAACCACGCGGGCACGAACCCCTTGACGATGTCGAACACCATCACCGGCGCCGCCACCTTGGCCCCCAGCACCCGGAAGGTGTTGGTGGCCCCCAGGTTGCCGCTGCCGTGCTCGCGCAGGTCGATGCCGCGCGCCAGCCGCCCCGCGATGTAGCTGGCGGGCACGGAGCCGAGCAGGTACCCGGCGACGACGAGAAGCCAGGGGCTCACGGAACGGCGAGGGAACAGGGAACAGGGAACAGGGAACAGCCTGCTTCATTCGGTTCACGCGAAGCGTGAAGCGCCATTCTGGGAGAGGGGACGACGGCTGGAGATCCAGGTAGGGCAAGCAGTTCTCCCCCTCTCCCGCTTGCGGGGGAGGGGGCCGGGGGGAGGGGGCCGCCGTCGCGTGAGGGATGCGCGCCCGGCAGGGCCGAGACCCCGCGGGGCTGTTTCCGCGGGGGCTCGGCTGCGTTGGGGAGCGTTGTTTGCTCCCCTACGCAGCGCGCAGCCCGACCCCGGCGACAGCCGGGGGCACGCCCAAACCCGCCGTTCAAAGCCGTTGCCGTTCCGGAAAACGACACCCTCAGTCCTCCTCGCCCCGCCGCCGCAGCGTGATCCGCAGCGGAACGCCGGAGAACCCCCACGCGCCCCGGAACCCGTTCAACAGGTAGCGCTGGTAGCTCTCGGCCACCCCTTCGGGCACGTTGGAGAACAGCACGAAGTTGGGCGGCCGCACCGACACCTGGGTGCCGTACAGGAACTTGACCGGGTGGCCGTGGTGCGCCGGGGGACGGGTGCGCGCCACCAGCTCGCGGAGCACGTCGTTGACCTCGTGCGTGGCGATGCGGCGGTTGCGCTGCTCCTCCACCTCCAGGATCATGGGGAGCACCCGCTGCACCCGCTGCCCGGTGAGCGTGCTGGTGAACACCACCGGCACCCACTGCAGGAAGGGCGCGCGGTTGCGCAGCTCCTTCTCGAAGTGGGGCGCCGTCATGGTCTCCTTTTCCACCAGGTCCCACTTGTTCGCCACGATGATCAGCCCGCAGCCGGCCTCCCACGCCTTCTCGGCGATCTTGAGGTCCTGCACGGCGATGCCCTCGGTGGCGTCGATCAGCAGCAGGCACACGTCGGCGCGCTCGATCGCCCGCTCCGTGCGGATGCTGCTGTAGAACTCCACCCCGTCGTCGATGCGCGACTGGCGCCGCAGACCGGCCGTGTCCACGAACACCAGGGTGCGCCCGTGGAACTGCATGGGCGTGTCGATGGCGTCGCGGGTGGTCCCCGCCACGTCGCTCACCACCAGCCGCTCCTCGCCGAGCAGCCGGTTGACGAAGCTGGACTTGCCCACGTTCGGCTTGCCGATCACCGCCACGCGCAGCGTGTCGTCCTCGTCCTCCGCGCCCGCCTCGGGGAGCAGGGCGACCACGGCGTCCAGCACGTCGCCGCTCCCCTTGCCGCTCAGGCTGCTCACGGGCAGCGGCTCGCCCAGCCCCACGTCCCAGAACTCGTGGTGGGCCAGCGCGTTGGGGGCGCCCAGGTTGTCCACCTTGTTGACCACCAGCAGCGCGGGGCGCTGGGTGCGGCGCAGGTACTCGGCCACCTCGTAGTCCAGCGGGTGCGGCCCGGCCTTGCCGTCCACCAGCTGCACCACCACGTCGGCCTCGTCGATGGCGGTGAGCACCTGCTCGCGGATCAGCCGGTCCATGGGCTCGTCCGAGTTCTCCACCATGCCGCCCGTGTCCACCAGGTAGAACTGGCGGCCGTTCCACTCGGTGCGCGCGAAGTTGCGGTCGCGCGTGACGCCGGGGAAGTCCTCGACGATGGCGATTCGCTGCCCGAGGATGCGGTTGAAGAAGGTGGACTTGCCGACGTTGGGCCGGCCGACGACGGCGACTACGGGGAGACTCACGTACGGATCGGGGTCGGGAGGAACGGGACCTCGCGCCGGAACCCCCGGACGCGCGGGCGAATATGGCCGCGCGTCCGCGGGGCGTCAACCGCGCGGGGCGTCAGGCCAGCGGGGCGCCGCACGACGCGCACACCTCGGCGCCGGTCTCGTACGCCTCGCCGCACGACGGGCAGGCGAACACCACCTCGCCCTCGGTGTCCATGTGGTCGTGGATGACGCGGAGCGCGGCGCCGTACTCCCACACCGGCACCATCACCCGCACGATGCTCAGCTCGCCCAGGTCCACGGGGTAGATGTGGTCCTTCTGCGAGAAGATCTGCGAGTCGATCCCCTCGGCGCGCAGGTTCTCCTGCACCAGCTGCGCCTCGATCTCGCCGTGCGTGCTGTAGACCTGCGCCCACCCCTGGATCATCGTGACGTTGCGGTGCTCCTCGCACAGGAACGCGTCGCGGTCGCCGGAGTTGCAGTCCCCGCACACGGGCCGCCCGCAGATCACGCAGCGCCCCTTCGCCGCGCGGTCGGGGTGCGTGGCGCACGCCGCCTCCACCCGCAGGGTGCCGCAGGCGGGGCAGGCGTCGGCGCCCTCTCCCTCGTACTCGGTCTCGCAGCGCGGGCAGCGGAACCCCTCCGCGCCGGGGTCCGCGCCGGCTTCCACGGCGGTGTCGGCGGCGGCCGCGCGGGCCTCCGGGGTCACGGGGAGGATCTGGGTCCGGTCTTCGCCTGGGGTCGGGATCTCGGGCATGGGCCGCCTGGCTCGGGGTTCTCGTCGGTGCCAACGCGCCGGGTTTGCGCAAGAAGCGTGCGCCCCGGCACATACGCGAAAGGGGGCGGCCCTCGCGAGCCGCCCCCTTCATGCATCGATCTCCGAAGTCGTGCACCGGCCCCCCGCGTGAGGGATGCGCGCCCGGAGGGCCGAGACCCCGCGGGGCAGTTTCCGCGGGGTCTCGGCTGCGTTGGGAACGGTCGTATCGTTCCCTACGCAGCGCGCAGCCCGACCCGAGCGTCAGCGAGGGGCACGCCCAACCCCGCGGTTCAAAGCAGTTCCAGCCTTAAACCCGCCGAGATCAGCGGAACGTGTAGCTGAAGCTGGTGACCGCCTGCCCGGCCGGGAGCGGCACGGTGAAGTTGGCGCTCTGCCCCTTGGCCGGAGCCGCCACCGTGGTGCTCTGCGTCCCCACCTGGCCGGTGGGGCCGTAGAAGGTGAAGGTGAGCGTCACCTGGGTGCCGGCGCTGGCCTTGTTGCCGATCACCTTGCCGTTGAGGGTCGGCTGGCCGCCCTCGGGGGACTCGAAGCGGATCTCGTCCACGTGCACCGGCAGCGCCTCCACCTCCTCCAGCACCTTGAGCGCGCGGTTCTGCATGTCGCGCTGGCCGGCGGTGTTCTGCCCCGCGGCCTCGGCCTGGCCCTTGTACGCGTTGAACAGGATGATGCGCGCGTTCTCGTTCAGCGGGTCGATCTGCACCACCCGCTGCGCGATGGGCGCCAGGTCGGCCCAGCGCTCCTGCTTGTACAGGGCGAGCGCGTAGTTGTACCAGGCGTCGCGGTTGTTCTGGTCGATGGTGGTGAGCTGGCGGAACACCTCGATCGCCGGCCCGTACTGCTCGGCCTGGAACTGCCGCGCGCCCACGCTCAGCAGCCCGGCGAGGGCGTTCTGGCGGGTCTCGGCGCGGGTGGCCATCTCCGTGGCGGAGGTGTCGGCCGGCATCCGGTCGATGATCGTGAGGGTCTCGCGGTACGCCTGCGTGGCGCGGGCGAGGTCGCCGCGCTGCGAGTACACCACGCCCAGGTTGTAGTGGGCGTCGGGGCGGTTGCCCCACAGGGCGTTGGCGCGCTGCCAGCTCGCCATGGCCGTGGCCGTGTCGTTGGCCTGGTACGCCTCCAGCCCCGCCTGGAAGGCGGTGGCCCAGCCGCGCTCGCGCTCCTGGTTGATCTCCTGCTCGAAGCCGGAGCAGAGCTGCGCCGCGCGGTCCCAGGCGCTGTCGGCCACCTCGAAGTTGCCGGTGGCGACGGCGGTCTGGCCCAGGAGGAACTGGTTCTGCGGGTTCCCCGGCTCGGCGGCGGCCGCGGCCTGCGCCGCGGCGTGCGCCTCGGCGGAGCGGTTCAGCAGCAGGCTGCGCTGCGCGGCGACGGCGGCGGGGCTGGGGGCGACCGGCACGCCCTCGGCGCAGGTCACGCTCGGGAAGGCGCCCGTGCCGCCGGCGGCGGCCCCGCCCGTCGCGGCCGCCGCGCAGGCACCCGCGACGGCGGACACGCCCGCGGCGAGGAACAGTCCACGATGGAATCTCATTGCTTTCCTCCGGTGATGGTGGCCGGCCGCCAGCGGGCCGGGTTCTCCGAGCCCTGGGACGGGTCAGCGCTCCGCCGCGACGCCCTCGGAAAGCATCGCGCGGTAGGCCGCGAGCGGGGTCATCCCCAGCCGGCCGGCGGCCCGGACCACGTCCTCGAACTCAGGCTTTGCGCGCTCCCCGCCGCCCGGGAGGGTGGAGCGCTTGACGCGGACCGGCTGGCCGCGCCACTCGACGGTCTCTTCCCGCCGGGCCAGCGCTTCGCGCCGCACGGGCCAGAAGCGGACGCCGATGGACGACCCGGCGTGGAACAGGGCCCCCTGCACCGCTGCCAGCGCGGCGGGGGGCGCGAGCGCCTCCACGCGCAGCCCGGGGCGGCCCTTCTTCATCAGCACGGGCACGGCGGTGCAGTCCAGCGCGCCCGCGGCCAGCACGGCGTCGATCAGCGGCGGCACGTACTCCGGCGACAGGTCGTCCACGTCGCACTGCACCACCAGGACCTCGTCCTCGCCCCCGCCTCCCGCCCGGATCGCCACCAGGCGCAGGCAGTTGGGCCGGTCCTGCGGGTCACGCGTCCCCGCGCCGAAGCCCACGGCCTCGGCCACGAACGTGGTGGGCGGGGCGGCGCCCGCGGTGAACGCCTGGAGGAGCGCCGCGCCGGTGGGCGTGGTGCACTCCCCCTCGAACTCGGGGTCCCGCACGGGGATCCCCTGGAGCAGCTTCATCACCGCGGGGGGCGGCACCGGGAAGTTGCCGTGCGCCATCTCGGCCCAGCCGCGCCCCAGCGCCACGGAGCGCGTGTAGAACTCGGTGAAGCCCAGCTCGGCGGCCCCGGCCACGGAGGCGAGCACGTCGATGATGGCGTCCAGCGCCCCCACCTCGTGGAAGTGCACCTTTTCGCGCGTGGTGCCGTGCACCTCCGCCTCGGCCTCAGCAAGAAGCGTGAACGCATGGATCGCGCGCTCCCTGACCTCGGCGGGGACGTCGGTCCCCTCGATGATCCTGACCACGTGCGACAGGTGCCGGTGGGCGTGCTCGTGCGGCAGCTCCAGCACCAGCCGCCGGCAGGCGATGCCCTTTCGCATCACCCGCTCGGCGTCCACGCGCACCGCAGCCAGGTTCAGCCCGCGCACGAAGCCCTGGAGCCATTCCAGCGGGAGCCCCAGGTCCAGCAGGGCGGCGATGGTCATGTCGCCGCTGATCCCGGCGAAGGGATCGAAGATCAGACCGCGCAATTCAACCTCTGAGGTAAACGGACGGGGCCCAAGATAGGCGCCGCCCCGATGATCGTCAAACTACGCCCCTTCACCGCCGTTCTCCGGGAGCGCCGCGAGCACCCGCGCGCGCCCCTGCACCGCCGCCACCCGGGGCAGGTCGGGCCCGTGGTCCTCGCCCGTGAGCGCCAGCCGCACCGGGAGGAAGAGAGCCCGCCCCTTCGCCCCCGCGTCCCGGCCGCCCTCGGAGATGGCCGCCTTGATCGCCGCCTCCTCCCACTCCGGCAGCGCCGCCAGCCGCGCCCGCACCGCGGCCAGCACCCGCCGCGCCTCCGCGTCGGCGAGGACGCGCGCCCGCCCCTCGCGGGCCTCCGCCGTGTCCGGCCCGAAGAAGTGCTCCAGCTGCTCCCCGGCGTCGGCCAGCACGGAGATCCGCTCGCGCAGCGCCTCCGCCACGCGGGCCATGCCGTCGTCCGCCACGGGGAAGCGCTCCCGGTCCACGAACGGCTCCAGGGCGCGCGCCAGCTCGTCGGCGGGCATCTCCTGCACGTAGCGGGAGGAGAGCCAGCGCAGCTTGTCGCGGTCGAACACGGCGTCGCTGGCGCCCACCCGGTCCAGCGCCACCTCGGCGACCAGCCGCTCGCGCGGCAGCTTCTCCTCGCCCGACGGCGACGACCAGGCCAGCAGCGACAGGTAGTTGAAGAGCGCCGCGGGCAGGTACCCCTGCCGCCGGTGCTCGGCGACCGAGGTGGCGCCGTGCCGCTTGGACAGCTTCTGCCGGTCGGGGCCCAGGATCAACGGGATGTGCGCGAACACGGGGAGCTCCCACCCGAGCGCCCCGTAGAGCAGCACCTGCTTGGGGGTGTTGTTGAGGTGGTCCGCGCCGCGCACCACGTGCGTGATCCGCATCAGGGCGTCGTCCACCACCGCCGCGAAGTTGTAGGTGGGGACGCCGTCGGAGCGCAGCAGGACGAAGTCCTCGACGTCGTCCGCGGGGAACCTCACACGGCCGCGGATGACGTCGTCCACCACCACCTCGCCCGCGTCGGGGACCCGGAAGCGCAGCGCGGCGCCCGGCGGGGGCGCCGCCGGGGCCGGCCGGCCCGCGCACTCGCAGCGGCGGCGGCCCTGCCCCGGCTCGTCCTGCGGGGCGGGCGGGCAGGTGCACCAGTAGGCCCTCCCCTCGCTCAGCAATCGTTCCGCGTGCTCGCGGTACGCGGCCGTGCGCTCGCTCTGCCGGTAGGGCGCGTGCGGCCCGCCGACGTCCGGCCCCTCGTCCCAGTCCAGCCCCAGCCAGCGCAGGTCGTCCAGCAGCGCCGCCTCGGCGCCGGGGACGTTGCGCTCCCGGTCGGTGTCCTCGATGCGCAGCACGAAGGCGCCGCCGTGGTGGCGCGCCAGCAGCCAGTTGAGGATGGCCGTGCGCGCGCCGCCCACGTGGAGGTGGCCGGTGGGGCTGGGGGCGAAGCGGGTGCGCATGGGCCGGGCCCTCACCCGGCTCGCTTAGGCTCGCCACCCTCTCCCAATTCTGGGAGAGGGTTGGAACTGCTCTCGATTGATGCGCGGATTCGGTTCAGCACGTTGGGCAGATCGTCGAAAACCTCTTCATTGCGGAAGCGCAGCACCCGGCAACCGTGGGCCGCCAGTGCGCTCGTCCTGTCGGCGTCACGCTCCGCCTGCTGGTCGTGGATGCCGCCATCCAGCTCCACGACCAGCTTGTGAGCGGGGCAGTAGAAGTCCTGCACGAAGCGTCCCACCGCGTGCTGGCGGCGGAACTTGAGGCCGTCCAGCCGATTGCTGCGAAGCGCCTCCCACAGCACCGCCTCTGCCGGAGTGCCGTCGCGGCGCAACCCGCGAGCCGCCGCCCGCAGCTCCGCCGACACTCCCCGTACCGGCTTGCTCTCGCTCATGCGCGCTGTACCTCTGGGACATGTCCAACCCTCTCCCAGAATTGGGAGAGGGTGGCGAGCCTAAGCGAGCCGGGTGAGGGCCGATCAGTGCCGGAACAGGCGGCGTCCCGTAAACACCATGGCGATGCCGTGCTCGTCGGCGGCGGCGACCACCTCGTCGTCGCGCACGGAGCCGCCGGGCTGGATCACGGCGCGGATCCCGGCCTGCGCGGCGGCGTCCACGCCGTCGCGGAAGGGAAAGAACGCGT
Organism: Longimicrobiaceae bacterium; assembly: GCA_036389055.1. GTDB lineage: Bacteria > Gemmatimonadota > Gemmatimonadetes > Longimicrobiales > Longimicrobiaceae > JAFAYN01. Next base: position 49,544 of record DASVQR010000247.1, on the reverse strand, counting down.
CCGAGGCGAGGGCGGCGCCCGCCAGGTCGAAGCCGGCGTCCCGGGCCTTGAGCACGGCGATGCGCGACGAATCGACGCGGCTCATCTGCCCGGCGCCGATCCCCAGCGCCATGCCGCCGCGCGCCAGCAGGATGGCGTTGCTCTTGACGCTGGCGACGGCGCGCCAGGCGAAGCGCAGGTCGGCCCATTCCTCGTCGGTGGGCGCGCGGCCGGTGACCACGCGCCAGCCGTCCTCGGCGAAGCGCATGGACAGGCGGTCCTGCGCCACGAAGCCGCCGCGGACCCGCTTGAAGTCCAGCTCCCCCTCCCCGCCGCCGCCGGCCGGCAGCTCGATCAGCCGCAGGTTCTTCTTTTCGCGCAGCAGGTCCAGCGCGCGCGGCGCGAAGCCGGGCGCCACGACGGCCTCCACGAAGTTGGGGCGCATCAGCACCGCCGCCTCCTCCGTGACCTCGGTGTTGAAGGCGATCACCGATCCGAAGGCGCTGGTGGCGTCGGTGGAGAGCGCCTTCCGGTACGCCTCCGGCGCGTCCTCGCCCACCGCGATCCCGCTCGGGGTGGTGTGCTTGATCACGGCACACGCCGCCAGCGCCTCCCCGCTCCAGGCGGCAACGGCCGCCACCGCCGCGTCCACGTCCAGCAGGTTGTTGAAGGACAGCTCCTTGCCGTGCAGCTGCCGCATCCCCGGGAGCCCGCCCGACGCGCCGGCCTCGGCGTAGAAGGCGGCGCGCTGGTCCGGGTTCTCGCCGTAGCGGAGGTCCTGCACCTTGCGGAGCGACAGCGACAGCTCCGCAGGGAACGCGTCCGCGCCGGGGCCCGGCTCCGCCCCCGCGGCCGCTCCGCCACGCAGCTGCGCCTCAAGGTACGCGGCGATCGCCGCGTCGTACGACGAGGTGTGCGCGTACACCTTTGCGGCAAGCTCGCGGCGCAGCGGCAGCGTTTCCGCGGGCGGCGCGTCCATCGCGCCCAGCACGCGGCCGTAGTCCGCCGCGTCCGCCACCACCCACACGCTCTCGTGGTTCTTGGCCGCGGAGCGCAGCATGGACGGCCCGCCGATGTCGATGTTCTCGATCGCCTCGTCCACCCCCACGCCCGGCTTCGCGACGGTCTCGCGGAACGGGTACAGGTTGACCGCCACCAGGTCGATGGGCTCGTACCCCTGCGCCTCCATCTCCCCCATGTCGGTGGGGTGCGCGCGGCGCGCCAGCAGCCCCGCGTGCACCGCGGGGTGCAGCGTCTTGACCCGGCCGTCCATCATCTCCGGGTGGCCGGTGACCTCGCTCACCTCCACCACCAGGAGGCCTGCCTCGCGCAGCGCGCGCGCCGTGCCGCCGGTGGAGAGCAGCGTCCAGCCGCGCTCCGCCAGCGCGCGGGCGAAGGGGACCAGGCCGGACTTGTCGGAAACGCTGAGCAGTGCTCTGGGCATGCGAGTGACCTGTCGAGAACGCCCCGCGGGCGATGTGGATTCCGGCAATGACGCCGCCCTCCCCGAAAGCCGGAGGAGGGCCGAAGTCCTGCGTGGGCGGGCTCAGCCGTGCAGGCTGTCCCCTGTCCCCTGTCCCCTGTAACCTGCCGTCATCAGCCCCCGGACGGACTCGTCGGCCGGGGCGGCGCGGGGCGCCAGGTCGAAGGCCACCGGGTCGGCGAAGCGCTGCACGTCGGGTGCCTCTCCGCGGGCCAGGGCCTCCACCACCAGCGGGAGGAGCCGGTGCTCCACCGCGAGCACGCGGGCGGCCAGCGCCTCGGGGGTGTCGCCGGGGAGCACGGGCACCGGCCACTGGGCGACGATTGCGCCGGAGTCGTACTCCTCGCCCACGTGGTGCACCGTGGCGCCGGAGACGCGCGCGCCCGACTCGATCACCGCGCGGTGCACGCGCATCCCGTACATCCCCGCCCCGCCGAACGCGGGGAGGAGCGCCGGGTGGATGTTGATCATCCGCCCCTGGTAGCGCTCCACCACCACGAGCGGCACCAGCTGGAGAAAGCCCGCCAGCACCACCAGCTCCACCCGGTGCCGGTCCAGCTCGGCCAGCAGCGCCGCCGTGTACGCCTCCGCCCCCAGCGCCTTCAGGGCGAGCACGACCGAAGGAACGCCCATGCGCTCCGCCCTCTCCAGCGCGCCGATGCCGGCGCGGCTCCCCACCACCAGCTCCACGCGCGCGACGGACGGCTCCGCGACGTTGAACCGGTCGAGGAGCGATTGCAGGTTGGTCCCGCCGCCCGAGGCGAGGACCGCGACGCGCGTTGGATCCGGCAGACGATTTTCTCCGCTGGGGTCGAGGCGGCGGGAAGATAGGCCGCGTATCCGGGAGCGTCAACCAAGGGACTAGGGAGGCGGCCATGCCTAGTGCTCGACACCGGCGCCGATTTCGGCTATATTTCGGTATCACCAGCTTCCATGAGTATGCACAGTGCACTCGATGTAGCGGCGTGGTTCCTGAACGAGCTCGACCGGAAGGCCGGCGACTCCGTGACGAACCTCAAGCTCCAGAAGTTGGTCTATTACGCCCAGGCATGGGCCATGGCCCTGCTTGGTCGCCCTCTCTTCGCAGAAAAGGTCGAAGCGTGGGCCCATGGTCCTGTCGTCGACGTGGTGTACCAAGAGTACAAACATCATGGACACGGCAGTCTGCCTCGGACCCGAAAGAAGCCTCGGTTCGCGCCCGAGGAGCGCGTCATACTTGAGGATGTGCTTGCCGTCTATGGCGAGCGTTCAGCGAAATTCCTGGAGGCGCTCACGCACAGTGAGAAGCCATGGGAGCAGATCAGGGGAGGCAAGCCTTCCACGAGCCGGAGCCGGCGTGAAATTCCGCTCTCCCTCATGGGGGACTTCTACCAGCAAGTGTATGCTCGTCGGGAGGACCCAACGATGAAAGTTGATCTCAAGCAAATGCGGCCGGAACTCCTGGCGGAAGGGATCATTCCCCTTTCGCCCCTTGCGGAAAACCACTTCCCCGCCGACCACGACGAGTACGTGCGCGCGGTGAGCCGTGACCTCGCGGCGCGCCCACCGCGCCGCCGGAGGGGCGCACCCATCCACGCATGAACGAGAGCGGAGACGTCCACAATCTCCCCTTTGAAGAGAGACCTGACGCGGACGTTAAACTGGACCGCCCCTGGTTGCTACTGCATACGCCCAGAACGGAGACACCGAACTGGGCGTTCGCTTATGGTAGCACTCAACCGACCGAGGCCGATCTCGAAGCGGTCCCCCTCACCCTCTCGTGGACTCGAGAGAGCACTCGGCGCCTGGAGCGGTCCAGCTTCTACCCGGCGCGGTTACGCACACCTGTGCCCAGCGAGGCCGGCACTCGCATTGGTCAGACGGCGGGCGCGGGAACTCGAATCAGGTCCGCTTTCCGGGATGCGCTGGGTATCGGTGCAGGTCCGGGGGAACGGGCCGCCCTGAATGACCCGGAGCGTGGTCGAGTAGTCCGCCTCACGCCCGAAGTTGAAAAGGCGATTGATGGCGCTCGCTTCGCGGTTCTAATCACTCCGGACAAGTACGCGCGTGTCCGCCGGTATCAGCAGCTCGTCCCCGTCTATGACTTCGCGGAGGTCGAAGCCCAGGACGGGGAGATAGAATCGGATGCTGCTTGGGTGCGTGCACTCCGGGAACAATGACCAGAGCGATCTTGGCGGTACCCGGCCTGTTCACCGGCTCGGAGCACCATCGACCGTTCGAGCCTGGACAGATTGCGGCGTTGACCAGGGTCACGGTTGACGAAGAGACGTTGCGCAACATCGACCAAGCACTCGTCGCGAACTTCAGCCTCTGACCAGGAAAGGGTTGGGGCGGACTCCTCCACAGGAGCCTGCCCCCTTCGAAAACAGGCGATCCCTGCAGCTTAGCTAGCCGAACGAGCTCCCCCCGTAGTGCGGCACCAGGAACGGGTTCGCCACCCGCTCGAACCCGACGGTGGTCTCCGGCCCGTGCCCCGAGTACAGCGTGGTCTCGTCCGGCAGCGTGAGCACCTCCTCGCGGATGGACCTCATCAGCCGCTGGAAGTCGCCCCCCGGCAGGTCGGTGCGCCCGATGGAGCCGCGGAACACCACGTCGCCCACGATGGCGTACCCCTCCCCCACCAGCGTCACGTGCCCCGGCGCGTGCCCCGGCGTGTACCGCACCTCCAGCTCGCACTCCCCGAACCTCACCGGAGTCCCCGGCTCCAGGTAGCCGTCCACCGGCGGCGGCGCCTCGGCGTACACCCCGAACATCTGCGCCTGCTGCGGCGCGGCGTGGTACATGGGCTCCGCCTCGCGGTGGACCAGCACCGGCGCCCCGGTCTCGCGCTTGGCCCGCGCGACGCCGTCCACGTGGTCCAGGTGCGAGTGCGTGAGCACGATCAGCTCCACCTGCGTGCCCTGCCGCTTCGCCTCTGCAAGCGCGTCCGGGGTGGCGGCGCCGGGGTCCACCAGGATCGCCCTCCCCGTCCGGGTGCAGGTGACCAGGAACACGTTCTGGGCGAAGGGCCCACCCGAAAAGGTGCGGACCGTGGCCTCGCCCCGGCCGCCGCCCTCAGCCACGGATCGCCTCCAGCACCTCCTCCGCCCCGTGCGCCCCCGGCGCCGCGTACGCGATGCGGCCGTGCGTGTCCACCAGGAAGGTGGCGCGCGCGATGCCGCCGTTCTCCTTGAGCACCCCGTACGCCCGGGCGATCTCGCGCCCCGCGTCGATGATCAGCGGGAAGTCCAGCCCGTACTTGTCGCGGAACCTGACGTGGCTGTCCATGCCGCCGTCGTTGACCCCGAAGCGCGCCACGTTGGCCGCCGCGTACTCCGCGCCCTCGTCGCGCGCCGTGCACATCTGCTTGGTGCACCCGGGCGTGTCGTCCTTGGGATAGAACATGAGCAGCACGTTCTGCTTCCCGCGGAAGTCGTGCAGGGAGACGGTGTCGCCGCCGGTGGTCTGCGCGGTGAAGTTGGGCGCGTCCGAGCCCGCGTTGAGAAGGGTGTCCGTGGCCGACATGTGCTCGCTCCGCTGGTGTGGTTTCGTGGGCCGGTCCCGCCCGGAACAATGGGGGCGCGGCCGGGCGATGGCAACCGACCCGCCGGGCACCCGGAGCCGCGGCCCGGGACGGGTAGAACTTCCCATGGACACGGCGCCGGATCGTCGCACTGCCCCACGCGATCCCGGACCTCCTGTCCCATCCGTCCCTCCGCCGCCACGAAGAACCGGCGCCCGGATTCGCGCAAGCCCACGACTCAAGTCGCTGCCCTTCAGGCGCTTGCGCCGGAACACACATGTTCCGACCGCCGCGGCCCATGCGCTGCAATGGGTGGGCCGCGCCGGACGGCCGCCGTCGTGCCGCCGGCTCGGTTCCACATCATCACGCACTGCATCGGGAAAGATGACCACCAAGACCCGCAAGCCGTCCCTGCGCACCCGCGGCCTCCGCGCCGCTGCCGCTCTCCTGCTCGTCGCCGCCTGGGGGTGCGAGTCCGCCCGCGTCACCGCGCCCGAGGCGGCGGTGAAGAGCGGCGGCCGCGTCGTCTCGCCGGAGTTCGACATCCACGAGGCCACGCTGCGCTACATGTTCGCCAGCCACGGCGCCACCGGCATGGACGCGTACTGCGTCTCCACCGGGCACCCGGACGCCAACAACGATCCCAGCAGCCTGCTCCTGGACCGCTTCGCGGGCAGCACCCCGCAGGTGGTGGCGTACTCCAGCTGCACCATCAGCGTGAGCGGCGACACCTACAACCCCACCGGCGGCCCCGCGCAGTGGTTCTTCCTGAGCTCCGCGGCCATCAGCGGCAGGCGGGCCACGGTGAGCACCGGGTTCCACGTCAACGGCCGCCTGGCGGAGTGGTACGACTGCAGCCTGCGCGAGACCGGCACCGGCTGGTCGGTGAGCGGCTGCACCCTCACCGGCGCCGCCTGATCCGCGCGCCGGAACACAGCGGAAGACACGGACCGCCGTCCGGGAGCGATCCCGGGCGGCGGTCCGCGCTCGCGCCGGATGGTTCGCCGCTTGCGCGGACGCGGGGCAAACCACCGCCCTGAAACGATCGACGCGGCACGCACCCCGGACCAGGCGCCAGCCAGCCACATGCGCGACCAACGCGGACCCGTCACCGGCGAGTGGAGCGACCTCGCCTTCCTCAACTACCGCGTGGATCCCGGGCTGCTCGCTCCGCACCTCCCCGCCGGCACCGAGCCGGACCTGTGGCGGGGGGAGTGCTGGCTGAGCGTGGTGGGGCTGCACGTCCGCGACCTGCGCATCGGCGGGGCGCCCGCCCCGCTGCACCGCAACTTCGCCCAGGTCAACCTGCGCCTGTGCGTCCGCCGGGTCGTCCGCGCCGCGGGCGCCACGGAGGTCCGCCCCGGCGCCGTGCTGCTGCGCGAGTGGGTGCCGCGCCCCGCGCTCGCCGCCGCCCCCGGGCTGGCGCGCGAGGAGCCGCTCCAACCCGCGACGCTGCGGCGCCGGACCGCGCCCGGCGCGGACCCGGACGCCGGCGCGGTGGCCGAGTACGTGTGGGACGAGCTGATCCGCGGCGGGCGCCTGTTCGCCGAGGCAAGGGGCCCCGCGGAGCCGCTGCCGGCGGGCTCGTTCGAGGAGTGGATCGTGGAGCGCTGCTGGGGCTACTCCGGCCGCGCCGGGGGGCCGGCCGCCGAGTACCGCGTGGAGCACCCGCGCTGGACGGTGCGCCCGGCCGCGCGCGCGCAGCTTTCCGGGAACCTGGCCGCCACGTTCGGCGAGGAGTTCGCGGACGTGCTGCACGGGGAGCCGCAGTCGGCGTTTCTCGTGGGCGGGTCGATGGTGACCGTGCACGCGCCGGAGCCGATCTGACGAACTGACCTGGATTCGGGCGTGCCCCCGGCTGCGCCGGGGTCGGGCTGCGGCTCCGTAACGCAGCAAACAACGCTGCGTAACGGAGGCGAGCCCCGGCGGAAACTGCCCCGCCGGGTCTCGCCGCTTCGCGCTCGCATCCCTCACGCGGGGCTCGTGCTGGCGTCCGCTGGGGCCCCCACCCGGCTCGCTTGAGGCTCGCCACCCTCCCCCGTGCCGGGGGAGGGCTGCCCGGGAGGCGGGATTGGTGCGCCGTGGCAGGCCCCCTCCCCCCGGCCCCCTCCCCCGCAAGCGGGAGAGGGGGAGCACTGCGACAGCCCGGCGGCGCGGTTGCAGTTCCTGGGATCTGCGCGGGGAGGTCGGGGGAGGCTGCGCAGGGGGAACGTCATGTTCGAAGCCAGCGTGATCCCGACAGCGCAGACGGAGCGCCGGCGAGTTCGGCTCCCCCGGAGCAGCATCCCCCGGCCGACCACCTGCACCGAGCCCGGTCGAAGCGCGCCGCCGGGTCCAGCCGAACGACAAAGGGCGGCCTCCAGCATCGGAAGCCGCCCCTCTCGCGTCGTCGAACCACCACCGCTCAACCGTCCGTTTCCAGCCCTTCGGCATCGTCGTCCGAAGGCTCGGCGCGGGCGATCTCCTCGCGCGTCTCCTGCACCTGGGTGAGGAGCCGGCGGGCGCGGGCCATCAGCTCTTCCACCTCGCGCTGCGTCTCCTGCATCTGCTCGAACGCGGCCTGGCGGTGCTGCACGGCGCGGCGCAGCTCGGCTTCCAGGGTGCTCCACTCGTCCTGCTGCAGGGGCTCGCTCATGGGATCCTGCCGGGCTCGCGCCGGGCTGCGGGGAATGCGACTTGCGTTTCCGGGCGCCCCCGAGACCCTCACAGATCCACGGTGGCAAGGAGGCCGTTCCATGGACCGCAACGACGACGCCCGGAGCACGGAGGACACCACCGCCGCCCGGGAGCACGTGCACAACGCCGAGGAGAACCGCGACGCCCTGGCCGAAGAGAGCCGGCGGGTCGCCGCGACCGCACCGGCGGAGACCCACACCCCCATCGGCGGGGCGAACCGGTCGGGCTCCGGCGGCACGAGCGGCACCGGCACGACCAACACCGACGCCGTGCGCGCCGCCGCCGAGAACCGCGAGGCGCTGGCCGAGGAGAACCGGCGGGTCGCCGCCACCACCCCGGACGACGTGCCCCTGACCGGGCCCGACACCCGGCGGGACGACCGGTGAGCCGCCCCGAGGACCGCGGGCTGGACGAGGTCCGCGAGGCCGCCGAGCGGATCGCCGCGGACGCCCGCGAGCTGGAGGAGACCAGCCGGCCCGCGGCGCTCACCGGCGAGCGCCCGGAGCTGGTGCCGCAGGCCGGGCCGCGCTACGACATCCGCGGCAGCGACGCCATCCACCGCGCCGAGCAGGTGCGCGCCGCCGACGACGTGGCGACCTCCCGCCGGCAACAGGAGGCGGCGGCGCAGCAGGCGGCCGCCGCGGCCGCGCTGGAGGACAGCGCCCGCGGGCTGGAAGCGTCGCGGGCGGCGCTGGACGACGCGCGCCGGGCCGCCGCCGCCGGGTCGCGCCTGGCCGACTCCGTCGCCGAGGGCGTCGAGAGCCTGTCCGGCGACGTGGACCGCCTGCGCCGCCAGGCCGACGCCCTGCCGACGGACCCGGCGGGGGACGACGACCGCGGCGGCCGGTAGCGCGCGGAGGCGGGGGGCGGGCGGGTCAGCGGCCGGCCGCGACCCGCTCCGCCGTCTCCATCGTCGTCAGCTCCGGGTCCGACTGCGGGAGGCTCAGCGTGAAGCGGCTCCCCTCGCCCGGGGTGGACTCCACCGTCAGCGATCCCCCCAGCAGCTCCGCCAGGCGCCGCGAGATGGGCAGCCCGAGCCCCGTGCCCTGCGTGTTCTGCGGCTGCTCCAGCTGCACGAACTCGTCGAAGATCTTTTCCTGGTCCTCCGGGGCGATCCCCTCCCCCTGGTCCACCACCTCCACCAGCAGCCCCCCGTCGCCGCGCCGCGACGACACCACCCGCACCGGCTTGCCGCCGCCGAACTTGATGGCGTTGGAGAGCAGGTTGAGGATGATCTGGCGGACCCGCCGCGCGTCCGAGACGATGGTGAACGGGGTGCCCCGCGTCTCCAGCGCCAGCGGCACCCCGTGCTGCTCCGCGAAGGGGGCCACCGTCACGAACAGGTCCTGGATCAGCTCCGGGAAGCCCACCGACTCCAGCTGGAGCTCCATCTTCCCGGCCTCGATCTTGGACAGGTCCAGGATGTCGTTGACCAGCTCCAGCAGGTGGTTCGCCGCCTTGTGCGTGCGCTCGATGCTGTTGACCTGCTGGTCCGTGAGCGGGCCGTAGATGCCGTCCAGGAGAAGCGAGCTGTACCCCAGGATCGCGTTGATGGGGGTGCGCAGCTCGTGGCTCATGTTGGCGTAGAAGCGGCTCCGCGCCCCCATGGCGCGCTCCAGCTCGATGGTGCGGCGGTTCAGCTCCTCGTTGAGGACCCGCAGCTCCTCCGTGGTGTTCGCCAGCGACACCGCCTGCGCCTTGAGCTGGTCCTCCGACCGCCGCCGCTCCGAGATGTCGCGCAGGATCAGCGTGTACACGCGCTCGTTGCGCTGCATCAGCGAGGACAGCGAGAACTCCGCGGGGAAGTGCTCCCCGTCGCCGCGCACCCCGACGGCCTCGCGCACCGACGACGCGGCGGCCCGCGAGCCGGCGCCGTTGCCGCGGGCGCGGGTGGCGGGGGTCGGGCTCAGGTCCAGCGCCGGGTCGAAGAAGCGGTCGATCGCCGTCCCCACCGCATCCGCCCGGCTGCACCCGAACACCCGCTCCGCCGCCGCGTTGAACAGCGTGATCCGCCGGTCCCCGCCGAAGGTGACGATCGCCTCCAGCGCCGAGCCCACGATGTCCGCGTAGCGCGCCTCCGACTCCAGGAGCTGCGTGCGGTGCATCAGCTCCATCTCGCGCCGCTCGCCCTCGCGCAGCATCTGGTCCTGCTCGCGCAGCTGCACCGTCTTCAGGTACAATTCCACGAACACCCCCACCTTGGAGCGCAGGATGTCCGGGTTGAAGGGCTTGAACATGTAGTCCACCGCCCCCGCCGAGTACCCCTCGAAGACGTACTCCTCCTCCTTGCTGATCGCCGTCAGGAAGATGATGGGGGTGGCGCGCGAGCGCTCGCGGGACTTGATCAGCTGGGCCGTCTCGAAGCCGTTCATCCCCGGCATCTGCACGTCCAGCAGGATCACCGCGAAGTCGTGCAGCAGCACCTGCCGCAGCGCCTCCTGCCCCGAGGTGGCGCGCACCAGGCCGTGCCCCAGCGGCTGGAGGATCGCCTCCAGCGCCACCAGGTTCTCCATCCGGTCGTCCACCATCAGGATCATGGCGCCGGACTGCGGGGTGTCGGCCATCAGCGCTTCCCCCTCGGGCGGGCGGGGGTCGGTTGCAGGGTGAGGAGGCGCGCCGCGATCCCTTCCAGCGTCAGCACCTCCGCTTCCGGGACCGCGCGCCGCGCGGCCGCGGGCATCACCGACACCTCGGCGGTCGCGGGGTCCTGCACCAGCGCCGTGCCGCCGCGGTCCACGATGCGGCGCAGGCCGCGGGCGCCGTCGTGGTTGGCGCCGGTGAGCACCACGCCCACGGCGCGGGCGCCGTAGGCGTCGGCCGCGCTCTCGAATGCCACGTCGATGGACGGGCGGCTGTACATCTCTGGCGCGTCGGTAGAAAGGGAGAAGTACCCCGGCTCCAGCAGGGTGTGGTAGTCCGGGGGCGCCAGGTACACGTTCCCCGGCTCGGCCGATGCCTTGTCCGTCACCTCCTGGATGGCGAGCGGGGTGCAGTCCTGCAGCACCTCGCACAGCGCGTCCGAGTCCTTGCTGCGGTGCTGCACCACCACGATCGCCATGCGGAAGTCCCCCGGGAGCCCCTGCAGCAGCGTGCACACCGCGTCCAGCCCCCCCGCCGAGACCCCCACCATCACGATCTCGCGCGACACTAGACCACCTTCCGGTAGATCTTCTCGCGCTGGTCGATCGCCTCGTAGCACTCCTCGTACTTGGAGAACTTGAGCGACTCCTTGCTTCCCAGCGCCAGGATCCCGTACGTCGGGAGGCTGTCGTAGAACAGCTCGTGCACCCGGTTCTGCAGCGACCGGTCGAAGTAGATCATCACGTTCCGGCAGAGGATCACGTTGAACTCGCTGAACGACCGGTCCGTCACCAGGTTGTGCTGCGCGAACACCACGTTCTCCCGGAGCGCCGGCGAGAACAGCGCGCCGCCGTAGGCCGCCGTGTAGTACTCGGAAAAGGAGCGGGTGCCGCCCGCGCGCAGGTAGTTCTGCGTGTACTCCTGCATCTTCTCCAGCGGGAAGATCCCCGCCCGCGCCTCCGCCAGCACCACCTCGTTGATGTCCGTGGCGTACACCCGGGCCCGCTCGTACAGCCCCTCCTCCTTGAGCAGGATCGCCATGGAGTACACCTCCTCCCCGGTCGAGCACCCGGCGTGCCACACCCGGATGAAGGGGTAGGTGCGGAGCAGCGGCACCACCTGCGTCCGGAACGCCCGGTAGAAGTTGGGGTCCCGGAACATGGAGGTGACGTTGACCGACAGGTCCAGCAGCAGCCGCTCCATGGCGTCGCGGTCGTGGAGCACCCGCTCCTGCAGCCCGCTCACCGTCGCCAGCCCCTCCGCCCGGATCCGCTTCCACAGCCTGCGCCTCAGCGAGGCGTACGCGTACGAGCGGAAGTCGAAGCCGTAGTGGCGGAAGATCCCCTCCAGCAGGATCTCGACCTCCACCCGCTCCAGCTCCGGAGAGTAGCTCTCCGGAGCCGTGGGAAGCCCCTCGGCCTTCATCGCCAGGTCACGAGTACAGCCACACGCGCAGGAGCGAGAGGAGCTGCTCGGTGTCCACCGGCTTGGTGATGTAGTCCGAGGCGCCGGCCGCCAGCGTCTTTTCCCGGTCGCCCTTCATCGCCTTGGCCGTCACCGCGATGATGGGGAGCGCGCGGAAGTCGTCCATGCCGCGGATCGCCTGCGTGGTCTCGTAGCCGTCCATCTCCGGCATCATCACGTCCATCAGCACCAGGTCCACGTCCGGGTTGCTCTTCAGCGTCTCCAGCGCCTCGCGGCCGTTCTCCGCGAACACCACCTGCATCCCGTACGACTCCAGCACGCTGGTGAGCGAGAAGATGTTCCGGACGTCGTCGTCCACGATCATCACCTTCTTGCCCTCGAAGCTGGCGTCGGCGGTGTGCAGCCGCTCCAGCATCTTGCGCTTCTGCTCCGGCAGGCGCGCCTCCACCCGGTGCAGGAACAGCGCCGTCTCGTCCAGCAGCCGCTCCGGCGACTTGACGTCCTTGACGATGATGGTGTCCGCGTAGCGGCGGAGCTGCGTCTCCTCGGCCGGGGACAGGTCCTTGCCCGTGTAGATGATGATGGGCAGCTCCTGCACCCGCGGGTCGTTCTTGATCTGCTCCAGCATGGCGAAGCCGCTCATCTCGGCGAGGCCCAGGTCCAGCACCATGCAGTCGTAGCGGCGCTCCGCCAGCCGCTCCAGCGCCTCCTCGGCGGTGCCCACGGCGTCGATGTTGACGTCCTCGTCGCCGCCCACCAGCTCGATGATGCTCATCCGCTGGGTCTCGTCGTCCTCCACCACCAGCAGGTTCTTGACCGGCTCGTCGATGAAGCGGGCGATGCTGTCGAAGGCGTCGTCCAGCGCCTCCTTGCTCACCGGCTTCTCCAGGAACGACACCGCGCCCTGCTTGAGCCCGCGCTGGCTCTTTTCCGTGCCGGAGACGATGTGCACCGGGATGTGGCGCGTGGTGGAGCGGTGCTTGAGCCGGTCCAGCACCGTCCAGCCGTCGATCCCCGGCAGGTCGATGTCCAGGGTGATGGCGTCCGGGTGGTACTCGTTGGCCAGCGCCAGCCCCGACTCCCCGTCCACCGCCACGATCCCCCTGAACCCCTTGTCGCGCGCCATGTCCAGCAGGACCCGGGCGAAGGGGAGGTCGTTCTCCACGATCAGCACCACCCGGTCGCCGTCCTCGATGACCGAGCGGTCGTCGTGCACCGGCGCCTCCACCGCCCGCGCCAGCTCCTCCCGCTGGATGCGGCGCTCGGGCACGACCCGGGGCCGTCCCATGGGGGCCGGCGGCGCCGCCTGCAGCGCGTCCGCCGGGGAAGCGGCCGCCAGCGCGTCCTCGCCGCCGCCGCCCGGCTGCTCCGGGAAGTCGTAGTTGTCGGGGATGAACAGGGTGAAGGTGCTCCCCTCGTTCTCGGTGCTCTCCACGCGGATCTCGCCGCCCAGCAGCCGGGCGATCTCGCGCGAGATGGAGAGCCCCAGCCCCGTGCCGCCGTACTTGCGGCTGGTGGTGCCGTCCGCCTGCTGGAACGCCTCGAAGATCAGCCGCTGCTTGTTGCGCGGGATGCCGATCCCCGTGTCGCTCACCGCCAGCGCGATCACCCGGTCCGCCTTGTCGAGCGCCGGGTTGTTGAAGCGCCGGCTCCGCTCCGCCTCGCGGATGGTGAGCGCCACCCTGCCCTTCTCGGTGAACTTGAAGGCGTTGGAGAGCAGGTTCTTGAGCACCTGCTGCAGCCGCTGCCCGTCGGTGCGGACCGACTCCGGCAGGTCGCCGTCCACCTCCACCTCGAAGGTGAGGCCCTTCTGCTCGGCCAGCGGCTGGAAGCTGCGCCGCACGAACTCCTTGACGTCGGCCAGGTACACCTGCGCCGGGTTGATGTCCATCTTGCCGGCCTCGATCTTCGACAGGTCCAGCACGTCGTTGATCAGGGTGAGCAGGTCGCTCCCGGCGCCGAGGATGGTCTGCGCGTACTCCACCTGCTTCTCGGTGAGGTTGCCGTCCTTGTTCTCCGTCAGCAGGCGGGCCAGGATCAGCAGCGAGTTGAGCGGAGTGCGCAGCTCGTGGCTCATGTTTGCCAGGAACTCGCTCTTGTAGCGCGAGGACAGCGCCAGCTGCTCGGCCTTCTCCTCCAGGGCGACGCGGGCCGCCTCCACCTCGGAGTTCTTCTGCTCCACCTTCTTGTTCTGCTCGGCCAGCAGCGCAGCCTTCTCCTCCAGCTCCTCGTTGACCTGCTGCAGCTCCTCCTGCTGCTCCTTGAGCGCCTCCTCGGACGCCTTGAGGCTGCGGGCCTGCGCCTCCAGCTCGCCGTTGGTGCGGCGCAGCTCCTCCTGCTGCGTCTGCAGCTCCTGCGACTGGCTCTGCAGCTCCTGGGTCAGCTTCTGCGACTGCTGCAGCAGCTCCTCGGTGCGCATGTTCGCCTGGATCATGTTCAGCACCACGCCGATGCTCTCGGCGAGCTGGTCCAGGAAGATCTGGTGGATCTGGCTGAAGGGGTTGAAGGAGGCGAGCTCCACCACCGCCTTGACCTCGCCCTCGAACAGCACGGGGAGCACCATGATGTTGCGGGGCGGCGCCTCGCCCAGCCCGGAGTTGATCTGGATGTAGTCGTCCGGCACCGCGGTGAGCAGGATCGGCTTGCGCTCCAGCGCCGACTGGCCCACCAGCCCCTCGCCCATGTGGAAGCGGTTGGCGACGTGCTTGCGGCTCTTGTACGCGTACGAGGCGATCAGCTTGAGCGTCTCCTCGTCGCGGAGGTCGCCGTCCATCAGGAAGAAGGCGCCGTGGTGGCCGCCCACCAGCGGCGTCAGCTCCGACATGATCAGCCGGGCCACGGCGTCCAGGTCCTTCTGGCCCTGCATCATCCGGCTGAACTTGGCCAGGTTGGTCTTCAGCCAGTCCTGCTCCTGGTTCCTCTCGGTGGTCTCCTTGAGGTTGGCGATCATCTGGTTGACGTTGCGCTTCAGCTCGTCGAGCTCGCCCTTCGCCTCCACCGTGATGATCCGGGTCAGGTCGCCCTCGGTCACCGCCGTCGCCACGTCCTTGATGGCTCGCACCTGCGCGGTGAGCGAGTTGGCCATCGCGTTCACGTTCTCGGTGAGCGCCTTCCAGGTGCCGGCCACGTTGGGCACCTCGGCCTGGCCGCCCAGCTTCCCTTCGGTGCCCACCTCCTTGGCCACGCGCGTCACCTCGCCGGCGAACACGGAGAGCCGGTCCACCATGCTGTTGATGACGTCCTTGATCTGCAGGATCTCGCCGCGCACGTCCACGGTGATCTTGCGGGTCAGGTCGCCGTCGGCGATGGCGGTGGCAACGTCGCGCACGTCGCGCAGCTGCACCGTCAGGTTGCCGGCCAGCTGGTTCACGTTGTCGGTCAGGTCCTTCCAGGTGCCGCCCACGCCCGGCACGTTGGCCTGGCCGCCCAGCACGCCCTCCGTGCCCACCTCGCGGGCCACGCGGGTCACCTCGCTGGCGAAGGCCGAGAGCTGGTCCACCATCGTGTTGATGGTGTTCTTGAGCTCCAGCATCTCGCCCTTGACGTCCACCGTGATCTTGCGGCTCAGGTCACCGCGGGCCACGGCGGTGGTCACGTCGGCGATGTTTCGCACCTGGCCGGTCAGGTTGCTCGCCATGAAGTTCACGCTGTCCGTCAGGTCCTTCCACGTGCCGCCCACTCCCGGCACGTTCGCCTGGCCGCCCAGCCGCCCCTCGGTGCCCACCTCCCGGGCCACGCGGGTCACCTCGCTGGCGAAGGCCGAGAGCTGGTCCACCATCGTGTTGATGGTGCGCTTCAGCTCCAGCATCTCGCCCTTGACGTCCACCGTGATCTTCTGCGTCAGGTCGCCTCGCGCCACGGCGGTGGTCACGTCGGCGATGTTGCGGACCTGGCCGGTCAGGTTGCTCGCCATGAAGTTCACGCTGTCCGTCAGGTCCTTCCACGTGCCCGCCACCCCCGGCACGCCCGCCTGCCCGCCCAGCACGCCCTCCGTGCCCACCTCCCGCGCCACGCGCGTCACCTCGCTGGCGAAGACGGAGAGCCGGTCCACCATGCTGTTGATGGTGTTCTTCAGCTCCAGCATCTCGCCCTTGACGTCGGCCGTGATCTTCTGGCTCAGGTCGCCGTTCGCGACCGCCGTCGTCACCAGGGCGATGTTCCGCACCTGGCCGGTCAGGTTGCCGGCCATGAAGTTCACGCTGTCCGTCAGGTCCTTCCACGTGCCGCCCACGTTGGGCACCGCGGCCTGGCCGCCCAGCACGCCCTCCGTGCCCACCTCCCGCGCCACTCGCGTCACCTCGTCCGCGAAGATGGAGAGGCGGTCGACCATGGAGTTGATGACGTCCTTGATCTGGAGGATCTCCCCCTGCGCCTCCACCGTGATCTTGCGCGTCAGGTCGCCGTCGGCGATCGCCGTGGCCACCGCAGACACGTCGCGCAGCTGCACCGTCAGGTTGCCGGCCAGCTGGTTCACGTTGTTGGTCAGGTCCCGCCACACGCCGGCGACGCCCTCCACCCGCGCCTGCCCGCCCAGCTTCCCTTCGGTGCCCACCTCCTTCGCCACGGGCGTCACCTCGGCGGCGAATGCGGAGAGCTGGTCCACCATGATGTTCACGGTGTTCTTCAGCTCCAGCATCTCGCCCTTGACGTCCGCCGTGATCTTCTGCGACAGGTCGCCGTTGGCCACCGCGGTGGTGACGAGGGCGATGTTTCGCACCTGGCCCGTCAGGTTGCCGGCCATGAAGTTCACGCTGTCCGTCAGGTCCTTCCACGTCCCGGCCACCCCCGGCACCTCCGCCTGGCCGCCCAGCACCCCCTCCGTGCCCACCTCGCGGGCCACGCGGGTCACCTCCGAGGCGAAGACGGAGAGCCGGTCCACCATGCTGTTGATGGTGTTCTTCAGCTCCAGCATCTCGCCCTTGACGTCCACCGAGATCGTCTGGGACAGGTCGCCGTTGGCCACCGCGGTGGTGACGAGGGCGATGTTCCGCACCTGGCCGGTCAGGTTGCCGGCCATGAAGTTCACGCTGTCGGTCAGGTCCTTCCACGTCCCCGCCACGCCCGGCACCTCCGCCTGCCCGCCGAGCACGCCCTCCGTGCCCACCTCCCGCGCGACTCGCGTCACCTCGTCCGCGAACACGGAGAGCCGGTCGACCATGGAGTTGATGACGTCCTTGATCTGCAGGATCTCCCCCTGCGCCTCCACCGTGATCTTGCGCGTCAGGTCGCCGTCCGCGATCGCCGTGGCCACCGCCGACACGTCGCGCAGCTGCACCGTCAGGTTGCCGGCCAGCTGGTTCACGTTGTTGGTCAGGTCCCGCCACACGCCGGCGACGCCCTCCACCCGCGCCTGGCCGCCCAGCTTCCCTTCGGTGCCCACCTCCTTCGCCACGCGCGTCACCTCCGACGCGAACACGGAGAGGCGGTCCACCATGCTGTTGATCACCTCCTTGATCTGGAGGATCTCGCCCTGCGCTTCGACGGTGATCTTGCGGGTCAGGTCGCCGTCGGCGATCGCCGTCGCCACCGCGGACACGTCGCGCAGCTGCACCGTCAGGTTGCCGGCCAGCTGGTTCACGTTGTCGGTCAGGTCCTTCCACGTGCCGGCGACGCCGGGCACGTTGGCCTGGCCGCCGAGCACCCCCTCCGTGCCCACCTCGCGGGCCACGCGGGTCACCTCCGATGCGAAGGCCGAGAGCTGGTCCACCATCGTGTTGATGGTGTTCTTGAGCTCCAGCATCTCGCCCTTCAGCTCCACCGTGATCTTGCGGCTCAGGTCGCCCCGGGCGACGGCCGTGGTCACGTCGGCGATGTTCCGCACCTGGCCGGTGAGGTTGCTCGCCATGAAGTTCACGCTGTCCGTCAGGTCCTTCCACGTCCCGGCGACTCCCGGCACCTCCGCCTGGCCGCCGAGCACGCCCTCCGTGCCCACCTCCCGCGCCACGCGGGTCACCTCCGAGGCGAAGACGGAGAGCCGGTCCACCATGCTGTTGATGGTGTTCTTCAGCTCCAGCATCTCGCCCTTGACGTCCACCGTGATCTTCTGCGACAGGTCGCCGTTGGCCACCGCGGTGGTGACGAGGGCGATGTTCCGCACCTGGCCGGTCAGGTTGCCGGCCATGAAGTTCACGCTGTCCGTCAGGTCCTTCCACGTCCCCGCCACCCCAGGCACCTCCGCCTGCCCGCCGAGCACGCCCTCCGTGCCCACCTCTCGCGCGACTCGCGTCACCTCGTCCGCGAACACGGAGAGGCGGTCGACCATGCTGTTGATGACGTCCTTGATCTGCAGGATCTCCCCCTGCGCCTCCACCGTGATCTTGCGCGTCAGGTCGCCGTCCGCGATCGCGGTGGCCACCGCGGACACGTCGCGCAGCTGGACGGTCAGGTTGCCGGCCAGCTGGTTCACGTTGTTGGTCAGGTCCCGCCACACGCCCGCCACGCCTTCGACCCGCGCCTGCCCGCCCAGCTTTCCTTCGGTGCCCACTTCCTTGGCCACGCGCGTCACTTCCGCCGCGAAGGCGGAGAGCTGGTCCACCATGATGTTCACGGTGTTCTTCAGCTCCAGCATCTCGCCCTTCACGTCCGCCGTGATCTTCTGCGACAGGTCGCCGTTGGCCACGGCGGTGGTGACGAGCGCGATGTTCCGCACCTGGCCGGTGAGGTTGCTCGCCATGAAGTTCACGCTGTCCGTCAGGTCCTTCCACGTCCCGGCAACCCCCGGCACCTCCGCCTGCCCGCCCAGCCGCCCCTCGGTGCCCACCTCGCGGGCCACGCGCGTCACTTCGCTGGCGAACGCCGAGAGCTGGTCCACCATGGTGTTCACCGTGGTGCCGATGCGCAGGAACTCGCCCTGCACCGACTTGCCGTCGATCTCCAGCGTCATCTTCTGGCCCAGGTCGCCGCGGGCCACGGCGCTGAGCACGCGCGCGACCTCGGTGGTGGGGGCCAGCAGGTCGGTGATCAGCGAGTTGATGGAGTCCACCGTGACGTCCCACCCGCCGGTCACGTCGCCCAGCGAGGCGCGGTCCGCCATCTGCCCCTCGCGGCCCACGGTGGTGCTGACGCGCACCACCTCCTGGGTCATCCGCTGGTTCAGGCTGGCGATGCGGTTGAACGCGTCCGAGATCTCGCCCATCAGCGGGTCGCCGTTCAGCGACAGCCGGACGTCGAAGTCGCCGGCCTCCAGCGCGCGCATGGCCGCGAGCAGGTCCTGGAGACCGCCGCCCGGCGGCGTGCCGCCGTTGGCGCGCGGGGGCGCGGCGGCCGCGCTTCCCCCGTCGGCGGAGACGCGGCGGCGGGTGCGCGCGGCCCGGGCCGCGGGCTGCTGGGGGACCTGGTTCTCGGGCACGGAGCTTTCACCGGTGGCCACGATGGACCTCGCTTCTTGCGGTTGGCGGTACGGCGAAGCCGGACGCTCCGCTCCGCGGGCCCCGGACGACGGGCGTCGGGGCCGGCGGAGCGTGGTCGGCTACGCTCGGTGTGCAGGCTGCAACAATCTACGCGGAAACGCCTGAAACGGACAGGGCGGGTGGTACCCGCCCCGCGCGCCGCGGATCCGCTTGCGGCGCAACGACCTGGGCGCGGGGACGGGGCCGCCGCGCCCGGTCAGCCGGTGGGGTGGGAAGCGCGGTTCTTGTCGACGATCGCCGCGATGATCAGCAGGAAGGCCAGGAGCCGGACCCCGTACAGCGGCAGGTGCGCGTCCGGCTGCTCCGCCAGGGCCGTGAGCAGGGTGCGCTGCACGGCCAGCAGCCCGAAGGCCACCGCGAAGATCAGGAACAGGCGGTCGCGGGTGTCCTTCCAGAACCGCAGGAAGAACAGCCCGGAAACCAGGTACGCCATGGCCATGGCGCCGGAGATCAGCGCGCTCATCGGCTCTCCCACACCAGGCCGTAGACCAGCACCAGCAGCCCGGCCAGCGCCGGCAGCGAGCGCCAGACCGACAGGTCCACCTGCGGGATCATGCGCATGTCGACGAACAGCAGCACGTTGTTGAGCGCCAGCCCCACGAAGCACAGCCCCGCCCAGAGCAGCAGCCGCACCCGGCTCGCCGAGTAGGCGCGGAGCAGGAGCACCGCGCAGGCGATGCTGGTGAGCCCGCAGAGCGCGTAGACGATGGTCGCCATCTCAGCTCCCCTTCCCTCTCAGCCTGAATGCGTCGGCGAAGCTCTGCACGGGGTCCGGCGGCCTCGAAAAGATCAGCTTGATCACGGCGACGCGGTCGGCGCGGTACGCCTCCGCGAGCACGTCCACCTGCGCGCGGAGGGCCTCGGACCGGGGCGCGAAGCGGTAGCGCGGGTCGCCCCCGCCGGTGGACGCGACGAAGCCCGACGCCGCCAGCCCCTCCAGGCGCAGCGTGGCGGAAGCCGGCACGGTGTAGATCGCCTGGCTCACGTCCAGGGCGGTCCACTCCCGCTCCGGCTCGCGGTGGAGGAGCAGCAGGATCTCCAGCTGCTCGGCCGCGTCGATGTGCTCGGCGATGAACCGCGCGACCTCGGGGGGAAGCTCGCCGCGCTTCACCGATTCACCGCGGGGCAAGCGAGCGGCGGGCGTCGGCGCGACGGAGGACGTGCTCGTCTGGACTGACGTGGCATCGGGACGGGTCGGGATCTCGGAGAAATAGCCGCGACCGGGCGGGATGCAGGCTTCGCGCCAGGGATGCGAAAGGGCCCCGGAGAGCATCGCTCCCCGGAGCCCTTTTCGCCGGCGGAAGGCCGCGTCAGGCGCAGCCGCAGCCGCCCGGACGCAGACCCGCCTCCTCCAGCGCCGCCTCCTCCGAGGTGGGCGCCCGCCACCCGCCGGACAGCTCCAGCATGCCGGTCAGCGACGCCTCCGCGCGGCTGCGCACGTCCTCGTCCAGCACCACCTCGTGCGCCTGGTGGTCCAGGCACCAGGCCAGCTTGGCCAGGGTGTTCATCTTCATGTTGCCGCAGATGGCGGCGCCCGAGAGCGGCACCAGCGTCTTTTCCGGGAAGCGCGCCTTCATCCGGTCCACGATCCCGCGCTCCGTGCCGAAGATCACCTCGTCGTTCTGCTCGGCGATGTCCACCATCTTCGCCGTGGACGCCACCACGTCCGCCTGCGCCAGCAGGTCGGCGCGGGCCTCGGGGTGGATCACCACCAGCGCCCGCGGGTGCTTCGCCCTGGCGGCGGCCAGCTCGTCCATCACCAGGTCGTCGTGCACGTAGCAGTAGCCGTCCCAGGCGACGATGCTGCCGGGCTCCGGCTCGCCGGTCTCCTGCCCCGCCACCACGTACGGCCGCCCCGACTTCTCCGCCGCGTAGCGGGCCAGGTTGCGGTCCGGCACGAACAGGATGGTGCGGTCGCGGGCGATGGAGTCCACCACCTGCACCGCGTTGGCCGAGGTGCAGCAGATGTCCGACTCCGCCTTGACCTCCGCGGTGGAGTTGACGTAGGCGACCACCGCCGCGCCCGGGTAGCGCGCCTTGAGGCGGCGCAGCGACTCGCCGGTGACGAAGTCGGCCATGGGGCACCCGGCCCGCAGGTCGGGCATCAGCACCGTCTTTTCCGGCGACAGGATCTTGGCCGTCTCCGCCATGAAGTGCACGCCGCAGAACACGATCACGTCGGCGTCCGTCTTCGCCGCCTCCTGCGACAGCCCCAGCGAGTCGCCCAGGTAGTCGCTCACCTCCTGGATCTCCACCCGCTGGTAGTTGTGCCCCAGGATCACGGCGTTCAGCTCCTCCTTGCGGGCCACGATCCGGTCGCGCAGCTCCTCGCGCGAGACGCGGGCGTAGTCCAGCGGAGTCCTGAGCGCCTGGGAGACCTGGATCAATGCTCACCTCGTCGTCGGGGGAAGCGGGCGAACGGCGCGCCGTCCGGAAAGCCTGCAAATATAACGGTTTTGTCGCGTTCCGGCAAACTTCCCGCGAACGCCCGACCCCACGTAAAGCGAAGGGCCCGCGGGACTTGCCCGCGGGCCCACCGGCCGTCCACTCCCCCCGCCGCCTACTGCCGGCGCACTTCCAGGGTGGCGATGTACGTCTCCGGGGGCGAGCCCCCGCTGCGCGGCTTGGGATCCAGGTTCTTGAGCGTCACGCGGTACTCGCCGTAGACGCCCGACTGCTCCGCCTGCAGCGTGCTCAACCTGACCTCGGCGGGCTCGCGCCCGGGCGCCGACAGCCGCAGCACCAG
The DNA here is from genome assembly GCA_036389055.1 of Longimicrobiaceae bacterium. Classification (GTDB taxonomy): domain Bacteria; phylum Gemmatimonadota; class Gemmatimonadetes; order Longimicrobiales; family Longimicrobiaceae; genus JAFAYN01. The sequence goes on along the minus strand of DASVQR010000247.1, from coordinate 27,744 downwards.
CACTCCGCGCCCCTCCCACACGCACTGCACGTCCACGGCGCAGCGCGAGTCCTCGGTCACGTCCTGGAAGCGGATCGCGAGACGCTCCCCGTCCACCAGCACCTGCTCCCCTTCCCGCACCTGGAAGTCGCGGTCCAGCGATGCCGAGCCCGGCTCCGTCGACAGGGCGCACCCCGCGACCATGGCCGCGAGCAGCAACGACGACGCTTTCTTCATGAGTCCTCTCCTTGACCCCTGTCCGGAGCGCCTCCCGCCCCCGTGGCGGGCCCGGCGCCGCGGACGTCCGTACGGCACAGGGGCCCCGGGAGTTTCCCGGGGCCCCTGTGCGTGGGACGAGCAGGCCGTCCGCGGCGTCACACCGTGAAGGAGCTGCCGCAGCCGCACCCGCCGGAGGCGTTGGGGTTGTTGAAGGTGAACCCCGAGCCCTGGAAGGTGGAGACGTAGTCGATCTCGGTGCCGGCCAGGTACTGCATGCTGAAGGGATCCACGAAGAGCCGCAGCCCCATGGTCTCCACCACCAGGTCGTCCTCGGCCGGCTCGTCCTCGATGTTCAGCCCGTACTGGAAGCCCGAGCACCCGCCCGGGAGCACGCCCACGCGGAGGCCGGCCTGCTCGGACGCGCCCTGCTCCTCCATGTACCGCCGCACCTCGGAGACCGCGACAGCGGTCACGTTGATGGGAGAGGCGGGGGCAGCCGTAGTGTTCTCAGTCTGCATGGGACCCTCTACGGTGAAAGTTCTTTTCGGGGGAGTTGCCCCGTAACTGCTTGTGTCGCCGCACGTTCCGGGCCGATGGGGCGAGTGGAACGGTTCAGGGATGAAATATACTCCGTGCGCGGCGGCGGGTCAATTCAAAAGCTTTGAAGGGCGGTTTGGGCGTGCCCCCGCTGGCGCGGGGTCGGGCTGCGGCTCCGTAGCAGACGATACTACCGTCTGCAACGGAGTCGAGCCCCCAACGATACTGCTGTTGGGGTCTCGCCCCTTCGGGCCGACATCCCTCACGCGGGGCCCGTGCTGGCGTCCGCCGAACGGCAACTCGCCGTTGAGCACCAGCTCGGCCGCCTCCCGCAGCCCTTCCACCACGGCAACGTGCGGCGGCGCGCGCTCGGCTTCGCCGTGCTCCGCCCCCGCGCGCACCAGGATCCCCCGCCCGCCCAGGCGCTCGGCCGGCTCCACGTCGCGCAGGCGGTCGCCCACGTACCACGAGCGCGCGGGGTCCAGGCCGTGCTCCCGCGCCGCGCGCAGGAAGAGGCCCGGCAGGGGCTTGCGGCAGTCGCAGGGCGGCGCCGCGTCCGGCGCGTGGGGGCAGTGGTAGACGGCGTCCACGCGCGCTCCCTGGGCGGCCAGGAGCTCCTCCACGCGCGCCTGCACCGCGCGAAAGTCGGCCTCGGTGAAGTACCCGCGCCCGATCCCGGACTGGTTGGTCACGACGACCACCGGGATCCCCGCGGCGTTGAGCCGCGCCACCGCCTCCGCCGCGCCGGGAAGGAGCCGCACGCCGGCGGGGTCGGCCAGGTAGTGCGCGTCGTGGATCAGCGTCCCGTCGCGGTCCAGGAAGACGGCGGGAGTCAACGGCAGGGAATAGGGAACAGGGAACAGGGAACAGCCTGCAACGGCAACGGCGCCCCTACCGGAAGATCCCGGTGGGAGCGGGGTTCGCCGTTCGCCGTTTCCGCAGTACCCATAAAAAGCTGTGCGGAGGGAGACTCGCCGGCAGTTTGGCGAGGCTCACTCCGCGCGAGGTGAGACAGCCGGGCAGTTTCGGCTGGCTCGCCGAGCCCGCGGAGGAGACCGGACAGCAGTACCGTCCGGGCTCCGTAGCGGCCCACAGAACCTGACGAAATCAACCGGCGGTGATGTTGAACCCGGCGTCCACGTACATGACCTCGCCGGTGATGCCGGTGGAAAGGTCGGAGGCGAGGAAGAGCGTGGCGTTGCCGACCTCGTCCACCTCGATGGCGCGCTTCATGGGCGCCCGCTCGGCGGTGATCTTGAGCAGGTCGCGGAAGTGCGCCACCCCGCGCGCCGCCAGCGTGTTCACCGCCCCGGCGGAGACCGCGTTGATGCGGATGCCGCGCGCGCCCAGGTCCACGGCCAGGTAGCGGACGGAGGCCTCCAGCGACGCCTTCGCCACGCCCATGACGTTGTAGCCGGGGACCGCCTTGGCGGAGCCGTAGTAGGTCATGGTGACGATGCTGCCGCCCGGCTCCATCAGGGGCTCCGCGGCGCGCGCCATGGCCACCAGCGAGTACGCGCTGATGTCGTGCGCGGTGAGGAAGTCCTCGCGCCGGGTCTGGATGAACGGGTTCGCCATGGCGTCCTTGGGCGCGAAGGCGATGGAGTGGAGCAGGAAGTCCAGCTTCCCCCAGCGCTCGCGGATCTCCCCGAAGAGCCGGTCGATCTGCGCGTCGTCGCGGGCGTCCAGGTCGAAGAGCGGCACCTCGCCCAGCGAGGCGACGGTCTTTGCGCAGCGGTCGCGCATGGTCTCGCCCTGGTAGGTGAACGCCAGCTCCATCCCCGCGCCGTGCAGCGCCCTGGCGCACGCCCAGGCGATGGAGTTCTGGTTGGCGACGCCGACGATCAGGCCGCGCTTGCCGGCCAGCAGGCCGGAGAGGGGAGTGGCTTCGGGCATGGGGCTCTGTATGGTTGAAAGTCGGGGAAGACCGGTTCTCGAACGCGTCAGGGGCGCCGGGCGGCCGCCGTGTCGGCGGGGGGCGCGGGGCGGGCGGGCGCCGGGGCGGCGGCGGGGGTCTTCCCCCGCGCCTCGCCTCCGCCCACCAGCCCCACCAGGTTGCGCACGCCGGTGACCCGCACCACGAACTCGGTGTTCGGCGGCACGGGCCGCGCCAGCCGCACCCGCAGCGACTGCGACGGCAGCCGCTCCTGCGGCGCCGCGGGGACCGCGGGCGCCGCGCCTCCCGCGGTGTCCGGCCGGGCGGCGCCCGGGCCCGCGGGCGGACCGCCGCCCTCGCCGCCGCCGGCGCCCAGCTCCACGGCCACCGCCTGGATGGCGCTGCTGTCCGCCAGCACCACGCGCACCTGCGTGGGCGCGAACGCCTGCGCGGGGTCCAGGAAGTCGTCGAACCGCACCTCGATCCAGGCGCTGTCGGCGGGCTGCACGGAGGCGGCGCGCGGCGCGGTGCTGTCCGGCTCCAGCACGCGCAGCCGCACCGTGGGCGCGGCGCCCACGGCGACGGTCGCGCGGGCGGTGTCGCGCGGCTCGTAGTCCTGGAGTTCCAGGTCGGTGTTCGTGTCGCGGAAGGCGCGAAGGCGGTACTGGCCGGCGGGGATCTGCCGGAAGGCGAAGGCGCCGGAGGAGTCGGTCTGGACCGAGTACACCAGCGAGTCGGGGAGCAGCGCGGCCTCCACCCGCGTCCCGGTCTCCGGGCGGCCCGTGGTGCGTGCCGTGACGGTACCGCTGAGCTCCGTGTCCGGGATCTCGGGGCCGGTGGAGAACACCAGCCGCACCGGCTCGGCGCGGCGGTTGCTGAACAGGTCCTGCACCCCGGGCGCAACCGTCACCTGGTAGATGCGCCCGGCCTCCCAGCCGCGCCGCAGCGACACGCGGATCTCGTCGCCGCGGTGGTCGATGTCGGCGGCGCTGGTGCGCGGCGACACGCTCACCGCGTCGCGGACGCTCTGCTCGCTGAGGCGCTCGTCGAAGAGCAGCACCACGGGCTCGGTGAACGCCCCGCCACGCCGCAGCGTGTCCGGCCGGGTGGCGAGGAGCTGCGGCGCCTGCCGGTCCTCGGGACCGCCCGGCGGCGGCTCGATGTGCGCGCAGGCGGCGGGGGCGAGCAGCAGGAGGGCGGCGCCGGCCGCCCGGAGGCTCAGACCCACGCGGCGCCCTCCAGCCCGGCCAGCTTCTCCGCCAGCTTGCCGCGCTGCTCGGTGTAGCCGGCCAGCTTCTCGCGCTCCTTGTCCACCACGGCGGCGGGGGCGCGCGCCACGAAGCTCTCGTTGGCCAGCTTCTTCTCGGTGCCGGCGATCAGCCCGTCCAGCCGCTGCACCTCGTCGCGGAGCCGGGTGCGCTCCTTGTCCACGTCGATGGCGCCGGAGAGCGGCACGAAGATCTCCGCCCCGGAGCGCAGCACCGCCGTGGCGCCCACGCCCTCCCCCACTCCCTCGAAGGCGAGGTCCTCCATGCGGCACAGGTCGCGCAGGGCGCGCACGCCGGCCTCCAGGTCGGCGCGCAGCTCCGGCGAGGCGCTCCCCACGCGCAGCGGCACCCGGCCGCCCGGCTGCACCCCGTACTCCGCGCGGATGTTGCGCACCGCCACGATCACCGCCTGGAGCTCGGCGAAGCGCGCCTCCACCCCGGCGTCCTCCCGGTCCGGCGCGCGCTCCGGCCAGCGCGCGGTCATCAGCGACTCGGGGTCGCCCGCGGCGCGCGGCAGGCGCTGCCACACCGTCTCGGTGATGTAGGGCATGACGGGGTGCAGCAGGCGCATGGCCCCGTCCAGCGCCGCGGCCAGCGTGGCGCGCGCGGCGTCGCGGCTGGCGTCGCCCATCTCGCCGCGCAGGCGGGGCTTCACCAGCTCCAGGTACCAGTCGGCAAGCTCGCCGCGGAAGAACTCGTAGGCGCGCAGCACGGCCTCGTTGAGCCTGAACTTCTCCATCGCCTGCGTGGTCTCGTCCGCGGCGCGCGACAGCCGCGACAGGATCCAGCGGTCGGGCAGCTCCAGCGCGCCCTCCACGGAGTCCAGCGGCACGCGCTCGGCGTCGCCCAGCGTCATCAGCGCGAAGCGGCCGGCGTTCCACAGCTTGTTGGCGAAGTTGCGCCCGGGGCCGAACGCCTCCTCCAGGTCCTCGTAGTTGAGCCCCTGGTCGGTGCCGGCCGCGCCCCCGGTGAGCACGGTGTAGCGCAGCGCGTCCGCGCCGAAGCGGTTCACCACCTCCAGCGGGTCGATGCCGTTGCCCAGCGACTTGGACATCTTGCGCCCCAGGTGGTCGCGCACGATGCCGGTGAGGTACACGTTGCGGAAGGGCACGTCGCCCATGAACTCCAGCCCCGCCATGATCATGCGCGAGATCCAGAAGAACAGGATGTCGTGCCCGGACACCAGCACGTCGTTGGGGTAGAACTTGCGCAGGTGCGGCGTATCGTCCGGCCACCCCAGCGTGGAAAAGGGCCACAGCCACGACGAGAACCAGGTGTCCAGCACGTCCGGGTCCCGCTCCAGCGCGGCGGAGCCGCACCTGGGGCACTCCGTGGGGTCCTCGCGGGACACGACCGTCTCGCCGCACCCCTCGGCGCGGCAGTACCACACGGGGATGCGGTGCCCCCACCAGAGCTGCCGCGAGATGCACCAGTCGCGGATGTTCTCCAGCCAGTGCTCGTAGATCCGGGTGAAGCGCTCGGGCGTGAACCTCACCCGCCCGTCGCGCGAGGCGGCGAGCGCCGGCTCAGCGAGCGGCTTCATCTTCACGAACCACTGCTCGGAGAGGCGCGGCTCCACCACGGTGTCGCAGCGGTAGCAGTGCGGCACGGCGTGGGTGTGCGGCTCGATCTTTTCCAGCAGCCCCAGCTCCTGGAACGCCTGCACCACGGCGCCGCGCGCCTCGGTGCGGTCCAGCCCGCGGAACGCCTCGGGGGCGGCCTCGTTGAGGACGGCTTCCGGGGTCATCACGTCGATGGCGGGGATCCCGTTCCGCTGCGCCATCTCGAAGTCGTTGGGGTCGTGCGCGGGGGTGATCTTCACCGCGCCACTCCCGAACTCCGGGTCCACGAAGTCGTCGGCCACGACCGGGATGGTCCGCCCGGTGAGCGGCAGCTCCACGGTCAGGCCATGCAGCCCGGCGTAGCGCTCGTCGCCCGGGTGCACCGCCACGGCGGTGTCGCCCAGCATGGTCTCCGGGCGCGTGGTCGCCACGGTCAGGTACGCGCGCCCGTCCGGGAGCCGCGGGAGCCCCGGCGCGTCGGTGCCGGCCGGGAGCGGGTAGCGCAGGTGGTACAGCTTGCCCTGCGTCTCCTCGGGCTCGGCCTCCTCGTCCGACAGGGCGGTGAGGCAGCGCGGGCACCAGTTGATGATGCGGTTGCCGCGGTACACCAGCCCCTTCTCGTACAGCCGCACGAACACCTCGCGCACGGCGCGCGACAGCCCCTCGTCCAGGGTGAAGCGGGTGCGCTCCCAGTCGCACGAGCAGCCGATGGCGCGGAGCTGGTCGATGATGGTGCCTTCGGTCTTCCCCACGAAGTCCCACACGCGCTCCACGAACGCCTCGCGCCCCAGGTCGTAGCGGGTCTTCCCCTCCCCGGCCAGCAGGCGCTCCACCACGTTCTGCGTGGCGATGCCGGCGTGGTCGGTGCCCGGCTGCCAGAGCGTGGCGCGCCCCTGCATCCGCCGCCAGCGGACCAGCATGTCCTGCACGGAGTTGTTCAGGCCGTGCCCCATGTGCAGGGCGGCCGTCACGTTGGGCGGGGGGATGACGATGGTGAACGGGGCCGCCTCCGCTTCCGGGTCGGAGCGGAAGAAGCCGTGCTCCTCCCACCAGCGGTAGAGGGGCGCCTCGTTCTCCTGCGGCGTGTACTGCGGGGCGAGCGGCTCGGACTCGGACATCGGGACCTGCTCCTGTCTATGCGAACGGGGCCGTGGGGCCCCGCGTCATTGCCGGCCAATTGTGGGAACTGCCGCCGAATCCGAATTCTAGGGAGGGTGTCAAGGGCGGTCAAGCGACGACGAGGCACGCCGGCGGACGGGGAAACGAGCCTCCCCTCTCCCGGAAGCGCCGGGAGAGGGGAGGTGCGACGGCCTCGCGGGCGAGCTACTTCTCGCCCTGGGGCGACCGGTTCGTTCTCACGGGAACGTTGACCTGACTCGTCGCCGGAATCTGCTGAACGGGTTGAAGGGGTTCCCCCATGAACGCGTGCTTTTCACGTTGCCAACCCGGCTCCGGGTTCAACTGGTTCGACCGGTTCGGGTTGTTGCCTCGCCCATTCTCCGGGTTCTTCTGGTCTGCCATGTCTGTCAACCTTGTTTGCGGTGTCCGTTAGTTCACCCCTCAAACCCGTAAACGCGACCTCATTCCCTCCGGGGGAGAGGGCAATGCTTTCGATCTTCCCTGCCGGTATGAAGATATACCGGGTGTTCTCGGCGAACCAGTCTTCTTTTTCCGCATCCCAGAACCAGGGGTCGCCCAAGACGAGATCCTTTTCCTCCGGCAGGTCATCGGCGGCCTGGAGCCTGCCCATCACGCGCATGCCGCCGCTCAGCCGGACCGTCAGCCACCGCGCCGGGGCGTCGGAGGGATGCAGCCGGCCCCACAGGATCTGCCACGCGCTCCCCCCGGTGGAGCGCCCCGTGCTGCGGCCGTACAGCCCCTCCACCCACGGCCGCGACAGCACCCATCCCCAGGCGAGCGCGAGCAGCAGCGTGACCAGGGTGTGCAGCAGGAACGGCAGGAAGGCGGTGAGCCCCAGGACGACCCCGGTCTTGCCGGCCGAGTCGCCGAGCGCCTGCAGGTACGGAGGCGAGAGGAGCCACGGCGCGATGCCGCGGTATCTCGGGGACAGGGCCACCAGCGCGTCGATCCCCTGCGCCAGCGCGAGGTAGGCGAGCAGCCCGAACGCGCTGAAGATCAGGCTGCGCACGGTCCGCTCGAAGTCCGTCAGCCGCCGCTCCCCGTACGTGAGACGGAACACGCTGTCGGCCAGGAAGCCCGGCACGACGACGAACAGGAGGACCACGAGGCTGGTGCTGGTCATGGCGGCCGAGGAGGGGAGAGGTCGTGCGGCGGGATCAGGGAGGGGAGAAAGTACGCGAGGAGAGCGCCGCGTCATAGGACTTCCGCCGCGGCCCGCCCGCGCCGCGCGTCGGGCACCGGCGCTTCAGACCAGGCTGAGCTGGTCCGGGCGCCCGTCGGAGGCGTCGTCCGGGAGCTGGCCGCGCAGCCAGCGCTCCATCGCCGCGAGCACGTGCCGCGTCTCCTCTCCGGTGAGCGCGTGCCCCTGGGGGATGCCGTGCCACTTCCGCAGGCAGCCGCGGCAGCAGGTAGCGGTGGCGTGCTGCGCCACGAACGCCGGGTGGTTCCGCATGGGCGTCTGCCTTCCGTCGTTCTCAGGCTCGGCGACGGCGAGGCGAGTGGCAATGAATCCCGCCGCGTGCTCCATCACCGCGTCCAGCCCGCGGCTGCGCAGGTACGCGAGGTCCGCCCCGCGCAGCCGGAAGCGGCGCCGGAAGTCGGAGCGGGCGAGAGCGGCGAAGAGGTCGTCGAGATCGCGCATGGTAGCCGGAGCGCCGGGCCGTTGCCGTTGCAGTTCCCCACAGTTCCCACAAGCTGTACGGGAGGAGACTCGCCGGCTGTTTGGCGAGGCTCCTCCCGTGCGCAGGGAGACAGGCCGGCAGTTTGGCCTGGCTCCCGGAGCCCGCGCAGGAGACGGACGGCAGTATCGTCCGGCTCCGGAGCGGCCCACCAGAGCAGACGAAGCGGAAAAAGGACGTTACTCCCCGTCCCCCAGGTACGACCGCAGCGTGGGCGCCGCGGGATCCTCCGGGAACCCCTTTTCCAGCGCCCGCCGGAACGCCGCCACCACCGCCGGATCGAACTGCGTCCCCGAGCACCGCTCGATCTCCGCGAGCGCCGCCTCCGGCGGACGACCTGGACGGTACGGGCGCGAGCTGACGATGGCGTCGAAGGTGTCCACCACCGCGATGATGCGCCCCTGGAGCGAGATCGCCTCGCCGCGCAGCCCCGCCGGGTACCCCGCGCCGTCCCAGCGCTCCTGGTGGTGGAGCACCGCGGGGAGCGCCGGCCGGAGAAAGGCGCTCCGCGACATGATGGCGGCGCCGATCTCCGGGTGGCGCTTCATCACCTCGTACTCGGCGTCGGTGAGGCGCGCGGGCTTGCGCAGGATGTCGTCCGGCACGGCGATCTTGCCGATGTCGTGCAGCAGCGCGCCCACCCACAGGTGCCGCAGCTCGTCGCCGGCCAGCCCCATCTCGCGCCCGGTGGCGACGGCCCGGCGCGCCACCCGCCCCACGTGGTTGCCGGTGTAGTCGTCGCGGGCCTCCACGGCGTTGGCCAGGGAAAGCAGGGCGTCCACGAACAGGTCCTCCAGCTCGCGCGCCTGCTCTGCGACCCGGTCCTCCAGGTGCCGCTGGTAGAAGCGGTTCTCGCGCAGCAGCGCGCGGTGCCGCAGCGCCCGCTCCACCGCCAGCGTCACCTCCTCCAGGTTGAACGGCTTGAGCAGGTAGTCGTCGGCCTGGAGGCGCAGCGCGTGGATCGCGTTCTCCAGCGACCCGGCGCCGGTGAGGAGGATGAACGCCACCGTGTCGTCACGGGCCTTGCAGCGCTGCAGCAGCTCCATCCCGCCGATGCCGGGCATCTGCAGGTCGGAGAGCACCAGGTCGGCGCCCGCGGCGGCGAACATCTCCTCGGCCTCCTCGCCGCTGGTGGCCTCGCGCAGGTCGTAGCCCCCGCCCAGAACGCGCACCAGCACCCGCCGGATGGCCGGGTCGTCGTCCACCACCAGGACGCGCGGACGCGCCCCGGCCCCGTCCAGCGCCCGCGCGGCAGCGGTCACCGCGGCGCCCCCGCCTCCGCCGCGCCGGGCTCCACCGCGAAGGCGCTGAGCTGCAGCTGCACCTGGTGGGCGACGCGCACGCCGGGCATCCCTGCGGCGTCCACCTCGGAGGCGGCGACGCGCGCCACCTGCCTGCCGTTGACCAGGAAGCTGACGGAGTCGGCGGCGACGCGCACCTCCAGCTCGTTGGGGCGCCCGCCCGTCTCCTCGGCGTCGCGGCGGATGGCGGGGTCGGAGGTCCAGGGGCGCACCACCGGGATCTCGGCGCCGGCGCGGCGGCGGATGAGGAAGGTGCCGTCGCCGCGAACCAGGAAGTAGCTGTAGCGCTGCCCCTCCTCGGGCCCGTCCAGCCCCTGCCCCCCGAAGACGATGCCGTACCCCTCGTGCAGGCGCCCGTGAAGCTTCTGCATGCGGGTGCGGACCGTGTACGGCGGCTGCACGGGCGCCTGCCCCGCCCGCCACATCACCACGTGCGGTCCGGTCTCCACCGTCAGCACCTGGCCCGCGCGCAGCGCCACGCCCTCCGCGGGCGCGAGATTCCACGCCGCGGGGATGCCCACGGAGTCGGCCGGGGCGGCGGCGGCCGCGGCGGTGTCGCCGGCGGGCTCCTGCGCGCCGCCGCGCGGGCGCTCGGACCCGCACCCCGCCAGCAGGACGGCGGCCAGGAGGAAGAGGGGGGCTCTCATCGCGATCAGGGTTTCAGGGACTCGCGCAGCTCGTCCAGCGGCAGGTCGCGCACCCGCACCTCCAGCGGCACCACCAGCTCGTCCCGGGTCTGCGTGCGCAGCCGGAAGGTGTGCCGGACGTGGAGCGGGACGACGGTGCGGATGGGAACCACGGTGTTGATGGGGATGGTGACCTGGTGGGTGCCGAACGGGGAGCGGAAGGGCACCCGCACCTGCGTGTCGATGGGGAGCTGGGTGTTCAGGTTCACGCGCAGCCGCTCGTCCACCGGGATGTCCAGCCGCAGCGGGGTCCCCGCCGCCAGCCGGATCCGGTACCTGATGACCGCGTCCTCCGCCGCCATGCGGTCCAGCGCCCGCAGCGCCGTCCCCACCGCGCGCCGCTCCGCCCCCCGCAGCTGCGCCAGCAGGTAGACGTTGACCCCCAGCGCGACCACGGCCACCGCCATCGCCGCCAGCGCGATCCCCGCGGCGCGCTCGCGCACCGCCCGCATCAACCCGCCGGCGCGGCCGGACGCTTCACCGTTCACGAATGCCTCCTGGGAATCGCGATTCGCCGGAAGATACAATGGCGCGGCGGGGTTTGGCGACCCCCGGGGAGGGGACGGAAGGTTACAGGGGACAGGTTACAGGGGACAGGGAACAGGGGACAGGGAACAGGGAACAGGGAACAGCCGGCAACGGCGACGGCGGCCCTCACCCGGCTCGCTTGAGGCTCGCCACCCTCTCCCAATTCTGGGAGAGGGGGCCTTCGCCGTTGCAGTTCCGTGTGGTTCCGCAGTTTCGCAGTACCCGTATGATCCTGCACGGAGGGAGACTCGCCGGCAGTTTGGCGAGGCTCACTCCGGCGAGGTGAGACAGCCGGGCAGTTTCGGCTGGCTCGCCGAGCCCGCGGAGGAGACCGGCGGGGCAGTTTCCGCCGGGCTCCGTAGCGGCCCGCCTCGACACGAAAAAGCCCCGGAGCAGCAGCGCCCCGGGGCCGAACGGCACATGGAAACCGCGAAGGAGGTCAGTGGACGACCTTGCGGATCTCCTCGGCCAGCCGCGGCAGGATCTCGAACAGGTCGCCCACGATCCCGTAGTCGGCCACCTTGAAGATGGGCGCCTCCGGGTCCTTGTTGATGGCGACGATGTAGCGCGACGAGCGCATCCCGGCCAGGTGCTGGATCGCGCCGGAGATGCCGACGGCGAAGTACAGCGTGGGCGCCACCGTCTTGCCCGTCTGCCCCACCTGCTCGGCGTGCGGGCGCCAGCCGGCGTCCACCACCGCGCGCGAGGCGCCGACGGCCGCCTTGCCGTTGAAGGCGGCGGCGAGGTCCTCGACCAGCTTGAAGTTCTCGGGGCTGCCCAGCCCGCGCCCGCCGGACACGATCACCGGGGCCTCGGACACGTCCAGCCGGCCGGCCGCGGCCTCCTTGATCTCGCGGACCACGGCGCCGAAGTCGGCCGTGTCCAGCGACACGTCGAGCTTCTGCACCTCGCCGCCCTTGGGGCTCTCGCGCGGGGTGAAGGTGTTTGCGCGGAGCGAGAGCACCGCGGGCTTCTGCTCCACCGTGACGCGGGCGTTCAGCTTGCCGGCGAAGCGGGGGCGGGACACCGCGATCTGCCCGCCCTGCACTTCCACGCCGGTGACCTCGCTCAGGTACTCCACGCCGAGGCGCGCGGCCACCCGCGGCGCCAGGTCGCGCCCCAGCGACGAGGCGGCGAACAGCACCGCGTCGCAGCCGTGCTCCCGGACGAAGTTCACGATCACCGTGGTGAACCCCTCGGGCGAGTAGTTCTCGAACGCGGCGGTCTCGCCGACGAACACCGTGTCGGCGCCGAAGCGGGCCAGCTCGGCGGCCGCGGCGCCGCTCCCCTCGCCGCCCAGGATCACCGCGTGGACCTCGGTCCCCAGCGCGTCGGCCAGGACGCGGGCGCCGGTCACCACCTCGTGGGCGGTCTTGCGGAGCTCGCCGCCGCGCGTTTCCGCGAACGCGAAAATGCCTGCCATGTATGTGACTCCTCGATCGTTGACGAACGGAAGAGGGAACAGGGAATAGGGAACAGGGGACAGCCTGCAACTGCGGACTGCGCCGCGAACCGCTGGCTGTAACCTGTCCCCTGTAACCTGTCCCCTACAGGACCTTGGCTTCCTCGCGGAGCAGCCGGACCAGCTCCGGCACCGCGTCCGCCCCCTGCCCCACGATGCGGCCGGCCTGCCGCTCGGGCGGGTACGACAGCTGCTGCGCCAGGGCGCCGGACGCCGCGGCGCCGGGCTTCTCCTCCAGCGGCTTCTTCTTGGCCGCCATGATCCCCTTGAGCGAGGCGTAGCGCGGCTCGTAGGCGCCCTTGGTGAGGGTGAGCGCGCACGGCATGCGCAGCTCCACCACCTCCACGCCGCCCTCCACCTCGCGCTGCGCCGTCACCTTGCCGCCCTCCACCGAGAACTCGGTGACGGCGCTGGCGACGGGGATCCCGAGAAGCTCGGCGGTCATGGGTCCCACGGCCTGGAGGTCGTCGTCCACCGCGCGCAGGCCGAACAGGACCAGGTCGTACTCGCGGCCCCGGATCTCCTCGGCGAGGACCCGGGCGGCCGCCAGCCCTTCCACGGGGCGGTCGGTCTTGACCAGGACGGCGTTGTCGGCGCCCATGGCGAGCGCGGTGCGCAGCGTCTCGGCGCTCTCGGCGCCCCCGGCGGTCACCACCGTCACCTCGCCGCTCCCGGCCGCTTCCTTGTGCTTGAGCGCGGCCTCCACGGCGAACTCGTCGTACGGGTTCAGGACGTACTTGACCCCGGCCGTCTCGATCGAGCCTCCGTCACCGGCAATGCGAATGCGCGTCTCGGTGTCCGGGACGCGCTTCACGCAAACGATGCTCTTCACGCGCATCTCCTTCCTTCAGGGTGGTGCGTGAGCCGCTGGGCGGCTCCTTGGCGGCGCCAAGATAGCGGGCGGCCCCCGGCGTGTCCAGCGAGCCCGGCGCTCCCTCAGGGGCGCGCCGCGGCGGTGTCGGCCGGGGCCGCGGGAGCGCCCGGGGCGGGGGCGGCCGGAGCCGGCGCGGCGGACGGCCGCCCGCGGGCGATGATGCTGTCGTCCGGGCTCTGCATGCTCTCCACGTGGATGGTGCTGTCCACGATCCCCAGCGCCTCGGCCTGCTCGGGCGTCATGGAGCTGGCCTCGGCCTCCACCTGCTGGGCGGAAAGGCCGTCGAGCGCCTGGCGGTTGGTGGTGTCGGTGGCCGCGGCGGCGGAGTCCGCCGCGGCAGCGCCGCCGGCTCCGCCGCGCCCGCACCCCGCGGCGAGGAGCACGGCCGGGAGCGCCAGCAGCAGGGGAAGACGGGGAACGCGTGACTTCATCGCAGTGGCTCCGGGATCGGGAACACGGCGCGGACGCGGCGCGCCGGGGGCGCGCCGCGTGCGCGGGAAAGCGGCGGGCGCGCCCGCCGGGGCCTCAGGCCGGCGCGGGCGCCGCCTCGCCGGTGCGCGCCAGGAAGTCGCGGACGCGCTCGTACACGTCGCCCGGGCGCTCCCAGTGCGGCAGCGCGCCGGTGGGGAGCGGCACCACCTCCACCCCCGGCCTCCCCTCCAGCTCGGGGAGGTCGGTGAACGACTCCATGCGGCGCTCGGCCACCGTGCCGTACACCACCAGCAGCGGCTGGCGCAGGCGGCGGAACGACTCGCGCGCGTCGTCCGGGAAGAGGCGGCCGCTGAGGAAGTCGTCCAGCGGGCGGGCGGCGCCCTCCACCCGGGCGGTCTCGGCGCCGTACTCCACGTACTCCTCCGGCACCCCGAACTCCGGGGTGAACAGCTCGTCCCGCGCGAAGCGGTACAGCGCCTCGGGGGTGGTGAGGCGGTCGTAGAACGCCCGCTGCACCCCCGGCAGGGTGAAGAGCAGCCGCGACCAGATGCGCGGGATCTCGGTGGGCTCCTCGCCCAGCCCCACCGGCTCGATCGCCGCCAGCGAGTGGACCAGGTCCGGGCGGCGGCGCGCCACCTCGGCCGCGTAGGTGGCCCCCAGCGACAGGGCGACCACGTCCACCCCGCCGCGCGGCTGGATCACCTGCTCCAGCCAGTGCTCCAGCTGGCTTTCCAGCAGCTGCGGCGTGTACTCCACCTCGGGCCGGTCGCTGTGCCCGAAGCCGAGCCACTCCAGCGCGAGCACCGGGCGGTCGCTCTCCCGCAGGAAGCGCTGCACCAGCGGCTTCATCTCGTGCGCCGAGGCGACCGCGTTGATGGAGTGCAGGAACACCAGCGGCCGGCCGCGCCCCCGGCGCGAGTAGTACGCGTAGTGGAACTCGTCCCAGGGGACGTAGTCCAGCCGCAGGTTGAGGGCGTCGGCGAGCTCCGTCACCGGGCGGCGCCGCGTGCGCGAGGTGCCCATCAGGTACACCCCGTACGCGGCCACCGCCGCGGCCGTCAGCCCCGCCGCCGCCTTCCCCGCCCTGCTCCCCAGGATCCCCTTGCCGCCCTCGGCGTCCCGGGCCTTGTCCGCCGCCGAGCGGCGGTCCTTGTCGCGATCGCGCTTCATGGCTGCCCTTTCTCCGCTCCCGTCGCCCGTTGCCGCCTCACCCGCACGCAAGCCTCATGCAACAGGAGGGCCCGGCTCCCCGCCGGGCCCTCCCCTCGACCGCTCCCGCCGCTCGCGCGGCTACCGGTTCACCCCGAACAGCCCCGCCTGCGGCCCCGGCACGAGCGACGCCGCGCTCTCCCGCGCCCAGCTCATGGGCCCCCTCACCTGGCGGGTGAAGCCGTCGGGAAAAAAGAACAGCGCCACCACCAGCACCGCCGCCGCCGCGATGGCGAAGCGCGGCGCGGCCGGCATCCCCAGCGGCACCGCCTCGCCCTTTTCGCGCGAGGGCTGCATGTACATCACCACGATGACGCGCAGGTAGTAGAAGTACGAGATCAGCGACGCCAGCACCAGGATCACCGCCAGCGGCTGCAGCCCGCCCTGGATGGCAGCCTCCAGGATGTACACCTTGCCGATGAAGCCCGCCGTGAGCGGGAACCCGGCCAGCGACAGCAGGAACACCGAGAGCGCCACCCCCAGCAGCGGGTGCCGCCAGCCGAAGCCGGCGTAGTCGTCCAGCGTGACCAGCTCCTTGTCGCCGCGCGAGTTGGCGATCAGCACCCCGAAGGCGCCCGCCGTCATCAGCGTGTACACCAGCAGGTAGAACAGGAACGCCGCCGCCCCGCCGGTGCCCGTGGCCAGCATCGCCACCAGCAGGTAGCCCGCGTGCGCGATGGACGAGTACGCCAGCATCCGCTTCAGGCTGCCCTCCGTCAGCGCGATCAGGTTGGCCACCACCATGGTGACGGCCGCCAGCCAGAAGCCGATCTGCGCCCACACCTCGTACATCCCCGAGAACGCCACCCCGAACACCCGGATGAACGCCGCGAACGCCGCCGCCTTGACCCCGGTGGACATCAGCGCCGTCACCGGCGTGGGGGCGCCCTCGTAGGCGTCCGGCGTCCACACGTGGAAGGGGATCGCCGCCACCTTGAAGCCCAGCCCCACCATCAGCAGCGCGGCGCCCGCCAGCAGCATGTAGTTGCGGGCCAGCATCGCGTCGCCCACCTGGGGGGCGATCACGGCCAGGTTGGTGGAGCCGGTGGCCCCGAACGTCAGCGCGATGCCGTACAGGAAGAAGGCGCTGGAAAAGGCACCCAGCAGGAAGTACTTGAGCGACGCCTCCGAGGAGCGCGGGTCCAGCCGGTCGAAGCCCACCAGCACGTAGATGGACACCGACATCACCTCCAGCGCGACGAACATCATCATCAGGTCGCGCGAGGCCGCCATGAGCATCATCCCCACGACGGCGAAGAGCACCAGGACGTGGAACTCGCCCCGGTTGATCCCCTTGCGGTCCAGGTACCCCATGGACACGAACAGCGCCATGGCCCCGGACAGGAGGAAGACGAAGTTGGCGAACACCCGGAAGCGGTCCACCACCACCAGCCCCGCCGGCGCCGACTCGCCGATCCGGAGCAGGTACGCGTTCGCGATCGCCGCGAGCACCAGCCCGGCCAGCGACAGCCAGGGGATGATGGGGCGCGAGGCTTCGGAGCGGTTCCCCTTCTGGAAGACGTCCACCATGAGCACGAGCATCGCCCAGAGGGAGAGCACGATCTCCGGGAGGAGCGCCCAGAAGTAGTCGGTCTGCCGCGAGTAGTCGAGTAGCATCTGCATCGTGGTCGGTGCCCCTTTGGGGTCAGCGGGGCATGGCCGCGACGTCCCCCACCGACGGGGGGAGGGCGACGGCGGCCGCGCGGGCGGATTCCATGCCGCTCGCCAGGCGCTCGGCTGCGGGGCTCATCTTGTCCAGCACCGGCTTGGGGTACACCCCCAGCCAGAGGATCAGCAGCACCAGCGGCGCCAGCACCAGGATCTCGCGGGCGTTGAGATCCGGCACGTGGCGGTTGGCCGGGCGGCTCAGCGCGTTGAACACCGTGCGCTGCACCATGGGGAGCATGTAGTACGCGGCGAAGATCACCCCCGTGGCGGCGATCAGCGCGGCGATGGGGTGCGTGCGGAAGGCGCCCAGCAGCACCAGGAACTCCGACAGGAACCCGGCCGTGCCCGGCAGCCCCACCGAGGCCATGGCCGCGAACACCAGCATCCCCGCGAACACCGGGATGGAGGCCGCCAGCCCGCCGAAGTCCGAGATCTCGTAGGTGTGCCGCCGCTCGTACAGCATCCCCAGCAGGAAGAAGAGCATGGGGGTGGAGAGCCCGTGCCCGATCATCACCAGGAGCGCGCCCTGGATCCCCTGCACGTTGAAGGCGTAGATCCCCAGGATCACGAAGCCCAGGTGCGCCACCGAGGTGTACGCCACCAGCTTTTTTGCGTTGGGCTGCACCGCGGCCACCATCGCCCCGTAGATGATCCCCACCACCGCAAGCACCAGCGCCACGTTGACCGCGGTGTCACTCGCCGCCGCCAGCGGGAAGAGCGGGAGCGCGAAGCGCATGAACCCGTAGGTTCCCATCTTCAGCAGCACGCCGGCCAGGATCACCGACCCCGCCGTGGGCGCCTGCACGTGGGCGTGCGGCAGCCAGGTGTGGAAGGGGAAGATGGGCACCTTGATGGCGAACGCCAGCGCGAAGCCCAGGAAGAGCAGCCCCTGCTCGCGCGGCCCCAGGATGGTGGACAGCTGCTGGAAGTCGAAGTACGAGAAGGACGGCGTCCCGAAGATCGCCTGCCCCTTGAAGAACATGTACAGGATCGCGACCAGCATCAGCAGCGACCCGACCGTCGTGTACAGGAAAAACTTGACCGCCGCGTAGATGCGCTCCTTGCCGCCCCAGATCCCGATGAGGAAGTACATGGGGATGAGGACGATCTCCCAGAACACGTAGAACAGGAACATGTCCAGGGCCACGAACACCCCCACCACGCCGCCGGTCAGCGCGATGAGCATGGCGTAGAACCAGCGCTGCCGCTCGCGGATGTACGTCCACGAGCCCAGCACCATCAGCGGCAGGAGCAGGGTGGTGAGCAGGACCATGAACAGCGAGATCCCGTCCAGCCCCACGCGGTAGAAGATCCCCCACTCGGGGATCCAGGGCGCGGCCGCGCAGTTCTGCATCTGCACGGGGAGCATCTCCGTGATGCCCCCGCGGAAGGTGGGCTGCCGGCAGCTGCCCGTGTGGTCGAACGTCCAGAAGAGCGGGAGCGAGACCAGGAACTCCACCAGACCCACCCCCAGCGCCACCTGCCGGGCGCCGCGGTCGCCGGCGAAGTACACCGCGACCGCGCCCAGGAGGGGGAAGAAGATCAGGAAGGTGAGGATCCCCGAGCCGGTGTAGAACGATTCCATTGCCGTTCCGTTGCCGTCAGAGTGCCACGAAGGAGCCGAGGACCACCAGCACCCCGACGATGATGACGAAGGCGTACGTGTTCAGCAGGCCCGTCTGCACGCGGCCCGCGAGCATCCCCAGCCCCTGGGCCAGCCGCCCGAAGAAGTCCACCAGGCCGTCGATCACGTGGCGGTCGAAGGCCGCGTACATCCGCGACAGCGCCCCGACGGGGCGGACCACCAGCGAGTCGTACAGCTCGTCGATGTAGTACTTGTTGTACAGCACCCGCTCCGGCGCGCTGGTGTACGCCGGCTCCTGGTCCGCCGTGCGCAGCTTCCGCCGCGAGAGCGCGATCCACGCGAGCGCCAGCCCGCCCAGGCCGATGAGGACGGCGAAGACGATGGGCCACGGCGAGTGGTGCACCTCCGCCATCTCCCCGAGGTTGTCGCGGACGACGCTCTCCGAGCCGGCGATCACCGGGTGCAGCCAGTGGTGGAGAGCGGCGCCCTGGCCGAAGTCGAACCACTTCACGATCGGCACCTCCTCCTCCACGTTGAGGAAGCCGCCCAGCGTGGAGAGCGCCGCCAGCACCACCAGCGGGAGCGTGAGCGTCCAGTTCCCCTCGTGCAGGTGCTTCCGCTCGGCGTCGCCGGTGCGGTTGTCGCCGAAGAAGGTGTAGATCATCATGCGGCCCATGTAGAAGGCCGTCATGAACGCGGCGATGGAGAGCGTGCCGCCGATGAAGCCCATCCACCAGGTCCCCGGGATCCCGAACAGCTCCGCCCGCGAGAACGCCGAGTGCCCCCCGGCGCCGAGCCAGGCCGCGCCGATGATCTCGTCCTTGGAGAAGAAGCCCGCGAAGGGCGGCACCCCGGCGATTGCCAGCGTGGCGATCCCCATGGTCGCGAAGGTGACCGGCAGGTACTTCCTGAGTCCCCCCATGTTGCGCATGTCCTGCGCGTCGGCGGGGTTGTGCGTGGCGTGCAGGGCGTGGTGCATGGAGTGGATCACCGCGCCCGAGCCGAGGAAGAGGCAGGCCTTGAAGAAGGCGTGCGTCATCAGGTGGAAGACGCCGGCCACGTACGCCCCCATCCCCACCGCCGCGAACATGAAGCCCAGCTGCGACACGGTGGAGTAGGCGAGCACCTTCTTGATGTCCCACTGCTTCAGGCCGATGGTGGCCGCGAAGATCGCGGTGAGCGCGCCCACCAGCGCCACCACCAGCGACGCGGTCGGCGCCATGGTGAAGAGCACCGAGGAGCGCACCACCAGGTACACGCCCGCGGTCACCATGGTGGCCGCGTGGATCAGCGCCGACACCGGCGTGGGGCCCGCCATGGCGTCCGGCAGCCACACGTAGAGCGGGATCTGCGCGCTCTTGCCGGCCGCGCCCAGGAACAGGAACAGGCAGATGGCCGTGACCACCGCCCCCGCGTAGGGGAGCGCCCCCGGCGCCGACTCGAACACGCTCCGCATCCCCGACCCCGCGTGGGAGGCGAAGTCCAGCGTCCCCAGGTTGGCGAAGATCAGGAACATGGCGAGCAGGAACCCGAAGTCCCCGATGCGGTTGACGATGAACGCCTTCTTGCCGGCGTCCGCGTTCGCCTTTTCCTTGAACCAGAAGCCGATCAGCAGGTAGGAGCAGAGCCCCACCCCCTCCCACCCCACGAACATCAGCGGGTACGAGGCGCCCAGCACCAGCACCAGCATGAAGAACACGAAGAGGTTCAGGTACGCCATGAAGCGCGGGTACCCGGGGTCCTCCTTCATGTAGCCGATGGAGAAGACGTGGATCAGCGACCCCACGCCGGTGATGATCAGCGTCATCAGCATGGAGAGCGGGTCCAGCAGCAGCGCGGCCCACACCTGGAGCTCGCCCACCGGCATCCAGCTGAAGGCGACCGAGGGCTCGAACACCGGGTGCTCGCCCGCCCCGTGCACGAACTCGCGCATGGCGAGCCAGTTGACCACCGCCAGCGCGAACGCGGCAAGCAGCACCCCCGGCGCCACCAGCGACGGCAGGGTGTGCGTCCAGGGCTTGGGCCCGGCCGGACCGTCGTGGGCGTCGTGCGCGTCGTCGTGGCCGCCGTGCGCGTGGTCCGCGGCCGCGGCGTCCACCGGGCTGGGGCGGGTGCCGTGGTCGTGGCCCTCCTGCTCGCTGGGCTCGTGGTGCGAGTCCCAGTAGGGGTCGCCCACCGGCGCCAGCCGGGGCAGCGCGCGGCGCGCCGCGAGCACCGACATCAGCCCGTTGAGGACGAAGCCGAGCAGCGGGAGGAGCAGGATCAGCCAGGGCGCGACGGGGTGGAAGGCGGCGTGGCCGCCCGCCTCCGTCGCCGCGTGCGCGGCCTCTTGGAAAAGGAGCGTCACGTGGCCTCTACCAGCGCAGGAGTCTGAAGTTCTTGATGTCCACCGACTCCGAGTGCCGGAAGACGGAGATGATGATGGCGAGCCCCACCGCGGCCTCCGCGGCCGCGACGGCGATCACGAAGAACACGTACACCTGCCCCTGGATCCCCGCGTGCGGCGACAGCGCCACGAAGGCCAGGTTCACGGCGTTGAGCATCAGCTCCACGCACATGAAGAGGATGATGGCGTTGCGGCGGATCAGCACCCCGAAGGTGCCGATGGAGAAGAGGATCGCGCTCAGCGCCAGGGTCCAGCTCAGCGGGATTTCGTTCACGGGGTCTCCTTACACCTTGCGCTTTGCCAGCACGACCGCGCCGACGCACGCGATCAGCAGCAGGATCGCGGTGGCCTGCAGGAGGATCATGTACTCGCCGTACATGGGCACCGCGATGGCGCCCACCGTCCCGTGCTCCGCCACCTGCGCGGCGAGCACGTCCCGTCCCGCCGTGCTCCCCAGCGGCGACGCGGGCTCGCCCCCGGCGAAGATGCGGGCCAGCATGGCCAGCATCACCAGCGCGCCCCCGCCGGCCAGGGCCTTCCAGGTGTGGCTGCGGATGTCCACTTCGTAGGTGTTCCCCAGGTTGAGGAGCATGATCACGAAGAGGAAGAGCACCATGATGGCGCCCGCGTACACCAGGATCTGGATGATCCCGATGAAGAAGGCGCCCAGCAGGGTGTAGATGGCGGCCAGCGAGAAGAAGGTCCCGATCAGCCAGAGCGCGCTGGCGACCGGGCTTCTGCGCGTGACCGTCAGCAGCGCGGAGGCACCCGCCAGGACGGCGAACAGCCAGAAGAGTACTTGGATCATCCTCGACGAGATGGTTTGGGCGAATCCCGGCTGCGCCGGGACCGGGCTCTAGTCGCTAAAGCACGAAACTACCGTGCTTAAGCGACCGGAGCCCCGCGGAAACTGCCCCGCGGGTCTCCGCCCTTCGGGTTACGATCCCTTTCGCACGAGCACCCGCGGGTGCCCCGCTCTGCCGGTTTCTACCGGCAGTGAACTGCAGCCGCCCGCAGGGCGGCACCACTGGTCCTGCCCTTCACACCCTTTTCCCCGCCCCACCGCGAGCCCCCGCGAAAGCGATCGTGACCCGAAGGGCGGAGACCCGGCGGCTGTTTGCCGGGGCTCCGTTTTCCTGGACACGGTCGTTTCGTGTCCAGGAAAATAGAGCGCGGTCCCCGGCCGGCAGTATCGGCCGGGGATTCGCCCGAGCCCGGCCGTTATTCGGAGGCCGGATCCGACGGGTCCCACAAAGCAGTCACCGGGTGCGGCTGCTTCATCAACCGATCGAGATCGTACACGAACCGCTCGCGCGTGTACTCCGCGTTCTCGTAGTGCTGGCCCACGTGGATCGCCTCCACGGGGCACACCTCCTGGCACATCCCGCAGAAGATGCAGCGGAACTCGTCCACCTCGTAGACGATGGGATAGCGGTTCCCCTGGTCGTCCTCGCCCGGCACCAGCCGGATGCAGTTGGACGGGCAGATGGTGGGGCACAGGCCGCACGCCACGCACTTGGGGCGTCCGTCCTCGTGCTTCTCCATCACGTGCGTGCCGCGCCAGCGCGGGGAGATGTCCTTTTTCTGCTCGGGGTACTGGATGACGATCTCGCTCCGGTCGCCGGCCGACTTGGCCATGTGCCGGAAGGTGAGCGCCATCCCCTTGAGCGTGGCCCGGATGTACGAGGACTTCTTCGCCTCCGGGCGCTTCATCACGCGGACCGTTGCTGCCATATGTCTATCCGTCCTTATACCCGTTGAGCGGGGGCGGCGACGGGCCGCTGCGGCGGCACCGGCACGGCGCGGCGGCGGGCCGCCTCGCGCGACATGCGGTGCTGCTCGCCGGGCCCGGTCCCCATCAGCGTGTGGCCGCGGTCCATCAGCCACAGGATCCCGAAGAGCATCACCAGGTTCACCGCCGTGAGCACCAGCCCGTACACCGGGAGGAACCCGTACCACAGGTCCCAGATCTCGATGCCGGCGCTGTCCAGCCCCAGGATGGTGGCGGCGGTCACCACCAGCGCGGCGAGCGCGGTGGGAAGCATGATCTTCCACCCCAGGTCCATCACCTGGTCGTAGCGGAAGCGCGGCACCGTCCAGCGCACGATCATGAAGACCATGATGAAGAAGAAGGTCTTGGCGCCGAACGCGAGCAGCGTCAGGATCGTCTTCCACACCGCGGGCTCCGCGCCGATCACCGTGCCGGCCGAGCCCACCACCATGTCGTCGCCCTGCCACAGGGGGATGTCCCATCCGCCCAGGAAAAGCGTCGCCATCAGCGCCGAGATGGTGAGCACGTGCGCGTACTCGGCGATGAAGAACATGGAGAAGCGCATGGCCGAGTACTCGGTGTGGTACCCGGTCACCAGCTCCGACTCGGCCTCGGGGAGGTCGAAGGGGAGGCGGTTGGTCTCGGCGAAGGCGGAGATCCAGAAGAAGAAGAAGGACACCGCCAGCGGGAGCGCGAACCACAGGTTCATCCGCTGCTGCGCCCACACCACCTCCGGCAGCCCCACGTTGCCCACCAGGAAGAACACGCTCATCAGCGACAGCCCCAGCGCGATCTCGTACGAGATCATCTGCGCGCCGGCCCGCAGCCCGCCCAGCAGGGCGTACTTGTTGGAGCTGGCCCACCCGGCGAGCACGATGCCGTACACGCCCAGCGACGAGAACGCCAGCAGGAACAGGATCCCGATGGGGAGGTCGGCGACCACCATGGGGACCACGCCCCACGGGGTGGGGAGCGGCGCGGCGAAGGGGATCACCGCGAAGGTGACCATCGCCGGGGTGATGGAGAGCATGGGGGCCAGGGTGAAGAACACCCGGTTGGCCTCGCCCGGCTCGCTCTCCTCCTTGAGGATGTTCTTGACCCCGTCGGCGGCCGGCTGCAGCAGCCCGCCGGGGCCCACGCGGTTGGGGCCCATGCGGTCCTGCATCCACGCGCTGACCTTGCGCTCCAGCAGCGTGAGCATGGCCACGGTGACCAGCAGCACCACGAACACCACCAGCACCCGGATCGCCATGACGATCAGGTACGCGATGTCCCCCAGCTCCCCGATCCGGTGGATCGGCAGTCCGTCCGTCATCGTCGGCATGGTGATTTTCGTCGTCTCAGTCGCCGGCCTCGGCCAGCGCGCGCGGCTCGGGGAGCGGACGCCCCTCGGTGCCCAGCTCCGCCCAGTCCAGCCCCGCGAACTCCGCCCGCAGCCCGCCCAGCACGGCGAAGGCGTCGGCCGGGGTGCCGGGGACCTCGCCGCCGGTCATCCCGGCGTGCAGCACGCCCAGGATCTGCCACGCGGGGCGCGCCATCCCCGAAGTCTGCACCGCCGGCCAGAAGCGCTGCACGCGCCGCTGCACGTTGGTGAAGCTCCCCTCCATCTCCGCGAACGTCGTGGCCGGGAGCACCACGTGCGCGTTGCGCGCCGCGGGCGACAGGAAGTGGCCCACGTACACGAACAGGCTGGCCGCCGCGCCGAAGTCGGCCGGGGCGTCGGTCAGCTCGTCGCCCAGCACGAACAGCACGCCGGTGTGCCCAGCCGCCTGCTCCAGGCCGCCGTGCGCCGCCGCGTCGCCGGCCCGGGCGTAGCCCAGCAGCTCGGCGCCCGCGGTGTTGGCCGCGCGGTCCTCGCGCAGCGCCAGCGTGGGGAAGCCGGGGAGGACGACCTCCTCGCCGCGCTCCGCCCGGAACACGCCGCCGCCGAAGCCCTTTGCGTCCAGCACCCGGCGCAGCGCGCCCAGGTCCTCGTTGGCCATGAAGGGCGAGACCACCGCGCGCGCCTCGCCGGCCGCCGCGCCGATCATCTCCACCAGCCGGGTCAGCGCCTCGGACCACGACACCGCCGCGAAGCGGTCGCCGTCGCGCACCAGCGGGGCGTCGATGCGGCCGCCGCGGTTGATCCAGCCGTAGTTGAGCCGGCCGTAGTCGCACATCCAGTGCGAGTTGACCGCCTCGTTGGTGCGCGGCTTGATCCGCATCACCTCGTTGTCGCGCGTCTCCAGCCGGACGTTGCACCCCTGCGAGCAGTTGGGGCAGACGGAGGGGACGCGGTCCAGGTCCCAGGCGCGCGCCTTGTGCAGGAAGTCCTTGCTGACCAGCGCGCCCACCGGGCAGAGGTCGACGATGTTGTCGGCCCAGATGTTCCCGTCCAGGCCCTCGTCGAAGAAGGTGTCGATGACGTTGCGGTGCCCGCGCTGCACCACCGCCAGCCGCTCGTCCTGCGCGACCTCGCGCATGAAGCGGACGCAGCGGGTGCACATGACGCAGCGGTCGGCGTAGAAGAGCACGTCCCCGCCGAAGTCGTCGCGCCCCAGCACCCGCTTGGCCTCCTGCGAGCGGCCCATGGGGCGCCCCTCGGCGGCGGTGTAGTCCTGGAGCTTGCACTCGCCGGCCTGGTCGCAGACCGGGCAGTCCAGCGGGTGGTTGACGAGGTAGAACTCCAGCACCCCGTTGCGCGCCCCGAGGGCCTTTTCGCTCTGGGTGTGGATCACGTTCCCCTCGGCCACCGTGGCGGTGCAGGAGGGCACCAGCTTGGGCGCCTTCTCCACCTCCACCAGGCACATGCGGCACTGGGCCGGGGCGGAGAGCCCCGGGTGGTAGCAGTAGTGGGGGACGTCCACGCCCACGCGCGCGGCGGCGTCGATGATCCGCGTCCCCTTGGGAACGCTGATCTCGATGCCGTCGATGGTGCAGTTGACGGTCTCGACCGTGGGATTCTGGTCGGCCAAGTCGGCCTCCGTATTCGTTTGGATTCTCGCCGCTACCGGGCCGCCGCGATCGCCGGCTCGTGCCGCGCCATCCGGGCCAGGTAGTCTCCCCGGAACTTCTGGATCGAGGAGGTGATCGGCGCCGCGCAGGCGTCGGAAAGCACGCAGATGGTCTTGCCCGACATGTTGTCCGAGATCTCCATCAGCGTCTGCAGGTCGGCCTCGGAGCCGCGCCCGTTCTCGATGCGGCGCAGGATCTTGCCGGCCCAGGCCGTGCCCTCGCGGCACGGGGTGCACTGGCCGCACGACTCGTGGGCGTAGAAGTCCACCATGCGGCGCACCTGCTTGACGATGTCCGTGGTGTCGTCCATCACGATCACCGAGCCGCACCCCAGCATGGTCCCCGCCGCCGCCATGGCCTCGTAGTCCATGCCGATGTCCAGCTCGTCCGCGGTGAGCATGGGCACCGAGGAGCCGCCGGGGATCACCGCCTTGATGGGGCGCCCGCTGGGGGTGCCGCCGCAGACGTCGTAGATGAACTCCTTGAAGTTGAAGCCCAGCGGCACCTCGTAGTTGCCGGGGCGCTTCACGTGCCCGGACACGCAGAACAGCTTGGTGCCGGTGCTCTTCTCGGTGCCCCACTGCTTGTACCACTCGGCGCCGTTCTGCACGATGTGCGCGGCGGCGATCAAGCTCTCCACATTATTTACAGCTGTCGGGAGCCGGAACGCGCCCGCGATCGCCGGGAAGGGCGGCTTGATGCGCGGCTCGCCGCGACGCCCCTCCAGCGAGTTGAGCAGCCCCGTCTCCTCGCCGCAGATGTACGCGCCGGCGCCCAGGTGCAGCGTGATGTCGATGTCGTGCCCGCTCCCCATGGCGTTGCGCCCGGCGTAGCCGGCCTCGTACGCCTCCTCGATGGCGCGCGCCAGGATCTGCGCCGGCTCGAAGAACTCGCCGCGGATGTAGATGAAGGCGTGCTCCGCGCGGATGGCGTGCGCGCCGATCAGGCACCCCTCGATCAGCGCGTGCGGCGTCCAGCGGATCAGCTCGCGGTCCTTGAAGGTGCCGGGCTCGGACTCGTCGGCGTTGCACACCAGGAAGTGCGGCTTGTCGCCCTTGGGGGGCATGAAGCTCCACTTCATCCCCGTGGGGAAGCCGGCGCCGCCGCGGCCGCGCAGCCCGGAGGCCTTGACCTCGTTCACGATGTCGGCGGGCGCCATCCCCAGCGCCTTGCGCAGCGCCTGGTAGCCGCCGCGGGCCTCCCACCCCTTGAGGGTGCGGGCCTCGGGGTCGCCGAAGTACTTGCTGAGGACCAGCACCTCGCTCGGGTGCCTGTACGGATAGGCCATGGCGCCTCTACTTCAGTCTCTCGAGAAGGGCCGGGACGTCCTCCGGCCTCACGTTCTCGAAGTAACGGTCGTTGATCTGCACCGCGGTGGGGAATCCGCAGGCGCCCAGGCACTCCACCTCCATCACCGTGTAGAGCCCGTCCGGCGTGGTCTCGCCCACGTCGGCGCCCGTGGCCTGGAGGAAGGCCTCCAGCACCGCGTCGCCGCCGCACAGGTTGCAGGAGATGTTGGTGCACACCTGGATCAGGTACTTCCCGACCGGGCCCAGGTTGTACATGGTGTAGAAGGTGGCCACCCCGCGCACGTACGCCGGGGAGAGCCCCAGCCGCGCCGCCACCTCGTCCATGGTCTCGGGCGCCAGGAAGCCGCGGATCTCGTGCGCCATGTGCAGCACGGGAAGGAGCGCCGCCTGCGGGTCCGGGTAGCGGTCCAGGATCTTCTGCACGCGCTCGCCGTACTCGCCCTCGAAGAGCGGGGCGGTCGGCACGGCGCCGGCCACCTGGTACGGCAGCGTCCCGGCGACGCCGGGGTGCCCGCCGTGGCGCGGCCGGATGCCCACGAACGCGTTGCCGCGCACGTCCGCCTCGGTGAGCGCGGGGAACTCGCCGGTGTCGCCGGCGAACCCGGGGTTCTGCACGGCCTGCGGCCAGGACGAGGGCGGCGAGTCGAAGCCGCCGTGGCCAGCGCTCATCGGTCGATCTCCCCGAGCACGATGTCCAGAGAGGCGTTCACCGCGATTACGTCGGAGAGCAGCGCCCCCTCGATCATGTGCGGGAGCGCCGCGATGTTGATGAAGGACGGGCCGCGCACGCGCCAGCGCACCGGCTTGGCGCCCCCGTCGGAGACCACGTACATCCCCAGCTCGCCCTTGGAGGACTCCACCGAGAACCACGACTCGCCCACCGGGGCGCGGACGCCCTCCATGACCACCTTGAAGTGGTGGATCATGGACTCCATGTCGTTCATCGCGGCCGTCTTGGACGGCAGGATGACGCGCGGGTCGTCCACGTTGATGGGGCCGCCGGGGAGCCGGTCGATGGCCTGCTGGAGGATGCGCAGGCTCTGGCGCATCTCCTCCATCCGGCACAGGTAGCGGTCGTAGCAGTCGCCGTTCTTCCCGACCGGGATGTCGAACTCGAGCTCGTCGTAGATTTCGTAGGGTTGCGACTTGCGCAGGTCCCAGGCGACGTCGGAGCCGCGCAGCATCACGCCGGAGAAGCCCCACTCGATGGCCTGCTGCTTCGACACGACGCCGATGTTGACGTTGCGCTGCTTGAAGATGCGGTTCGGCGTGACGAGA
>DASVQR010000246.1:0-26614 GCA_036389055.1 Longimicrobiaceae bacterium | reverse complement strand
GTTCCTCCCCTCTCCCAGAATTGGGAGAGGGTGGCGAGCCTCAAGCGAGCCGGGTGAGGGCTGCCGTTGCCGTTGCAGGCTGTTCCCTGTTCCCTGTCCCCTGTAACCTGCCGTCCTCAGACTCCCTGGTCCGCCTTGCGGATCAGCATCGCCAGCTGCCCCAGCGCCGCCGCGTCCAGCCCGGCGAGCGGGAAGTCCTCCGGCGTGAAGCCCTCCGGATCCGCCGTGCGCGAGCGCTCGGCAAGGGAGCGGAGCGCGGCCGTGAAGCGCTCCGCCAGCGCCTCCACCGTGGCCGCGTCGTGCGCCTCGGGGGAGTAGGTCCAGGCCAGGCGGATGCCGTCCGGGCCGCGGACGGCGTCCACCTCCAGCAGGTGGGCGCGCGGGGCGTCGCCGCCGCGGACGGCGAACGGCGCTCCGGCCGCGAGCTCCCACGGCGCCCCGGCCGCCGCCTCGGACAGGTCGGCGTACCGGAAGGCGACCTCCGCCCGCGGCGCCGAGCGGACCGCCGCGCCCCCGTCGCCGTCCAGGTGGCGGAGCGCGGCGTACGAGGCCGCGTGGCCGGACAGGTGCCTCACCCGCTGCTTGGCGGCCTTGAGCACGGCCACCAGGTCGCCGCCGTCCAGCTCCACCTGCACCGGCACCCGCAGCTCCATGGGGCCCACGGTGCGCGAGTAGTCCGCGTCCCCGGCGTCGCCGGCGCGGGGGTCGCGCGCCACGTCCACCAGCGCCGAGCGCGCGCCGCTCCACCCGGCCAGCGCCGACGCCAGCGCGGCGAGCAGCACCTCGTCCGGCTCGGCGCGGCGGGCGCGGGGCAGCTCGTCCGTCACCTCGCGGGCCAGCTCCGCGTCCAGCGCGGTCGTGACGGTCCGCGCGGTCGCCGCCGTGCCGGTCCCGGCACGGTCCACCGGGAGCGCGGCCCGGTCCCAGGGCAGCTCCTCGCGCCAGAAGTCCGCCTCGCCGGCAAGGGCGTCGCCGCCGGCCTGCGCGGCCAGCCCCTCCGCCCACGCCCTGAAGGGCGTGGTGCGCGCCGGGAGCTGCGCCTCCTGCCCGCGGGCGAGCTGCGCGTACGCCGTCGCCAGGTCCTCCAGCAGCGCCGGCCACGAGCCCGCGTCCACCGCCAGGTCGTGCGCCACCAGCACCACCCGCTGCGGCGCGCCCGCGCCCGTCTCCACCAGGGCGCCGCGGAGCAGCGGCCCGGTCGCGGGATCGATCTCCGCCGCCAGCCGCTCCGCCACGCCGCGGGCGGCCTCGGCCGGGTCCGCGCCGTCGCCGGCCGCAACCGTCTCGAACGGCACGTCGCCGCCCGCGGCGCCGGCCGCCTGCTTCCACGCCTCGCCCTCGCGGGCGAGCTGCAGGCGCAGCGCGTCGTGCTGCGCGGCGAGCGCCCGCAGCGCGCCGGCCAGGTGCGAAGCGTCCAGCGCGCGGCGCGGCTCCAGCACCACGGCGTGCGCCGCGCGCCCGCCGTCGCCGGCGAGCTCCAGCAGCCGGCGCTGCGCGGGGGCCAGCGGCACCTCGCCCGGCGCCGCGCCGCCCTCCGACTCCGCGGCGAGCACGTCGGCGATCATCGCGGCCATCTCCGCGATGGTCTCGTACTGGAAGAACTGCTGCGGCGTCAGGTGCAGCCCGGCCTGCTTGCCGCGGGCCATGATCTGGATCGCGTTGACCGAGTCGCCGCCCAGCTCGAAGAAGTTGTCGTGGACGCCCACCTGGTCCACGCCCAGCACCGCGCCCCACACCTCCGCGATGCGCTGCTCGATCTCGTTGCGCGGCGCCACGTACTCGGAGGCCAGCTCCGGGCGCGTGCTCCGCGGCCCGGAGGCGCCGTCCGCGGCGCCGGCGTCCAGGAGCGCCTCGCCGGCCTGCGCGTCGCCCTGGGCGATCGCCGCGTGCAGGTCGTTGGGGGACACCACCACCTGCGGCTCCAGCCGCGCCGCCAGGATCCGCGCGAAGGCGTCCACCCCCTCCTGCGGGCGGATCCCGTCGCCCGAGCCGGTGTCGCGCGACTCCCCGGCGTCCGCCGCGGCGGCGGCCTCGGCCATGCCGCGGATCTCGGCGCCCGGGTCGTTGATGCGCTTCTGGGTGAACTTCTCCACCCGCAGGAGGGTCTCGCCCTCCTCGCTCATCACGTTGAAGTCGAAGGCGATGGTCTCCTGGTCGGCCCCCTCCTCGTCGCGGAGGTAGCGGCCGTGGGCGAAGAGCCGCCCCTTCATCTGCCGGTCCAGCGGGATCCCCCGGTACAGCATGGGGAGGTAGTAGAACTCCGGGGCCAGCCGCGCCTTGGTGATGCCGGCGGCGCGGTCCAGGATGGCGGGGTGGAAGCCCCACTTCTCCCAGTCGGCCTGGAACGCCTCCGGCAATTCCATCTCGATGACCAACTCGTCCTTCCCCAGGTGGATGCGGTGCACGCTCTGCCAGCGCGGGCCGAAGTCGTCCTCCCGCTCCTCCAGGGCGATGGAGGTCTGCTCGGGGCAGCGCGCCAGCACCGCGGCCAGGTCGCCGCGCTCGGCGGGGCGCGGATCCTCGACGGCGATGCGGCCCAGCGCGTGCTTCCGCATGCGGCCCGCGGGGTTGTTGCCGTCCCAGCTCCAGATGGTGAACGAGTACTCGTCCTCGCCCTCCTCGCGCAGCTCCAGCCGCGCCTCGCGCACCTCGGTGTCCTCCAGGCGCATGGGCTCCACGAAGTAGCACTCGCGGATGGTCACCGTGCGCCCGCCGGCGTCCTCGGCGGCGGCGGCGCGCAGCATCTCGAAGTACGCCACCCCCGGCATCACCGCGTTGCCGATGATGCGGTGCTCGTTGACCGGCCACTGCTTCCACACCGCGAAGTCGGTGGCGAACACCTTGCGCCCCGGCTCCTCCAGGATCAGCCGCTCCAGCAGCGGGTGGTCGTACGTGCGGACCGCGGTCTTTCCGTCCCCGCCCGCGACCGTCGAGCGGAACTCCGCCGCCATCCCCACCTCTTCCCAGCCGCCCCAGTTCACGGAGACGGTGTAGGTCCCCGTCTCCTGCCGGTGCCAGCGGGCGAAGGCGTCCAGGAAGGCGTTCGCGGCGGTGTAGTCCACCTGCCCGAACCTCCCCATGACCGCGGTGCGCGAGGAGCAGAGCAGCATGAAGTCCAGCGGCCGCCCGGCGAACAGGCGCTCCAGCACCCGCGTCCCCCGCACCTTGGGGGCGAGCACGTCGGCCACCTGGCGCGGGGCCTTCATCTGGATCATCCCGCCCGAGGGGACGCCCGCCGCGTGCACCACCCCGGCGATCTCGCCGAAGCGCTCGCGGGCCTGCTCCACCACCACGGCCATCGCCGCCTCGTCCGCCACGTCCGCGTGGCCGACCATCACCTCGGCGCCCAGCGCCTCCAGCGCGCGCAGCGAGCGGATGCGGCGGCTGGTGGCGTCCGTGGCCTCGTGCGACTCCAGCCACGCGTCCCACGCGCCCGCTTCCGGGAACTCCGAGCGTCCCGTCAGCACCAGCTTCGCCCGGACCGTCCGCGCCAGGTACTCGGCCACCTGCAGGCCGATGCCGCCCAGGCCGCCGGTCACCAGGTAGGCGCCGCCCTCGCGCAGCACGGGGAGCGCGGCGGGGGCCTGCGGCAGCTTCACCTGCTCGTAGTCCTGCACCCAGCGGTGGCCGCCGCGCAGCGCGACCACGGTGTCCGTGCCGCCCGCGGCCTCGGCCAGCAGCTGCTCGGCCAGCTTCTCCTCGCGCCAGTGCCCCGGGGGCGGCAGCGCCACGTCCACGCTTCGGCAGCCCAGGTGCGGGTACTCGCGGGGGATGGTCCGCACCGGGCCCAGCACCGTGGCCTGCTCGGGGTCGGACAGGTCGCCGCCGGCGACCTCCTGCATCCCCGCGGTGACCACCGTGACGTCCACCGGCTCGGCGGCGGTGCGCTCGCCCAGCGCCTGCGCCAGGAAGAGCAGCGAGAACAGGCCGCGGTCCTGGGTCTCGCCGGGGCCGCCGGCTGCGCTCCACAGGTGGACGACGCGGCGCGGGAAGCGCCCGGAGCCCGCCAGGCGCGCCAGCAGCGCGGAGTAGTCCTCGCGGCGGCGCGGGTCGATCTCGAAGTGCCCTGCCCCCAGCTCGCGGAAGCCGCCCCCGGCGCGCACGGTCACCACGCCGCGCCCCGACTTCTCCAGCGCGGCGGCAAGGCGCGCGGACACCCCGCCGTCGCCCGCGAACAGCAGCCAGCTCTCGCCGTCGGCGGCGGACGCGGCCGAGGCGGGCGCGAGCGGCGCCTCCTTCCACACCGGCACCCAGAACCAGTCGCCCACGTCCTGCTTCTTGGCGAGCGAGCGGCCCGGGGCGCGGCGCCCGGCGGGCTGCATGTCCACCCAGTAGCGGCGGCGCTGGAACGGGTACGTCGGCAGCGGGACGCGGCGGCGGCGCTCGCCGCCGTGCAGCGCCTTCCAGTCGACGTCGATCCCCGCCAGCCAGAGCTGCCCCACGGTGTTCAGCAGGAACTCGCGGTCGTCGCCGCGGTCCTTGACGTGCGGCAGCGAGGCGTGCATCACCTGCCCCGGCAGCTTGTCCGGGTGCCAGCGGACGATGGAGCGCAGCGTCCGCCCGGGGCCCACCTCCAGCAGCGCCGCGTTGGGGTCGCGAACCAGCTCGCTGACGCCCTGGTGGAAGCGCACCGCCTGACGGACGTGGCGGACCCAGTACTCCGGGTCGGTGGCGTCCCCGGCCGTGATCCACGTTCCGGTGACGTTGGACAGGTAGGGGATCTCCGGCGCGTTCAGCTCGACCCGGTGCACCGCGGCGCGGAAGGCGTCCAGCATCGGCTCCATCATCGCCGAGTGGAACGCGTGGGAGGTGTGCAGCGGCCGGCCGACGACACCCATCGCGTCGAGCCGGGCGTTGAAGGCGATCACCGCCTCGCGCGGGCCGCTGACCACGCACAGCTCGTCGCCGTTGACGGCCGCCAGCGACAGCTCCGGCGGGAGCATCTCAAGTACCTTCTTCTCGGAGAGCGGCACGCCCAGCATGTCGCCCTCGGGCATCCCCTGCACCAGCGCGCCGCGCGCCACCACCAGCCGGAGCGCGTCCTCCAGCGACATCACCCCGGCCAGGCAGGCGGCCACGTACTCGCCGATGCTGTGGCCGATCATGCTGTCGGGCTTCACGCCCCAGCTCATCCACAGCTTGGCCAGCGCGTACTCCACGATGAACAGCGCCGGCTGCGTCGCGCGGGTCTTGCCCAGCGCGGCGGCCGCGTCGGTGTCGTCCGGCGCGGCGAGCAGCAGCGCGCGCAGGTCGAAGTCCAGCAGCGGGCGGACGATCTCCAGGCAGCGGTCCACCTCGGCGCGGAAGGCGGGCTCGCTCTCGTACAGCCCGCCGCCCATCCCCGGGTACTGCGCCCCCTGCCCCGGGAACATGAAGGTGAGCGGGCGGCGCACCGGCGGCTGGCCGCGGGTGACCACGCGGTCCGGCGTCAGCGCCTCCAGCAACCCCACCGCGTCGTCGCGGTCGCGGGCCACCAGCATGCGCCGGTGCTCGAAGGCGTCGCGCCCCACCTGGAGCGTGAAGGCCACGTCGGCGAGGTCCTGCTCCGGGTGCTCCCGCAGGTGCCGAAGCAGGTTGTCGGTCGCCGCCTCCATCGCCGCCGGGGTGTGCCCGGAGACGACGAGGAGCTGGTGCCCCTTCGAGGGCGCGGTCTCCTCGACCGTCGGCGCCTCCTCCAGCACCAGGTGGGCGTTGGTGCCGCCCATCCCGAAGGAACTGACGCCCGCGCGGCGCGGCTGCCCGTCGGTCTCCCAGGGCTGGAGCCGCGAGGCCACGTAGAACGGCGTGCTCCCGAAGTCGATGCGCGGGTTGGGCTTCTCGAAGTGCAGCGAGGGCGGGATCTCCCTGTGCTTGAGCGCCTGCACAGTCTTGATCAGCCCGGCCACCCCCGCCGCGGCGTCCAGGTGGCCGATGTTGCTCTTGACCGAGCCGATGGCGCAGAAGCCGGTGCGGTCCGTCTCCCGGCGGAAGGCCTGGGTGAGCGCCTGGATCTCGATGGGGTCGCCGATCGCCGTGCCGGTGCCGTGCGCCTCCACGTACGAGATCGTCTCCGGGGACACGTCGGCGAACACCTGCGCGGTGCTGATCACCTCGGCCTGGCTCTCCACGCCGGGGGCCGTGTAGCCCACCTTGACCGAGCCGTCGTTGTTGAGCGCCCAGCCGCGGATCACCGCGTGCACGGTGTCGCCGTCGGCCAGCGCGTCCTCCAGCCGCTTGAGCACCACCACGCCGGCGCCGTTGCCGCCCAGCGTGCCGCCCGCGTCCGCGTCGAAGGGGCGGCAGTGCCCGTCCGGCGAGCCGATCCCGCCCTCGTGGTGCAGGTAGCCCGTCCGCTGGGGGACGAACACGTTGACGCCGCCGGCCAGCGCCATGTCGCACTGGTAGCTCATCAGCGACTGGCAGGCGAGCGCCGTGGCCACCAGCGAGGTGGAGCACGCCGTCTGCACGGTGACGCAGGGGCCGCGCAGGTTCAGCTTGTAGGCGACCCGGGTGGTGAGGTGGTCGTTCTTGTTGTGGATCAGCGCCTGGAAGGTGTCGATCGTCCCGGTCATCTCCCCCGCGGACGCCAGGTTGAACAGCATGTAGCTGTTCGCCCCCGCGCCTGCGAAGACGCCGATCGCCCCCTCGTACTTCCGGGGGTTGTAGCCGGCCGTCTCCAGCGCCTCCCAGGCGCACTCCATGAACAGGCGCTGCTGGGGGTCGGTGAGCGTGGCCTCGCGCGGCGTCACGTCGAAGAACGCGGCGTCGAACTGCTCCACGTCGGGGAGGACGCCGCGGGCGCGCACGTAGCCGGGGTCGGCGAGCTCCCCGGGGTCGATGGCGACCGTGTCCAGCTCACCTTCCGCGAAGCGGGTGATCGACTCCACCCCGTCGCGCAGGTTGCTCCAGAACGTCTCCACGTCCCGCGCCCCCGGGAACCGGCCCGACAATCCGACAATGGCGATGCTGTCCATCAGAGCTCGTCTCCAGGTGGTGTTGGGTCAGCCCCGGGGGCCCGCGGCGGGCCGGCGCTGGCGCTGCATGGCTTCGCGCTGCCGGAGCGCGCGCGTCTCGGCGGCCGAGAGCGACGCGGCGGCTTCCTCCCGCCCGGCGCTCAGGCGCTCGGCGAGGAGGGTGACGGTGGGGTACTGGAACAGCTCCACCAGGGTGAGCCGGTCCCCGAGCGCCTCGGTGATCCTGTCGTACGCCTGCACGACCAGGAGGGAGTTGCCCCCCAGGTCGAAGAAGTTGTCGTGCATCCCCACCTGCTCCACCCCCAGCACCTCCTGCCAGATGCGCGCGATGGCGCCCTCGGTCTCGCCCACCGGGGCGACGTAGGCGGCGCGGCGGCGGCGCTGCAGCTCGCGGGGGTCGGGGAGGGCGCGGCGGTCGGCCTTGCCGCCGCGGGTGCGCGGCACCTCCGGCAGGGGCACCACCATCGCCGGGACCATGAACTCGGGGAGGCTCCGCCGCAGGTGGTCGCGCAGCTCCCCCTGGAGCGCGTCGGCGTCGCCGCCCTGGCCGCCGTCCGCCCGGGCGACGAAGTACGCCACCAGCTGCGCCTCGCCCTCGGCCTCGAACACCGAGGCCACGGCGTCGGCCACGCGCGGGTGGTGGCGGAGCACCGCCTCCACCTCGCCCAGCTCGATGCGGACGCCGCGCACCTTGACCTGCTCGTCGTCGCGCCCCACGAACTCCACCGCGCCGTCCGCCCCGAAGCGGGCGAGGTCGCCGGTGCGGTACATGCGCGCCCCCGGCACCCCGCCGAACGGGTCGGGGACGAACTTCTCCGCGGTGCGCGCCGGGTCGCCCAGGTAGCCGCGCGCCACCCGCGGCCCGGCGAGGCACACCTCGCCCGCCACGCCGAAGGGAACCGGCCGCAGCCCCGCGTCCACGATCGCCACGCGGGTGCCGGGGATGGGGTGGCCCACGGAGGGCCCGTGCGGGTGCTCGCGGACGCTCCCGGCGGTGGCGTCCACCGTGCACTCGGTGGGACCGTAGACGTTGAAGGTCTCCGTGTCCGGGAGCGCGAGCAGGCGCGCCCAGGTGGCCGGGTCCAGCGCCTCGCCGCCGCACAGGATGGTGCCCGGCACGTGCCCCGGACCGTCGCCCAGCCCGGCGGCGAGCAGCCCCTTGAGCAGCGTGGGGGTGCAGTCCAGCACGTCCAGCTCGGAGGCGCGGATCCACGCCAGCATCCGCTCCGGGCTCATCCGCTCGGCCTCCGGCGTGACGTGCAGCGTGTGCCCGCGGCACAGCTGCACCCACTGCTTCACCGAGCCGTCGAAGACCAGCGGCGCGTTCAGGCTCACGCGCAGCCCCCCGCGGCCGCGGTACACGGCCTCGTCCAGCGCGTGCACCAGGTTCACGGCCGAGCCGTGCTGCACCACCACGCCCTTGGGGCGCCCGGTGGAGCCGGAGGTGTAGATCACGTACGCCGCGTTGTCCGGGAGCGTCCCCGCGTCCGGCGGCGACGCGGGCATGGCGGCGATCCGCTCGCGGTCCGCGTCTATGCACACCGCCCGCCCCGCGGGGAGCAGCCCCCGCTCGCGCACGGAGGCCTGGGTGACGAAGGCCTCGACGCCCGCCTCGCCGGCCATGTACGCGATGCGCTCCGCCGGGTACATGGGGTCCAGCGCCACCACGGCGCCGCCCGCGCGCAGGATCCCCAGCACCCCGGCCAGCATCTCCGGCGAGCGCTCCATGCACAGCCCCACCCGCGACTCCGGCCGCACCCCCAGGCCGCGCAGCAGGTTGGCGAGCCGCCCGGAAAGCGCGTCCAGCTCCCCGTAGCTCAGCGAGCGCCCCTCGGCCACCACGGCGGGGCGCTCCGGCGCGCGCGCCGCGGCTTCCGCGAACAGGTCGTGGAGGCAGCGGTCCGCGGGCGCGTCGGTCAGCGAGCGCCCCAGCGCGAGCACGTAGCGCAGCTCGGCGTCCGGCAGCAGGTCCAGCTCCGCGGCGGGCGCGTCCGGCCGCGCCGTGGCGTCGTCCAGCAGCGCCAGCAGCCGGTCGGCCGTGCGCTCCGCCTCGCGCGCCGCGACCGCGTGGGCGTCGTGCTCGATCACGATGCGCAGCCCCTCGCCCTCCGCCACGCCGGTGAGCCGCAGCGCGAAGCGCTCGCTCCGCGCCCGCAGCTCCAGCACGGAAAAGCGCACGCCCTCCGCCTCCCACGCCGCCGGCCGCTCGTCCCAGTCGAACCCGAAGGCGAAGTGCTCCGGCCCCTCCGCCCCGTCGCGCGACGGGTCCAGGTAGTCCTGCCACTCCCAGCGCTCGGCGAGGGTCGCGCCGACGGTCGCCGCGAGCCCGCGGAAGGTGGCGCCGTCGCCGACGGCGAGCCGCACCGGCAGGTAGCGGACGAAGGCGCCCGGCGCCGCGTCCAGCCCCTCGTAGACGCGCCCGTCGAAGGCGACGCCCGCCTCCACCTCGCCCGCGCCGGCCAGCCGCGCCAGCAGCACCCCCCACGCGGCGAGCAGCACGGTGGAGGGCGCCGCGTCCAGCTCGCCCGCCAGCCCCCGCACCCGCGCGGCCACGTCCGCGTCCACCACGCGCTCCACCGCCCGCGGCGCGAAGCCGTCCCCCTCGCGCACGGCGTGCGGCAGCGCGAAGTCCTCCGCGCCGGAGCGCTCCACCCGCGCCCAGTAGTCGCGCCCCGCCTGCGTCTCCTCCGACTCCAGCAGGTCGTTGAAGACCTCGGACACGTCCGCGTACTGGATCTCCGGCGCCGCGGCCTCTCCGCCGCCCGCCAGCGCCGCGTACGCCCCGGCCACCTCCCGCGCCAGCACCTGCATGGCCGCCGCGTCCGCGCACAGCGCGTGTACGCGCAGCGCAAGCAGGTGCCGCCCCTCCCCCGCCGGCGCGAGCACCGCCTGGAAGAGCGGCCCGTCCTCGAACGACACCGGCGCCCCGTCCAGCAGCTCCACGAGCGCTTCGACCGTCGCGGCCTCGCCCTCCTCCGTGGTCTTCCACGCGGGCGGCAGGCCGTCCACGATCCCCTGGAGCGGCACCCGGGTGCCGGGGAGCGCCCGGAACACGGTGCGCAGCACCTCGTGCCCCTCCGCCAACGACTCCACGGCGCGCCGCACCGTGTCCGCGTCGAGCGCCCCCTCCAGCGCCAGCACGCAGGTGGCGTTGTAGACGGGACGCGCCTCGCGCGCCTGGAGCGCCCAGACGCGCCGCTGCTGCGGTGAAAGACGGAAACGGGCCGTGGTCTCGTGAGCCATGCTGATCCGGTTTGCGATCTATGAAGCTGTCGTCGTTCGTTGCGATGCCCGGCGGGCCCTCACCCGGCTCGCTTAGGCTCGCCACCCTCTCCCTTCATCCGGTTCACGCGAAGCGTGAAGCGCCATTCTGGGAGAGGGTTGGACCGAGAGGGCGAGGTCGGGTGCCGTTCGTCGTTCCGCGGTATCCCTCAAAATCTGTTCGGAGGGAGACAGCCGGGCAGTTTCGGCTGGCTCACTCCGGCGCAGGGAAACCCGCCGGCCGTTTGGCGGGGTTCCCGGAGCCCGCGTAGGAAACAGGCCGGCAGTTTGGCCTGGTTCCGGAGCGGTCCCGCCGCAGGGTCAAATCCTACTCGACGTCGTCCCACCGGAACGGGTCCGCCATCGCCGTGAGCACCTTGCGGGGCCCCTTGAACGGGTCGCGGGCGTGGGCGGTGAGCATGTTGTCCAGCATCAGCACGTCTCCCGCCTGCCAGGGGAAGCGCACCGTGTTGTCGCGGTAGATGCCGCGCAGCAGCTCCATCGTCTCCGGGGCGATGGGGGTGCCGTCGCCGTACAGCGTGTTGTTGGGGAAGTCGTCCTCGGCGTGGAACGCCGCCTCGAAGGCCGCGCGCACCGACGCGTCCAGCGTGGTGCGGTGGAAGAAGGTGGCGTGGTTGAACCAGGCCGCCTCCCCGGAGCGCGGGTGCTTCGCCACGGCGCGGCGCACCTGGCGGGTGCGCAGCCGGCCGCCGTCCTTCCACTCAGCGTCGATGCGGTTGGCGGCGCAGTACGCCTCCACCTGCGCCGGGTCGTCGGTCTGGAAGGCCTCCTGCCAGCTGAGGCCGAAGCCGTCGCCGAAGTTGCGGACGTACATGTAGCCCTTTTCCTCGAACGGGCGCCGCACCTCCTCCGGGATCGCGCGATGGATCCTGCGCACGTCGGCGATGGGGGTGGCTCCCCCCTCCTCCGCCGCGACGGTGCACATGAAGATGATCTTGAGCGGGAAGTTGAGGTTGTACGACTGCTCGTTGTGCAAAAAGATCTCCTGGTCCGCCGGGTGCTCGGTGGAGGTGTAGACCCGGTTGGCCACGTGCGTGCGCGGCGACGAGCGCTCGCCGTACTCCAGCGGCCCGCTGGTGGCGGCGGAGACGAAGCGGTTCAGGTCGGCCGAGTCGCGCATGGCGAAGCCGCGGAACAGCAGCCCGCCGTGCTCCTGGAGCAGCCGCTCGATCTCGTCCCGGTTGGCGGCGGCCCACTCCGGCAGGTCCACGCCGTCCAGCGCGGGGCGCACCAGCAGCGGGAGCGGCTCCCCCTGGCGCAGCGGCTCCATCCTCACCAGCGACTCGGTGGACACGCCGCCGGCGTCGCGGGAGCGCGTGAAGGGGAGCTTCTTTCCGGGTAGCGCGGGCTTCTGCATGTCTGGACTCCTCGCCTCGTCGGCGGATTGCGTGTGCGTGCTGCTGCTGGACGACCTGCTACGCGACCGGCTCGGGCTCGCCGGCTTCCTCGGTTCCCTTCCTCCGCCCCAGCCTGCCGAAGCGGAGCGCCTTGGCCTCCTTCAGCCGCTCCAGCTCGGCGCCGCGGCGGGCCTGCTCGGCGTCGGCCACCAGGTCCAGCAGCGCGGGGAGCAGCGCGTCCGGGTTCTTCGTCGCGGCGCGGGTCATCACCGCGAAGCTCTCGGCGACCGCGGCGATGGTGGAGGCGTTGAACAGGTCGGGGTTGTACCGCCAGACGCAGCGGAACTCGTCCCCCTCCTCGGAGATCAGCACCGACAGGTCGAAGGGCGACCCGGCCAGCTGCATCTCCATCACCCGCATCTCCACCCCGGCGAAGCGCAGCTCCGGCACCGGGGCGCCGTCGAACACGAACATCACCTGGAAGAGCGGGTTCCGGCCGGGGTCGCGCGCGGCGCCCACGGCGTCCACCAGCTGGTTGAAGGGCACGTCCTGGTGCGCGTACGCCCCCAGCGTGGTCTCGCGGACGCGGGCCAGGAGCGCGCGGAAGCTGGGCTCGCCGGACAGGTCGACCGAGAGCACGAGCTGGTTGACGAACAGGCCGATGAGGCCGGCCGTCTCCGGGGCCCCGCGGCTCGCCACGTCGGTGCCCACCGTGACGCGGTCGGAGCGGACGTGGTGCCGGAGCGCGGCCTGGAACGCGGCCAGCAGCACCATGTACGGCGTGGCGTGCTCCGCCCGGGCCAGCGCCCGGACGCGGCGCGAGGTCTCGGCGCCCAGCGAGGTGGCCTGGTGCGCGCCGGCAAAGGTCTGGATCTCGGGGCGCGGGCGGTCCGTGGGGATCTCGGCCTCGGGGGCGAGCGGGCCCAGCCGCTCGCGCCACCAGCCCAGCTGCGCCTCCAGCGCGCCGCCGGCCAGCCACTCGCGCTGCCACGCGGCGAAGTCGGCGTACTGCACCGGGAGCGGCGGCAGGGCGGCGTCGCCCCCGGCCGCGAACGCCTCGTACAGCGCCACCATCTCGCGGGCCAGCACGCCCATGGACCAGCCGTCGGCGGCCACGTGGTGCACGGTGAGCAGGAGGACGGCGTCCCCCTCCCCCGCCCGCACCAGCCCGGCGCGCAGCAGCGGCCCGCGTTCCAGGTCGAAGGGGCGGGCGGCCTCCTCCAGCGCCAGCCGGCGCAGCTCGGCCTCGCGCGCCTCGCCCTCCAGGTGCGACACGTCGGCGTGCGACCACTCCAGCGGCCGCGGCTCGTCCACCACCAGCACCGGCCGGCCGCGGTCGGCGAGGAAGCGGGAGCGCAGCGCCTCGTGGCGGCGCACGGTCTCGTCCAGCGCGCGGCGCAGCGCCTCCTCGTCCAGGGCGCCGGTGAAGCGCAGCGCGGCGGGCATGTTGTAGGCGGAGCTCCCCGGGCGCAGCCGGTCCAGGAACCAGAGCCGCTCCTGCGCGAAGGAGAGCGGCAGCGGCCCGCCGTCCCGTGGCGCCGCCACGAGCGGCGGGCGGCGGGTTCCCGACGCGGAGCGCAGCGCCTCGTCCACCCGCGCGGCGAAGCGCTCCACCGTGTGCGCGTC
Source organism: Longimicrobiaceae bacterium (assembly GCA_036389055.1). Lineage (GTDB taxonomy): Bacteria > Gemmatimonadota > Gemmatimonadetes > Longimicrobiales > Longimicrobiaceae > JAFAYN01. The sequence continues at coordinate 13,416 of DASVQR010000246.1, read as the reverse complement.
GAACAGGGCGCGCACCGGCAGCTCGGCGCCGGTCGCGGCGGCCACCCGGGCCACCAGCTGCGCGGCGAGCAGCGAGTGCCCGCCCAGCTCGAAGAAGTCGTCCGTCGCGCCGACGCGCTCCACGCCCAGCGTCTCCGCCCACACCGCGGCGACCAGCTCCTCAGCGGGGGTGCGGGGGGCCACGTAGCCCTCGCCGGCCGGCTCCGGCGCGGCGGGCTCCGGGAGCGCGCGGCGGTCTGTCTTGCCGCTGGGAGTCAGAGGAAGCGTCTCCAGCGCCACGAACGCGGAGGGGACCATGTAGTCCGGGAGGCGGCCACGCAGGTGGTCGCGCAGCTCCGCCGCGGTCGGCCGCGCCGCGCCCGCCGCCGGGACGTGGTAGGCCACCAGCCGCGCGCCCTCGGCGCCCGCGCCGCGCGCCACCACCACCGCGTCGCCCACGCCGGGGTGGGCGCGCAGCGCGGCCTCCACCTCGCCCGGCTCGATGCGGAAGCCCCTCACCTTGACCTGGGCGTCGATGCGGCCCAGGTACTCCACCTCCCCGTCCGCCAGCCAGCGGGCCCGGTCGCCCGTGCGGTACATCCGCGCGCCGGGCTGCGCCGAGAACGGGTCGGGGACGAACTGGGCGGCGGTGAGGTCGGGGCGGCCGTGGTAGCCGCGCGCCGTCCCCGCGCCGGCCAGGCACAGCTCGCCGGGGACGCCCACGGGCGCCGGGTTCCCGGCGGGGTCCAGCACGTAGGCGCGCGAGTTGGCGACCGCGCGGCCGATCGTGACGCGCGCGGCCCCGCGCTCCACCTCCGTCCAGGTGGAGTAGACCGTGTCCTCCGTCGGCCCGTACAGGTTGAGCACCCGCTCCGTCGCCGGGCGGGCGTACAGGTCGCGCACCAGGGAAGCGGGGAGCGCCTCGCCGGCCAGGTTGAAGGCGCGCACGCTCTCCGGGATCCCGCCGGAGCGCAGCAGCTCCGCCGCGGCGCTGGGCACGGTCACCACCAGCCTTACGCCTTCGTCGGCCACGCGCGGCAGGTCGAGCGCGTTCTCCACCAGCACCAGCGTGCCGCCCCAGCAGATCGTGCCGAAGATCTCGCCCACCGACACGTCGAACGACACGGAGGTGGAGCCCAGCACCGCGGCGCGATGCTCCGGGAGCACTGCGTCGCGGAGGAAGTGGACGATCTGCGAGGCGCTGCGGTGCTCCACCTGCACGCCCTTCGGCCGACCGGTCGAACCCGACGTGTAGAGCACGTACGCCAGGCTGCCGGCCTCCGCGCCGCTCTCCGGGGCGCTGTCGGGGTGCGCGGCGACCCGCTCCACGTCGACGTCCACCAGCACCTGCGCGAGCCCGGACGGCAGCCGATCCGCGAGCCCGGACTGCGACACCACCAGGCGCGCGCCCGCGTCCTCCAGCATGTACTCCAGCCGCTCGGCCGGGTACGCGGGGTCCAGAGGGACGTAGGCGCCGCCGGCCTTGAGGATCGCCAGCATCGCCGCGACCATCTGCGGCGTGCGCTCCAGGCACAGCCCCACGCGCGACTCGGGGCCGACGCCCAGCGAGCGGAGGTGGTGCGCCAGGCGGTTCGCGCTCCGCTCCAGCTCGCCGTACGTGGTCGTGCGCCCGGCGAAGCGCAGCGCCGCGGCGTCCGGCGTGCGGGCGGCCTGCTCCGCGAACAGCGCGTGCAGCGGGCGCTCCGCGTACGGGCGCTCCGTGGCGTTCCACGCCTCCAGCACCTGCGCCCGCTCCTCCGGGAGGAGGAAGCCGACCTCGCCCACCGGCCGGTCCGGCTCCGCGGCGACGGCGCGCAGGGTCTGGACCAGGTGCGCGGCCATGCGCTGGACCGTGGCGGGCTCGAACAGGTCGGTGGCGTACTCCAGCGCGGCGGAGATCCCGCCCCCGGCGCGCTCCCAGGTGAAGAGCGTCAGGTCCAGGATCGCGGCGCCCGCGCTCAGCGGCTCGGGAATCCACGTCGAGCCGGGGACGGAGACCGGCTCCAGCGCCGCGCTCTGCGGCGCGATCATCACCTGGAAGAGCGGGTTGCGGCTCAGGTCGCGCTCCGGCTGCAGCTCCTCCACCAGGCGGCCGAGCGGCACCTCCTGCCGGGCGAACGCCTCCAGCGCCGTGGTCCGCACCCGCGCCAGGAGTGCGCGGAAGCCCTCCTCCGGGGCCACCTCCGTCCGCAGCACCAGCGTGTTCACGAACAGGCCGATCAGCCCCGCCACTTCCGCGCGGTCGCGGCTGGAGACGGTGGTGCCCACGGCGACGTCCTCCTGCCCCGAGTAGCGGGACAGGAGCAGGTCCCAGGCGGCGAGCAGCGCCATGAACGGCGTCGCCGCGCCGGCGCGGGCCAGCGCGCGGGTCGCGTCCGCCACGTCCACGGGGACGTCGAAGCGGTGCACGGCGCCGCGGAAGCTCTGCACCGCGGGGCGCGGGCGGTCGGCCGGGAGCTCCAGCGCGGGGACGCCGGCCAGCCTCTCCCGCCACCAGGCGAGCTGCGCCTCCACCGCGTCGCCGCGCGTCCACTCGCGCTCGCGCACCGCCTGGTCGGCGTACTGCGTGGTGAGCGCCGGCAGCGGGGAGGGCTCCCCCGCCAGCGCGGCCGGGTACGCCGCCGACAGCTCGCGGACCAGCACCCCGGCGGACCAGCCGTCGCTCACGGTGTGGTGCATCACCACGGCCAGCAGGTGCCGGTCCGGGGCGATCCGCACCAGGCGGGCGCGCAGCAGCGGGCCCGCCGCCAGGTCGAACGGCGCGCCGGCCTCGGCCTCCGCGATGCGCCGCGCCTCCGCCTCGCGCTCCTCCGCGGGGAGGCCGGACACGTCGTCCGCGGCGAGCGTCCACCCACCCGCGGGGAGCACCACCTGCACGGGGCGCCCGTCCACGCTGGCGAACACGGTGCGGAGCGCCTCGTGCCGCCGCACGACCTCGCCGAAGGCGCGCTCCAGGGCAGCGGCGTCCGGCTCGCCGGAGATGCGCAGCGCCAGCGGGATGTTGTACGCGGCGGTGCCGGGCTGGAGCGCGTCCAGGAACCAGATGCGCTCCTGCGCCCAGGAGAGCGGCAGCGCCTCCGGGCGCGCCACCGTCATCCGCCCCGTCCCCGCCGCCACCCCCTCGCCCGCCGGGCCGGCCGGCAGCTCCATCTCCGCCAGCAGCTCCGCCGCCAGCGCCGAGATCCCCACCTCCTCCAGCAGCCGGGTGAGCTGCAGGGCCACGCCCAGCGCCGAGTCCACGGCGGTCTTGAGCTCGCCGGCCATCAGCGAGTCGAGCCCCAGCGTCACCAGCGGCTGCCGCGGGTCGATGCGCTCCGCCGCGACGCCCAGCACGCGCGCCGCCTGCGCGTGCAGCCAGCCCTCCAGCAGGTGCTGCCGCGCCGCGGGCTCCGCCGCCTCCAGCGCCTCGCGGGAGATGGAGGGCCCCGCGTCGTCGCCGCGCATCGGCGCGTCGTCCAGCACGCTCACGCCCAGCACCGGGAGCTGCTGCGCCAGGAAGGTCTGCCGGCAGAGGAGGCGCTGGATCTTGCCGCTGCTGGTCTTGGGCACCGTCCCCGGCTTCACCAGGGCGACGGCGTACACCTGCAGCTCGTGCTCGCGCGCCACCGCCGCCCGCACCGCCCCGGCGATCTCCTCCAGGTCCGGCCCGGTGCACTGGCGCGTCACCTCCTGCACCACCACCAGCCGCTCCTCGCCGGCGTGATCCACGCTGAACGCGGCCGCGCCCCCCGGCCGCAGCGCCGAGTGCGAGCGGGCCGTGGTCTGCTCGATGTCGTGCGGGTAGTGGTTGCGCCCGCGGATGATCACCAGGTCCTTGACCCGGCCGGTGATGTACAGCTCGCCGCCGGCCAGGAAGCCCAGGTCGCCGGTCCGCATGAACGGGCCCTCGCCCGTGTCCGCGATCCGCGCCCCGAAGGTGGCCGCCGTCTCCTCGTCCCTGCCCCAGTAGCCCAGCGTCACGCTCGGCCCGCGCACCCACACCTCGCCCACCCGGTCGGCGGGGCACTCGCCGAACGTGTCCGGGTCCACGATGCGGACCTCCTGGTCCGGGGCGTCGCGCCCGGAGCCCACCAGCCGCGCCGCGTGGCCGCCGTCCGCGCCGAACGACACCCGGTGCCGCTGCAGCCCGTCCGCGTCCACCTCCACGACCTTCGGGACCTCGGGGCGGACGCTCCCCGTCACCATCAGCGTCCCCTCCGCCAGCCCGTAGCACGGGTAGAACGTCTCCCTCCGGAAACCCTTCGGGCCGAAGACGCGGACGAAGGCGTCCAGCGTCTCGCTCCGCACCGGCTCGGCGCCGTTGAAGGCCAGCGTCCAGCTGGACAGGTCCAGCCGCTCCCGGTCCTCGGGGGCGACGGCGTGGACGCACAGCTCGTAGGCGAAGTTGGGGCCGCCGCTGGTGGTGGCGCGGTAGCGGGTGATCGCCTCCAGCCAGCGGGCCGGGCGCTGCACGAAGGCGACGGGCGCCATCAGCGCGGCCCAGTACCGGGTGTACATGGGCTGCAGGATGCCGCCGATCAGCCCCATGTCGTGGTAGGGCGGCAGCCAGATCACCGAGCGCTCCTCCGGGGTGAAGCCGGTGAGCGTCTCGATGACGTGGAAGTTGTGGATCAGGTTGCCGTGGCTGACCATCACCCCCTTCGGGTTCCCCGTGGACCCGGAGGTGTACTGCAGGAAGGCGACGCTGTCCCAGCCGATCTCCGGCCCGGTCCAGCGCTCCGCCAGGGCGTCCTCCACCGTCTCGGTCGCCAGCCAGCGCATGGGCTCCAGCTCGGGCATCAGCCCCGCGAGCTTGTCGGCGTCGGCGGCCACGTCGGCGGTGGTGAGGACCAGCGTGGGCCCGCAGTCGTGGATGATGCCCTGCAGCCGCGGGGTGGGCTTGTTGCGGCGCGGCGGGTAGATGGGGACGGCGACCACGCCCGCGTAGAAGCAGGCGAAGAGGGCGACCACGTAGTCCAGCCCCGGCGCGAACAGGAGGAGCGCGCGCTCCCCGGCGGCGCCCATCTCCTGGAGCCGCGCGGCGATGGCGCGGGCGCGCCGGTCCATCTCCCCGTAGGTGACGTGCGCCTCCTGCGTCTCCCCGTCCAGCAGGAAGGTGTACGCGCGGAAGTCGGGCTCTTCCCGTGCCCGGAGGCGGAGGAGCTCGACCAGCGTGGAGACCGCGAGGCGCAGCTGCATGAAGGACCGACCCTGTGCTGGTTCGGAGCCCGCGCGGCCGCTGCCGCCGGCTCTCCCGCTCGCTTTCCGCCCAAACGCGGCGGGAAAGGTGCTGCCGTCGAGGCGGGCGCCGTCCGGGCGCCGTCCTCTCCCTGTCCCCGAAAGCGCGCCCGGACCGCCGCGTCCCGGAACCCGCCTCCCCCGGCCGCCCGGGGCAGTCCCAGGCGCAAAATATCCGGTCGGCCCGGATGCCGCGGGGGCGCCGCCGGACGCCGGGGACGGGGACCGCGCGGGTGGCACGACAGGGCCGCCCGGGGGCCGGAAAGCGCGCCGAACCCGCCTGCGCGCATCCGGTTTACTTCACGACAAGCTATACAGGCGAAGGGGGATGGCGCAAGGGGAGCAGGCGCCCGCGGAGGAGAGGAAAAACCGCGCCGCGCCGCGGTTCCGGGCGCCCGCCGGGGCGCACCGGAAGCCTCAGAAGATGAAGACCCGGGCCCCGATCGGGACGCTCCGGTACAGGTACTCGATGTCGGGGTCGCGCAGGCGGATGCAGCCGTGCGTGGCCGCCCGCCCGATGGAATCCTGGTGCGGGGTGCCGTGCAGCATGTAGCCGTCGCCGAGCTCCAGCTTGTACTCGCCCAATTCCCCGGCGATGCGGCGGTTGGCGGTGCCCAGCGGCGGCACGTACAGCGTCCGCCCGAAGATCACCTCCTCGTCGGACGGGACCTGCTCCTCGCGCCCGTCGCCCCGCACGTGCACGATCCGCTCGCCGCGCACCTCCAGCCGGCTCCCGTCGGCCAGCCGCGCCGGCCGCCCCCGCTCCAGCCGCTCCAGGGCGAAGGCGCTGTCGCGCGCCAGCTCCACGTAGTGCCAGTCGGGCGGGATCCAGACGGGGTCCGCCTCCTTGCCCCGCACGGCGCGGACGCCGTACGGGGTGGTGAAGTCCCACACCCGCCCGCCGTGCTCCAGCCGCGTCCCCTTGCCGACGGCGACGGGGGCGGTGTGAAGCACGCTGTCCCCCTCCATCCACCAGAGCCGCCGCTCGTCCAGCGAGATCACCAGCCTCCGGCCGGGGGCGCGGCGGGCCTGCTCGGCCACGCGCAGGCGGACGGCGTCCGCGGGGAGCGCGGCGAACGGCGCGGGCGCGGCCTCGTCCGCGGGCGTGGCCGTCGCCTGCGCCGCGGCCCAGCGCACGGGGACGCCGAGCAGCGCCGGGCCGTCGCGCTGCGCGTGAACCGCCGGGGCGGCGCCCAGCAGCGACAGGGCCGCCAGGGCGGCCCCGCATCGTGTGGGGGACATCGGGTGCATCCTCGCTTCGCGTGGCTCCGCGGCCCGGCGGGCCGCGGGTGGACGGCGAGGCCGGCGCGGGCGCGGGGCCCGGCGCCGGCCGTGGTGCCGGAGCGGGCTACGAATCCTTGCGGACCCGCATGGAGGTGCGGTTCGTCTCCGACCCGCTCATCCCGCCCTGCGTGTTGTTGTTCCAGGTGCCCTGCGAGGTGGTGCCCTGGGTGCCGGTCATGTTCTGCTGGCCGGTGCCCGTAGTGCCCATGGTCCCCTGCGTCCCCATCGTCCCGGTCTGCCCCTGCGTTCCCATGGTGCCCTGCGTTCCCATGGTGCCCTGCGTCCCGGTCTGGCCCTGCGTCCCCATCGTGCCCTGCGTCCCGGTGGTGCCCTGAGCGGTCGTGCCCTGCTGCTGCTGGCCCTGGCTCCACTGGTACGTCTGCGTCCCCTGGGTGCCCTGGGTCGCCGTCTGCCCCTCGGTGGTCTGCTGGCCCTGCATCCCGGTCTGGACCTGCGGGTTCGTGGTTCCCGTCTGCCCCTGGGTGGTCGTGGTTCCCGTCTGGCCCTGCCGCGGGGTGGTGTCCTGCGTCATGGTGCCGGTCTGCCCGGTCGTCGTGCCGGTCTGCCCGGTCGTCTGGGCGGAAGCGGGCGACGCCGCGATGGAAGCCGCGGTGAGCACGACGGCCAGCGGGAGAATGCGCGTCAACATGTGGGGTCCCTCCGTTTCCTGGTGACACATGAAGGCGGCGCGCCGGGCGCCCCTTCCGAAGCGGGAGGAACTCGCAATTTCCGCGCCCCGGCGGATCGGTGGGCACGACTTAAATATTTGTGTTTCCACGGTTTGCGGGACAGCTCGCCGCCTTCCGGGGATCTGCCCCCGAAAACGCGGCAGACGCCCCCCCGGGACCGGGAGAGCGCCTGCACGCGCCGCCGCGCCCCGCGGGCGCGGGTCGGTCGCCCGGCGGGTCAGATGCGGAGCAGCCGGCTGCGCTTCCGGGCGGCATCCGCCGCATCCCGGTCGAAGTAGCGCGCGACCACCATCCCGCTGCAGTGCCTCGCAACGGCACGGCCGGGGGCCACGTACTCCCAGCGCCCGTCCAGCGCCTCCACGCCCGGCGCGGGCCCGTCCGCCGGCGCGGAAGCGGGAGCGAAGCTCGCGAAGGAGAGCACGCGCGGGTCCACCGGCCGTCCGGCGCCGGGAGACTGCGCCACGACCGAGCCGTCCAGCGTGAACTCCAGTTCGATCGGCAGACGCATGGTCGTGCTGAGTGGCATGCAGCCGCTCACCACGCACCCGGTACCACCGGCGTCGCAGCGGCCTCCGCTTCCCTTGGCGTGGCAGCCACAGGCGTTTCCTTCGCACGTGCACCCCCACTGGCACTGGGCGGCGGCGGCGGACGGGGTGACGGTGACCGCGAGGGCGGCGGCCAGCACCGACAGGGCGAGCGCGGCGATCCGGGCTTTCATGGGACCCTCCATGGCTGGTGTGTCAGATGCGGAGCAACCGGCTGCGCTTCCTGGCGGCCTCCGCCGCGTCCCGATCGAAGTAGTGCGCAACGACCATCCCGCTGCAATGCCTCGCCACGGCACGGCCGGGGGCCACGTATTCCCAGCGCCCGTCCAGCGCCTCCCCGCCCGACGCCGGGCCGTCGGCCGACGCGGAAGCGGGGGCGAAGCTCGCGAAGGAGAGCGTGCGTGGATCTGCCGCCCGGCCGGGACTCAGGGACTGCACCACGACCGAGCCGTCGGGCGTGAACTCCAACTCGGCCGGCAGCCTCATGGTGCTGGTGGGCAGGCAGCCGCTCACCTGGCATGAATCGGGGCCAGCGTCGCAGCGGCCTCCGCTTCCCTTGGAGTTGCAGCCACAGGCGTTTCCCTCGCACGAGCACCCCCACTTGCACTGGGCGGCGGCGGCGGACGGGGTGACGGTGACCGCGAGGGCGGCGGCCAGCACCGACAGGGCGAGCGCGGCGATCCGGGCTTTCATCGGGACCCTCCATGGCTGGTGTGGTGGATGATACGGTCCGCACTAAACGGACACACTCCCGAACTCAGCTCGTCACCCGCACATCGTAGATGATCACCTCGGGGTACTCGAGGTTCTGCACCGCCGCGAGGCGCGAGCCCGCCCGGGCCGCTATGTTGAGGGGATCCTCGAAGACCACCCGCCGGAGCAGCCGGCAGTCGGAGGTAAGCAGGTCGAAGTACGTCCGGTCGGCGACGGGGTCGATCACCTGGTTGAGGAACAGGCCGTTCCCCAGGCTGACGATGTTGTACGAGTGCACGAAACGCTTCCACTCGATGGCCACGGCATTCCCGCTGGACTTCACCACGCTCGCCGGTGGGGTGGTCCATTCGGGGCGGCCCATGCAGCGGGACCGGGCTCTGCCGCCCACCTCGAGGAACGTTATCTCGTATGGGCTCTTGCTGGAGTACACGACCAACGGACCGGCCAGGTCGGCCGAGCCGCCGAGGAGGCTCGACTCGTAGCCCAGCAGGTTCGTCTGCGCCGGCCGCGGTCCGAAGGTCCGCTCCCGGCGGCCGGTGCGGGTGACCAGGTGCAGCGCTCCCGGCTCACCCTTTCCATACGCGGCGACCAGCAGCCGGCCATCGGGAAGGAAATCGATGCTGGCGACCAGCCACTGCGGCGGCAGGGTGAAGCTCCGGCGAAACCTCAGGTCCGGCGAGAACACGCTGACCCTGCTGTTTGCGTTGTCCCAGACGAAGATGCTGTCCCGCCCGTCCACCACCACGCGCCACGGACTCTCCATCTCGCCCGGCCCCTGGCCCTTCCTCCCCATGTACCCGGCGAAGCGGCCGTCCGCCCCGAAGACCGCGATGCGGTGGTTGAGATCGTCCGCGATCAGGACCCGGCCCCGGCTGTCCAGCGCGACGCTCCGGATCCTCCCGAACGCGTCGTGCTCTCCGGTCTCGCTGCCGATCCTGCGCACCTGGCGCAACTCCAGGCGTTGGCGCGCCCCACGCACTTCGGTGATCTGCTTGGTGGGGACGCTCTGCGCTGTGAGGGGGACGGCGAGGACGGCGACGACCCCTACCCGAACGGCGACGCTTCGCGCCCGAGCAAGTAAGCACCGCATGATTGCCTCCTTTGCTGTTCGCTGATCGTGACGGACCGCAGAGAATTCCGTGAGAGCACAGCAGCGATCGAAACCCACTTGGCTGCAGCATGGTTTACAATATGCGTCCTTAAATAAACGTCCCTCCTATGCAATTATTATTGGATCACTGAGGGAGGTCAAGCAATACGTGTGAGGGGAAAGAATGATGAAAGCTGCGCAGTGTATGTTTCCACTCGTGCGGCTTGAAAGTCACCGGGAAAGATCGATGATCAGGATAGTCGGCCTTTTGAACCCGCTTCGGGCAGGCAGGGAGGGGTGTCTCGCCCAGGGCATGACGAAATGGATCTCTCGCTCGTAAGTGACAAGCGTGCCCGAATGAATTTGAGCGGATGGATTGCGTAGCCATTATGACTCGAGACGTTCTTCTACAACAAAAAAAGTGCGCCGGCTCATTGCCCCGGCACACCCGAGTAGACGCTAACGAGCCGGCACCGCTTCGGAAAGAAAGGCCCCGGCCCCACGCGACGCCACGGCCCGGATCATCGAGTCATGTGCACGGGAGCCACCGCCGGTCGTCACGAGGATCGATCTGCCGGTATTACGGGACGTATCCGGGATCTTGCCGGATCGAACGGCTCTGTCCATTGAGATACCGCCGCGGGAGCCGGGAGCGCCGGGGGAGGCGCTGCCCGTGAAGACACTGTTCATGCGGGTGTTCTATTACCGGAACCGTCAAAGAAGCACCCACCGCGAGCACAGATTACATGCGCAATCATGATTTATCAATAGTCGTGATGGTCGCCTTCCTATCCGGCCGCGACGAAAGGCCCGCAACGACGAAGCCCCACGGACCGGTTCGGTGCCGTGGGGCTCGTTGTGAGCGGAGGGAGTGGGATTCGAACCCACGGATGGGGGATACCCATCGGCAGTTTTCAAGACTGCTGCCTTAAACCGCTCGGCCATCCCTCCAACGATCCCGAACAATCTTAGAAATTTCCCACTTTCAGCTCCATGCGTCAACCCACCGGACGATCTCGATGGCGCCCCGCGACCAACCGTCACGGCGTCTTCTCCCGCCCGGCGACCTCGGCTACTGCGATGGCGAGGGTGATGAATCGAGTTGGATGCTTAGCCACACGCTCCTAAACTTGTACCCGTAGTAAGGCGTCGTCGCCGGGGGCTCGGCTTCAACCCGGTAATGGATCACGCGTTCTGCGCCTGCGACCCTGCGTAGGTATATATACCAGGTCGGGCTAACCGTGGCGGATATGTCGACCCAAGCCAATCCGTTCGGGGGAACCAGCAGAATGGGAGCACTGCCCGCAGACCAAGCGACGACGTGAGCACTGTCGCTGCGGAACAACGTAGCGGTGGTGTCGTTCTCGTCCGGCCACGTCAGCTTGAATGAGCCGTGATCTAAAAAGATGGGCCGGTCCTCGCTGTTGTCGAGGAGAATTCGAAGCTTCTGGGTTCTAGATGAGTCGCGACCTACTTCGATGCGAGGCTTGATCGAATCCGGCGATTCGAATACCCACACCGTGGTACGTGGCTCCAGAGGAGGGTTGAGCGCCGAAAACACTTCCATTGCCCGAGTTCGGAAATCGAACGACTCTATTAATACGACCGATGGCGCTACAGATAGAAGTACGCTGTTCAAGACCCTGAGCAGAGTACTCATCGCCCGTCGTCTCGCCCGCACCGCTGTGGGCCAATGTCCTTTGCGGCGGATGCTGATGGTGGGCTTGGAGGTACCTTCTGATGGGCGCGCGGGGCACACGCAGTGACGGAGGAACTGGTTAGCCATGAGAAATGGCATACCTATCACGTAGAGAATCGTCAAAAACCCGCCCTCGCGCGTTTGAAAACCGAGGTATCGAAGAGGGCCATGCACTCCGAACCCTCCTGGAGCCATGACAGCGAGGACGGGGGGTAGGATAGCAGCCAGTGAAATCGTGATCATCTGGAAAGCCACAGCATACCAGAGAAACTCACGCACCACACGTACCTTCGTATTTTTCCACAGTTGCACCTTGAACCATAGGTGAATCAGTACTCCGCCTACCGCGCCAGCCAATGTCGCTCCAAGAAAGATCGGCACCGATAGCCAAATGACGTCCATCCATCCAAACTTCTGGATTGCAGCGCGACTGAAAGTATCGAGTATGCGGGCATGGTTGATCCCCTTATCACTAGATAGATCCAGGGCATTCAAAACGACTGAGAAAAGGAACGACCCGACGAGCACCAACAGTACTGGGTCAACCACTGTAGGTCGGTAGCGCGTGCAGAGCTGCCGGATCTTCCATGGTTGGGCTGCGAGATACCCGTATGTTCGCAACAACCTCCGGCCCAGTTCAGTAATGTCAGTAAGGGGCGATGACATATCTCACACCGTTTTCAGTTGCTGAAGATTGGCCTACACCTACTCCACCGCTCCCGGGTAAGTGGAGAGGGCTCCAACTGGTCCCCCCTCCGTATGACGAAGGATTGCGCCAACTCTCGACAGGAGCGGCTCACACCAACACGGGTGTGATCAGACCGAGTCGTGCACTGGGACGAAGCAACATAGAAGGTCGAGGTGATGGGCCAGACAGCAGGAATTGGCGGCGGGTGCTGGGAGAGCAGCGGACTACGAAGCCACTCTGGCCCCCGTTCCGCATACACTGGTAGAATCCATCGCAGAGAGCCAGTCCCAAATCGATGGGCACGGGACGACGGGCACTACCGAGGCTTACCGACAAAGAGGGAGATATAGTTGTCGGTGCGACCTCTGTCGATTGGGACCAGTTTGAACGCGAAGTGCGGCCCATATGAGTTCAGCACCCGCTGAAGCTCCCTTGCCGCCTCCTCTTCGTAGTGGCGATCGAAACGGATTTCATTCCCGTCTGGAAGACGCATGGAGCCCAGCACCTGATCTGTGCTCGGACGCAAAGTGACCTCTCCGGGAAACCGCTCCTGTGCAAGCTTCGCCTGGATGATTCTCGCCGCGTTCCTGAGGTTCGGTTCAGTGGTCGGGTAGAAGATCGCAATGCGGTAGTTAATGAGTGGCCCGAATCGATTGCTGACGGCGACCTGCCCAAGAGCCTGGCGACGCACCTCGGCACTCAACGCGGGATTGCTCTCGATCACTCGGAGCAGCGGCCGGCTGTACTCGGGCTGGAGCACCGAGAGCAATGAGGCGGCCGCCATTTGTCTGGCAGGAGCCGGATCCGCGATGTCACGGTAGAACAGCTCAACGTATTTCAGCTGGCGTGCCTCCACTGCTTCCCTGGCCTGACGCGCCTCAATGGCCCTGGCAAGGGCGAACTGGCCTGCAGAAGTGCGGTAGGATGCCCATCCAGTTGCGAAAGCTAGAAGCGCGACGGCCAGCGGAACCAACACCCGATCCGCCACGTCGAGAAATCTCGCCCTCCGCGTTTCCCTCGCTTCTAATTTCGCTTCCAGAACAGCAAGCCGCTGAGCGAGCTCTGCCGAGAAGGGTTCCACGGTTTGGACACCTCCGCCAGGAGTGAGGTCGATACGGAGCGGGTGCCATTGAGCGGTGGATCAACTGACCAATACTCCATCCGGCCGTCACGTTCTGCCGAAATCTGCGCCTCGCTCCCATTGCCCGCAAGACAAATGATTCCACCCGCCTAACTGACCAGGATGCAGGCGGAGCCTAGCCAGAAAGCGTCAGCCGGCCCGCTCCCGTCACCAGCCACTCGTACCAGCATCTTCTTCCTAACGGGCGACCCCCCGTCAGCTCCCGCGCGCGACGCAGCACCGGAATCCCGCGCCGTCGTTCGCGAAGCTTCCCCGACTCCTCTCCCTCCTCTCCCTCCTCTCCCTCCTCTCCCTCCTCTCCCTCCTCTCCCTCCTCTCCCTCCTCTCCCACCTCTCCCACCTCGCCCACCGCACCCACCACACCCACCGC
>DASVQR010000245.1:0-35359 GCA_036389055.1 Longimicrobiaceae bacterium | reverse complement strand
GGCGGCGCGGCCTCCGGGGCCCCGTCGCGGATCAGCCGCGGGAGGAGCTGCTCGGCGAGCCGCGCCAGGACCCGCTGGTACACGGAAGCGGCGCGGGCCGAGGGGACCTCGAGCTGGGCGAGGTACAGCGACACGGCCTGGGTGGGCGGGGCGTGGTCGTCCAGGATCTCCACGAACTGGAGCCCGTGCTTGAAGTGCGCGCGGATCAGCGCCTCCCAGGTGCGGGCGGCGAACAGCTCCATCCACAGGTCCTCCTCGGCGTTGCGCTTCATCTGCCGGCGGATGAAGCGCAGCGCCCCCACCGGGGTGGCGTAGCGCCAGTCGAAGCCCCACCCCCGGTGCCGCTCGCGCGCCAGCTCGGAGCCGGTCTGCGGGTCGCTGAGGTCGGAGAGCGCGCGGGTGCGGACGATCTCCTCCTCGTCGCCGCTCAGCTCCATGATCTCCACGTAGCGGTCGAGCGCCTCGTCGAAGGGCATGCGGGGCGCGAGGATGGCGACCAGCTCCAGGGCCTGCGAGGCGTGGGTCTCGGCGATGACCTCGCGGGCCTTGGCCTCGGCCAGCTCCAGGCGACGCCGCAGGTCGCCGGGGAGCCTCTGCAGCCAGAGGGGGTTGGGTGATGGCATGCTCGGGGAGCGGGGTTGGGGAGCGCGGGAGCGGCGGTCCCGGGGCGCGATTGCTGCGCCCGGCGGGTGGCCTTTATCTTTGTCGCACGGGGCCTTGCGCCCCGGACCGGAGGGAAAGATGTGGGCGCCGGGGCGCGGTGACAACTCCCCCGCCCCGCTTTCCGGCGGGACTGGCGATCACCCTGGCGAAGGACGTCGAAATGGCACTGTCGCGGAGCTCTTCGTGGAAGGAGCACCGGCTCGCGAACCGCCTGGAGTGCGACGGGGCGGAGTACTCGGTGGACCTGGTGGCGCGCAAGGCGACCGGGGTGGAGGGGTGGAAGGTGACGGTGGTGTTCCTGCCGCGGGAGGAGGGGAGCGAGGTCAAGGTGGAGCTGCCGAACGCCGCTTCCACGGCGGAGGTGCGCCACCGCGTGGCGGAGCTGGAGGGCGCGGAGGAGCGGCTGCGGGAGATGTGCCGCGGGGCGGGAGGCGCGGCCTGACGGAGTACCTGGTGGAGGGGGAGCGGGTCCGCACCCTCCCCGACCTGCTGGCGCCGGGGCTGCGGCTGCTCTTCGTGGGCTTCAACCCCAGCGTGCGCGCGGCGCGGCTGGGCCACTACTACGCCGGCCGCAACAACCGCTTCTGGGACCTGCTGGCCGGGTCCGGGCTGACGCCGGGGCGCTGGCGCCATGAGCAGGACGGCGGGCTGCTGGAGCTGGGGATCGGGGTGACGGACCTGGTGAAGCGCCCCACCCGCAGCGCCGCGGAGGTGACGGCCGAGGAGTTCCGGCGGGGCGCCGAGCGCTTCCGGGCCCTGCTGCGCGAGCTGCGGCCGCGGGTGGTGTGCTACAACGGCAAGGGGGTGTACCTGCGCGCGGCGGGGGTGCCGTCCGCTCCCTGGGGGCGGCAGGAGCGCCCGCTGGTGGAGGGGACCACGGACTTCGTGGCGCCCAGCCCCAGCGGGCTGGCGAGGATTCCCTTCGCGGAAAAGCTGAGGTGGTACGTGGAGCTGCGGAACCTGGTGGAGGCGACGGATGGCTGAGACGGCGGAGACGACGGGCGAAGCGGGCGCGGCCGACTCGCCGCTGCGTGCGGAGGAGGAGGCGCTGGGGGCGGCGTTCGCGGAGGTGGCCGGGCGCCGGGTGCCGCTGCACTATGGCGACGCGGCGGCGGAGTACCGCGCCGTGCGGGAAGCGGCCGGCGTGGCCGACCGCGCCGACCGGGCACAGATCCGCCTGTGGGGGCGCGACCCGGTGAAGATGGTGCAGGGGCTGCTCACCAACGACCTGGCCGGCGCGCCGCCGGGCCGCGGCGTGTACGCCGCCATGCTGACGCCCAAGGGGCGCACCCTCGCCGAGCTGCGCGCCTTCCGCCTGGCGCGCCCGGGCGGGACGGAGGTGCTCCTGGACCTGCCGCGCGAGGCGCTCGCCGGGACGCGCGAGCACCTGAAGAAGTTCGTCCCGCCGATGTTCGCGCGCTGGGCCGACGCCTCGGAGGAGCTGGGCGCGCTGGGCGTGTACGGCCCCCGCGCGCGGGAGATGGTGGCGCGCGCTCTGGCCGCGGAGGTGCCGCCGCTGGACGAGGACGCGTTCGTGGAAGCGCCCTTTGAGGAGGCACCGGTGGTGGTGGTGGGGACGCGCGCGGCGGGCGGGGAGGAGGGCTTCGACCTGGTCGCCCCGGCCGCGGCGCTGCCCGGCCTGTGGCGCGCGCTGCTGGCGGCGGGCGAGGGCGTGGGGGCCCGGCTGGTGGGACGGGAGGCGCTGGAGACGCTGCGCGTGGAGGCCGGGGTGCCGCGCTACGGCGCCGACCTGTCGGAGGAGGTCATCCCCACGGAGGCGTTCGAGGCGATCGGGATGGTGCCGCGGGCGATCTCCTTCACCAAGGGGTGCTACACGGGGCAGGAGGTGATCGTCCGGATCGCCCACCGCGGCCACGTGAACCGGCACCTGCGCGGCCTGCGCCTGGGCGCCCTCGCCGCCCCCGCGCCGGGGACGCCGCTCTTCCACCCGGAGACCGGCAGGGAGGTGGGGCGGATCACCAGCACGGCCGTGTCGCCGCTGCTGGGGGAGACGGTGGCGCTGGGATACGTGCGCCGCGAGCTGGGCCCCGGCGGCGCGGTGCGGGTGGGCTCCGCGGAGGGCCCGCGCGCCGCCGTGGTGGAGCTCCCCTTCCGGAGGGAGGACGCCGATGCTGGCTGAGAACCGGTCCGCGCTCAAGGAGTGGGGCGCGGTGGAGCGGGCGCTGGCGGAGGGGCGGACGACGCTGCTGGTGAGGAAGGGCGGGATCCACGAGCGCCGCCGCGACTTCCAGGTGGAGCACCGCGAGTTCTGGCTCTTTCCCACGCTGTACCACCAGAACGCCCACGAGCTGCGCCCCGAGTTCCGCCCCGCCCTGCAGGCCGCCGAGGCGGCGCCGCGCGACGTGAACCGCGTGCGGATCGCCCACTACGCCGTGGTGGAGGAGGCGCTGCGCGTTGAGAGCCTGGACGCGCTCCACCGCCTGGAGGGCCTGCACCCGCTGACGCCCGAGACGGTGGAGTCGCGCTTCGCCTACCGCGGCAAGCCCTACCTGCACGTGCTGCTGCTGCGCGCCTTCCGCCTGCCGGAGCCGCACGACATCCCCAACACGCTGGACTACGAGGGGTGCGTCTCCTGGGTGGAGCTGGACGACGCCCTCCCGACCGCGGGCGCGCAGCCGGTGCTGCTGGACGGCGAGTTCGCCGCCCGCCGCGCCGAGGTGCTGGCGAGGCTGGGCGAGGAGGGGGTGGTGAGGCTTTGACGGCAGGGGGCAGGGGACAGGGGACAGGGAACAGCCTGCAACGGCAGTACGGAGTACGCTGAACGGCGCCCCCACCTCAATGCCGAGGCGGGGGCGCCATCCTAAGGCCCTCACCCGGCTCGCTTAGGCTCGCCACCCTCTCCCAATTCTGGGAGAGGGTTGTTGTCGTTCAGTTGTTTTCGCAGTACCCGTATGATCTGTGACGGAGGGAGACTCGCCGGCAGTTTGGCGAGGCTCACTCCGGCGAGGTGAGACAGGCCGGCAGTTTGGCCTGGCTCGCCGAGCCCGCGGAGGAGACGGACGGCAGTATCGTCCGGCTCCGTAGCGGCCCGCCACGACACGCCGCCCTAGGAAACAGAGACCTCGGCGTGCAGGAAAGCAGCGACGCGCAGGGTGGCGACGTGGATGTCGACGGTGTCCTCGGTGTCGCGGGCGTAGCCGCCGGCCATGGTGACCACCACGGGGACGCCGGCGTCGCGGCAGGCGCCCAGCACCAGGCGATCGCGCGCCGCCAGCCCGTCCTTGCTCAGCGCCAGCCGCCCGAAGCGGTCGTCGCGCCAGGGATCGGCGCCGGCCAGGTACACGGCGACGTCGGGCCGGAACGTGGCCAGGATCTCGGGGACGTGCAGCTCCAGGGCCGCCAGGAAGGCGTCGTCCCCCGCCCCGTCGGGGAGCTCCACGTCCAGCGTGCTGCGCTCCTTGCGGAACGGGTAGTTGCGCGCGCCGTGGATGGAAAAGGTGAACACGGACGGGTCCGTGGCGAACACGGCGGCGGTGCCGTTGCCCTGGTGGACGTCGCAGTCCAGCACCACGGCGCGGCGCACGCGCCCGGCGCGCTGGAGGACGCGGACGGCGACGGCGGCGTCGTTGAAGACGCAGAAGCCCTCGCCGTGGGCCGGGTAGGCGTGGTGCGTCCCCCCGGCCAGGTTCGCGGCGATCCCCCACCCGCGCGCCGCGGCCTCGTCCAGCGCCACGTGGCCCGCGGCGATGCTTGCGCCCACGGAGCGGCGGGAGCGCTCCACCATCTCCGGGCTCCAGGGAAAGCCGATGCGCCGCTGCGCGAGCGGCTCCAGCGTCCCCGTCTTCACCCGCTCCAGGTACCCGGCCTCGTGCACCAGCGCCAGCTCCTCCCACGCGGCGGCGGGCGGCTCCGCCAGCTCGTCCGGGCGCAGCACGCCCTCGGCCAGGCAGCGCTCGCGGACCCGGGCGTACTTGACCATGGGGAAGCGGTGCCCCTCGGGGAGGGGGAGGACGAAGCGGTCGGTGTAGAAGGCGCGCACCCTCAGGGAATCCCGGTGACCTTGTGGGTCTGCACGGACATGCGCCAGGGCGGCCCCAGCTCCATCACGGCGCGCACCGTCTCGCCGAAGTTGGGGCCGCCGCGCTCGGGGAGGTCCACGGGCTGGAGGAAGTAGCTGCCGAAGCGGGTCCCCTCGGCAAGGCGGCGCACGGCGTCCACGCTGGGCGCGGCGCCGGCGGCGTGCTCGCCGGTGAAGAGCACCTTGAGCTCGTCGCCCTCCCGCTGCGCGAACTCGGCCTGCTTGGGCGACACGGTGAGCCAGTCCACCAGCGAGCGGTCCACCGGGCGGGAGCCGTTGCTCTCCATGGCGATGCGGTAGCCGCGCGCGCGCAGGGCGTCGGACAGGGGGCGGTCCAGCTGGAGGCTGGGCTCCCCGCCGGTGGCCACCAGGAGCAGCCCCGACCGCTCCCCGCCGAACCCGGCCTCGGCCGTGGCGCGCACCAGCTCCAGGGTGTCGGCGAGCTCCAGGGTGTGCTCGGCCTTTGCCCAGTCGGTGTCGCACCAGGGGCACACGTCGTAGCCCAGGTTGCACCCGGCGAAGCGGAGGAACACGGCCGGGCTCCCGGCCTGGGCGCCCTCGCCCTGGAGGGTAGCGAACACTTCCTTGATGGCGTACTTCCTGGGCATCTGCGGCTCGGACGCGGGCGTCGGGGTTCAGGGAGCGTCGTATACACCCGCCCTCGCGGGTTGCTCCCCCTGGACGGGGGCTTGACAAACCACCCGGCCCGACCCCTGGGGCACGCGCGTCCCAAACTGTGTCACACTCTCCCCAGGAAGACGTCCCCCGCGCCGGCGACGTTTCTTTGCAAACCCATATCCTGCAAAGACTTGCGACGCCGATTCCACCTGGCCCCCGCCTTGCTAATCCCCCTGCCGAACGGATGCCACACCGACGCGATGGACGACCGTGCAGGACCGGGCGGCGCACGACGCACATCGCCGGAGGTGAGGAATCGGGGGGGGACAGCGACCCAGCAGCAAAGCCTCCAGAACCCATCCAGAACCCGCAGGTAGATTCCGCCGGCCAACCTACCCCTTTCGGACGCTGCCCGCCCCCCCCATGCGGGCCCCCGTGCCCCACCCGAGAGGGACCCGCCGCCAGGCGGGTCCCTCTCTCTTTTCCCCGGCCCGCAACCTGGCGGCCCCGCCGGTTTACAACAGCGGCGACAGGCAGGACCGCAGGCAACCCGAACCACTACGAGAGATGAGAACGGGACGTATGCACGTACTTTCCCTGGCGATGGCGATGCTCGCCGCCCCCGCGGTGCTGCACGGACAGCAGCCGCGCCCGGCCGAGCCGGGCCCGCGGACGATCCGCGTGGTGGGGGTGGGCGAGGCGCAGGCCGAGCCCGACGAGGCGCACCTGGACTTCGGCGTGGAGACCACGGCGCCCACCGCGCAGGCCGCGGCGGAGCAGAACGCGCAGGCCATGGAGCGGGTGATCCGCGCGCTGACGGGCGCCGGGGTGGCGCGCCGCGACATCGGCACCAACAACTACTCGGTGTTCCCCGACTACGCCCCGCCCCGCCCCGGCACCGAGGAGCCGACGCTGCGCGGCTACCGGGTGGTCAACACGGTGACGGCGCGCACGGAGCAGATCCCCCAGGTGGGGCGCCTGATCGACGCGGCGCTCCGGGCCGGGGCGAACCGGGTGAACGGGGTGCGCTTCGGCCTCAAGAGCTCGGAGGGGGTGCGCGCGGAGGCGATCCGCGGCGCCGTCGCGAAGGGCCGCTCGGACGCCGCCGCGATCGCCGCGGCGCTGGGGGTGCGGCTGGGCGCGGTGCTGGACGCGAGCACGGCCGGCGGGCAGCCGCCGGTGTTCGCCAAGCTGGAGATGGCCCAGGCCCGCGGCATGGCCGCCGACATGGCGAGCACCCCGATCGAGGCCGGCCAGCAGACGGTCACCGCCACGGTGACGCTGATCTACGCCATCGAGAGCTGAGGGACGGCAGCAGGGAAGTGCGTGAGTGCGAAAGTGCGCCCCCGTCGGGATCTCCCGGCGGGGGCGCGGTCGCAGGCCCTCACCCGGCTCGCTTGAGGCTCGCCACCCTCTCCCAATTCTGGGAGAGGGGACAACGGCTGGATATCCCGGTACGGCAAGTAGTTCTCCCCTCCCCTGCTTGCGGGGGAGGGGCCGGGGGAGGGGGCCTCCCGAGGACGCCAGCACCAGCCCCGCGTGAGGGATGTCGGCCCGAAGGGGCGAGACCCGGCGAGGTTGTTTCCGCCGGGGCTCGACTCCGTTGCGGACGGTAGTTTCGTCCGCTACGGAGCCGCAGCCCAACCCCGGCGCCAGCCGGGGGCACGCCCGAATCCGCCGTTCGAAAAGCAGTTCAGAGCTGTTCCAGCCGCTTCCGCGACTCCTCCAGGTCGTACTCGGGATCGGGAAACCGCGGGTCCATCCGCTCCAGCGCGTCCACCACGATCCGCGCCGCCAGCAGGTTCCTCACAGGCTTGTCGTCCGCCGGGATCACGTGCCAGGGCGCCCACCCGGTGCCGCAGCGGGCGATGGCGTCCCGGTAGGCCGCGGTGAACTCGTCCCACCGCTCCCGGTCCCGCAGGTCGCTGGGATCGAACTCCCACCGCTTGCTCGGCTTCTCCAGCCGCTTCTGCAGCCGCCGCTTCTGCTCGTCGCGGGACACGTGCAGGAACAGCTTGACCAGCGTGACGCCGTTCTCGGTCAGCATCCGCTCGAAGTCGTTGATCTGGCGGTATCGCGGGGACCACACCTCCTCCGGCACCAGCCCGTGGACCCGCGCGGTGACCACCTCCTCGTAGTGCGAGCGGTTGAACACGCCCACCGTGCCGTACGGGGGAACCGCGGCGTGGACGCGCCAGAGGAAGTCGTGCGCCCGCTCCTCGTCGGAGGGCTGCTGGAACGCCTGGACGCGCAGGTGCTGCGGCAGGACGGCGCCGAACACCTTTTCCACCACGCCGTCCTTGCCGCCGGTGTCCCGCGACTGGAGGACGACGAGCAGCGCGCGCGCCTTCTCGGCGCACAGCGCGCCGCCCAGCTCCGCCAGCCGCTCCCGCAGCTCGTCCAGCTCGTCGTCCAGCGCCTGCCCCTCCGGGAGGCCGGGCGGGCGGGCGGCGTCCTCGTCGCCGAGGGCGGGGGATTCGCCGGGGGGGACGGGATGGGGCACGGACCTGCTCATGGGCGATCTGCTCCTGCGGGTGAACGGGCCTGGAAAACGGGCCCGGCCGCACTTGCAGGAACGGCGCCGCGGGAGGTCAGGGCGCGAGGAGGGGGTACGGGTTGCGGGCGCCGCCGCCCCGCTCGTAGACGCCGTAGTGGAGGTGGCAGGGGGTGCCGCGGGCGTTGCCGGTGTCGCCCACGTAGCCCAGGGTGTCGCCGGGGCTCACCCGGTCGCCGCCGCGCAGGCCGCCGAAGCGGCCCAGGTGGGCGTAGTAGTGGACCGAGCCGCCGGGGCCGAGCACCCGCACCACCTGGCCGCCCAGCGGGTTCTCGCCCACCTCCAGCACCAGGCCGCGGGTGGCGCTCACGACGGGGCGGCCGCACGGGGCGAAGATGTCGATCCCCTCGTGGCGGCGGCCTCCGCTGCGCGGGGCGCCCCAGGTGTCCGCGAGCTGGGCGCGGCGGACGCCCGCCACGGGGACGGCGAGCGGCGCGGCCAGCTCCTCGCGCAGCAGCGACACCACCGTGGGGAGCCTGCGCAGCGGGGGAAAGGCGACGACGAGCAGCCCGCCCAGGAGCAGCAGCGTGGCCGCGAAGGCGAGGAAGCGCTTCACTGTCGGCCGGTCCGGGTGGCGTCCGGGAAGGTCACGCGCTGCCGCGGCACGGAGGTCCAGCGGGTGTTCACCCCCGCGCGGGCCACGTGGCGACGATCTGCGGCGGCCGGGAGGGCGAGCGCGAGCGCCCGGACGAGGAGCGGTGTGCGCATGGCCGGGGGGGGTGCGGGACGAGCGGGATGGAAGCCGGGGACGCGAGCGCCTGCGCGGCACTCGGAGCCGGCCGGGAAGGCAGGCCCGCCCGACACCATGGTCCAATGGCGCCGCCGCCGGGGCCACGCTAACCGTACGCACGAGCGCGGTCGGCGGGCGCCTGCCGGCGCCCGTCCGCACCCGGCCCACCATCCACTGGAGGCAGGCATGACACAGGCGACGGCCCTCGCCCCGCGCGAGGAAAGGATCGAGTCGGCGGGCGGCGTGCAGATCTTCGTGCGGTCGTGGCGGCCGGAGGGCCCGCCCCGGGCGGTGGTCGCGATCGTCCACGGCATCAACTCCCACAGCGGCTACTTCGCGTGGGCCGCGGAGCAGCTGGCGGCGGGCGGGCTCGCGGTGTACGCGCTGGACCTGCGCGGCCGCGGCAGGTCGGACGGCGAGCGCTTCTACATCGAGAGCATCGGCGAGTACCTGGCCGACGTGGACGCCCTCCTGGCGCTCGCCCGGTCGCGCGAGCCGGGGCTCCCCGTGTTCCTGCTGGGCCACAGCGCCGGCGGCGTCGTGTCGTGCGTCTACGCGCTGGAGCACCAGGCCGAGCTCGCCGGGCTGATCTGCGAGAGCTTCGCGTTCCAGGTGGCGGCGCCGGACTTCGCGCTGGCCGTGGTCAAGGGGATCAGCCACCTGGCGCCCCACGTGCACGTGCTGAAGCTCAAGAACGAGCAGTTCTCCCGCGATCCGCGGGCGGTACGGGCGATGGACGACGACCCGCTCATCGCCGACGAGGCGCAGCCCAGCAGCACCGTCGCCGAGCTGGTCCGGGCGGACGAGCGGCTCCGGGAGGAGTTCCCGCGCATCACGCTGCCGGTGCTCATCCTGCACGGCACCGCCGACGAGGTCACCAACCCCCGGGGGAGCCAGCTCTTCTACGACACGGCCGGGTCCGCCGACAAGACGCTCAGGCTGTACGACGGGCACGTCCACGACCTGTTCAACGACTACGGCCGGGACGTGGTGATGGCGGACGTCACCGCCTGGATCGCCGCCCGGCTGCCCCGGGCCGGAGGCGGCCCCGCGGACGCGCCCGCGATCCCGCTCCCTGTGCCCGTGCCGTGACCCGGGTCAGCCGCGCCGGCGCGGGGTCACGGAGGCCAGCCAGGAACCGATCCAGGTGCTGAGCACCACGAGCAGCAGCGCCCCCACCGCGAGCCCGCCCGCCAGCGCGTCCGCGGCGACGGTGCTCCCGGCGATCAGCAGCGCGATCAGCGCGGTCAGCCCCGCCATGGCCCGGCGCGGCCAGCCGGGGTCGCAGCGGAAGATCCCCGCCACCGGCAGCACCAGGAAGCCGCACAGGAAGGCCGCCTCGCCCAGGCGCGGCGCGTCCAGCGCCGCCGACGCGCCGGCCAGCGCCAGGGCGGTCGCGATGGTCCCCAGCACCCAGTTGGAAGCCCTCACCCGGTCGCGCGTGAGCGCCTGCCGCCCCACCGTGTCGAGCCGGAGCAGCGAGTCGAAGACGGGGTCGGCGATCCAGGTGAGGACCACGAACACGATGTACGCGCCGAGCAGGGGCCAGATCACCGGCGCAAGCGAGGGCTGGGCGGCCGCGACCCGCCGCAGCGCGTTGTACCCGAACAGTCCGCCGAACACCACCAGCATGCGGGTGCGCGGGGTGAGCGAGCCGATCCACAGGAATGCCCGCAGCAGCACCCGGTAGACGGGGTTGCGCGCCTTGAGCGAGGCGATCAGCCCCTCGCGCGCCCACTCGGAGTCCGGCTGGAGCTGGAGCGCCTGCTGGAAGTGGGCGACGGCGTCGCGCGCGTCGCCGCCTGCGCGCAGCATGCTCCAGCCGCGGCCCGCGTAGGCGAAGGCGTCGCCCGGGTCGCGGATCAGCGCGTTGAGGAACACGCTGTCCGCCTCGTCCGCCCGGCCGCGCTGCTGCAGGACCAGGGCGCGCATGCGCAGCCCCTCCTCGTGCTCCGGGTCCAGCGCGAGCGCCTCCTCCAGCGTGCGCCGCGCCGCCTCCCAGCGGCCAATGGCGGCCTCCACGCGCCCGACGAGCACCCGGTGGTCGGGCTCGTCCGGCTCCAGGGCGACCGCCTCCCCGGCGGCGGCCAGCGCCGCGCGGAGGTCGCCCCGGCCGAGCAGCACCTGGGCGAGCGCGCGGTGGTGGAAGCCGGTGTCCGGGTCCAGCAGCACCGCGCGCCGGGCGGAGTCGGCGGCGGCCTGCCAGCGCTCCAGCTCGGCCAGGCACAGCGCGCGGATGGCGAACGCGCCGGCGTCGTCCGGCTCCTCCGCGACGAGCTGGTCCAGCCGGTGCACGGCGCCGGCGTAGTCCCGCTCCTCGATGAGGGCGAGGATGTGGTCGCGGAGGTCGAAGAACATGGAAGTCGGACCGGGGAGACGGAACGGCAGGACACTCCCCTGACAATCGCCGGACCGGGGGCGGTCCGCAAGCGTTTTCGCGCGCGCCTACCTCCCGGCGCGCCGGAAGTGGACCTCCGCCCCGCTGAGCCGCACCACCACCACGGTGTCGTCGGTGGTGCCGTGGAAGCGCAGCCGGGTGCCGTCCGGCAGCCGCGCCTCGAAGCCCAGGTGCTCGCCGCGGCGGACGTAGGTGCCGCTCAGCTCGCGGCGCACGGCCCCCGGGCAGGCGCCGCCCTGCCGCACCTCCAGCTCGAAGCGCCGCTCCCGGCTCAATGCCACCTCCCCGCCGCTGCCGCCCGCGTCGCACTCCGGCGCGCCGCGCTCCAGCGGCTGCAGCCGCCCGTCGATCCGCACCAGCGCGAAGGTGCCGGACACCGACTCCGGCGGCGCGGCGGCGCCGCCCCCGCCGCCCGAGGCGCACGCCGCGGCGGCCACCGCGAGCAGCGCGGCGAGCGCCCTCACCCCCACCGCCGGGCCCACGGCTCGTTCGCCTCCAGGCAGTCCATCAGCTCGATGTAGATGCGCCGCGCCGCGTCGGTGAACACCTCGTCCTCCGCCTCCTGGAAGGGGAGCAGCGCGGCGCGGATCCGCTCCGACAGCGTCCCCGCCTCCACCACGCGCCCCGCCAGCTCCAGGTACTCCGCCTCGTCCCTGCGCACCGAGCGGCGCGCGTCCTCCAGCAGCGCCCGCAGCACGTCGCGCACGTCCGCCCGCCCCTCCGCGTCGCGCGCCACCGAGCGGAAGTGCGGCGCCGTGACCCGGGCCCGGCTCCCGTCGCGCACCGTGGCGCGGAAGTCGGCCACCAGCACCGCGTGCGCCGGGAGCGCCAGCTTGCCTTCCATCACCCGCTGCGTCAGCGACTTCAGCGCCGCGCGCACGAACGCGGAGACCGCCATGTCCATCTTCACGCACTCCTGCGTGTCCAGCACCCGCACCTCCATGCGCTTGCTGCTGGCCTTGAACACCGCGCCGCGCGCGTTGAAGAACTCGTGGCGGATGGGCGCGGTGTCGGGGATGCGGTCCAGCGCCGCGTACATCCCCCCCAGGATGCGCCGGCGGTAGTCCGCCAGGCTGTCCACGTACTCCGGGACGATCTCCCCCTGCGACTCGGGGATGCGCGCCTGGTGCTCCAGGATCCACGCCAGCCGCCCGTCCGCCGCGGGCTGCAGGTCGCCGTCGTACATGGGCGACGACGCGGCGATCGCGGGGAGGTAGGGGACCAGCAGCGCCGCCGCGTTCATCATCGCCACCGACTCCGCCTCGCGCCCCATGGGGAGGCTCAGGTGGCAGCTGTTGACGTTCATCCACCCGTGCGTGCGGATGTCGAAGAGGCGCGCGTAGGTGTCGTAGACGCGGGCGTTGGAGCGCCGCCAGAGCCGCCCCTTCGCCGGGTCCATCCAGGGGTGCATCCCGGTGGGCATCAGCCGCGCGTCGAACTGGTCGCGCAGCACCGCCGAGAAGCGCCCGATCCCCTCCACCAGCAGCTCCTCCGCCTCCGCCAGGCTCCGCACCGGGGCCTGCGTCTTCACCTCCAGCACGTGGTCGGCGATCTCGTTGGAGAGCCCCACCGCCCCCAGGTCCACGTCCGAGCACCCCCGCCCCGCCAGCGTCCGGAACGCCTCCTCCACCCGGTGCGCCACGTTGAGGTCGCGGTCCACCACCGGGTACTCCAGCTCCACCCCCGCCACCTCGAAGGGGCGGTAGTGCGCGCGCGGCTGGGGCGCGGCCCGGCGCGGGCGGATGGGGGCGCGCATCGGCGCCGTCTCCTCCGCGGAGCCGGCGCCGGCCGGCGCGTGCTCCGCCCCGTCCGTCCCCTCCTCCACCCGCCGCAGGAAGAACCGCAGCACGTCCTCGTAGACGGCGGGGCCGTCCGCCGCGTCCTCGTAGCCCACGTCCAGGTTGGGATTGTCGTTGATCTCGATCACCACCGGCCCCGAGGGCCTCTCCTTGATGTCCACCCCGTACAGCCCCCGCCCGATCAGCCCCGCCGCCCGCAGCGCCAGCTCCACCACCGCGCGCGGCGCCGCGTCGCGCGGCACCGCCTCCACCCGGCCATAGCGCTCCGTCCCCTTCTCCTCGGTGCGGATCTGCCAGTGGCCGCGCGCCATGAAGTAGCGCGCCGCGAACAGCAGCTGCCCGTCCAGCACGGTCACGCGCCAGTCGAAGTCGGTGGGGAGGTACTCCTGGGCGATGATCAGCGGCGAGCGGCGGAACATCTCCGCGGCGCGCTCCCTGTACTCCTCCGGCGACGCCACCTTGTGCACCGCCGCCGAGAAGGAGCCGTCCGGGAGCTTGATGACGGCGGGGAAGCCCAGCTCCGCCAGCTGCTCCACGGGGGTGCGCGCCGTCGCCACCAGCGTGCGCGGCGTGGCGATCCCCTCGCGGCGCAGCAGCTCGTCCAGGAACACCTTGTTGCTGCAGCGGATGATGGACTGCGAGTCGTCCACCACCGGCATCCCCAGCGCCTCCGCGCGCAGCGCGAACTGGAAGGCCGGCGAGCTGACCGAGGTGAGCGCGCGGATGAAGAGCGCGTCGTACTCGCCCAGCTTGTCCAGGTCGCCCAGCCCGATGCGCTGCACGTACACGCCCATGCGGGAGGCCACCCGCTCCAGCTTGTCGATGGTCTCCGGCGAGGAGGGGGAGAAAGGGTCGCCCTCGTCCACCAGCACCGCCAGCGCCGCCCGCTTCCCCTCCGAGGGCGCGGGAGCGCCGCGCTTCACCACCCGCTTCTCGTCGCGGAGCGCCTCCGCCAGCTGCGCGCGCTGCTCGCGTCCGAGCTGGCGGAGGGACAGGGGCGACACCCCCGTCACCTTCCACTCCTCCTCCTCCAGGATCCACTGGATGCGCAGCACCGGCGCGGGCCATTCGCGGTACACCGCCAGCGCCGCCGACCTCACCCGCGGGTCGGTGCAGCTGCCGAAGTAGCTGAGCGTCTCCGCGACCTCCGCGTCCGTCGCCGGGCGGTACGCCGGCCCGTCCGCCGCGTCCACCCGCAGCAGCGGCACGGCCGGCTCGTGCGGGTCGCAGGCGTCGTCCTCGTCCGGCGAGATCGCGGCGGGGAGCGAGCCGTGCCGCGACCTCATCTCCCGCACGTCCACCGTGGGGACCCCCGCCTCGCGCAGCGCCCGGAACAGCCCGTACGCGTCCGACAGCCCCTCGATGGTCTCCACGCTGGGGACCACCGTCTGCCCGCGCGCGTCCGCCAGCAGCGACACGTAGTAGCCGCGCGTGCGGTAGCGGTACGAGTTGCACAGGTTGACCACCGTGAGGCCGCGGTCCGTCAGCGCCTCGCCGCCCTCCAGGTACTCGTCCGCGGACACCAGCATCTCCGCCGGCAGCTCCGTCGCGGTGCGCGGGTCCGAGACCACCACCACCACCCTGCGCCGGCTCACGCGGCCTCCCCCTCGCGGTCCGCCCGCCAGATCTCCAGCAGCACCGCGTCGTAGGTGAGGTCGCCCAGCAGGATGGCGTTGATCAGGCTCTGCGCGTCCACCACCTGCCGCCCGTCGCCGCCCTCCGGGTGCGGCACGTGCGCCGAGGGGTCGCGCAGCGAGAAGCGCCGCCCCCACTGCTCGTAGCCGGCGATGACGATGAAGTGCCCCGTCGGCTCGCCGCGCACGTCGTCCGGCACCAGCTCGTCCAGCTCGTCCAACTGGCGCTCGCGCATCCAGCGGTACAGGTAGGTGGCGGAAAGGCCGGCCAGGATGGGGTGCTCGCGGTCCAGGATCTCCTTGAGGAGCCCCGGCGTCAGCTCGTCGAACCGCATCTCCCCGCCCCCCTCCAGGAACTCCAGGTACGCCCGCGCCGCCCGGATCGTCTTGGCGGTGCCCAGGAAAGGGATGCGCTGGTGGATCTTTTCCGCCAGCGCGTCCATGGGGATCTGGAACCAGCTGGGGTCGAAGATGCGCAGGTCGTACGAGTACAGCCGCGCGCGGAAGCCCCGCCGCAGCGCCGAGATCCCCAGGAACACGGCAAGCGTGCCGCCGTCCTCGTTGCGGTCGATCTCGCCGAGCACCTGCGCCAGCTCCAGCTCCAGCCCGTAGTACTGGTAGACCTTGCGCAGGCAGGTGGGGCCGCAGGTGACGTCGTCCGGCTGGAGGATGCGCTGCACCAGCAGCTCGTGCGCCATCCTCCCCGCCTCGCGGGTCCGGTCCTCGGGAAAGGTGTGCGTCGGCTGGTCCATGCGGCGCCCCGCACGAAAATCGCGTGCCGCACCCCGCGCGCGGCGCCGCGGCGGGAATCCTTGCCGCCGCCCCGGTGTACCGTTCCTTTTGGGGTGGACCCGCGGACGCGGGCACCCCCGACACGACGCCCGAGCAGGACATGCCGGACCGAGACCGCGACGACGACGGCAGGGACCCCGCCAGGCGCGAGGAGCTGCTCCTGGAGGAGCGCCCCCGCGCGAAGACCCCGCGCCTGTACCGGGTCCTCTTCCACAACGACGACTACACCACCATGGAGTTCGTGGTGGACGTGCTGATCCGCTTCTTCCGCAAGACGGCCACCGAGGCCGCCCAGATCATGCTGCAGGTGCACACCCACGGCGTGGGGGTGGCGGGCCGCTACACCCGCGAGGTGGCGGAGACCAAGGTGGCGCAGGTGACCGAGGCGGCCCGAGAGGAGGGATTTCCCCTCCTCCTGACCATGGAGCCCGAATAGAGATGGCCAACCCCGCACTTCGCCCCGAGCTTGAAGTGACGCTGCGCCTCGCCGTGCTGGAAGCGGCGCGGCGCGGCCACGAGATGGCGGGGCTGGAGCACCTCCTCTTCGCCCTGCTGCACGACGCGGCCACCGCCGCCACCGTGGAGCGCTGCGGCGCCGACGTGGAGCGCATCAAGGCGCGCCTGGACCGCTACCTGGAGCGGGAGGTGGAGGCGCACGCCGGCGACGGCACCGAGCCGGTGCTCACGCTCGCCTTCCGCCGGGTGGTGCAGCAGGCGGCGCTGCAGGTGCTGCGCGCCGGCAAGGACGAGGTGTCCGGCCCGCACGTGGTGGTGGCCATGTGGGACGAGCCCGACTCGTACGCCGTTCACTTCATGGAGGAGGAGGGGCTCACCCGGCTGGCGCTGATGCGCGCCCTGTCGCACGGCGGCGACGAGGAGGAGGCGGTGCACGCCCCCGCCGGCGACGCCCCGGGGGAGGAGGAGGGCGGCGAGCCGCTCAAGGGTGCGCTGGCCCGCTTCACCGTGCCCCTGGCCCGGCAGGCGGCCGAGGGCAAGATCGACCCGCTGATCGGGCGCGACCGCGAAGTGGCGCGCGCCGTCCACATCCTTTCCCGCCGCCGCAAGAACAACCCGCTCTTCGTGGGCGACCCCGGCGTGGGAAAGACCGCGCTGGTGGAGGGGCTGGCCTGGAAGATCCACCGCGGCGAGGTGCCGGCGGCTTTACGCGACGCGGAGATCTTCGCGCTGGACATGGGCTCGCTGCTGGCCGGCACCCGCTACCGCGGCGACTTCGAGGAGCGGCTCAAGGCGGTGCTCCGCGAGCTGGAGGCGCGCCCCAACGCCGTCCTGTTCATCGACGAGATCCACACCCTGGTGGGCGCCGGGATGACCAGCGGCGGGGCGATGGACGCCTCCAACCTGCTCAAGCCGGCGCTGGCCGGGGGCTTACGCTGCATCGGCTCCACCACCTGGGAGGAGTTTCGCTCCCACTTCGAAAAGGACCGCGCTTTGGCCCGCCGCTTCCAGAAGGTGGAGATCCCGGAGCCCGGGCTGGAGGACACCGTCCGCATCCTGGAGGGGCTGCGCCCGCGCTACGAGGAGTTCCACGGCGTCCGCTACTCCGACGAGGCGATCCGCGCCGCCGCCGAGCTGGCGCACCGCTACCTGCACGACCGCAAGCTCCCGGACAAGGCCATCGACCTGCTGGACGAGGCCGGCGCCGGGGCGAAGCTGGAGCACGCCGGGGAGGGCGGGCCGCCCGTGGTGACGGCGGAGGAGGTGGAGACCATCCTCGCCACCATGGCCCAGATCCCCCCCAAGACCGTGTCCCGCTCCGACAAGGAGCGGCTGCGCTCGCTGGAGGCCGACCTCAAGGCCCGCGTGTTCGGGCAGGAGCGCGCCTGCGAGCAGCTGGCCTCGGCGATCAAGCTGTCGCGCGCGGGGCTGCGCGACCCGCAGAAGCCCATCGGCTCGTTCCTGTTCACCGGCCCCACCGGCGTGGGCAAGACCGAGGTGGCCCGCGCCCTGGCCGACACGCTGGGGATGGAGCTGATCCGCTTCGACATGTCGGAGTACATGGAGCGGCACACCGTGTCGCGGCTGATCGGCGCGCCCCCGGGCTACGTGGGCTTCGACCAGGCCGGGCTGCTCACCGAGTCGGTGAACCGCACCCCGCACGCCGTGCTGCTCCTGGACGAGATCGAGAAGGCGCACCCGGACGTCTTCAACATCCTCCTCCAGGTGATGGACTACGGCAAGCTGACCGACAACAACGGCAAGCAGGCCGACTTCCGCAGCGTGATCCTGGTGATGACCAGCAACGTGGGCGCGGAGGACCTGTCGCGCCGGCGCATGGGCTTCGGCGGGGCCACGGGCGAGGGCGACGACGAGCGCGCCTTCGAGCGCCACTTCACCCCCGAGTTCAGGAACCGCCTGGACGCCCGCATCCCCTTCGCGCCGCTGACCCTGCCGGTGATGGAGCGCATCGTGGAGCGGATGCTGCGCGAGCTGCGCGCCCTGCTGGCCGACCGCGAGGTCGTCGTGGAGCTGACCCCCGCCGCCCGCGCCCGCCTGGCGCGCCGCGGCCTGGACCCGCTCAACGGCGCCCGCCCCCTGGCGCGCCTGATCCAGGAGGAGCTGAAGCAGCCCCTGGGCGAGGAGATCCTCTTCGGCCGCCTGGAGAACGGAGGGACGGTGGAGGTGGACGCCGCCGACGAGGGCGACGGCTTCACCTTCCGCTTCCCCGAGGCGAACTCCGGGGAAGAGGCCCCCACGGAGGCCGAGGAGCCCGCGCCCTTGTAGCTCCGACGGATCCCGCGGAAACGACGAACGGCGCCCCCGCCTCGGCATCGAGGCGGGGGCGCCGTTCAACGTAGTTCGTACTCCGTACTGCCGTTCAGCTCCGGTTGACGATCCGCGTCAGCACGTCCCGCGCGTAGCCCCGGTCGAACTCCACCGTGTTCCTGCGCGCGTACACCTCCACCTTCGAGGTGGAGGCGGACTCGCGCTCGATCTCCACGGTGACCTCCGTGTCCTCGCGGGTGCCCTTGAGCGAGCGCTCCGCGCCCTGGTCGCCCGAGCTCTGGCCGGTCTGGGTGATCCCCATGTCGCGGAAGACGGCCTCGGCGCGCCCGTACACCTGGTCCACGGAGCCCGACACCGAGGACGACGCGCCCCGCTGGGTCCACGCGATCGCGCCGCCCGCGCCGGCGGCGGCCGCCGCGGCCAGGCAGGCGGGGGCGGACGTCGCCAGCACGGCGAGCAGGACCCACCGGAGGGACCGGACTGGACGGTTCATGAACGTGTCTCCTTTCTGGCTATCCGATCTGGCGTTCCGACATCTGACCATCCCAAAACAACCGGGCGGGTGAGGCGCCGCACGGAGCGTGCCCCACCCGCCCTGCTCCCCCCACCGTCCTGCAGCCTCGCCTCAGCGGAAGCGGCGCAGCTCCGCGCGGCTGTCGCTCAGGGGCCGCACGGCGAGCTCCACCCGGTCGCCGCGCCGCAGCCGGCGGAAGCGGTCCTCGGTGTTGCGGTTGGCTTCGCGGGGAACGGTCACCAGCACCCGCTCGCCGCGGTCGCCGCGCACCTCGAAGCGCCAGCTGCGGAAGTCCACGGCGGTGACGGTGCCGTAGAGCCGGCCGGTGTCGCGCCAGGCGTCGCGGTCGCGCCGGTCGTCGCGGCGGTCCCAGTCCCCGTCGCGGCCGCGGTCGCGGTCGCGGTCGCGGTCGTCGCGCCCCCAGCCCCCGCGGTCGCGGGAAGTCTCGGTGACGTAGATGTGGTCGGCGTACAGGTAGCGTCCGCGGTCGCGGCTCACGCGCATGGACACCTCGTCGCCGCGCTCCAGCGCGGACACGCCGTACCGCCGCCCCCGGTACTCCACCCGCGTGCGCCCGTCGTAGTACGCCGTCACCCCGCGCCCGTCGCGGCCGCGCACCTCGATCACCCGGTTGCGGGTGTCCACGTGCCTCACCTCGCCGCGCAGGTCGCTCCCGTACACCCCTCCGCCCGGATACACCACGTCGCCGAGGACCTCCTCCATCATCCCCGGCGCGCACCCGGCCCCCGCCACCAGGACCATCCCCAGGGCGAGCCGGACCATTCTGGAAACCATCGTCTTCATACGTCACTCCTTGCTGCTTGGAACCGCTTGGGAACGGCTGTGCAGAAGGCAACGCCAGGGCCACGCGAACGGCGCACGTCCCGCGGAAATCAACCCGTTGCAGGGCAACGAGTTGAATGAAAGCCACAGTCCGGGGTCGGCACCGGTCCTGTCATCGGCCGGGGACGGAAACGGCAAGGGGACAGGGGACAGGTTACAGGGGACAGCCTGCGACGGCGGCCCTCACCCCCCGGCCCCCTCTCCCAATGCTGGGAGAGGGGGAGAACTGCACCGGCAGCGACGAAAAAGCCCCTCCCCCGCTTGCGGGGGAAGGGAGGGGGCAGGTCGTGAGGGGGCTTCTTGCGGACGCCAGCGCGGAGCCCGCGTGAGGGATGTCGGCCCGAAGGGGCGAGACCCGGCGGGGCAGTTTCCGCCGGGTCTCGACTCCGTTGCGGACAGTCGTATCGTCCGCTACGGAGCCGCAGCCCGACCCCGCGCCAGCGGGGGCACGCCCAAACCAGCCGTTACCAGCCGTTGCTGTTCGTCTACCGACCGGAACCGGGAATGCGCAGCACCTGCCCGGGAACGATGCGGGACGACCGCATGGAGTTCGCCGACTTGATCCGCGCCACGCTGGTGCCGTAGCGCCGCGAGATGTGGGACAGCGTCTCGCCGCGCTTCACCCGGTGGGTCCTCCGCTCCGCCGCCTCGCCCCGGGAAGCGGAAGACCGGCTGGCGACCGCCTTCCTGGCCGCGGACGACTTGGCGGGCGACGAATCCGAATCCCCCTGGCGGCCGACGTAGGCCCGGTACGGCTCCGGGAAGACCGCCACGTGGAAGTGCGGCGGGCGGCGCTCCTCGGTGGCGTCCAGCACGCCGTTGCCCTCCAGCGCCAGCAGCGTCTCGCGCAGCCAGCTCGCGCACCGCGCCCGCGCGGGCTTGCGGATGTCGATGGCCATGCCGGTGGGGTGCACCGACTTGTCCACGCTGTTGATGAGCCGGAACGAGCGCGGGCGCACCGCGCTGGTCACCACCATCTTCTCGCCGCAGTGGTCGCGGTACTGCTCCGCCAGCCGCCGCACGAAGGTGACGGTGGTGGGGAGCACGTACGGGTAGGTGACCTGGTGGACGCGGAAGTCCGCGTTGCCGCGCAGCTTCACCAGGTCGCCGCGGTCCGCCGCCGAGCGGACGCTGGAGCCGTTGCGGAAGAAGGTGAGGTCGTGGTCGTGCGCCTTGCGGAAGGCGCGGTCCACGGCGGCGCGGGAGCCGCGCAGCGTCTGCGCGTCCGCGGGGAGGGCGTGGAGCGCCGCGCCCAGGGCGAGCGGGAGTGCGATGAGGACGGGGTGGAGTCGCATGATGGGACGGTGCCGCGTGCGTGGTCCGGGCGCCCGCGGGGAGCGCTCCGGTCCGACCCTCCCGGGGCCGGTACGTCGCTGGAGCGGAAGGGTGAAAGGCCAGTTTACAACCGCGGGGCGGCCCGGTCAACCGACACGGGCCGCGCCACTTCGGACGGGCAGAATCAGTCGCCGCCCACGAGCCCCGCGGAGCGCTCGGCGCCGTAGAGGCGGCGGTACACCGCCGCGTTGCGGAGCACCACCTGCACGTACCCGCGGGTCTCGTCGAAGGGGATGCGCTCGCGGAAGCGGTCCACGTCGCCGCCGTAGCCCAGCTCGCGGCGCCAGCGGTCGGCGCGTGAGGGGCCGGCGTTGTAGGCGGCGAGCGCCAGGTCCTCGGCGCCATCGTACCGGCGCAGCTGGTCGCGCAGGTAGCGCGCGCCCATCGCCAGGTTGACCTCGGGGACGTCGAGGAGCGACTCGCGGAACACGCGCACCCCGGCGCCGGGGGCCAGCCACCTGCCGGTGGAGGGCATGATCTGCCCCAGCCCGCGGGCGCCCACGCGGGAGCGCGCCTCCGGGTCCCAAGACGACTCCTGCCGCACCAGCCCGGCAAGGAGCGCCGGGTCGATCCCGGCCTCTTCCGCCTCGTCCTCCAGGATCTCGCGGAAGGGGTACGGGAACACCACCCGCAGCAGCCGCCGGTCCCAGCGCCCGCCGCGCGCCTCCAGCAGCCGCCGCCCGATGCGGATCGCCTCCACCGTGTGGCCCCGGTCGCGCACCCCCTCTGCGAGGGCGAGGAGCGCCACGGGGCGGCGGTCGTAGCGGCGCTGCGCGGCGTCCAGTTCGTCGCGCCACTCGGCTTCCAGACCGGCGTCCTCCAGCCAGCGCAGGCGCAGCAGCACGGCGGCCGCGTCGGAGGCGTCGGAGGCCAGC
This sequence comes from Longimicrobiaceae bacterium, assembly GCA_036389055.1. Taxonomy (GTDB): domain Bacteria; phylum Gemmatimonadota; class Gemmatimonadetes; order Longimicrobiales; family Longimicrobiaceae; genus JAFAYN01. The sequence goes on along the minus strand of DASVQR010000245.1, from coordinate 13,820 downwards.
CCCACCCAGGGCTGCGGGCTGGCCAGGGTGCGCGCCAGCGGGTCGGCGCCCAGGCGCTCCCCGGCACGCACGGCGTGGTACGAGGCCGGCTCGGCGGCCATGGCGGCGGTGTACATGGCGCGCGCCGCGGCCTCGCGGCCGGCCCGCTCGTGGATCACCCCGGCGGCGTACGCGGCGCGGGCCGCGTCGTCGCCGTGCGGGTAGCGCGCCACGAACTCCTCCCAGGCGCGCGCCGCGGCGGCGGGGTCGCCGGCCTTGTGGCTGCGGTCGCCCACGCGGAACAGCGCCTCGCGCGCCTCGGGCGAGCCGCCCACGGCGGCCGACTGGCGGTAGAGGGCGATGGCCTGCGCGCGGTTGCCGGTCTGGTCGCCCAGCACGAACAGGGCGACGCCGGCGGCTGGCGTGCCGGCGCGGGTCTCGGCGACGCGGCGCAGCGCCGCCATCCCGGCGCCGGGGTCGATGCGCAGCAGCGCGCGGGCGGCGCCCACCTCCGCCTCGGCGGCGCGGGCGGGGTCTGCCAGCCGCGCGGCGGCGTCCTGGAGCACGGCGCGCGCCGGGCCGAAGTCGCGCTCCTCCAGGAGCAGCCGGCCCTGGCGCAGCCGCAGCTCCGGGTCGTCCGGCGCGCCGGCGGCGATCGCCAGGCGGATGGAGCGGGCGGCGAGCCCCGGCTTCCCGGCGGCCTCGAACGCGGCGGCGCGGGCGATCTCCTCGGCGGCGCCGGGCGAGCCGGCCACCTCGCCCAGGAGGCGCGCGGCCTGGAGCCGCACCTCCGCGGCGGCGAGGGAGTCGGCGGCGACGGCGCGGAGCAGCTCGCGGGCCTCGGCGGCGCGGCCCTGCCCGGCCAGCAGGCGGGCGCGGTCCAGCGACAGCGAGGCCGCGTCGGCGCGCTCGCCCAGCGCGGCGAGCGCCTGGGCCTCGCGCTCCAGCCGCTCCGCGGCGCGGGCGGGGTCGCCCGCGGCGGTCCAGTACGACGCCTCGGCGCGGGCCAGGCGGGCGCGCACCGCGCCGGAGCTCCCCGCGGCGGCGGAGGCCACGGCCACCACCCCGGGGTTGCGGACCCGCGCCAGCGCCTCGGCCTGCAGGGCGCGCAGCCAGTCGCGGAGCGCCGGCGCCCGCTCCGCCGCGGCGGCGAACGCCGCCGCGGCCTCGGCGTGCCGCCCGGCCGCGCGGAGCACGTTGCCCCTGCGGGCGAGCGCCTCCGCGCGCGAGCGCGCGCCCGGCACCGCGGCGTAGCGGCGGTAGGCGTCCGCGGCGTCGCCCCAGCGCTCGGCGGCCTCGTATCCCCGCCCCAGCAGCAGCCACCCCTCGCCGGCCTCGGCCCGGCCCAGCCACTCCCGCCCCTCCAGCAGCCGGCGGACCTCGCCCCAGCCGCCCCACCCCGCGGCCGCACGCGCGGCGAGCAGCACCGCGGAGGCGGGCGCCGTCGCCGGCTCGTCCACGTGGTCGGCCAGTTCCTTCCACGCGCTCCACGGCCGGTCTGCGTCCAGCGCGGAGCGGGCCTCCGCCATCGCCACCGCCAGGCGGGTGCGGGGGAGGGCGTCGACCGGGTCCAGCGCCTCCATCCCGGGGACGGAGGTCAGCCCGGACGCGACCTCGCGCACCTCGGCCGCGGACCACGAGGTGCTCAGGGCGAGGCCCAGCGCGAGCCCCGCCAGGCCGGCAGCGGCGGGGGCGGACGGGTGTAGCTTCATGGGCGACTTCGGGGGTACAGCGGCACAGCGATGGCCGGGAAGGTCCCGGCCGGCACGACGGGAACGGGGGCGAGCCCCCCTCCGCCCACCCGGCGAGGCACGTTCCGTTCCCGGCCGGCGCCGCGCGCACGGTGCGGCGCGGAACCCCGGGACGGCGGGGGGCGTCCTGCATGAACCCCATGGGCCCCATGAGGTTCCACCCGGTCACGGGGTTCCGGGTCCGGCAAAGATTGCGGGCCCGGCCGGGGATTGACGCCCGCAGGGAGAGCCGTTATCGTTGTCGTCTCCCCGCGCGGGAGACCCGCCCACTTAGCTCAGTTGGTTAGAGCATCTGACTGTTAATCAGAGGGTCCCAGGTTCGAGTCCTGGAGTGGGCGCTACGACGTGAAGAGGCCCGGCAGCCGGTTCGGCTTGCCGGGCCTCGCGCGTTCCGGGCCGTGAACCCGGTGAACTGGATCAGCCAGGAGGAACCATGATCGATACCGCGACCGCGACAATGGACGAGATCCGGCGCGCCGGGGTCGAGGCGCTCCGCCGGGAGCTGGGGGCGGTCGGGATGGTGCGCTTCCTCCAGCAGTTCGAGACCGGGACCGGGGACTACACGGAGGAGCGCCGGCAGTTCGTCGGAAAGACGGGCGTCCGTGCACTTGCGGAGCAGATCCGGCGCGAGCAGACGGACGACGGATCCGCCTGACCGGCCCGTCCAGGATCGAGTCCTGGAGTGGGCGCTGTCACGAGGAGAAGGCCCTGCATCGCGTTGCGGTGCGGGGCCTTTCTGCTTCCGGGAGCTTTTTCGCCGGAGACGGGAACGGAGGCTCGACACCTTTCTTGTCGCGGGTTTCCGGCGCGTACATACTTGCGGATCGGCTCGCCCGCCACCGCCGGGACGCCTCCACCGGCACCTCGCCAACCCTGGCCGGGGGTCGAAGTGAGGATCGGAGTCACGGGACACCAGCACCTGGACGATGCCGGCGCGTGGCCCTGGGTCGAGGGGGCGATCCGGGGCTTCCTTGCCGGGGCGGAGCCCCCGCTCGTCGGGATCACCTCCCTCGCGGTGGGGGCGGACCAGCTCTTCGCGCGGGAAGTCCTGCGCGCCGGCGGCACGCTGCACGTCGTCGTTCCCTTCCCGGACTACGGGAGCACGTTTCCCGGGGGCGCGGCCCGGGACGAGTACGAGCGGCTCCTGGACCGGGCCGGCAGGGCGGAGGTGCTTCCCCGCCTGGAGACCGACGAGCACTCGTTCTTCGCCGCGCGAAAGCGCGTGGTCGGCCTGTCGGACACCCTGGTCGCGGTCTGGAACGGAAAGCCGGCGGCGGGCCTCGGCGGGACTGCGACATCGTGGGCTACGCGGCTCGACTCGGCAGGCGGATCCATCACGTCGACCCCGTGAAGCGGTCCGCGGAGATGCACCGGACGGGTCGCAGCGGGTAGCCTCCCCCGCCCCGCACCCGCCGCGTGGGGGATCTGTCCGCCGCCTGCTGTGCGCCTGCAACAGTCCGCCCCGCCCGGCGCCGTCCCCCAGACCTCCCCCCCACGCATAAACGGCGGCGCGCCACGCGCTTCCCCGGCGCACCGGACCTCCCCGGACCGGGCACGTGTAATGCTTGAGCCGCTGTGGAACGGCTGCGCAGCCCCGGTCGGTCGGTTGGTCGCCCGGGGCGCGTCACGTCAGGCCGGGGCGACGGTGCCCCGGCCCCTGCGCGAGCAGCCTCCGGGGGCCCGTTTCCGCAAGGGAGCCGGACGCTGCGCGCCACGATCCGTCCCGAGCCCCTGCCCGTGTCCACGCAAACGATCCCGCTCGTGACCTTGACCGGCACAGACGCGCCGCACCGTGGAAACCCGTCCTGGGGAGCGGGCCGGGAATCGAACCGGCTCCTCCGCCGCGCGGAGGACCGCGTCCTGCCCCTGCTCCTCGCGGGGCGGCAGGCCGGCGGCGAGGCGCGCCTCCCGGCGGCGGGCGGGGTGGGGACGGCGCTGCTGGGCTACGAGATCGGGGCCGAGCCGGGGATGCGCGTCACCCCGTGCGACGAGCCGCAGCTGGAGGCCGACGACGCCGCGGTGCTGCTGGAGCTGGGCAGCGGCGACGCCATCCTTGTGGCGGGCGCGGCCATCCGCCGCATCCCGCGCGGCGAGGGGGGCGAGGAGTTGCTGATGCGCGCGGCCAGCGGCGCCGCGGCGTGGCGCCGGGAGCGGCTGCGGGAGTGGCGCCAGTTCCGCCTGGCGGAACAGCTGATCACCTTTTCCGAGCGGCTCAACTCCGCGCGGACCCTCCACGAGGTGCACGAGGCGCTGCTCCAGCACGCGGTGGGCACCGTGGGCGCGTACACCAGCTTCCTGGTGGTCCCCGAGGACGGCGGGCGCTTCGCCGCCGTGGACCACCCCTCCAAGCCGTGCCAGGCGCGTCCCTTTCCGCTGAGCGCGCACCCGCGCATGCGGCGCCCCGGGCTGATCTACGCCGCCGAGGCGCAGGGCGACACCGGCTCGCCGCTGGCCGCGCTGGCGCCGCTCTTCGCCGGCACGGGCGCGGCGGTGCTCGCCCACGTGCCGGTGAGCGGGGGCGGCGTGCTGTTCCTGGTGGAGCGCCGGGGCGAGCGGATGTTCGAGCCGGAGGACTGGAGCCTGCTCAGCGTGCTGGTCTCCCAGGCCGAGATCGCCATCGAGCGGGTGCAATTGTTCGAGCGGGTGCGCGACCTGTCGCTCACCGACCCGCTCACCGGGCTCGCCAACCGCCGGCACATGCAGGTGGTGCTCAAGCACAGCCTGGCCGCCGCGCAGCGGGGGGACGCGCTGTCGCTGGTGATGGTGGACCTGGACGGCTTCAAGCAGATCAACGACGAGTACGGGCACCTGGAGGGCGACCGGGTGCTGCGGCTGGTGGCGGACTGCCTGCGCGAGGAGATCCGCGGCGCCGACCTGGCGGTGCGCTTCGGCGGGGACGAGTTCCTGATCATCCTTCCCGGCACCGACCTGACCGGGGCGCGCTCGCTGATCCGGCGCGTCAAGGAGCGATTGGACGGGCGGGCGCGGGTGAGCGCGGGGGCGGCCGAGTACCATCCGAGCATGAAGTCCGCGGACGACCTGATCGAGCAGGCGGACCGGGAGCTGTACACGGTCAAGCGGGGGCGGCGGGAGATTCCTCCGGCGTAGCTTCGTTCGACTGAGGGTTTGGGCGTGCCCCCGCTGACGCGGGGTCGGGCTGCGGCTCCGTAGCAAACGATACTACCGTTTGCAACGGAGGCGAGCCCCGCAAACGGCCGCGGGTCTCGCCGCTTCGCGCTCGCATCCCTCACGCGGGGCTCGCGCTGGCGTCCGCAAGGCAGGAAAAAGACGGCGGCCCCGTGCTCGCGCACGGGGCCGCTTTTGTCTTGCCGACGGGACTTCCCGCGGGCTACGCCGCTTCCTCGGTGGAGGTGATCTCCATGGAGCGCACGGGGATGGCGCGCTTCAGGTGCTTCTCGATGCGGTCGCCGCAGGTGGTGCACAGGTGCATCTCCAGGCGCACGCGCTCGCCGGGGCGCTCGTGCTCGAAGCGCAGCGAGGTGCCGCGGCTCCAGCCGCCGCACAGGGCGCACACCTCGGGCGCGGCGCGGATCTCCGCCGCGCTGGGGATCCGCCGCTGCCGCTCTCTGCCACCCAGCATACCCGCCGCTGTCTCCGCCATCTTCCGGCCTGTCGTGGTGGTGTTCTTCATCGGTCCGCCCGGGATGCGAGCGTGAACTGATATTTTCGGTCGGCGAGGCGCAGGTTGCAAATCCGCGTCCCCGTCGCGCCGCCCGCCGCATCCCTCCACGAAACCGTTGCACCACTGAGATTTCCGGCACGGGCCGCGAGAGGCGGGATACGTCCGGCGGCCGCCGTCCCGCGTGCAGAATGCAAAGCGCACGGCAAAAGCCCCTCTGGCCCGTTCTTTCCGGACGGTCAGCGGGCGGCGCGGGCGCCGGGCGCCGGGGCCGCCGGCCCGCCCAGCCACACCGGGTACCAGTTGGGGCCGGGCGCGTGGGTGACGCGGGTGGGGCGGGTGCCGTCGGCGCGGGCCACGTACACCTGCACGGTGTCGCCGCGGGTGAGGGTGAAGGCCAGGTAGCGGCCGTCCGGCGACCAGGCGGGGTCGTCCAGCGACCCCAGCCCGCGGGCGCGCACCTCGCCGCGGAAGCCGTTGGCGACGTCGCGGATCAGGATGCGCGACGGCTCGTTCCGCGTCCGGCGCACCCACGCGATCGCGAAGCCACGCGGCGCCCACGCCGGCTTGTCCTCCATCACGTGCGGGTCGTGCGGCTCGTCCGAGAGCCGGCGCACCTCCCGTCCGTCCGGGTAGCTCATGTACACCCGGTCGCTCCCGTCCCGGTCGCTCAGGAAGGCGAGCAGCCCGCCGTCCGAGGACCAGCGCACCCCCCACTCGTCGCGCGGGGTGTGGGTGATCCGCTCCTGGCCGCTCCCGTCGGGGCGCATCCGGTACAGCTCCGACACGCTGTCGCGGCTGGAGCCGAAGACCACCCAGTCGCCGTTCGGCGACACCACCGGCCGGAAGTTGCCCTCCGGGTTCTGCGTCAGCGCCCGCACCTGCCCCGTGGCGCGGTCCAGGCGGTAGATGTCGCGGTACCCGTCGCGGGTGTTGGACTCGTAGACCAGCCACCGGCCGTCCGGCCCCCAGCTCGGACTCCTCATCAGCGCGCCGCGCGGCCCCAGCGGGCGGAGCGGGCCGCCCCCGCCCGGCGCCACCCAGAAGCGCTCCACCCGGGTCGGGCCCTCCCCCTCCAGCGAGATCAGCAGGAGCTCCGAGCCGTCGCGCCGGACGTCGCCCGGGAAGTCCTGCTCCGGGCGCCGTGTCAGGCGCCGCTCGCCGCCGCCGGTGGGCCGCACGGAGTACAGCTCCTTGTTGCCGTCGCGCTCGGCGATGAAGGCGATGCTCCCCGGAATGGAGTCGCGCTCGGCCAGCGAGAGCGTGTCCGCGGGATCCGCGGCGGGGAGGGCGGCCGGGGACGCCGGCGGCGCGGCGGGGCGGCCGGGGACGGCGTCCGCGTCCGCGCCGCACCCCGCCAGCGACAGGGCCAGCACGCAGCGCGGGAGAGCTCGCAAGAGGTTGTGCATCGGGACTCGTGAAGGGAACTTCGCACGGGCTCCCTCCCCCGGCACCTCCGGGAGGGCGTGGACCCCGCGCCTTGCATCGACTGCACCGCGTACGGCGCGGCCGGCCCGGACGGTCCGGGCCGGCCGCGCTCCCATCACTGCCGTGCTACTGGATCCTCACGGCGTCCGCGATCACCACGTAGCCCGTGGTGGTCCACCGGGACAGCGAGACCCGGTTCCAGCCGGCGGAGAAGCTGTAGCTGCCCAGCGACTGCCAGGCGCCGCCGCCGGTCTGCTGGTTGGCCGAGACCCGCCCGACCTCGGTGCCGCTGGCGTTGTACATGATGTACGGCGCGCTGGCCGAGCGGTTGGTGCCGGAGGTCCAGTACGCGGACACCGACTTGGTGGCGGCGGCCGGCAGGTAGAACTCGAAGTTGGCCGGGTCGCTCACCGCGGCGGTGCTCGCGTAGTAGTAGCCCGAGCCGTAGTAGCCGGCGGTGCCGGCGGACGAGATCCAGTTGGCCGAGGCCGAGAAGCGGGCGTCGGTGCCGTTGGTGTGGCTGTCCACGGTCAGCGCCGTGCCGCCCGTGGTGCCGCCCACGCAGCTGTTGATCCTGCTCATGTAGTCCGCCCACGGGAAGCCCTGCCCGGGGTCGTGCGCGCGGTTCACCGGGTCCGGCTGGTAGTGGCCGATGATGTGGTCGCGGTCGCGGATGATGCCGCGGCTCTTGACGATGTCGCAGGTCAGCGTGGCGGAGGTGTTGTACTGCACCGCGGGCCACGGGCCGTAGCCGTTGCTGCCGTACGAGAAGCCGCCGTGCTCGATGCCGATGGAGCGCGGGTTGGTGGGGTAGCCCTGCCACGACTTGCCCACGTGCCAGGCGGTGTTGTCCTCGTCCACCAGCTGGCGCACCTCGGCCACGCCGCCGCCGATGTCCGTCTGCCCCACCACGTAGTGGGCGGACACGCCGGAGGAGGTGTTGGTGAGCCAGCTCCAGCACCCGCTGTAGTTGCCGGCGCAGGTGTGGATCACCACCAGCGCCGTGGAGTACCCGGAGCGCCCGGAGGTGTAGTTGGGCGACGGGGTCCAGATGGCCGGGCCGTACTCGGTGGTGAGCGCCGTGCGGCTGGTGGGAGCCGGGGTGGTGGGCTTCACGCCGGGGTGGGCCGCGAGCGTCGCCTGCTGGGGCTGCTCGCTCACGCCCTGGCGCAGCGCGCCGTACACGCCCTGGTGCACGTAGCCCGCGGTGGCCTGGTCGTTGGAGATGCCGCTGAAGCGCGCCACCGCCGGGGCCCAGGCGCCCAGGTCGTCACCCGCCACGCGCAGCGCCTCGCCCTCGGCGCGCAGCAGCGCCGCGCCGGCGCGGATGCTGGCCTCCACGTCGGTCCGGGCCGCCTCCGCGCTCACCCCCGCCAGCCGCGCGCCCCGCTCCAGGCGCTCGCCCCGCAGCGCGAAGATGCCGTACGCGGGCGCCAGCCCCTCCATGTCGCTCTCGTCGCCGCGGGCGAACTGCCAGCCGGTCTCGGTGAAGGCGACCGCCTTGAGCAGGTCCGCCGGCACCCCGAACTCGCTCGCGGCGCGCGCGAACATGGGGTCCAGCCGGGAAGCGGCGGCCGCCGGCTGCTCGGGCTGCACCGGTGGGGTGGGGGCGTCGCAGGCGGCCAGCACCGCCGCGGTGCCGAGGACGACTGCCAGGGTACGAACGTTTCGCATGAGCATCCCTTCGATGACGGTTCCCCCGGGGCACGGCTGTGATTGGGGTGGTACCGCGGCGTGCATACGCGAGGCCCGCGCACGCCCGCGCCCGGCGGTCTCCGCAAACGTCTGTGGGGCATCTCATTGCGCCGGCCGCGGCCGTCCGCCCCCGCCGCGGCGCGCTGCACCGATTTGGGAGGTCTGCACCAGATTGGTATAGCCGGAGGGGCGGCGGTCAGCGGTGGTAGGGGAGGAACAGCGAGGCGGTGGTGCCGCGGCCGGGCTCGCTCTCCACGAGCAGGTCGCCGCCCAGCGACCGGGCGAGCCGCCGGGAGAGCGCCAGCCCCAGCCCCACGCCCCGCACGTGCGAGTCGGTGCGGGCGGCGTCGCCCACCTGGGTGAAGGGCTCCATCATCTGGGCCAGCACGTCGCGGGCGATGCCGCGGCCGGTGTCCAGCACGCGCACCGCCAGGAACGGCCGCCGCCGGCCGCCGCTCCAGCGCGCCGTCTGCTCCACGCGCACCTCGATCCCCCCCTCGGAGGTGTACTTGATGGCGTTGGAGAGCAGGTGCAGGAGGATCTTGGAGAAGCGCGCCGGGTCGGTCTGCAGCGGGGGGAGGTCGCGCTGGGCGCGCAGGGAGATGGGGAGCCCCTTGCGGTCGGCGGCGGGCTCCACGCGGCGGAGGAGCTGGAGCACCGCGTCGCGCGGCTGCACCACCTCGGCGCCCGCCTCCGGGGCCTCGCGGTCGCCGAGCTGCAGGATCCCCTCCAGCACCCGCACCACGGTGGTGACCGCGGTGCGGGTGGAGTCCACCACCTTGGCGATGTGCGCGGGGAGCGCGGAGGCGTCGTAGCTCCGCAGCACGTCGGCGTTCAGGGTGAGCGCAAGCGCGGGGGTGCGGATCTCGTGGTTGAGCGCGGTGAGGAAGTGGTCGCGCATCTGCCGGGCGGTGCGCGCCTCCTCGAAGGCGCGGTCGTGCTCCAGCACCAGCGCCGCCACCCCGGCGCACCCGCGCGCCGTCTCCCACGCGTCCTCGCCCGCGCCCTCCGGGAGCGCCAGCACCATCGCCCCCGCGGCCAGCGCCCGCACGTGCAGCGGGAGGACCAGGAGCGCCGCGGGGGCACCCGGGTGCGCCGCGGCCCCCGGCAGCGGGACGCGCAGGGGGCGGTCGATCCACTCCTCGCGCCGGGCGAGCGCCTCCGCCACGGCGCCGCCGGGGGCGAGCAGCGCGGCCGCGCGGTCGGGCGTCCAGCCGCGGAGCGCGTGCACGCGCGGCCCGCCCGCCTCCACCAGGGCGCCCGCCAGCGCGCCGGACGAGGCGACGGCCACCTCCAGCACGCCGTCCAGGGCGTGCTCGGCGTCGGGGGCCTCCGTGGCGAGGCGCACCGCGTCGGCGAGCGAGCGCCCGGCGGCGCCGGGCCGGTCCTGGGCGGTCACCGGCGTGCTTTCCGCATTCGAGAGCCGCTGGGCTGGGGGGAGACGGGGCCGCGGCCCGGGATGGGCGGAACAGGCTCGCGCGGCCGCAGGGAGGTGCTTATCATACTCCCGGGCGCCGGCCGCGGCAATCGGCCCGGGGCGCCCGATTGTTGCACCCGCTCCACAACTGTGGGCGCCGCGCCGGACCCGGCGCCCCCCCGGCCCGGCCCGCGCCGGCCGCCCTAACTCCGGGATTCCAGCGGGATTGCGCCCCCCGGGGCGCCCGCGCTCGCCCCTCCCAGGCGGCACACGCTGTGCTGCGCTCCGGGAGCGCGCCCCGCGGCCGCGCCGGGCACCCCCGCTCTCCCGGCGCCCCGCGGCTTCCGAACACCCCCGGGCAGTAGGATCCATGCATCACTCCCCCTCCCTGCCGGGACGGGGCGCGGGGACCGCTCCCGCGCACCTCCGCGCCGTCCGCCCCTCCGGGGGCCGGGCGACGGTGCTGCTCGCCCTGGCGCTCGCCGCGGGCGCGCCGGGCGCGGCCGCCGCGCAGGCCCCGGCGCAGACGCCCGCGCCTCCCGCCGGGGCCCCCGCCGCGGAGCGCCTGGGCACTCCGGCGCTGGAGAGCGCGCTCGCGGCCGAGCCCATCCCGCCGCCGCGGACGGACGAGGGCACCGGGCCCTGGACGTACGGGCTGGTGCTGGGCGGCGTGGCGCTGGTGCTGGCGGGCGCGGGGGTGGCCATGTACCTGCGGCGCGACCGCGAGCCGCTGCCGGAGGAGCCGTTCCTGGTGTTCGCGCCGCCGGCCGCCCCGCCGCCCGAGCGCCCGCTTCGCATCTCCGCGCCGCAGCGCGCCGCCGCTCCCGTGCCCACGTCGGCCGCCGCGGCTCCGGCCGCCGTCCGGGCGGCGGCCCCGGAGCGGATCCCGGTGCCCCGCATGGCGCCGGCCGGGCCGCCGCGCCCCGCGGCGGAGCCGGACGACGAGCTCACGGTGCGGCTGGAGGTCCCCGCCGAGGGGCGGCTCCAGTTCCTCCCCGGGGCGCTGGAGGTGGTGGACGGCGCCGACCGGCAGCGGGAGATCCGCTTCCTGCGCTCCGCCGGGGCGGTCACCGAGTACACCCTGGGGCGCGCCGGCGGGCCGCCCACCAGCCACGTGCAGCTGCAGGCGCCCACGGTGAGCCGGCAGCACGCGCGCATGCGGTTCGCCGACGGCGCGTGGACCATCAGCAACCTGTCGAGCACCAACCCGCTGCGGGTCAACGGGCACGAGCTGGCCATGGCGGAGGAGAGCCGCGCGCTGGCCGACGGCGACCGCATCGAGGTGGGCGAGGTGGTGCTCCGCTTCCGGGGCCCGGCGCGGTGAGCGCCCTCGCCACGGGCTACGCCACCGACCGCGGCCGGCGCCCCTCCAACCAGGACGCCGTGGTCGCCACGGTCCTCCCCGACGGGCGCGAGGTGGTGGCCGTCGCCGACGGCATGGGCGGACACGCGGCCGGCGAGGTGGCGAGCACCACCGCCCTCCAGGCGCTGCTGGACGCGCTGGGAGGGGGCGCCGGGCTGGAGGACGCGTACCGCGCCGCCGACCGGGCGATCCGCGACGCCGCCGAGCGCGACCGGTCGCTGGACGGGATGGGGACCACGCTGGTGGCGCTGCTGCGCTCCGGGGGCCGCTACTGGATCGCCAACGTGGGCGACAGCCGCGCCTACCGGGTGTCGCCGGAGGGGATCGACCGGGTGACGCACGACCACTCCTTCGCGGAGGAGGCCGTCCGCTCCGGGCAGATGACCGAGGAGGAGGTGGCCCGCTCCCCCTGGAAGAACGCCCTCACCCGGGCGCTGGGCACCGGCGACGGCCAGGTGGAGGCGGACGTCTTCGGCCCGTTCGCCGAGGACGCGCCGCACGCCGTGCTGCTGTGCAGCGACGGCCTCCACGGCGTGGTGGAGGAGGAGGAGATCCGCGCCTGCGTGGTGGCCTCCGGCGACTCCGCCGCCGCGGCGGAGCGGCTCTCCGCGCTCGCCCTGCGCGGCGGGAGCCGCGACAACGTCACCGCCGCCGTGCGCGACTTCGGCCTGCTCCTCGGAGCCGAGGCCGGGGAGCCCGCCCCGCCGGCCTCCGTCGGCCCGCCGCCCCCCGCCGCCGCACCCGCGCCGGCCGACGCCGCGGCGCCCGTGCCGGCGCCGGCTCCGCTCGCGGAGACCGCCGCGGACGCGACCCGGTCGGCGCGCGCCGCCCCGCCGCCGGCCCCGCGCCCCCGGAAGCGGCACCGGCGCCGCTTCCCGCTCGCGGGCGAGGGGCTGCTCTTCGCCGCGTGCTGCGCCGCGCTGGTCGTCTGGCTGGCGTACTTCCTCGCGTCCCTCTGACCGCCCCGGCGGCGGCCGCGTCCGCCGCGCGGCACCCACACCCTCCGCAGACAGGCTCCATGCACGACCTGACGGGCATCCGGGACGAGTTCGGGCCCGAGTTCGAGATCCTCCGCGTCCTGGGGCGCGGGGGCGTTTCCGTGGTGTACCTGGCCCGCGACCGGATGCTGGGGCGCAGCGTGGCCATCAAGGTCATCGACGACCGCTACCTGGCCGACGCGGAGGCGCTCGCCCGCTTCCGCCGCGAGGCGCGTCTCCTGGCGCAGCTCCAGCACCCCTGCATCGTCCCCGTCCACGCTGCCCGCCGCATGGCCGACGGCCGGGTCGCGCTGGTGATGCAGCACATGGAGGGCCCCACGCTGCGGGAGCTGATCCGCCGCGAGGGTCCGCTCCCCTTCGCCCGCGCCGAGCAGATCCTGCGCGACGTGGCGGACGCGCTGGGATACCTGCACCGCCGTGGGGTCGTGCACCGCGACGTCAAGCCGGAGAACATCTACGTGGAGCCGGACGGCTCCCGCGCCTTCCTGGCCGACTTCGGGATCGCGCGGCCGCTGGACGGCGACTCCGGCCTCACCCTCACCGGGGTGGTGCTGGGGACGCCCACCTACATGTCGCCGGAGCAGATCGACGGGGCGTGGCTCAACGGCCAGAGCGACCTGTACAGCCTGGGGCTGGTGGGGTGGGAGACGCTGACCGGCCGGCGACCCTGGGGCGGCGAGACGCTGTACACGGTCATCTACAAGCAGAAGCACGAGTACCTGCCGCTGCTGGAGCAGCTCCGCCCCGGGATCCCCGAGCACCTGCGCGAAGCGGTGGAGCGCGCGCTGCTCAAGGACCGGGCGCTGCGCTGGCCCAGCGCGGAGGTCTTCCTCCAGCAGCTCGGCGGCCCCGCGCCCGCGCTCCCCGCCGCGGCGGACGGTGCCGCGCCCCTCGCCGCGCTCCCGGCTCCCGGCGTCCCCGAGGAGGACGAGCTGACCCGGGTGATGCGTGTGCCGCACGTGCCGGCTGCGGTGCCCGTACCCGCCCCGGTACACCTGCCCGCGCTGGTCCACGCGCCCGCCCCGGTGCCCGTGGAGGTGGAGGAGGTGTGGCGGGAGACCACCGCGACGGTGGAGCAGCGGACCCACGTCCGCCGCCGGCGCACCGCCGTCCTGGCGACCGCCGCGGCCCTCACCCTGGGCGGCCTCACCGCCGGCGCCGCGCTCTTCGCCACGATCAGCGACCGCGACCCGTTCGTCGCCTTCGCCCCGACCGCGGAGCCCGCCGCCCCGGCGGCCGCCCGGCCGGAGGCGGCCCTCGCGGCGCCGGCCGCCCTCCCGGCCGCCGCTCCCGCGAGGGACCCGGCGCCGTCCGCCAGTCCGCCCGCCGGAGCCGCGGGCGCTCCGGCGCCCGACCCCGCTCCCGCGGAGACCACCCGGCGCGCCGAACGGCCCGCCGCGGAATCGCCGCGCCGCCGGGACCGCAGGACGGCGGCGGAGTCCGCGCGCCGCCGCCGCCCCCCCCCGCGGCCCAGGGCGGCCCAGGCGCGGCCGCCGGCCTCGTCCGTGCCGGCCGTGCAGGAGCCCGCCCCCGAGCCCCGGCGCGCCGG
>DASVQR010000244.1:0-2666 GCA_036389055.1 Longimicrobiaceae bacterium | reverse complement strand
CGCCTCCACGCCGCCCACCACGTACGCCACCAGCCGCTTGTCCCCGGGCGCGTCCTCGCGGGCCACCACCACGCAGTCGGTGACGCTCTCGTGCCGGCGCAGCGCGCCCTCGATCTCGCCCAGCTCGATGCGGAAGCCGCGGATCTTGACCTGCTGGTCGACGCGGCCCAGGTACTCCAGCGTCCCGTCCCCACGCCACCTCACCCGGTCGCCCGTGCGGTACGTGCGCGCTCCCGGCTCACCGCCGAACGGGTCGGGGACGAACGTCCCGGCCGTGAGCGCGGGCCGATCCAGGTAGCCGCGGGCCACCCCCGCGCCCGCCACGTACAACTCGCCCGGCACGCCGACCGGCGCGGGCTCGCCCCACGGGTCCAGCACGTAGACGCGGGCCCCCTCCACCGGCCGGCCGATGGGCGGCGCCTCCGCCACGCCCGGCGCGCACTCGTGCGCCGTGGTGTAGATGGTGGTCTCCGTGGGCCCGTACATGTTCACCAGCCGCCGCCCGCGCGACCACCGCGCCGCCGTCTCGCTCGAGCAGCGCTCGCCGCCCGTGCTGATGGTGCGCAGCGCCGGGAGGTCGGCTTCCGGCACGCTGTCCAGCAGCGCGGGGGTGCTCACCCACACCCCGATCTGCCGCTCGCGCAGCAGCGCGGCCAGCCGCTCCGGCGCGAGCACGGTCTCGCGGTCGGCCACGTGCAGCGCCGCCCCGGAGAGGAGCGCCACGAAGACCTCCAGCAGCGAAGCGTCGAAGCTCATGGACGCCGTCTGGAGCACGGCGCCCCCCGGCTCCGCGCCGAACGTCCTTACCGCGCGCGGCAGCAGGTTGGCCGCGTTGGCGTGCGTGACGACCACCCCCTTGGGACGGCCGGTGGAGCCGGAGGTGTAGATGACGTACGCCGCGCTGTCGGGAGACGGCGAGTGCGGAAGTGCGGGAGTGCGGGAGTGCGAAAGTGCGGACGACGAACCGTCGTCGGCCGACTCCGCGGTGTGTAGCGTACTGCGTACTTCGTACTCCGCACTGCCGCTGCCGTCCACCAGCACCGTCCGCACGCCCTCCGCCGGGAGCAGGCCGCGCAGCGCGGCCTGCGTCACCAGGACACGCGCGCCGGAGTCCGCCAGCATGTACGCCAGGCGCTCGGCCGGATAGGCGGGGTCCAGCGGGAGGTACGCCGCGCCCGCCCTGAGCACGGCCAGCATCGCCACCACCATCCCGGCCGAGCGCTCCATGCAGACGCCGACGCGGACCTCCAGCCCGGCGCCGAGCCCCACGAGGCGGCGCGCCAGCCGGTCGGCGCGCGTGTCCAGCTCGCCGTAGGTGAGCGTGTCCTCCCCGGAGACCACGGCCAGGGCCTCCGGCGTGCGCTCCGCCTGAGCTGCGAACAGCTCGTGGATGCAGGCAGCCGACGGGGACTCCACGCCTGTGCGGTTCCACTCCTCGACGACCTGCCGGCGCTCCGCCTCCGGCAGCACGTCGATGCTCCCGACCGCCCGCCCGGGAGCAGCCTCCAGCGCCTCGACCAGCCGCTCCAGAGCCGTGTGCATCATCCGGCACACCCGCTCCGCCTCCGCCGGGGCCGCCACCTGCGCTCCCAGCGAGAACTCCTCCCCCAGGTCGTCCACCGAGAGCGCCACGGGGTAGTTGGTCCGCTCCTGTGCGCGAATGTCCCGCCCGCCCGCCCTCGGCTGCCCCGCCTCCTGCGAGCGAGTCGTCCTGCCGCTGTAGCGGTAGTTCAGCAGCGAGGTGAACAGCGGCGCGGGTGCCTCCACGCCGCTGCAGCGCTGCGCCAGCGCCAGGGAGGCGTGCTCGTGACGCATCAGGTCCGCCAGCAGGGCGTGCGTGCGCCGCACCGCCGCCTCGACCCCTTCCTCTCCCACCCCGATCCGCACCGGCAGCGTGTTGATGAAGGGGCCCATCACCCGGTCCGTGCCCTCGCCGCCCTGCATCCGGCCGAAGAGCAGCGTCCCGAAGACCACGTCCTCTCGGCCGCTCAGCCGCGCCAGCACCTGCGCCCACGCCAGGTGGCACAGGCTCGCCGCGCTCACCCCCAGCGCACGCGCCCGGCGGCGCAGCCGTGCGCCGAGATCGCCCGCCACCGCGAGCTGCGCCTCCCCGATCCCACGCCCCTCTCCCAACACGTCCAGCAGCCCGAACGGCGCCGTCGGCTCCTCCACGTCCCCCAGCATCCCGCGGAAGAAGCGCTCGTGCTCCTCGCGGCTCACCCCCAGGCGTGCCTGCGCCACGTAGTTGCGGAACGGCAGCGGCGCCGGCAGCTCCGACTCCAGGCCCCGCAGGTACGCCGAGATCTCCTCCTGCAGCACCTCCACCGACTCGTGGTCACCCGTCACGTGGTGCTTCTGCAGCAGCAGCAGCCACCGGCCGCGCGCGCGGTCCTCGGCGATGCACACCCGCAGCAGCGGCGCGCGCCCCAGGTTCATCCGGAACCGCCGGGGGTCGAAGCGCCGCCACAGCTCCCCGGCCGCATCCTCCGAGTCCAGCTCCACCTCTTGCACCGG
Source organism: Longimicrobiaceae bacterium (assembly GCA_036389055.1). Taxonomy (GTDB): domain Bacteria; phylum Gemmatimonadota; class Gemmatimonadetes; order Longimicrobiales; family Longimicrobiaceae; genus JAFAYN01. The sequence goes on along the minus strand of DASVQR010000244.1, from coordinate 152 downwards.
CAGCGGCGCGTGCCGCCAGACGACCTGCACCGGCTCGCGCAGCCCCTCCCAGGCCACGGACGTGCGGAGGATGTCGTGGCGGCCGATCACCGCGTGCAGCGCCGTCAGGTAGCGATCCAGGCGGGCGCGGGTGTCGAACTCGGTCATCCCCG
>DASVQR010000243.1:0-9500 GCA_036389055.1 Longimicrobiaceae bacterium | reverse complement strand
GTGGGCGCGGCCGAGGGGGGCCCACGCCGTGTCGAAGGGGGCGGCCGCCACCGCCGCCGTCAGGGCGCCCGCTGCGGGCGCCTGCGCCGCCGCGGGGGCGGGGGCGAGCCCCGCCGCCGCCGCGGGAACCAGCACGGCCGCGGCGCGCCGCAGCCCCTTCCATGTATGTGCGCTCATCGTTGCCGCTCCTTGGGTCGTTTGCTCCGGGACTGCGCTCCCGCTCGCCTTCACGAGCCCGACTCGTCGTCGGGCTGGAAGACCTCCTCGATGGTGGTGCCGAACACCCGCGCGATCCGGAAGGCCAGCGGAAGGCTGGGGTCGTACTTGCCCGTCTCCAGCGCGTTCACCGTCTGCCGCGACACCTCCAGCCGGTCCGCGAGGTCGGCCTGCGTCCAGGCCCGCTCCGCCCGCAGCACCCGCAGCCGGTTCCTCACCGGTACCGCAGCCAGGCGCCCCACCAGCCCAGGTTGTAGAACCCGGTCATCACCAGGAAGGCGAAGCTCCAGTTGAGCTCCGGCCACCCCATCCACTGCATGAGCCCGTACACCAGCGTGACCAGCCCCGTCCCCACGAACGCCGTGGTCGTCGCCACGTAGTACAGGCGCTGCTCCAGCTCGTCCGAGCGCCACAGGTCGTACATCGTCAGGGCCAGCAGCAGCACCCCGCCCGCCGTGAGCACCTGCAGCTGCGGCAGCGTCAGCCTGGGGTCGCGCAGGGGGTTCGCGCCGTCCGAGGACATCGCGCCGATCACGGCGCCGACCACCATCCCCAGGATCGTCGGTGCAACCCACTTCTCCAGGTTCCGGCGCGTTGCTCTCTTCATCGTCCCCGGTTGCGTTCCTGTTGCGATGCCCTGCCGACGTGGCTTCATAGTAAAGCACGCGCGACACGAAGTCAAGCACATTTTACATATTGCTATGCACGCTTGACTATTTTGGCGCAGGACAACGGGTTAGGAGAGGCGCTGCGGAGGGAGGGAACGGCCGGAGGTGCGGGTTCGGGCGTGCCCCCGGCTGCGCCGGGGTCGGGCTGCGGCTCCGTAGGCGAGCAAACTACGCTCGCCAACGGAGTCGAGCCCCGGCGGAAACTGCCCCGCCGGGTCTCGCCGCTTCGCGCTCGCATCCCTCACGCGGGGCGGGTGCTGGCGTCCTCGGGGCTCGCTACCGGGGGCCCGGCGAAGTCGTGCGACGCCGGCTCAGCGGCCGTAGGTGGCGATCGCGCGCACCACGTCGTCGATGGCGCCCTTCATCCGCGACGAGGGGAGGCCGGACGCGTTGGCGATCACGCTGAACGCCACCTCGCGGCCGTCGGCCAGCGTCACGAAGCCGCTGAGCGAGTCCACGTTGCCGATGTAGCCGGTCTTGGCGGCCACCCGGCCGGGGAGGTCCGTGAGCCGCGACCGCAGCGAGCCGGAGCGCCCGGACACCGGCAGCGCGTCGCGCACCAGGGCGCCGCGCGGCGAGGTGCGCGTCCAGGCGAGCAGCTTCACCAGCATGTCCGGGGTGACCAGGTTGCCGGAGGACAGGCCGGAGGCGTCGCGCAGCACGAACGCCGCCGAGTCCACCCCCACCACCTGCTCCAGGAACTCGCGCTCCACGGCCAGCCCCGCGCTCCAGCTCCCCTCGCCCTTCATCTCCCGGCCCAGCGTCTTCACCAGCTGCTCCGCGAACCAGTTCTGGCTGGTCGCCAGGATGGGGCCGATCACCTGCGGCAGCGGCGGCGACAGGTGCTCGGCCAGCACCGGGGCGCCGGCGGCGCGGGACTGCGCCGGGTCCGACACCACCCGCACCTCCGCGCGGTCCACGCGGATCCCGCGGCGCTCCAGCGCCTCGCGGAACACCGTGCCGGTCACCCGCGCCGGGTCCACCACCGCCACGTACTCCGTGCCGGCGTCGGCGCCGCGGGGGATCTCGCCGAGGGCAAGGATGCGGTTGGTCCCCGGCACCCGGTCGAAGTCGAAGGTCCTGGGGCGGCCGCGCGCCACGGTGCGGCTGCGGTTCTCCAGCTGCCAGAAGGCGCTGCGCGGGGCCCCGGCGATCCGCGCCGGGTCGCCCACGCCGGCCCCGGGCTCCACGCGGAAGTCGATGGAGTTGTCGTTGAAGCCCAGCGCCCCCACCGGGGCGGCGTACCACCAGAGCAGGTCGTAGCGCTCCCAGTCCTCGCGCAGGTACGCCGAGTCGAAGTGGCTCTCGTCCGCCGTCACGCCGGCCACGCGCCGCACCCCGCGGCGGTGCAGCGCCTCGGCCAGCGAGTCCAGCACCGCCGTCGCCGAGGGGAAGTAGCGCCCCGAGATGGTGGGGTCGCCGCGGCCGAAGAGCACCACGTCGCCGGCCAGCGTGCCGTCCTGGAGGGGGCCGCCCGCGTGCACCGTGGTGCGGTAGCGGAACTCCGGGCCCAGGAGGTGCGCCGCGGCGGCCGACACCACCAGCTTGAGGTTGGAGGCGGGGACGAAGTGGCGGTCCGCGTCGCGCCGGTACACGGCCTGCCCGGTGGACGGGTCCCACACCGCGATCCCCCAGTGCGCGCGGTCGAAGGGGGCGCGGTCCACCACGCTTTCGATGCGGCGCGCGAGCGCCGCGGCGGCCGCGTCGCCCGCGCGGGTGGACACGGAGGCAGGCGCAGACGTACCTTGCTGCGCATGCGCGGGGAGCGCGGCCGCGCCGAGCGCGAGCAGGAGCGCCGCGGCCCAGCCGCGGGCACGCGGTGCGCGCAGGGGCGCCGCGCCGGGGGACGGGAGTGGGGATGCCGGGGTCAAGATTCCGTACGTGGGGAAGATGAGCGAGATCCTGCTGGCGGACGACGACAGCTCTTTCCGGGAGATGATCGCGGCCACGCTGCGGGCGGCGGGGTTCGCCGTGCGCGCCGTGGACAGCGGCTCCGCCGCGCTGGTGGAGGTGCGGCGCCGCGCGCCCGACCTGCTCCTCCTGGACTACCGCATGGGGAAGCCGGACGGCTTCGAGGTGTGCCGCGAGGTCAAGGCCGACCCGCGGCTCAACTTCCTCCCCGTGCTGATCCTCACCGGCGAGGGGCGCCTGGAGAACCGGCTGGAGGGGTTCGACGCGGGGGCCGACGACTACCTGGGCAAGCCCTTCGACCCGCGCGAGCTGGTGGCCCGGGTGCGGGCGCTGCTGCGGCTGTCGCGGCAGTCGCTGGAGCGCAACCCCACCACCGGGCTCCCCGGCGGCGAGGCGATCCACGGCGAGATCCTGCGCTGCCGCGACCGGGGCAAGCCGTTCTCGGTGTGCTACCTGGACCTGGACAACTTCAAGCCCTTCTCCGACCGCTTCGGCTTCGCCGTGGCCGACATGGCCATCCAGGAGGCGGGCCGCATCCTCCACGACGTGGGGGAGGAGCCGGGCGTGTTCGTGGGCCACGTGGGCGGCGACGACTTCGTCCTGCTGGCCGGGCACGAGCGCATCGTGGAGCTCGCCCGCCGGGTGCAGGACACCTTCGCCGAGCGGCTGGTGCGCTACCTCCCCGACGACGCCGTCCGTTCCGGAAAGTACGTCGCGGAGGACCGCGAGGGAAGGACCCGGGAGTTCGCGCTCCCGCGCCTTTCCGCCGCCATCCTCCGCGTGGATCCCGCGCGCTGGGTCTCCCTGGACCACCTGGGCGAGCGCGTCGCCGAATTGAAGGGGCGCGTCAAGCGCGCCGGCAGCACCGGGATCGAGGAGGGCGAGCTGGCCCCCTGACCCCGGCGCCGGGGGTCAGGCCGTCGGGGGCGGGAGCTGCGGCCCCCGCCCGTGGGCCAGCTCCCGGAACTCGTACACGATCACCCCCTCGTCCGTCACCTCCGAGTTCACCCGCAGTCCGTCCTCCAGCGAGTTCAGCACCTTTTCGGCGCGCGGCAGCGGCCACCCCAGCGCCGCCGCCGTCTCCGTCACCGTGAGCCGCCCGCGCCGCTGCGCCGCCAGGGCGAGCACCGGCATCTGCAGGTTGGAGATGAGCGCCGCCCGGCGCGCCTCGCGCTCCTTGCGCGCGACGCTCTGCAGCGCCGCCCCGCCCCCCGCGGCCGCCAGCCCGAAGAGTGCCGGCCCGATCGCGAGCTCGCCCACCGCCACCATCATCAGGATCGCGGCGAGCACGAACAGCGCGATGGAGAAGCCGTTCGCCACGGAGCCACCGCGCCCCACCGGCATGGGTGGGGACAAAGCCCCGACGCCGTTGGCGCCGCGGGCGGGGAGAAGCGCCAGATCCTTGTAGTTTCCCCAATCCTTTCCGCACCGCGGGCAGATGGTGTGATCGCGGAAGCTGAGGAAGTACACCAGCGCGAACACGCCCAGCATCCCTGCGCTCACCACACCGAGCGCGATGAGCGCGGCGATGTGCGACCCCTTGTTGAAGTAGGTGATCCCCTCCCCCACGTAGCCGCAGCGCGAGCAGGTGTGCCCCTGCAGGGCCGGCGGCGTCTGCGCGGCCGGCCGCGCGACGGGCGCGAACCCCGCGTGCCCGCCGTAGCCGGACTGCGCGTGGTTGGCGGCGGCCACGGCCGCGCCGCAGGTAGTGCAGTGGGTGCGTCCGGCCGGAACGTGGGCCCCACAGGTGGAACAGTACATTATCGGCTCCCGCCGCGCGGCGCGGCGTCCATTCGGAGTTGGGAGGGCTCGGGACCGTCTACGTCCCTCTGATACGACCGTCGCCCCAAAAAGATTCACGGCCCTGCGCCTCCGCCGGGCCCCCCGGCGCGACCGCAAGCGCCGCGCCCGGCGCCGGCGGCCCTCACCTCCCGCAACCCGATGCGGGGCACTATCTTTGGGCATACCCAGGAGGACCCCGCCCATGAAGCTCCCGCTTCCGCCCGTCCGCGCCGCCGCCGCTTCGCTCGCCGCCCTGCTCGCCGCGGGGTGCTCGCTGGCATCCGTGCCGGCCGGCGCGCCCCGCCCGGCCGCCCACGTGGGCCACGTGGTGCTCGTCTCCATCGACGGGCTGCGGCCGGACGCCATCGAGGCGGCGGGCGCGTCCACGCTGCGCGGGCTGATGCGGGAGGGAGCGTACACGCTGGAGGCGAGCACCATCTCCCCCAGCAAGACGCTGCCGTCGCACACCTCCATGCTCACCGGCGTGGGCCCGGCAAAGCACGGGATCACCTGGAACGACGACCGCGTGGGGGAGACCGGCCGGGTGGGCGTGCCCACGGTGTTCGACCTGGCGGACTCGGCGGGGCTGGACGCGGCGGCGTTCTTCGGCAAGGCCAAGTTCCGCCACCTGGTGGGCCCCGGCAACCCCGGCTTCTGGGCCACGGCCCCCCGCGGCGCGGAGGTGCTCCTCGCCCCGCGGATGGTGGAGGACGTGGAGCGCTACCTCAAGTTCCGCGGCCCGGAGCTGCTCTTCGTGCACGTGTCCGACCCGGACATCGCCGGCCACACCACGGGCTGGATGTCCGCCCCCTACCGCGCCGCCGTGCGCCGCGCCGACGTCGCGGTAGGGCGCATCCTGCGCTCCGCCCGCGCCCGCTACGGCGACGACTTCGTCCTCCTGGTCACCGCCGACCACGGCGGCCACGCCCGCACCCACGGCAGCGACGACGCCGTGGACAAGACCATCCCCTGGATCGCCTGGGGCCGCGGCATCGTCCCCGGCCGCATCACCGGCCCGGTGACCACCTACGACACCGCCGCCACGGTGCTCTGGCTGCTGGGCGTCCCCCGCCCCGACGCCTGGGACGGACGGCCGGTGACGGGGGCGTTCGCGTTCGGCGAGGCGCGGACGGGAACGCTAGGGAACAGGGAATAGGGAACAGGGAACAGCCTGCAACTGCAAACGGCGCCCCCGCCTCGACATCGAGGCGGGGGCGCCGTTTTGCGGTTGCGGTTCCGCAGTACCCGTATGATCCGTGACGGAGGGAGACTCGCCGGCAGTTTGGCGAGGCTCACTCCGGCGAGGTGAGACCCGCCGGCAGTTTGGCGGGGCTCGCCGAGCCCGCGGAGGAGACCGGCGGGGCAGTTTCCGCCGGGCTCCGTAGCGGCCCGCCTCAGCGAAAGAACTCGACCTTACCAGCGCGACCGGGACCCTCGCGCGTCGATGTGGATGAACGGCCCGTGGGCGCCGTTCTCCAGGTAGACCCCCGCCCCGCCGATCAGCTCCGGGAACCGCATCTCCACCCGCTCCACGGCGCGCAGCATGATCTCCGCGTCCGCCACGTCGCGGCGGCCGTCCTGGTTGAGGTCGTCGATGTAGTTGTCCTGGTCGCTGTCCACCCACACGTCCGACGCGTCGCCGTAGGTGTGGCGGGAGAGCTGGGCGCGGCCGCCGTCGCCCACGCCCTCCTGGTTGTACGACGGGGTGCGGAAGCCGCTCATCACCGCCATGTGGTCGGCGCGCATCCCCATGGCGCGCAGCTCCTGCATCACCAGCTCCAGCTTGTCGAGGAGCCGCAGGTCCAGCGCGACGTACTTGGGCCAGACGGCGAACTGGTTCTTGGTGAGGAAGTTGCGCAGCCGGAAGTGCTCGGACACCTGCAGGTCCTGGTTCTCCGGCGTCACCTCGATGAAGCCCGCGGGCGGCGCGTAGCGGTCGTCGCGGGCGCTCCCCTCGGTGCTCCAGTCGCCCATGAAGTAGCCGTTCACGTAGCCGCCCTGCTTCGCGGCGAAAGGGACGCGCGTGAGCACCGTCAGCTCGCCCACCTCGCGGCTCCACCCCTGCCCGCGCAGCAGCAGGCGCCAGGCGCCGGAGCCGGCGGGGGCGCTCACCGTGTTCCCCACCACCGGCTCGCCGGCCATGGCGGCGGCGCCCACGGGCGCGCCCAGCAGGCGCGGGCCGCGCACCGGCTCCCGCGTCCCCGGCAGCGGATGCCACGCGTACGTCGCCGGCTGGGGCGAGCCGCCCTCCCACACCAGCGGCAGCTCCAGCGGCTGCGCCGGGTCCGCGATGGCCACGCGCAGGGCGCCGCTCCGCCCGAAGGCGCGGGGGGCGACGCGCACCGCCGCGGCGGGCCGGAGCGAGTCGGCGGCCGTGGCGCGGGGGGCGGAGACCAGCGTGTCCGGGGCCGCGAGGGCCGCCGCCAGCGCGGCCAGGGCGGACGCGGCGAGGCCGGCGAGGGGATGGGGCATCGGGGCTCCTGCGTGTGGGAAACGGCGGGATTCGGCGCGGCGGACGGGGCCGGTCAGGGACGCAGCTCCACCAGCTCCAGGACCGGGTGGCCCATCAGCGGCGAGGCGCCGTGGCGCACGCGCGCCGTGAAGCCGAACCGCTGCATGGGGAGCAGCCGCTTGACCGCCAGCGCCTGCTCGGGCGTCACGGCGATGTACACGAAGCCGGGCTCGTCGGCGGGGTCGCGCGCCAGCACGTACAGCTCGCCCGGGGTGAAGTCGGTGCGCACCGGGTCGGCGCGCTGGAGCGCCAGGAAGCGCGCGGACCAGGCGACGCTCTGCCCCCGGTGGGCCTCCGGCTCGGAGCGGAGCAGCGAGGGGGTGAGCCCCGCGGCGGGGGCGCCGGGGAGCGGGGAGCGGGTCCACCCCTCCACCCGCACCCGCGTCCACTCCCCGCGCCGCTCCACGGCCTGCACCCGCGCCCCCACAGGGAGCACGGCCAGCGTGTCGCCGTCCGGCGCGGCCTGCACCACCACGGGGGCGGGGCGGGCCGCGGCGGGCCGGGCGGGCGCGCGCTGCGCCTGCGCGCGGGCGCAGACGGGGGCGGCGGCCTGCGCCAGGAGGAGCAGGAAAAACGGGAGCTTCGGGGACCGCACGGGGGGCAGCTTCGGGGTGGCACGCCCCCTGGGGGGCATGTAGATTCTCGCGGTGGCAGGAGTCCAGTGTAAGGCAGGGCTCCGCCCGCTGTCAACCGACGCCGTCCGCCCGCACCCGAGCCCGCGCCATGCCCGAGCAGCCCGTCCCCGCCCCCGAGAACGACCCCGGCGCCGCCGCCCGGCCGCGCGTGGCGCTGGTGATCCTGGACGGGTGGGGGCTGCGCGAGCCCGCCGACGACAACGCCGTCACCCGGGCCGACGCGCCCACCTGGCGCCACCTGTGGGAGGGCGGCGCCTACCCGCGCGCCACCCTCACCACGCACGGCCCCGCCGTGGGCCTCCCCGAGGGGCAGATGGGCAACTCCGAGGTGGGGCACATGAACCTGGGCGCCGGGCGCGTGGTGATGCAGTCGCTGCTGCGCATCTCCCGGGCGATCGAGAGCGGCGAGTTCGCGGAGATCCCCGCGTTCGGCGAGCTGATCCGGGAGGTGCGGGAGAGCGGGGGGACGCTGCACCTGATGGGGCTGGTCGGGCCGGGCGGGGTGCACGCGGTGGACGCGCACCTGCTGGCGCTCTGCGAGATGGCGCAGAAGCACGGGCTGCCGCGGGTGCGGGTGCACGCCTTCCTGGACGGGCGCGACACGCCGCCGCAGTCGGCGCGCGAGTACCTGACGGAGCTGGTGGGGCGCGCGGGCAGCGGGCCGGCGTGCTCCATCGCCACGGTGACCGGGCGCTACTGGGCCATGGACCGCGACCGCCGCTGGGACCGCACGGAGCGGGCGTACCGGGCGATGGTGTACGGCGAGGGGACGCCCGTGACCGACCCGGTGGCCGCGGTGGCGGAGGCGTACGCGTCCGGCGAGACGGACGAGTTCGTCCAGCCGCGGGTGGTGGTGGACGCGGCCGGCGAGCCGGTGGGGCGGATCCGCGACGGCGACGGGGTGATCTTCTTCAACTTCCGCTCGGACCGCGCCCGGCAGATGACGCGCGCCCTCGCCGACCCGGAGTTCGCGGGCTTCGACCGGGGGCCGGGGCACCCGCGGGTGCGGGTGGTCACCATGACGCAGTACGACGAGGAATTCCCCCTCCCCGCCGCGTTCCCGCCGCAGCCCATGGACAACATCCTGTCCGAGGTGCTGGAGGCGCACGGGCTCCTCGGCTTCCGCACCGCGGAAACGGAGAAGTACCCGCACGTCACCTACTTCTTCAACGGGGGCGAGGAGCAGCCGCCCGCGGGGGAGGACCGCCGCCTGGTCCCCTCGCCCCGGGTGGCCACCTACGACCTGCAGCCGGAGATGAGCGCGCCGGACGTGGCCCGGGGGCTGGTGGAGGCGATCCGCTCGCGGCGCTACGACGTGCTGGTGTGCAACTTCGCGAACCCCGACATGGTGGGGCACACCGGGGTGCTGGAGGCGGCGATCCGCGCCGTGGAGACGGTGGACGCCTGCCTGGGCGAGACGCTGCAGGCGTGCCGGGAGACGGACACCACGCTGATCGTCACCGCGGACCACGGCAACTGCGAGCAGATGTGGGACCCCACCACCAACGGCCCCCACACCGCCCACACCACCAACCCGGTGGGGATCGTGCTGGTGGAGCCGGAGGGGCGGCGCACCGCCGCCGGCCTGGAGCACGGCGCGCTGTGCGACGTGGCGCCCACCATCCTGGGGCTGCTGGGCGTCCCCCAGCCGCCGGAGATGACCGGCCGCGACCTGCGCGTGCGGGGCTAGCCCGGCGCCGCGGCGGGGCCGGCGCCGGGCTCCGCGCGCTTGCGGGCGCGGGGGAACAAAGACTAGCTTCGCGAGGTTACAGCGGT
>DASVQR010000242.1:0-81181 GCA_036389055.1 Longimicrobiaceae bacterium | reverse complement strand
GCCGACGTCGGCGGGGGCTCGCGCGCTCCGTGGGGTCCGCTGCCGGCTAGGGGCAGCCCCCTTCCTCGAAGGTCACGTCCACGAAGAAGGCGCTCCCGCTCCCCGTTGTCGGAAAGCTCCCGGCGGGCTGGCCGTAGTAGCTGTAGTCGGCCGTGAGCGGCCCGTTGGTGATGGGCCCGTTGTTGGTGAAGTAGGCGAACGTCTTCCCCTGCTTCGTGTTGGTGTTCACCGACACCCGGTAGTACGTGTCCGGCTCCAGGCACACGCTGTCGTCGGCCCCGAACGGGGTCCTCAGCAGCACGGTCTTCCAGCCGGCCCCGGTGGAGACCACGTTCTTGGAAGCCAGCAGCACGCCCGAGTTCGACCACAGCTTGAGGGTGTTGGTCCCCGTCTCCCCGGTGACCCGGTAGAAGCGCATGCGGACGACGGCGCCCTCCGTGGAGACCTTGAACCGGGTGGCGACCTCCCAGCCGCCGGTCGCGTCGATGGAGTCCGTGGGCTTCATGGATCCGAAGATGTTCCACCAGTCGCCGACGGCCAGGCGCGGCGCGGCGGGCTCCACGGGCGACTGCCTGGCGTCGGCGCAGGCGGCGAGCGAGAGTGCGGCGACGGCCGCGAGGAGGAGGCGCTTCATGCGGGAACTCTCCGGAACGGTGGGTGATCGAGATGCGGGCTCCCCTTTCACCGATCCCCACCCCGCCCGGCCCGGCGCCGCGAATCGGCACGATGAGCAGGATACATTCGTGCCGGATTCTACACAAGCATTTCGTGACACATATTATCGCGGCCGGATCGCGCCTCGGAAAAGACGAGCCCCGCCGCGGCTCGTTGCCGCGGCGGGGCTCGCTGTCTGACCGGAATCCGCGGGCGGCTACGCCCTGCCGACCACCCTGCCCACCCTCTCTCCCACGGCCCGGGACCTGTCGCCGGGCGCTACGAGCACCCGAGGGCCGACCGGATCGCCAGGCCCTCCTCCAGCAGCCGGGCGGCGGCCACCTCCGTGACCTTCTTGCCGGCCTGGCTCCGCACCTCCTTCACGAACATGTCCAGCCTCGAGCAGGCCTGGGTCGTCTCGCCCGACGCGAGGTGGCCCACCGCCTTGTGGAGTTGGTTCACGCTGCCGTTGGAGATGCCCGGGGTGGCCGCGGCGAGCGCGGCGAGACGCTGGAGCTGCTCCGCCGGGGTGAGCGCGAAGAGGGCGAAGGCCAGGTCCGCGGGCATCGGCGGCTCCAGGCGGTCCCCGAGGAAGGCGTAGCCCCCGCCCGCGTCCATGACCGCGCCCTGCCCGGTGGGGGGCGTCCGCACCTGGGTGCCGAAGTCCGAGACCCCCACCCAGTACGTGCCGGCGGGAAGCGCCACGGGCTCGGAGACCGGCAGGATGCGCAGGCCGTCGCGCACGATGGTCTGCTCGTGCGTGAAGGTCCGGGTGGCGATCAGGGCGCCCGGGATCCGGGGATCCGTCGCGCTGGCGGCGAAGAACCGCAGCGTGTAGCTCGGCTTGAGCGGCAGGGGCAGCTCCTGCCGGGTGAGGCCGATCTCGTCCAGCACCCACCGCTCGCCCGCGGGCACCACGAAGTCGTCCGCCAGGTAGCCGCCGGAGCTCACCCCGATGGGGGCGAGGTTGTCCAGCTGCTGGTACACGGCGCCGTCGACGGCGAGCGCGGCCGGGACCGGGCTCCGGAACACCCGGAGCGTGGCGGTGCCGGGCGAGACCATCGGCGAACCGGTCGGGGCGTCGGAGCAGGCGGCGAACAGCGCGACCAGCGCAGCGAAGCCGGGGAGGAGCCGGGCGGCTCTCCCGGGGGCGGAGACCTGCCGTCCGGGACGGGGGACAAAACGGCCTTCCATGTTTGCCTCTCTTTTCCTTCTATTGCGGGGGTCTTTTCGGCAGGACGCGGGACGGGTCGCTGCTTCGGCGGCGTGGCGGTCCGGAACGGACGGGGGAACCGGGAATCGGAGCGGCCGGGGAGACACGGCGGCGCGCGGATCCGACGAGGGCGCGCCACAGCTGTTGCATGGCGACAGCAGGCCACGCCGTCCGCCCGCGGCCTCGCCCGCGCCCTCCTCGCCGCCTGGCGGCTGGGGGATCGCGCCCGGCGCCGACGGTGGGGCCCCGGCGGCGACCTCCGGATGTTCCTCGCCGAAGCACATCCCGTGCCCTGGTCCGGCGAACGGATCGGCGCCGGAAGAACCGCCTCCGGACCAGCCGGCAGGGCTGCAGCGAAGCACCCCGCCGCGGCGGGTCGCCACGGCGGGGTGCTTCGTCTGGAGCCGCGGGGGCCGCGAATGCGCCCCCCCTGCATCTCACGCCCTGCCGGCCACCCTCCCCACCTTTTCGCCCACCGTGCTCAGCATCTCAGCGAACGACTTGGCGAACTTGTCCACCCCCTCCGTCTGGAGCTGCTCCGTCACCGCGTCCAGGTCGATCCCCAGCTTCGCCAGCCCGGCCAGCTCCTCGCGGGCGCGGTCCAGCTCCGCGTCCACCGTGCGCTTCGCCACGCCGTGGTCCGCGAACGCCTCCACAGTGGCGAGCGGCATGGTGTTCACCGTGTCCGGCCCGATCAGCTCCTCCACGTAGATCACGTCCCGGTAGTCCGGGTTCTTGGTGGAGGTGCTGGCCCAGAGCGGCCGCTGGATCTGCGCGCCCGCCGCCCTGAGCTTTGCCCAGCGCTCGTCCCCGAACACCTCCTGGAAGCGCGCGTAAGCCAGCTTCGCGTTGTCGATCGCCGCGCGGCCGAGCAGCGACTTCGCCAGCGCCTTCCTCTCCTCGTCGCCGTCGCCCTGCACGATCTTGCCGAGCTGCCCGTCGACCGCCGAGTCCACGCGCGACACGAAGAACGAGGCGACCGAGGCGACCCGGTCCACCGGCTCCCCGGCCTCCACGCGCCGCTCGATGCCGCGCAGGAACGCCTCCATCACCCGCTCGTAGCCGGCCAGCGAGAAGAGCAGCGTCACGTTGACGTTGATCCCCTCCGAGAGCAATTGCTCGATGGCCGGGATCCCCGCCTCCGTCCCCGGCACCTTGATCATCACGTTGGGGCGGTCGGTCCACTTCCACAGGCGGCGCGCGTCGTCCAGCGTCCCCTCCGTGTCGTGGGCCAGCACCGGCGACACCTCCAGCGACACGAAGCCGTCCGTGCCGCCCGACGCGTCGTAGACCCCGCGGAACAGGTCCGCCGCGCGCTGGATGTCCGAGACGGCCAGCCGCTCGTACGCCGCCTCGCCGCCCAGCCCCTCGCCGGCGAGCCGCTCCAGCTCCTCGTCGTAGTCGGTGCTGTCGCCGATGGCCTGCTCGAAGATGGACGGGTTGGAGGTGACCCCGCGCAGGTCGTAGTCGCGGATCATCCGCTCCAGTTCGCCGTTCTCCAGGATCCCGCGGCGGATGTAGTCCAGCCACACGCTCTGCCCCTGCCCGTGCAGCTCGTGGAGCGGGCTGCGCCCGTTCTGCTCCACCGCGTCCGTGGGGTGCTTGCTCCCAGTGTCCATCGTATCCTCCCGCGCGGCCAGGCCGCTCCGTGGTTCGTGGTTACCCCTGCCCCCCCGCCGCGCTCTCGTCGCCGCCGTGGCGCGTGGGCCCGGCCGCCGCCAGCCCGTCCTCCAGCTCCGGCGAGTCCCCCTCCAGCCCCAGCGCCTGCCGCGCCTTGGCGGCCACGTTCTCGGCCGTGAAGCCCAGCTCGTGGAAGATGCTCTTCGCCGGCGCCGAGGCCCCGAAGCGGCTGATCCCCACCACCTCCCCGTCCGTCCCCACCCAGCGGTGCCACCCCATGGGGCTGCCCGCCTCCACCGCTACGCGGGCGCGCACCTCCGGCGGGAGCACCTCGTCGCGGTACTCGCGGGGCTGCCGCGCGAACAGCGCCCAGCTGGGCATGCTCACCACGCGTGCCCGGATCCCCTCGCCGCGAAGCCGCTCGCGGGCGGCGAGCGCCACCTCCACCTCCGAGCCGCTGGCGATCAGCACCACCTGCGGGCGGCCTCCCTCCGCCTCCGCCAGCACGTACGCGCCCCGCACCAGCCCGGAGGCCGGCGCGAGCGACTCGCGGTCCAGGTGCGGCACCGCCTGGCGGGTGAGCGCCAGGAAGGCCGGTCCCTCCGTGTACCCCATCAGGAAGCGCCACGCCTCCGTGGTCTCGGCGGGGTCGGCGGGGCGCAGGTCCACCAGCCCGGGGATGGACCGCAGCGCCGCCAGCTGCTCCACGGGCTGGTGGGTGGGCCCGTCCTCGCCCAGCCCCACCGAGTCGTGGGTGAACACGTAGATGGTGGGCTGCTCCATCAGCGCCGCCAGGCGGATGGGCGGGCGCATGTAGTCGGAGAAGATGAGGAAGGTGCCGCCGAAGACGCGCACGCCCCCGTGCAGCGCCATGCCGTTCATCACCGAGCCCATGGCGTGCTCGCGCACCCCGAAGTGGAGGATGCGCCCCGCGTAGCTGCCCGGCCCGAAGTCGCCGCCGCCCTCGATGTTGGTGTTGTTGGAGGGGGCCAGGTCCGCCGAGCCGCCCACCAGCCAGGGCGCCTTCGCCGCGATGGCGTTGATCGCCTTGCCCGAGGCGGCGCGCGTGGCGATGGGCTTGTCCGCGGCGGTGTACTCCGGCAGGCCGGCGTCCCACCCCTCCGGGAGGCGCTGCGCCAGCGCCGCGTCCAGCAGCGCGGCGGCGTCCGGGTGCGCGGCCTCGAAGGCGGCGCGGCGGCGCTCCCACTCGCCCTGCACCTCGCGGCCGCGCTCCACCGCGCCGCGCATGTGCTCCAGCGCCTCCTCGGGGACGTAAAAGGGCTCCGTCCACTCCCACCCCAGCGCCTTCTTGGTGAGCGCCACCTCCTCCTCGCCCAGCGGCTCGCCGTGCGCCTTGTGGCTCCCCGCCTTGTTGGGCGAGCCGAAGCCGATGACCGTCCTCACCCCGATCATGGAGGGGCGCGGGTCCGCCTTGGCCGCCTCGATCGCCGCGTCGATCGCCTCCAGGTCGTTGCCGTCCTCGATCCGCAGCGTGTGCCAGCCGTACGCGGCGAAGCGCCCCAGCACGTCCTCGGTGAACGCCAGGTCGGTGGAGCCCTCGATGGTGATGCTGTTGTCGTCCCAGAAGTAGATCAGCTTCCCCAGCCGCAGCTGCCCCGCCAGCGACGCCGCCTCCGAGGCCACGCCCTCCATCAGGTCCCCGTCCGAGGCGATGGCGTACACGTAGTGGTCCACCACCTCGTGCCCGGGGCGGTTGACCAGCGAGGCCAGGTGCGCCTCGGCCATGGCCATCCCCACCCCGTTCGCCACCCCCTGCCCCAGCGGCCCGGTGGTGGTCTCCACGCCGTCCGTGAGCCCGTACTCCGGGTGGCCCGGGGTCCGGCTGTCCCACTGGCGGAAGTCGCGGAGGTCGTCCAGCGTCAGCCCGTAGCCGGTGAGGTACAGCATGGAGTACAGCAGCATGCTGGCGTGCCCCGCCGACAGGATGAAGCGGTCGCGGTCGATCCACTTCGGGTCGCGGGGGTTGTGGCGCATGTGCCGCGTCCAGACGGCGTACGCCAGCGGGGCCAGCGCCATGGGCGTGCCGGGGTGCCCCGAGTTCGCCTTCTGCACCGCGTCCATGGACAGGGTGCGGATGGTGTTGATGCAGAGCTGGTCCAGCGCGCCCTGCTCCGTCGTGGTGGGGGAAGCCATCGGGTCTCCGGATGTCGTTTCGGTTTGGGTCCTTCAGCCCGCGCCGCGGCGGAGCGCGGGCGCGAGCCCGGCCAGGCGCGCCTCGGCGTCCTCCTGGCGGGCGCGGGCGGCGCGGTACACGGCGCCGCGGGCGGGGTCCGGCTCGAAGGCGTCGCCCGCGGGCACGGCCGGGGCGGCGGGCGCGCCCAGGCGCTCCAGCGCCACCAGCGCGGCGCCCCGGCTGGTCGCCTCCTCCTCGGCGGCCAGCACCACGCGGCGCCCCAGCGCGTCGGCCAGGATCCGCCTCCACGCGGGGGACGCATGCATCGCGCCCCCGCTGGCGACCACCTCCTCGCAGGGGCCCAGCGCCCGCTCCAGCGAGTCCAGCGCCCCGGCGATGCGGAAGGCGGAGCCTTCCATCCAGGCGCGCAGCACCTCCGCCGGGCGGGTGGCCTGGGTGATCCCCAGCACCGAGGCGCCGGCCCACTGCTCCCAGCCGGGGCCGCGGTCGCCCATCAGCGCGGGGAGCACCGTCAGCCCGTGCGCGTCCGGCTCCATCGCCGCCACCTCCGCCTCCGCCGCTTCGGGCGGCGGGAGGAGGAAGCGCTCGCGCAGCCAGGCCACGCCGTTGCCGCCGTTGGACAGGGCGCGCCCCATCACCAGCCGGCGCCCGTCCAGGCGGTAGCACCACAGGGCGGCGGGGACGTCCACCGGCTCCCCCTCCCACAGGGCGCGCACCGCGGCCGAGGTCCCCACCGTCACCGCGGGGCGCCGCGGCCCCACGGCGCCGCTCCCCAGGTTGGCGCAGGCGCCGTCCCCCAGCGCGGGGATCCAGGGGACGCCGCGCAGCTCCGGCCAGCGCCCGGCCCACTCCGGGCGGAGCGGCGGGGTGGGGGCGTCCGCGTCCACCAGCGGCGAGAGCGCGCCCTCCGCGACCTCCGCGGCGGCGAGCATCTCCGGGTCCCAGGCGCGGCGGCGCAGGTCCAGCAGCCCGGTCCCCGAGGCCATGGAGAGCGAGCAGCGACGCACGCCGAACAGGCGCAGCTCCAGGTATTCCCCCCACGACATCCAGGCGGCGACGCGCGGCAAGGTATCAGCCGCGGCGTCGCGGAGCCAGAGAAGCCGGGCGGCGGGGTAGCTGGGGTGGATGAAGCACCCCGTGCGCGCGTGCGCGGCCGCGGCGTCCACCCGCGCGCGCAGGAGGAGCGCCCCCGCGGCGGCCCGCATGTCGCCCCAGCCGTACACCGGGGTGAGCGGCGCGCCGTCCGCCCCCACGCCCAGCAGCGAGTGCCAGAAGGTGGCGACGGCCACCGCGGCGATCCGCACGCCCGCGGCCCGGGCGCCGCCGAGCGCGGCGTCCACCACGCGCGCCGTCCGCTCCACCAGCGCGTCGGCGCCGGTCTCCATCCCCCCGTCCGGCGTCGCCGTCCAGGCGTACGCCTCGCTCGCCGCGGGGACGGACTCCAGGGCCGCGCCGTCCGGGCCGTACACCCGCGCCCGCGCGCTGGAGCTCCCCACGTCCAGCGCGAGCACGCAGGGTCCTGGCGGGGCGGGAGGCGCGGCTGTGGGCATGGGCAGGGGGCGCGGGGGAGGAGCACGGGCGACAATCTACGGCGCGGCCGGCGGCAGTCCAGCGGCGGCCCGAAGGCGAGGGGGGCGCCCCGGGAAGTCCCGGAGCGCCCCCGCACCCGCCCGTGCCGCTGCGGCCGGCTACAGCCGGTCGTCGCGGCGCTCGTCGCGCAGGTTGACGTCGCCCTCGCGGTCGATGTCCACCCGCTCCTTGCGCAGGTCGGCCTCCACGTGCTCGGTCTCCTGCACCATGTGCTTCTTGACCACCAGCTCCTCCTTGGGGACGACGCGCTTCTCCACGATCACCTCCTCCTCCATGAGGGGCACGTGGATCTCGTCGCCCTCGATGCGGGCCGTCCCGGCCTGCAGCGTGGCGTCGCTGATCGGGCGGCGCTCGATCACCGCCTCCTCGCGCATGGTGGTCACCGGGGTGGACACGTGCTCCGTCTCCACGCGCTTGTGGATGTCCACCTCGCCCGCGGCCATGCGCTGCTTGCGGATGGCGAGCTCCTCCTCGGAGAGCGTCAGCCGGGCCTCGTCGCCCTCCATGCCGCGCCGCGCCCCGTAGAAGCGGTTGTCGTCGTACAGGTCGTGCGAGTAGAAGTCGTTGTCGCGGGTGGTGTCCGCGGCGCCGGTGGAGGCAAGCCCGGCCGCGCCGGCCGTCGTGCCGGTGGTGCCGGTGGAGGCGGCGCCGGTGTAGCCCGTGTCGAAGCGGCTGCGGACGCTGCTCTCGAAGTCGCGGGTGATGGGCCCGTGGGTGTACTCGGGGAGCCCGACCACGTCGCTGCTCGCCAGCTGGTCCACGATCACCCGGTCGCTCCCCTCGTCCAGCCGCGCGTAGCCGATGGGGATCAGCACGTGCCGGTCGGACGACTCCGTCGCACCCGCCACCAGGCCGTTGTCGACGTCCACGTCCAGGTACCTCACCTTCATCGCCGCCGTGTCGACCAGCAGCTGGTCCACCTCACCGATCTTGCGGCCATCCGAACCCACCACTTCCCAGCCGCGCACGTCCGGATCGCCGTCGGCCACCTTGAAGTCGTCGAGCTGGTCGAGCGGGACCACGCGGTCGAGATCGTCGTTCATCATGGAAGCCTCCCTGAGGTTCAGTGTCGCAAGTCCGGCAGAGATCGGGATTTACCGCCTTCCCACCCCCTCCGCCGCGGGGGATGGAGGCCTATGCAACCATCGTTCCAGGGGGAAACAGAACCGGGCGCAGATCCATCTGCGCCCGGTCCGCCGTACCTAGCCGGTCCGCCCCAGGGGCGTCACGGGCTGGTGGTCGCGGGGGCCTCCACCGTGGTCTCGTCCACCACCACCTCGTCGTCGTCCCGGTTGAACATGGAAGCGAGCAGCCAGATCAGGAGCGCAAGCACGAGCAGGCCGAGGATCCACGGCATGATGCTCCGCTGCTTTCGCTCGACGTTGATGTCCGCCATGACCCTTCTCCTTGGCTTGGGTTCACGCCCACAGCCCGCGCCCGCTCCCCCCGAGCTGCGGTGCCGAAAGGCCCTCGGGCCGGACCCGTGTCCGTCGCCCGCGGCCGGCGCAAATGCAAGGACCGCGCCCCCTTGCCGCCCCGTGCGGCGGTCCCGGTCTTGCCGGGCGGGGTGGCCTCGCGCGCGCGGCGGGTCGCGACGCGCCGGGAGCGACGCGTGAGCCGGGAGGCGGGGATGCAGCGCTGGCCGAGGCGGCTGGGGTTCGCGGTCAAGGTGACGGGGCGGCCGGACCTCAAGAGCAACGACGCGCGCAAGTGGCAGTCGGGCCCGCACCTGCGGGTGTCCATCGGCTACCTGCGCGCCATCCTGGACTACCTGGAGGAGATCGACGTGCGGATGTACCGCATCTCCTCCGACTTCGCCCCGTACGCCACCCACCCGGAGATGCCCCAGTTCCACGGGCAGATCCGCGAGTGCGCGGCGGAGCTCGCCGACGTGGGCCGCATCGCCCGCGAGCGCGGCATCCGCCTGTCGCTGCACCCCTCGCAGTACGTGCTGCTGAGCGCCGTCAACCCGGAGATCACCGCCAAGGGGATCGCCGACGTGGACTCGCAGGCGGCGCTGCTGGACGCCATGGAGCAGGGTCCGGAGGCGGTGGTGGTCCTGCACCTGGGCGGCGCCTACGGCGACAAGGACGCGGCCATCGCCCGCTTCGTGGCAAGCTGGCCGAAGCTGTCGGAGGGCGGCCGGCGCCGGCTGGTGATCGAGAACGACGAGACCATCTACACGGTGGAGGACTGCCTGCGCGTGCACGAGGCCGTGGGCGTGCCGGTGATCTTCGACCACCAGCACCACAACCTCAACCCCGGCACGCTCCCCGTGGGCGAGGCCGCGCGCCGGGCGCTCGCCACCTGGCCCGCCGGCGTCGTCCCCAAGATCCACTTCTCCTCGCCGCGGCTGGACTCGCGCATCGTCACCCGCGGCAAGCGCGAGGTGGAGGCCCCGCCGCTCCTCTCGCAGCACGCCGACTACGTGAACCCCTGGGAGTTCTCCGGCTTCGTGCGCGAGGTGGGCGCCGACGCGGAGTTCGACGTGATGCTGGAGGCCAAGATGAAGGACTCGGCGCTGCTGAAGCTGAGGCAGGACCTGACGAAGTACGGGCTGTGGTGAGGGGGACGGAAGTGCGGGAGTGCGGGAGTGCGGGAGTGAACGGCAGGGCAACCGCTGAGATACCACGTAGTTCTCCCCCTCTCCCGCTTGCGGGGGAGGGGGCCGGGGGGAGGGGGCCTGCCGTCCGCGTGAGGGATTACGGCCCGAAGGGGCGAGACCGCGCGGCCGTTGCGCGGGCTCGACTCCGTTACGCACGGTCGTATCGTGCGTTACGGAGCCGAAGCCCGACCCCGGCGCAGCCGGGGGCACGCCCGAACCCGCCGTTCAAAGCCGTTCCAGCCGGATCCGGATCAAGCGCCGGCGCGCAGCTTCTCCAGCACCTCGCCCCCGTGCAGGCCGTCCACCTCGGCCCGCACCGGGAAGGTGAGGACGCCGGCGGCGCGGGCCGCGAACACCTCCTGCACCCTGGCGACGTCGTGCTCCTCCACCAGCACCACGTAGGCGGAGCTGTCGCGGGGGATGGCCTCGCCCACGCGGGCCAGGTCGTCGGCGGGGATGATGCGGCCGGCGAAGTGGCCCACCAGGCCGCCCAGGATCCCGCCGGCCGCCACCATCGCCAGCAGCACCCAGGGACCGCCCACCAGCCCCAGGATGGTGGCGGCGGCGACGCCGAAGGTGCCCCCCGCCACCGCGGCGCCCGGGTCGTGCACGTGCACCTTGCCGTTGGCCTCGTGCGAGACCAGCGCGTCGGCCTCCACCTCGTCGTGGTGCCACCCCTCCGCCTTGGCGTCGCGCACCGCGTCGTGGGCACCCTTCACGCCCGGGAAGCGGAACAGGACGATGCAGAGCCTGGGCACGTGCCATTCTTCGGCTTCGTCGGCCATGCGCACCTCCAGGGTCGGGGACCCGGCAGGGGTGAACGACGAAGCGCGCCCCGGGCGCCGGAGGGATCCGGCGTCGGGTGCGCGCTCCAGGGGACGGGTGACGAGTGATCCCACGGGACCACCTCGCGCTGCGGGAGACCGGCGGACGGGACGCTGCGGGTCGGCCGGCCGTGTCGTGTGTCGGATTCAAGGTACGCGCGCGGGCGCGACGATCCAAGGAGCTCGGAGCGGCGGCTCGCCCCGTCAGTCGCAGAACGAGCGGTCCACGTACCGCTTCCGCCCGCCCGCGGAATAGGTGTAGCACCCGCCCCGCGGGCCGAGGTGGTACCCGCGGCCGGCCGCGCCGGAGCGGCCGCCGCTCGCGGAAGTGCCGGAGCCGGCGCGCTGCGGAGTGGAGTCCGCCGCAGGCGGTGGGTAGGTGCGCACCTGGTCGCTGGCCCGGTACAGGTAGCCCGCCGGGCCCCCGGTCCCGTCGGGCGGCAGCACCGGCGCCCACCCGTCCGCGTCCTTGGGCCCCAGGCGGACCCGCTCCCCGCGCTCCGCCGTCCGCAGCACCGGGTGCTCCTCGCCGGGCCCGCTCCGCACGTTCATCTCCGAGTGGACCCAGAAGTCCTCCCCGGTGCCGGCCTCGCCCGCGGACGCGGCGGTGTCGGCGCTGTACAGGGTGTTCAGGCCGTACGGCTCCGGGATGGTGGGCTCCCCGTCGTCGGTGAACATCCCCGCCAGCATCCCCAGCACGACCAGGCCGAGCAGCCCCGCGAGCCCGCACCCCACGCAGCCGGGGCGGGCGGCGCCCGCGGTCGGATTCCGGGGGCCCGGCGATGCGCCGCCCGCTCTGCCGTCCAGGTTCAGCCGTACGCCGGGCGAGCTCCGGACGGGGCCGACGAGGCGGGCGCGGGAGTCTTCGGACATCAGGGGCTCCGGAGCGGGTGGCGGCTGGGACCGGGAGGGTGGGCCCGTCGGCCCGCCCCGTACCTCTGTCGGCCCGGGCTGTCGCAGTTCCCGCAGTACCCCAAAAATCCGTTGCGGAGGGAGACAGCCGGGCAGTTTCGGCTGGCTCACTCCGGCGCAGCGAGACACGGGGCTGTTTCCGTGGCTCGCGGAGCCCGCGTAGGAAACAGGCCGGCACCGTAGTTCAGCAGCACTGCGCCTGGTTCCGGAGCGGCCCCGCCGCGAACGCAGAAGGCCGCCCCGACACCCGGAGCGGCCTTCTGTTCGTCGGACGACGCGGCGAGAACCGATCAGCCCGCCGCGGCCAGCGATCCCGGCTTGTCCCGGTACTGCTGGAACATCCCCTTGTCGTGGGCCTTTGCGTACGCTTCCTCGGCGTCCACCTGGCCGGACATGAGCAGCGCCAGGATGGACTGGTCCATCTGGATCATCCCGTCCTTCTTGCCGGTCTGGATCAGCGACGGGATCTGGAAGGTCTTCCCCTCGCGGATCATGTTGGCGACCGCCGGCGTCCCCACCAGGATCTCGTGCGCCGCCGCCCGCCCGGAGCCGCCCTTCTTGCGCAGGAGCTGCTGCGCGACCACGCCCCGCAGCGACTCGGACAGCATGGCCCGCACCTGCTCCTGCTGGTCGGCGGGGAAGGTGTCGATGATGCGGTCCACCGTCTTGTGGGCGCTGTTGGTGTGCAGCGTGCCGAACACCAGGTGCCCCGTCTCGGCGGCGGTGAGGCCCAGGGAGATGGTCTCGCGGTCCCGCATCTCGCCCACCAGGATCACGTCCGGGTCCTCGCGCAGCGCGGCCTTGAGCGCCGACGCGAAGCTCTGCGTGTGCGGCCCCACCTCGCGCTGGTTCACCAGCGCCTTCTTGTTGGGGTGCACGAACTCGATGGGGTCCTCCACCGTGAGGATGTGCTCCGGGCGGGTCTCGTTGATCAGGTCGATCATCGCCGCCAGCGTGGTGGACTTGCCCGAGCCGGTGGGCCCCGTCACCAGCACCAGCCCCTTGTTCAGCTTGGTGAAGTTCCGGATCGCCTCCGGCAGCTTCAGCTCGTCCGCCGAGAGCACCTTGGAGGGGATGACGCGGAACACCGCGCCCATCCCCCGGTGCTGCATGAACACGTTGCCGCGGAAGCGCGCCGTCCCCGGGATCTCGTAGGCGAAGTCCAGGTCACGCGTGGCGTCGTACCTGTCCTTCTGGTCCGGGCGCAGGATCTCGAAGAGCAGCGTCTGCATGTCCGCGGCGGCCAGGTCGCGGAACTTGATGCGCTGGAGGTGGCCGTGCACCCGCATCACCGGCGGGCTCCCGCAGCTCAGGTGCAGGTCCGAGCCCCCGTGCTGCACCAGGAGCTTGAGGAACTGGTCAATCTGCGGCATCTGCGGCCTCGTGGCGTGTCCAGAGCAGGGCGTCTCCCTCGCGGCGGAGGAGGAGACGGAAGTCGGCGCCGGCGACCGCGCCGGAGCGGAGGCGGGCCACCACCAGCGGCGCTGCGTGGCGCGCGGCGGTGAGGTCGGAAGGGGAAGCGTCCATCACGTCCAGCGAGAGGGCATCCAGGGCGAAGGGGACGAGCGCCCCGAGCGACTCGCGCAGCGACTCGCCCACGGGTACGGTGATCGCCGCGCCGGGCACGGCCGCGGCCCCGTCCGAGAGGTGGACCGAGCGGGGGTCGCGCTCCAGCAGCAGCGCGGGGAGGCCGGGGAGGGCGCGCTCCAGCGCCGCCTCGTCGTCGGCCCAGGCTTCCACCACCACGCTCCCGTGGCGCAGCGCCCGCCCCACGGCGGCGCGCTCGTCCGGCTCCACCCAGGCGGCGGGGTCGGCGGTCTCCTGGCCGGTGACGCGGGCGGCCCACTCCAGCGCCGCCCCGTCGCCCACCGCGTGGCACTCCGCCGTCCACACGCAGCCGGACAGGGAGATGCGCGCCGGCCAGCGGCGCACCCCGGGCGCCGCCGTCGGGTCCGGGAAGGGGGAGACCAGGCGGCGCAGGTCGGGGAGGGCGTCGGCGTCCAGCGTCCGGTGCGACACGGCCTGGCGCCGTGACCAGCCGCCCGCGTGCCCGGAGCGGATGGACACCCCCACCTCCTCCGCGCCCGACTCCAGCGCCTCCAGCAGGAAGCGCAGCAGCGGGATGGGGGAGATGTCCGGCTCACCGTGCACCGCGTCGATCAGCGCGCGCAGCGTGGCCGGCGTGGAGAGCGCGGCCTCCACGTTGGCCGCGCCGGTGAACTGCTGCACCTCGATCAGCCGCCCCAGGTCGCGCGGGTCCGAGAGCACCACCGTCACGGTGTCGCCGTCGCGGAGCACCGGGAGCACCAGGTGCTCGCGGGCCCAGCCCGGCGGCACCAGGGCGGCCACGCTGCGGTCGATGCCGTCGGGGCGCAGGTTGACGAAGGGAAGGTCGTACTGGTCGGCGAGGCCCCACTTCACCTCCGCGGGGGTGGCCAGGTCCAGGGCGACCAGGGCGTCGCCGAAGTACCCGCCCCACTCGCGCTGGTAGGCCAGGGCCCGCTCCACGTCCTCGGGGGAGATCCGGCCCAGGCCGACCAGGATCTCGCCGATGGTTGTGCTCCTCTTGCGCATGCTCTTACGGGAAGCTCGGGAAGTCGCGCAGGGGGCGGAGCCGCACGGCTACGCCCCCTCCGCCTCCAGGTATCGGCAGATGGCGTCGCCGGCTGCAGCGGTCGTCAGCGATCCGCCCAGGTCCGGCGTGGTCCGCCCCTCGTGGATCGCCCGGCGCACCGCCCCCTCCATCCGCTCCGCCGCCCCCGGGTGCCCCAGGTGCCTCATCATCAGCGCCGCCGTCAGGATCGCCGCGAACGGGTTCGCGGTCCCCTTCCCCGCGATGTCCGGGGCCGAGCCGTGCACCGGCTCGAACAGCGACACCCGCCCCGGGTGGATGTTGCCGGACGCGGAGAGCCCCAGCCCGCCCGCCAGCTGCGAGCCCAGGTCCGAGAGGATGTCGCCGAACAGGTTCCCCGTCACGATCACCCGGTAGCGCTCCGGGCGGCGCACCATGTCCATGGCGAGCATGTCCACGTACAGCGCCTCGCTCTGGATGTCCGGGTACTCCTGCGCCACCTCCCTGAACACCCGGCGCCAGAGGCCGCCCGCGTGCTCCATGGCGTTGGCCTTGTCGGACATGGTGACGCGCTCCAGCCCGTGGGCGCGCGCGTGCTCGAACGCCGCGCGGACGATGCGCTCCACCCCCTTGCGGGTGTTCACGTCCTCCTGCATCGCCACCTCGTCCGGCGTGCCCTTCTTGAACACGCCGCCCATCCCCACGTAGACCCCTTCCGTGTTCTCGCGGAAGATCACGAAGTTCACGTCCTTCTCCCCCTTGTCGCGGAGCGGGGTGAGGTCGGGGTGGAGCAGGCGGACCGGGCGGAAGTTGACGTACAGGTCCAGCCGGAAGCGCAGCCCCAGCAGGATGTCGCGGGCGTGCTCGTTGCCCGGCACGCGCGGGTCGCCCATGGCGCCCAGCAGGATGGCGTCGTAGTTGGCCGCCAGGTCCGCGAACTCGTCGTCCGTCAGGGTGGTGCCGGTGGCCAGGTAGTGGTCGGCGCCGTGCGGCCACTCCACCAGCTCCAGCTCCGGGCCGGCACCGGCCGTCACCGCGCGCAGCGTCTTCACTGCCTCGCGCGTGACCTCCGTGCCGACCCCGTCTCCTGCGATCACGGCGATGCGGGGCATGCGGATTTTATGGGGTGTTCCGGGAGAGATTTTTCGGGGGTGAGGGACGGAAGGTACCGGCGGGCGGGGGGAGCCGTCAAGGAGCGTGTCCACGAAGAGTGTCCCCTGGGGCCGCTCCGGAGCCGGACGGTCCGGCCCGCGCGCGTCTCCTTTCCGGGTTGCCACGGGACGGCGACCGCTGTTACCTGGATCTCCGGACGGCAGCAAGGCCGGACGGAAACGGCCGGCCGGGACGGCCGGGCTCCCCTCCTCCATCCAATCTCCCCCGGTGACGGTGAAGCGCGCACTCCTGGGCCTCGTCTCCTTCGCGCTGGCGATCCTGCTGCTCCTGAACGTGCGCCTGCACCGGCCGGGCGGCCCGTCCACGGTGCAGGCGCAGCTGCGCTACCTGGAGGGGGCGCTCGGCCGCGGCGCGGCCGGGGAGATGCAGGCGCTCTTCCCCGAGGGGTACGTCTTCACCTGGTCGCTCTACGGGCTGGCCTCCGCGCGCATGGCCGGGCAGCTGGACGCCGGGGACGCGCACCGCGCCCACCTGCTGGCGGAAGCGCGACGGGCGCTGGCGGCGATCCGCTCCGGGACCGGGCGCTCCACCTTCGAGCCGGAGATGGATCCGCCCCACGGCGCGTTCTACGCCTCGTGGTCGCTGTACGTCCTGGCGGAGTACGTCCGCGCGGCCGGTCCGGCGAACCTCCCGCCCGCGCTGGTCGAGGAGTTCACCCTGGAGTGCGACCGGTTCGCCCGGGCGCTCGCGGCGTACGGCAGCCCGTTCCTGGAGTCGTACCCGGGGCAGGTCTGGCCCGCCGACACGGCGCCGGGCGTCGCCGCGCTCGGCATTCACGACGCGGTGGTCGCGCCGCGGTACCGGCAGACGATCCGGCGCTGGGTGGCCGATGCCCGCGTACGGCTCGATCCCCGCCTCGGCGCGCTCACCCACGCCGCGGAGCCCCGCACCGGAAGCCCGGGCGGGGGCGTTCGCGGGGAGAGCCTGGCGCTGATGAGCCGGCTGCTGGTGGACGCGGATCCGGGGTTCGCGCGCGAGCAGTACGCGGTTCTCCGCGAGCACTTCCTGGCGGAGGCGGCGGGCTTCACCGGGATGCGCGAGTACCCCCGCGGCGTGGAGGGCGAGGCCGACATGGACACCGGGCCGCTGCTCTTCGGCTTCTCGGGCCCCGCGGTGGTGGTCGGCGCCGCCGCGGCGCGCGTCCACGGAGACCATGCCGTCGCGGACGCGCTGCTGGGCGGGGTGGAGGTGGTCGGCATGCCGCTGCAGGTCGCGGGGAGGCGCTTCTACGCGGGCGGTGCGCTGCCGGTGGGGGACGCGTTCATCGCCTGGGCCCGCACCTCCCCGACGGCCGCGCCCGGCCACCGGAGCTGGGAGCCGCTGTCGCCGTGGCGGCTCGTCCCCTTTCACCTCGTCTCGGCGATCATCGCCGGTGTGCTCGTCGGATGCGGGCTTCGCATCGCCCGCTCCCCGCGTCGGGGAAGGCGGAGCTCCGGGAGATGACGCGAACCTGCCGAAACCCCCGGTTCACCCCTTCGGCGCGATCCCCGGGAATATAGAACGGCGCCCCGCCGGGATCTCCGAGCGAGGGCGCTGTTGCAGGCTGTTCCCTGTTCCCTGTTCCCTGTTCCCTGTTCCCTATTCCCTGTTCCCTGCCGTATCGGCCGGCGCCGCCGCCTGCCGGTTGCCGTGCGACACCGAGTACACGTAGGCGGCGATCGAGCGCAGCTGCTCCTCGGTGAAGGGGCCGCCGCCGCGGGGTGGCATCGGCACCGGGTACTGCCTGGGCTCGGGGACGCCGGTGTGGACCAGGCGCAGGATCTCCTCGTACCCGCCCCCGATGTGGATCCACTCGCCGTCGCGCAGCGACGGGGCCAGCTGGGTGCCCCCGGCGTCCGGACCGTGGCAGACCACGCAGGTGGTGGCGAACTGCTTGCGGCCGTCGGCCACCATCCCGGCGGTCACGCCGGCGGGGAGCGCCACGTTGGCCGCCGCCTTCGGCAGCGCCGAGTCGTCCGCCTCCGCGCGGGCGGCGGCCTTGCCCTCGCCCCCGGCATCGCCCTTCCCTTCCCGGCCGCACCCGGCCAGCGGCGCCGACGCCAGCACCAGCGCCGCCACCGCCCGCAACAGCTCCGCTTTCCGCATTCTCTTCTCTGCACGAGTCACGCGCCGGCCCCCGACCCACCGCCGGACGCCGCTCGCGGCGCCCCTTGCAAGCGTCGTTCCGCCCCCGGCTCAGCGGTCGCCGGGGGGGCGCTGCGGCTGGCCGCACCCCACGCAGAACTTCCACTCGGGCTCCACCAGCTCGCCGCACCCCGCGCAGGGGAGCGGGCGCTGCGTGGCCCCGCACTGCGGGCAGAACCGGACCTCGCGCCCCTCCGGCAGCGGCGAGCGGCAGGCGCGGCAGAGCGCCGGGCGCGGCGGCGCGGGCGCGGCCTGCCGCGGCGGGTGCGGCGGCGTGCGCATGGAGGGCGGCTCCGGCGCCGCGCCGCGCTGCGGCGCCTCCGCCATGGGCGGGCGCGCCGGCAGCGGCGCCGGCTGCGCGGGCGCCACCGGGGCGGCGGCCGCCGGGGGAGCGGCGGGGTCTGCGGTCACGTCGTCCGCCGCGGGGGGCGCCGGGGCGGCCGGGCGGGGGCGCGGCGCCGGGTTCAGCCTCACCACCACCGCCGCGTAGTCGCGGTACAGCCCCAGGATGGGGTTGGGGGCGCGCAGCTCGCGCTGCAATTCCTCCTGCACCTCGGGGATCCCCAGCGACACGTAGTCGCGCTCCCCGGCCAGCAGGCGCAGCAGCGCGTGCTCGTACTCCGGGAGCTCGGCGAAGCCCAGGTCCGCGCGGATGGTGCGGTAGGGGACGAGCTGCTGGTAGATCTCGGCGACGGTCAGCTCCCAGGACGTTCCCGGGCGCTCCCGGCGGAGGCTCTCCACCAGGCGCCAGTACAGCCGGTCGAGGGGGTCCATGCGGTCGGGGTCAGAGGGGGAAGGGCGCGGTCTGCGCCGAGGCGCCGGGGCCGTCCACGTAGGCGCGAACCTCCCGCGGGGTGTCCGGCGAGCTGAGGATCTGCTCCGCGGCGGCCGGCTGGCCCGCGGCGCGCAGCGCGCGCACCAGCCCCACCCACCCGGCCACGGACCGCCGGTCCAGCTGCACCGCCTGGCGCAGGGAGGGCACCGCCAGCTCCGGCCGCCCGGCGTCCAGCAGCAGGAAGCCCAGCTCCCGGTGCAGCGCCGGGTCCTCGGGGGCCGCCTCCAGGGCGCGCCGCAGCTCGGTGCGCGCCGCGTCCATCCGCCCGCTCTGGCGGTAGATGCGGGCCAGGAGCAGGCGGGGGCGCGGGTCCTCCGGGTCCTCGCGCGACGCGCCGAGCAGGTGGGGCACCGCGGCCTCCGTCTGCCCGGCGCGCATCAGCGCCGTCCCCTGCTCCAGCGCGTCGTCGCCCGCCCCGCGGCCCAGGAAGATCCATCCCAGGGCGGCCACCAGGATCAGCGCCACGGCGCCCAGGGCCCAGGGGAGCGCGCTGGTGGGCGCGCGCGAGACCGGCGGCACCGGGTGCACCAGGGCGTCCTCCTCCGCGAACACCGGCTCCTCCGGCGCCGGCACGGGGGGCGGGGGCGGCGCCTCCGCCTCCCACTCCAGCCGCTCCGTGAGCCGCAGCGCCAGCTCCGCGTCCCCCGGCTCCGGGAGCCCGCCCTCGCGCAGCCGCCGGGCGCGCCCCATCAGCTCGTGGAACGCGGCGGCCAGCTCGATGGAGATGCGGTCGCGCCGGCGCAGCTCCGCCACCAGCGCGTCGGCGGGGAGCTCGTCCGGGGCGAGCGCCTTCAGCCTCACCTCCACCGGGGTGTGCGGGTCGTCGCGCAGCATCCTGCGCAGCGTCGCCTCCGCCGCCCCGGTCAGCTGCACGGTCGCGGCGCGGCGCGCCTGCGGGTCGGCCTCGCCGCCGCGCAGC
Organism: Longimicrobiaceae bacterium; assembly: GCA_036389055.1. GTDB lineage: Bacteria > Gemmatimonadota > Gemmatimonadetes > Longimicrobiales > Longimicrobiaceae > JAFAYN01. Next base: position 61,985 of record DASVQR010000242.1, on the reverse strand, counting down.
AGGTCGGCGGCGCCCGAGGCCTTCCGCAGCGGCCTCAGGGTGGTCTCGGTGTCGTCGTCCTTCGGGGCCACGCGCACCTCCGCTTCAGCAGGTCGTCCCCTCGCCGGGGCGGACACACGGGGCATGCGAAGGGCCCCGCGCCGGTTCCGCCCGCCCCCCATGCAAGGAGCGGGCACCGGCGCGGGGCCCCGTCCGTACCCGGCCTACGACTCGATCTCCAGCAGCCCGGCGCGGGCGCTCGCGCGCACGAACGACTCGGCGTCGTCGCAGACCACGCGCTGCCCGGTCCGGACCCGCGCCGTCTCGGCCGAGCGGATCATGAACGCGGCCAGCGAGTCGCCCGGGTGGGGCGAGGCGTCGCGCATGGCGCGCACGATCTCCTCCCAGCTCCCCGAGAACACGCGCCCCTCGGGGGTGCGCACCCGGTGCGTCCCCGTCTGCACCGAGGCGGGGAGCGCCAGCGGGGTGGGCGCGGGCGGGAGGGCGCGGACCAGCGCCTCCACCTGCTCCAGCCGGGCCAGGGCGCGCTCCGCTGGGTCCTCGGAGGCCGCCTCGAACGAGGCTTCCACCTCGGCGAGCAGGTGCTCGATCTCGTCCGGCTCCCCCTCCAGCTCCTCCAGCCGGGTGCGCCAGGGGGCCAGTGCGTCGTCGGTCTCCGTCCAGCCGTCCTGCGAGCACTTCAGGTCGATGAAGCGCCACACCGACAGGGTGTCCCAGTGCTCCTGCGGCGGCACCCGCTCCAGCTCGCGCAGCGCGCCCTCGGCGTCGCCGCGGTCGTACAGCAGGTGCGCCAGGTAGATGCGGGCCTCGTGGAGCGCCGCGTCCAGGCGCAGCGAGCGGCGCAGCTCGCGCCGCGCGCCGATGTCGTCGCCCAGGGCGTGCAGCGTGTACCCGCGCGCCGCGGCCACCTCGGCGCTGTCGGGGTGCGCCGCCACCAGCGCCGTGAAGCGGTGCCGCGCGTGCGTGAACAGACCCTCGCGGTACAGCGCCCGCCCGATGGCGAGCCCGATCTCCAGGTCGTCCGAGAGGCCCATGGCGTCGATCCGGCCGATGCAGCGGAGCGCCCCCTCCACGTCGCCGAACTTGAGGAGCGTCTCGCCGAGGCCCACCCAGGCGTCCTCGTACTCCTCGTCGATCTCCAGCGCGGTCTCGAAGGAGCGCCGCGCCCAGGCGTACTCTTCCCGGGCGATGCGGACGTACCCGATCCCCACGTGCAGAAGTGCCGAGTCCGGGTGCTGCCGGACCCCCTCGCGGAGGACCTCCAGCGCCACGTCGTACTCGCCGGACTCGTAGAAGCGGTGCGCCCGCTCGTCGAACTCTTCGGAGCTCAGGAACGGATTCGCCATCGGTGCCCTTTCCCTGCGTTTCTGTTGTCGCGGGCGCCCCGGTCCGCAGGCGGGCCGGAGCGCTCCGATGCTCCCCGCATGCCACGCGAGAAACACCGTTTACGAATATAATCCGCATCCACCGGGCGACCAAGCCCCGGCGCGGGACCCGATCTTGCGCCGCGGCGCCCGCGAGGGCATCTTGCACCCCCGCGCAACGACCCAGAGGAAGCCATGTTCAACCTGTTCCGCAAGCGCCTCAGTGCGGAGGCCCGCCGCAAGCTGATGATCGCCGCCGCACGCTCGGAGGAGGCGATCATCGAGACCCACATCGCCAACGCGCTCGACCTCCTGGACGACCTGGGCGACGAGGTGGACGTCGACCGCGCCATGGAGATGTACGTGGACATGATGTCGCTCACCGAGACGGTCGCCTCGGTGGTCACCAACCGCGTCCTCGCCCAGCTGGAGAGCACCTCGCCCCGCGGGGTGGTGGTCCGCGCCCGGCGCTTCGAGAACGTGTTCCGCGACGAGCGCAAGCAGGAGCAGCCCGGCCGCGGCAAGCGCGACGCCGGCCGCACCCGGCGCTAGACCCCGCCGTCCACGGACCCGCCGCGCGGGCCGGCCCCACCCGGGGCCGGCCCGCGCTCCGTTTCCGGCCACCCGCCCCGACACCGCCCGGTTCCTGTACACCCGATGCAACCCGTTGCTCCGCAGCGACTTGCTCCACAGGACCCTCCCCCGCCGTCCAGTTTCTCGACATCCGGCGCCCCGCCGCGCCCCCCCTCTCCAGGCGACCCAAACCCCTGCCCCACAACGGGTTGTCGACCCACCGCGTGTCTGGACCACCCCTTGCCTTCCCTGGGCCCGTCTGAAGCACCCACCCACCCAGGCACAGCCATGATCGCACAGGCAACTCCCGCAGCCCGCCCCGTGGGCGCCCCCGGCACCGCGTCGCTGGTGGGGAACAAGGTCCCGCTCCCGCACCGCTTCCACATGACGGACGGACGGACGATCGTGGGCGACCTGCACAAGGCGCCCAGCGCGCGCCTGGCGGACCACCTTTCCACGCTCAAGGGGTTCATCTCGGTGACGGGCGCCTGCTGCGAGGGCTCCGGCACGCACTACCCCTACATCGTCGTCAACCAGGACCACGTCCTGTTCATCGAGGAGCTCCCCGCGCCGGACGCGCCGGTGCGGGTCACCACCCCTGGAGGGCTGCGCAATGTTCCACGGTAGAGTGCTGGTGGTGAGCGACCGCCGCGAGGTGGTCGCCGAGCTGGACCCGGTCATCCGCGCCCAGGGGCACCTGACGCTCACCGTCCCCAGCGGCGAGGAGGCGCTCCGCGTGTTCGAGGAGGGGATCATCCCCGACGTGGTGATCACCGACCTGGGGTGCGGCGGCTCGCTGGAGGGGATCGGCTACCTGCGCCGCTTCCGCCAGCTCAACCAGCTGGGCCAGCACCTGGTGGTGGTGGAGCCCGGCGCCCCCTTTTCCGGCACCGTCACCGGCTCGTCCTCCACGGGGTTCAGGATCGAGCCCTTCTCGGTGCTGCCGCGCCCGCTGGACCGCGAGCAGGTGCGCGGCTGCATCGAGGGCGCGATCGAGCGGATCCGCGCCGACCTGCAGTCGCTGCGCGGCGAGATGTTCCGGGAGACGGCCCGCCTGCAGCGCGCCATCCGCGAGGCCCAGCTGGAGATGGTCACCGCGCTGGCGATGACCATGGAGGCAAAGGACCCGTACATGCACGGCCACTGCTCGCGCGTGGCGGAGCTGTCGCGCCTGGTGGCCGAGGAGCTGGACGTGGACGAGACCGACATCGAGCTGCTGCACGCCGCGGCGCTGCTGCACGAGATCGGCAAGATGGGGGTGTCGCTGGAGCTGCTGCACAAGACCACGCCGCTGACGCCGGACGAGCTGGAGCAGATCCGCGCCCACACCCGCGTGGGCGCGCAGATCGTGGGCGCCGTCCCCTCGCTGCGGCGCATCGCCCCGCTGATCGAGAACCAGTACACCGGCTACGCCGAGCTCCCCTGCCGGATCTCGCCCGACACGCCCGAGTTCCTGCTCGCCGGCATCCTGCGCGTGGTGGACACCTACGACGCCATGACCTCCGACCGCTCCTACCGCGAGACCCTGCCGAGGGAAAAGTGGGAGCAGGTGCTGCGCGGCGGCGCGGGGAACAAGTTCAACCCGGACGCGGTGGCGGCGCTGCTGAGGGTGGAGGGGCGAGTGCGGAAAGCAGGGAACAGGGAATAGGGAACAGGGAACAGCCTGCAACTGCACGGCGCCCCCGCCTCGATGCCGAGGCGGGGGCGCCGTTCCGCTGTTCCGTCGTACCGCCGTTCAGCAGTTCAGCAGTTCAGCAGTTCAACAGTTCCGTGGTACCCGTATGATCCGTTGCGGAGGGAGACTCGCCGGCAGTTTGGCGAGGCTCACTCCGGCGGAGGGAAACCCGCCGGCGGTTTGGCGGGGTTCCCGGAGCCCGCGGAGGAGACCGGACAGCAGTATCGTCCGGGCTCCGTAGCGGCCCGCCGAAGCCAGAGGAAACGAAACGATCAGTTCCGGCCGACGGCTTCCAGCGAGTACAGGCGGATCTTGTTGTGGAGCGTGGCGCGGGAGATCCCCATGGCCTCGGCGGCGTGGGTGCGGTTGCCGTCCAGCATCACCAGGGTGCGCTCGATGTGGCGGCGCTCCATCTCCTCCAGCGTCATGATGGCCTGGTGCTCGCGCACCGGCGCGGCGGAGGGCGACGGGCTGCGCACCTCGGGAGGCAGGTGCTCGGGGAGCACCGTGTCCTCGCCCAGGGAGAGCACCAGGGCGCGCTCCAGCACGTTGCGCAGCTCGCGGACGTTGCCCGGCCAGCCGTAGGCGAGCAGCAGCTTGAGGGCGGCGTCGGAAAGGCGGGCGGCGCCGCGCGGGTGCACGGCGCGCAGGTCGCCCATGAGGCGGTGCACCAGCTCCAGCAGGTCCTCGCGGGAGCGGTCGCGCACGGGAGGCAGGGTGAGCGGGAGGACGTGCAGGCGGTAGAACAGGTCCTCGCGGAAGCGGCCGGCGGCCACCTCGGCCTCCAGGTCGCGGTTGGTGGCGGCCACCAGCCGCACGTCCACCTCGATCTCGCGGGTGCCGCCCAGCCGCCGGAATGTCTTGCGCTCCAGCACCTTGAGCAGCTTGGGCTGGAGGTCCGGGGCGAGGTCGCCCACCTCGTCCAGGAAGAGCGTCCCCCCGTGCGCCACCTCGAACAGCCCGCGCTTCATGGTCTTGGCGTCGGTGAAGGCGCCCTTCTCGTGGCCGAACAGCTCGGAGTCCAGGAAGTTGGCGGAAAGGCCGGCGCAGTTGACCTCCACGAACGGCGCGCGCGCCCGCGGCGAGTGCGCGTGCAGCATCTGCGCGACCCACCCCTTGCCGGTGCCGCTCTCGCCCAGCAGGAGCACGGTGGTCCCCTCGGACGCGGCGAGCAGCTCCACCTGCCGCGCGATCTCGCGCATCCGCGACGACCCGCCCAGGGTGGAGGTGTGGCGCCCCTCGGCCAGGCGCCCGGCGAGCGCGCGGTTGGCGCGGCGCAGCTCGGTCTTTTCCATCGCCTTGGCGGCGGCGGCGGCCAGGTGCCCCAGCTCCACCGGCTTGGTGAGGAAGTTCTCGGCGCCCAGCTTCATCGCCTCCACGGCGGTCTCGATGTCGCCGTGGCCGGTGAGCATCACCACCGTGGCGTCGCGCGGCACCAGCACCTCCAGCGCGTCGATGCCGGACATGCCGGGGAGGTACAGGTCCAGCAGGACCAGGTCGGGGTGGACCGCCTCGTACAGGCGGACGCCCTCCTCGCCGGTCATGGCGCGGTGGACCTCCCACCCCTCGCGCTCGAAGAAGCGGCCGAGGGAGCGGAGGACGTCGGGCTCGTCGTCGATCAGGAGGATGGAGCGCTGCATGCTGCCGGGGGGGGTTGCTTCGGGGACGGAGGATACACGTCCCGGAGTGTCGGCAGCGGGCGGCGGGGACTTTAGGATCCTGCCGGTGGCTGGACGCGGAGCACGCCCGTCCCCGGTCCGCGAGCGCGGCGCTCCTCTTCCTGGCCGGTTCGAACCGCTTGGTTGCGGACCGGGCTCCGGCGGAACGATGTTGGCCGGGATGCGGCTCCACGCGGTCCTCCCCTTTCCGGATCCCCTCCCATGAGCGACACCACCTTCTCAGGGCTCGTGCAGTCGGGCGCGGGCGGCCTGTACCCGCTGGCGGGCAAGCGGGTCACGGTGTACCAGGCCACCGGCGGCGCCCCCGCCTCCATCGGCAGCGGGACGACGGAGGCGAACGGGTGGTTCCACGTCGCCGTCCCCGACGCCCCCTCCGACACCGTCTACTACGCGACGGTGGACGCGGGCGGGGGCGTGGTGCTGATGACGGTGGTCGGAAGGGAGTTCAACGGCCCGATCATCGTCAACGAGCTCACGACCGTGGCCGCCGCGTTCGGCATGGCGCAGTTCGCGGCCGGCACCACCCTGCAAGGGCCCACGTTCGGGCTGCGGATCGCGGCCGGCATGTGCGAGAACCTGGTCCCGCCCTTCTCGGGGATGCCCTCGCCGGTGATGCAGTCGTCCCCCAACGCGGACGAGACGATCGCGCTCCGGTCGATCCGCGCGCTGGGCAACCTGGTCGCCGCGTGCGTGCGCGGGGTGCCGGGCGCCACGGGCGAGCTGCTGCTGCTCGCCACCCCGCCGGGGGAGGACCCGCCCGCGGACACCTTCCAGGCCCTCGTCCGCATCGCCCGCAACCCGGCGAACAACGTGGAGGGCATCTTTCAGCAGGCGCAGCTCGCGGACGTCTTCACGCCCGCGCTGGAGCCGAGCCAGCAGCCGGACGCGTGGACGCTGGCGGTGAAGGTGAACGACTCGGGCGACGACGCCTTCATGTTCGGCGGGCCGGCCAACATCGTCTTCGACGAGGAAGGCTACGCCTGGGTGGCCAACAACGTCATACAGGGCCAGCCGTACTCCGCCAAGTGCATCATGGTGCTGCGGCCCGACGGGAGGCCCTCCGACGGGACGAACGGCAGGCCGAAGTCCCCCCTGTCCGGGGGCGGCATCTGGGGCCCCGGGTGGGGGATCGACATCGACCCGGGGGACCGGGTCTGGGTCGGCAACTACGGCTGGGGCTGGCACGACGATCCACCCGCGGGGAGCGTGTCGGCGTTCCGGCTCGACGGAACCCCGCTCGACGACGACGGGTTCACGAACCAGCTGGAACGCGTGCAGGCGGTGAAGTCGGACGGCGCCGGCAACATCTGGATGGCGAGCTTCGGGAACGACCAGCTGGTCTGCTACCGCGCCGGCGTGGAGGGCGACGCGCTATGGGCGAAGAGCGGGAACCAGCCTTTCGGCGTCGCCGTCGCGGACGACGGGAGCGCCTGGGTCACCAACGGCGGCGGGCTGGGATGGCCCCAGGCCAACCCGGGCACGGTGTGCCGCTACCGCATCGACGGCGACTCGCTGAAGCTGGAGATGGAGCTGCCCGTGGGGTTCGCGACCAAGGTCGTCGCGCTCGACTCGCGGCAGTACGCCTGGATCGCGTCGTCCGGGGACAGCAGGGTCTACCGGGTCAGCCCGGACGGGCGGGAGGTCGCCGGGTACGACGGCGGCGGCATCGACACGCCGTGGGGGCTCGCGGTGGACGGCGACGACAACGTGTGGGTCTCCAACTTCGGCAAGCTGGGGCTGGGCGAGGTCTTCACCACGGCCGCGCTGTCCGTGCTCGCGGGGGACACGCAGAAGAACCGCGACGCGGGGCTCCGCACCGGCGATCCCATCTCCCCCGCCACCGGCTACACGCTGAAGTCGGCGGGCGAGCCGGTGCGCCTGCACGACGGCGAGCTCCTCTACGGGGCCGGCAGCGAGCCGTGCTACAATCCGCTGATGCGCTCCACCAGCTGCGTGATCGACCAGGCCGGCAACGTGTGGGTGGTCAACAACTGGAAGCCGGACTTCGGCAACGACTTCCCCCCGAAGACGGGCAACCCCGGCGGCGACGGCATCGTGATCTTCGTGGGCCTGGCGAAGCCGCCGAAGACGTCGTGACGCCGGACGGGAGCACGAAGTACGGAGTACGCTGAACGGCAGCGCGAAAGTGCGAAACGGCGCCCCCGCCGGGAGATCCCGGTGGGGGCGCCGTTCGCCGTCACGTGAGGGATGCGAGCGCGAAGCGGCGAGACCCGGCGGCAGTTTGCCGGGGCTCGACTCCGTTGCAGACGGTCGTTTCGTCTGCTACGGAGCCGCAGCCCGACCCCGGCGCAGCCGGGGGCACGCCCGAACCCGCAGTCAAACGCCGTTCAGCGCTTTTCGGCCACGGGAGCACGCGTGAGGCGCAGCATCGACACGCGGCGCTCGTCCACCTCCTCCACGCGCAATTCCATGCCGCCGCCCGAAGAAGGGACCGCGACCACGTCGCCCACCACGGGAACCCGCTCCAGCGCCCCGAACACGAACCCGCCCACGGTGTCGAAGTCCTCTTCGGGCAACGACGTGCCGAAGCGCTCGTTGACCTCGGAGATGGACGCGCCCCCGTCGATCAGGAAGTCCCCTTCGGGCGTGGCCGCGAAGTCCGGCTCCGCCACGTCGTGCTCGTCGTTGATGTCGCCGACGATCTCCTCCAGCAGGTCCTCCATGGTCACCAGCCCGTACGTCCCCCCGAACTCGTCCAGCACGATGGCCAGGTGCACGCTCTGCTGCCGGAACTCGGCCAGGAGGTCGTCCACGGGCTTGGTGTCCGGGACGAAGTACGGCTCGCGCATGACGCGGCGCACGTCGAACGACTCGCCCACGGCGGGATCGCGGTCGCGCAGCAGCGGGAACAGGTCCTTGGTGAGCACCACCCCCACGATGCTGTCGATGGAGCCCTCGTACACGGGGTAGCGCGAGTGCCCTTCGGCCACCACGGCGTCCAGCAGCGCGTCCAGCGACACGTCGGCGGGGACGGCGACCATCTCGGTGCGCGGGGTCATCACCTCGCGCGCCACGGTCTCGGTGAACTCGAAGACGCCGTGGATCATCTCGCGCTCGTCCTCCTCCACCACGCCCTGCTCGGAGCTGCGCGCCACGAACATGCGGATCTCGTCGGGGGTGTAGACGAGCGGGTGGAAGCCGCCGGACACGCCGAAGGGGCGCAGCATCAGGGGGACCAGCCGCGCCAGCGGCCAGGTGAGCGGCCGCAGCAGCAGCCCGAAGGCGCGCAGCGGGCCCAGCGTGATGCGCGCCGTGCGCTCGGCGCGGCCGGCGCCCAGCAGCTTGGGGACCTGCTCGCCCACCACCACGTGCAGCAGCACCACCGCGGCGAGCGCCAGCGCGGCCGCCCCGGCGTACGGCAGGGGCATGCCCAGGAGGCGCATCCCGGCGCCCGGCGGGAGGGAGGTGTAGGCGTCGCGCACGGCGTGCGCGGCGAGCCACCCCAGCAGCACGGACGCGGCGCTCCGCCCCAGCTGCGCGGCGAGCGCCAGCTCGTCGGTGCGGTCGGGTGCGGAGTGGCTGCGCGACGCGGCCGCCTCGCCCTCTCGCGGGACCGCGGAGCGGCGGAGGGTGAGGAGCGCGAACTCTGCTGCGGTGAAGAAAGCGTTTGCCGCGAGGAGCGCGGGAAGCGCGAGGAAGAGGGGAACGGCTGGGTGGGTGTCCATGGGAGGCGGCGCAGGGCCGGATCGGGGCCCCGGGATCGGGGCCCCGAAGCTTCCGCGTCAGGCGGCGGAAGCGGCGACTTCTTCCTCGCCCGCCTCGTCCCCGTCCTGGGCGGACGGGGCCTGCTCGGACTCGCCGCCGGGGGCGGCGTTGTCGATCACGGGGCGGCAGAAGCGGAGGCCGATGTTCTTGAGGTCCTCCAGCTCGCCCTCGGTGAGCGACGGGTAGCACTCGGCGAGGTACTCGATGGTGTCCTTCATCCACTCGAGCTGCTGCTCCTCGTCGGCGCGGAGCACGCCGCAGCGGTGGATGTGCCCGAACAGGTCGTTGCGCGCCTGCTCGATCTCGCTGGGGCCCCGGCTGGGGGCCGACGTCTTCTTCTTACGGGTCAAAATGCCTCCCAGGATATGTGCAGTGGCACCTCGCTCGCGAGGTGGGAAATTCGGTGTGCTTCGGAAGCTTCAAATATAGCACCTCGCGGGCTTTCTGGAAACACCCGCCCCTGTGCGGCGGCCGGCGGGGCGCGGCACTTGCACGCCACGCGGGCGATCGGCCCCGCGGGGCCCCGAACCCGTTCCGCCGCAAGATGATCGCCCGCTTCTCCCCCACGCTCCGGCACGACCCTTTCGCCGGCGACCCGCGCCTCCCCATGCGGTGGCCGTGGCTGCCGGACCGCCGCTCGGTGACCGAGGTGCCGCCGCACCGCATCCACGCGGCGGAGTTCGGCACGGAGGGGGAGCCGCTGGTGCTGCTGCACGGCCTCTCGGGCTCGTCGCGGTGGTGGCGCCGCAACGTGCCGGCGCTCGCGCGGGGCGCGCGGGTGGTGGTGCCGGACGTGATCGGCTTCGGTCGGACGCGCGTTCGCGGCACGCTGCCGCCCATCGGGGAGATCGCGGACCTGCTGGCGGGGTGGATGGACCGCCTGGCGCTGGGCCCGGCGGACCTGGTGGGGCACTCCATGGGCGGGCAGATCGCCGTCCACCTGGCGGCGCGCCACCCGGAGCGGGTGCGGCGGCTGGTGCTGGTGGACGCGGCGGGGATCCCCCGCCCCGTCACCCCGCGCACGCTGGTGAGGTTCGCGGCGGAGCTGACGCCGCCGCGCCGCTGGGGCGACCCGCTCTTCCTCCCCACCATCGTGGGCGACGCGCTGCTGGCCGGACCGCGCACCATCCTGCGCGCCATCGGCCACATCCTGCGCGACGACGTGCGCCCGCTGCTGCCGCGGGTGGCCGCGCCCACGCTGGTGGTCTGGGGCGAGCTGGACACCATCATCCCGGTGGAGCACGCCCGCGAATTCCGCGAGGGGATCCCCGGCGCCCGCCTGGCGGTGCTCCGCGGCGCGGCCCACAACCCCATGGTGGACCGCCCGGACGAGTTCAACCGCCTGGTCGCGGACTTCCTGCGCGGCGAGAGCGTGGGCGAGTGAGGCCGCCCGCGACGGCTGCTCCGGGCCTGGCGGAGACCGCGGCGGCCTGGGCGGGGAGCCAGCGCGTCCGGGTGGGCCGCTGGAGCGTCCGCTTCCGCGACGCGGGGAGCGGCCCCCCGCTGGTGCTGGTGCACGGCCTGGGGGTCTCGGCGGACTACTGGTACCGCAACGGCCCGCCGCTGGCCGCCGCCGGCTTCCGCGTGCTCGCCCCGGACCTCCCCGGCTTCGGCCGCACGGAGGCGGCGGTGGGCGCGCTGTCGGTGCCGGAGCAGGCGGCCGCCCTCCGCGACTGGGCGGACACGCTGGGCCTGGGCCCCGCCCTGTTCGTGGGCCACTCGCTCTCCTGCCAGAGCGTGCTGGAGCTGGCGGTGCAGGCGCCCGACGCGGTGCGCCGCCTGGTGCTCGCCTCCCCCACCGGCGCCCCCTGGCGCCGCCGCATGCTGCGGCAGGGGTGGGGCTTCCTGCTGGACATCCCCCGCGAGGACCCGCACCTGGTGCCGGTGGTGGCGCAGGCGTACCTGCGCGCCGGCCCGCTGCGCGTGTGGCGCACCTGGCGCCGCGGCGCCGACCACGACCCGCTGCCGCTGCTCCCGCACGTGCGCGCCCCCTCGCGCGTGGTGGTGGGCGCCCGCGACCCGGTGGTGTCCCCCGACTTCGCGGAGATGCTGGCGCGCGGGCTCCCGGGCGAGAAGCGGGTCGTGTGGATCGAGGGCGGAGCCCACGCGGTGCACTTCAGCGCCGCGGAGGCGTTCAACCGCGCGATCCTGGAGTTCGCCTGACCCCCCTCCCCCGGCCCCTCCCCCGCAAAGGGGGAGGGGAGCACGGCAACGGCGGCATTGCGGGGAGGCGGGGCGGGGTTTGGTGCGCGGTGGCCGCCTCTCCAGCCTTTTCCCCGCATGTTGCTCAGGGGCGACTTTGACGGTAGCCCCTAAGTTCTTTCAGCCACGGCTTATAATCCGGGTTTTACTGGCGGGAATCACGCGGCCTGGATAGTTTGCATGTAGCTCCCTCCCTTCATCCACGTTTACCCAAGAAACCGCTATGCAGAGGATCCGCGCCTTGGCCGCTCTGAGTACAGCAGCTCTGGTCCTGGCGGCCTGCTCCGATTCGGGAGCGATAACAGCCCCCGATGCTCCACGTCTCGACAATGGCGGAAGCATCGGTTCCGGTGGAAGAGATGGAACCGGAACAACCAATACAGGAACGACGACCAACTCGCCTGAAGAAGGGACCTGCTATGTCTTCTCCAATGGTGGGAGCGTCGGGTCCGGCGGGTACATCATCGTTCCGTGTGACGCTTAGACCGAGGTTTCAGCCAACAGCGGTCCGCTCTGACCTACTTGGCGGGAGCGGATCGCTGTTGCTTGCGTAGCCGCGAAAGAAATTTCCTGGCGAGTATTTCGATACGGCTTCCTTCGGGAACACCCTTGTCGGACTCTGGCGCTCTGCGCTGGGTACACTCCTCAAGCAGTGCTTCGGCGAGTCCCCTCGGTTCTACCTCTTTCCTCCTGGTGGCGATCTCTACGGCATTCCGTGCCATCTTCCCCGCCTGCTCCCACTCTCCAAAAGACAACAATCCTTCCGCCAAACGGACAAAAGCCGCCGCAGCCCGCTCTTCCGATGCCTTCGCGATCTGAAGGACCTCCTCCCGGGCTTCCTCAAACCGATCTCTATTTCCCCTCGAAGCAGCAGTTCGGGCAAGAGTTGCCAGGACCGTAATCCGCTCTTGCGGTTGCCGGACCAGCGGCAGTGCCGCTTCAAGAATTGTGAGTGCTGGAGCGAAGTAGTGATGTTTGGTAAGCAGGAAGGCGTAGTCATGCGCCAGAGGTGCAACGCGGGGGTTGGAAACCGGGTAGAGTCTCAGCGCTTCCCAGGCGTGCATTTCACCCTCCGCGTACGTACCACGGTCCGATGCGAGAGTAAGCAGATCGTGCTGCGCTTGTGCTGCGAGGACCCTACGGCCGGTGCGCAACGCGATGTTGTAGGCGCTCTGAAACAGCCTCTTGGCCGGGGCGTACTCGGCAAGCTGGAACAGGTGCGCACCAAGCCGCAGCCGCGAGCGAATCTGCCATTCACGATCCTTCCCGCGCCGGGCCAGTTCCATCGAGCGATAGAGCCAGACCGTTGCTCGATCTATGGCGGCGACGCGGGTACAAAGCTGCCCTGCCAGAGCTGCGGCCGCGGGGTTGTCCTGATCTGCTATCGCCGCCGCTTCTGCATACTGGAGGGCCGTTTCGATCCGCCCGTGCTCCTCAGCCCACGAAGCAACTTCATGCGACGCCTGCACCAGACCCGCGACTTCGACCGAGCCTGGTTTCGTGACCACTTCGGTGAGGACGTTTACCGCGCCTGCAATCGATGGAGCTTGTGCGGCAACCAATGCCAAACGCTCGGGCCATGCCGAGGACAGTCCGCTGAAGAGTTTGGGCCTCTGTGCCCGTGGCGTCGAACCCCAAAGCTTCACGGCACGCACACGCTGCCACAGGATCACGCCCAATTCCCCACCTACATCTTTGAGAAGGTCCAGTTCTTTCCGCGGCCATGTCGGGACCGGAGGAAGGGTCTTGGGGTGGTGTCCACCACGTCCAGATTTGGGTTGGCCCGCATCGGATCCGGTCCCTTGCACGGAGCGGGAATGTTTCATGAAGATGCGGGAAGTAAATGGGGCTCCGATTGCCGAAAACGCGACTCTTCAGGTGCTTCGCTACTATACGCCCCGAAATGATTCACAGACAGCCGTCGTAGCTGTCATCAAATATATGATTCAGGCCTACTCCGGGACGGCTCTTGACCTGTGAAGCGGACCTGGACGGGTATTTCGATGTTTGGACAGAGCCGGGCGCTGCTGTAGAGATCGACCAACCATTCGACCCGGCGGACGGGATCGGCTTCGCCTAAGTAGCTCCGTGGCGGTTCCTTCCAAGCAAGTCCCCCGAGAAGCGGTGCTTGGGGGATTTGCTCGTCCTCCCCGCGCTCCCGCTGTCCGGCCAGCCCCCCCCTTGACATGAAGAAAGTCGCGCTACGTTTTGCCTGCTTCCGACCAGGGTCTAGTCGCCTCCGGCGGACACGGTCCCACAATGTCAGAAGACGCCTGGGGTCATCAGGAGCCTGCCGCCCGCGCTTGCAAATGCAGGTGGCGAAATGGTGCAGCAGGAACCGGGCTCCGTGGCGGCCCGCCAGAGCCGACGAAGCGCGTCGAAGCGTCTACCCGGCGGAATCCAGGCGCTCGGTGATCGCCCAGGCCAGCAGCGGAACCATGATCTCGTGGTGGCCGGTGATCTGGTAGCCGCGCCCGCCGCTCGACCGGGTCGGCCGCTCGACGACGTTGACCCGGGGCCGGTAGTGCCGGAGCATGTCCAGGTCGCAGGTGACGAAGCCGCCCGGCCGCCCCTCGTCCAGGTTGCGCGCCACGGTCAGCGCCTTGAGGAACACCTCGGGCATCACGACCGCGGACCCGACGTTGAGCACCACGCCGCCGGAGTCCAGCCCCGGCAGCACGGCGGCCAGCCGGCGGAAGTCCCGGTGCCCGGTGTCGCCGATGGCGGCGCCGTCCGCGAGCGGGTGCTGGTGGATGATCTCCGCCCCCAGCGCCGGGTGGATGGTGTACTGGATCCCCAGCCGGTGCGACTGGAGCAGCAGCGACAGCTCCGGGAACGCAAGGTCGCCGCGCGCGTCCAGGTCGCGGGCCAGCGCCTCCCCCATCCCCCACCCCTGCTCCATCCCCCGGCGGAAGGCCCGGTTCATGTCCGCCCCGGTCTCGTCCGCCATGCCGAACGACCCGTCGCGCAGACCCGCCTCCACGTCCTCGCTGGTGCCGCCCCAGCGCGCCATCTCGTAGTCGTGGATCGCCGCGGAGCCGTTGGACGCCAGGTGGGTGACCGCGCCGCGCCGCATCAGGTCGATGAACACCGGCGCGAGCCCGGTCTTCACCACGTGCCCGCCCAGCATCCAGACGACCGCCTTTCCACCCCGGACGGCTGCCGCGACCGCGTCCACCACCTGGAGCAGCGCCTCCGCCTGGAGGATGCGCGGCAGCGAGCCCAGGAACGCGCCGAAGCTCCGCGCCGCCGGGTCCGCGGGGGGCGGCGAGGCGAAGTGCTCGGCCAGCACCTTGTTGGGCCGCCCGCCCACGGGCACGGTGCGGACGCGCGAAAGGTCCGCCTCCGGGCGCGGCGCCGGGGCGGACCTCTCGGGGATCTCTCGGTCGTCTGGAAGGCTCATCGCTCGGCTCGGTTCCCGTGGCGCCCCGGCGGGGGCCGGGGAGAGCGGAAAGCTACGGGAGCGGGGCCGCGGGCGAAACCGGGAGTCAGCGCCCGGCGGTGTACTGCGTCATCTGCATGGTGAGCGAGCCGATCACCGGCACCCGGCTGCGGATCATCACCGGGATGCGGCGGGCGTCGTCGCTGAAGTACACCTCGGCCTCGCCGCCCTCGCTGAACAGTCCCTTGGTGCGGATGACGGGACGCACCACGAGGGTGCGGAAGGTGCCGGCGGGGACGGTGACCGTCTCGCGCCGCAGCACGCGCAGCACCACCGGGTTGCCGCTCTCCTTGAAGTACTGGTTCAGCCGGTACGTCTCGCCCACCCGGAGCGGCAGGGTGCGCGCGTAGTAGATGAACGAGATGTCGTCCAGCGGACGGTCGGTGGGGATGGTGCCCGTCTCGCCGTTGTCCAGCCGGCGGTACTCGCGCCGCTCCGGGAAGAACTCGTAGGTGCGGTTGCGCTCGAAGCGGACCTCCTTCTGGTCCTGCTTGAAGCGCCGCGAGAAGTGCCCGTTCACGTCCATCCAGGTGTCGAACCGGTCGTCCACCCGGGCGATGCGGTTGCCGCCGGCGATGCGGAAGCGGGCGTGGTAGGTGTCGTGGCCGTGCACCTTCTCGATCCCCACCACCTGCATCACCCCGCTCCCCACGCGGATCACGCCCAGCTTGACCTGGTACTCCGCCTTCTCGCCCGCGCCGAAGGGCGCGGCGCGAACCGGCGCCTCCACGGCGGAGTCGCGCGGGGTCGCCACCAGCTGCTGCAGGGCCGGGGAGTGCGCGTCGGCGACCCCCGCCAGGCCGAGAACGGCCGCGAGGGCGGCGAGCGCCCGGCGGCCGGAGAATCTGGATCGCATGTTCCCCCGTCGTTCAGCTCGGCTGCTCGGCGGGCGGCGCGGCCCGCGCCCGGGGCGCGCACGGCGCCCTGCGCGACAGCTGCCACACCTCCGCGAGCGCGCCCCATGGCCGGAAGCGGCTCTCCCGGTCGCGCCGGTCGTAGCGCACCGACACCTCGGCCGCCTCCGCGCGCCGCGCGTGCGGCGCGACGGCAAGGAGCAGCTCCGCGTTGGCGGCCCACCCCTGCCCCGTCAGCAGCGGCTTCCCCTCGCGCTCGCCGAGCGCCCGCTTCAGCACGGCGACGCGGTACGCCCGGAAGCCGGAGAACGGGTCACGGATCTCCCGCGGAAAGGCGGCGCGGCCCAGGAGCCAGGGAAGGCCCCGTCGCGACCAGCGCAGCGCCCGCGAGTGCTGCGGGCCCGCCTCCACCGCGGAGGCGCCCACCACGTCGGCCCCGCCCTCCATGCGCTTCACCAGCCCGGGGACGTCCTCCGGGGCCTCGGTGAAGTCGGCCTGCATCACCACCACCACGTCGCGCTTGGGGTGGGTGGAGCGGGCCACCGCCTCGCGGAGCAGCCGCTCCAGCGCGGCCGCGTACCCCTGCGTGCGCTCGTTGCGCAGCAGCGTGAGCGGGAGCACCCGCGCGTACGGCTCCACGGTCTCGGCCGTGCCGTCGGTGGAGCCGTCGTCCAGCACCAGCACTTCGTACTCGCGCGGGAACTCCGCCATGACCTTGCGGAGCTTCCAGAGCAGCACGCCGACGGTGGGCGCCTCGTCCAGCGCGGGGATGCAGAAGTAGATCACGGGATGCGGCCGGGTGTCGGATCGGGATCGTCGCCAGCTTCCGGAATACCCTCCCCGGAGCGGGTCGGTTCCGGCGGCGGCTTCGTTTTCCAGCGCCGGTGGAACCAGAAGTACTGCTCCGGCGCGGCGCGCACGTCGGCCTCCAGCGCGGCGGCCATCTGCGCGGTGAGGCGCGCCACGTCGGCCTCCAGGTCGCCGGTGGAGTGCACGGGGACGCGGCGGCCGCGGACCTCGTAGCGCACCTCGTCGCCGGGGAGGCGGCGGGCCGTGCAGGCGAACACGGGCGCACCCAGCCGCAGGGCGAACAGCGCGGTGCCGCGGTGGGTGGAGGCGGGGCGCCCGAAGAACGGGACGAACACGCCGGAGCGGCGGGCGTCCTGGTCGGCGACGATGCCGACGACGCCGCCCTCGCGGAGCACGCGCGGCACCTGGCGGCTGGCCTGGTGCATCTCGATGGTCTCCACTCCCAGCCGGCGGCGCAGCGCCTCCAGCCGGGCGTCCACCAGCCGGTTCCCCATCCGCTTGACGATGGCCGCGATGGGCACCCCGCGCGCGGCCACGGCGGCGGCGGCGATCTCCCAGTTGCCGAAGTGCCCGGTCGCCAGGATCACCCCCTTCCCCTCGGCCCGCGCCTCCTGCAGTTCCTCCCAGCCGTCCGCGTCGGTGCGCCGCACCACCTCGGCGGCGTCCAGCCGGGACAGGCGCAGGATGGCCGCGGCCTCGCGCCCCAGGTGACGGTAGGCGGCGCGCGCGGTCTCGCGGATCCACTCGTCCGACGCCTCGGGAAAGGCGATGCGCAGGTTGGCCTCCACCACGCCGCGGCGGACGGCGAGCGGCCCGCCCACCAGGTTCCCCGCCCCCGAGCCCAGCCCCTCCGCCGCGCGCTCCGGGAGCACGGACACGGCGCGCTCCAGCCCGCGCGCCAGCACGTACTCCACCCGGTGCGCGAGCGTCGGGCGGGTCTCCTCCTTCTTCCGCGCGGCGCTCACCGGGCGGCCGGCTGCGCCCCGCCGGCACCCCAGCTGGCGATCATGGCCGCGCTCTCGCGGTAGGCGCCGTCGCGCACCCGCTGCCACCAGCCGCGGTTGTCCAGGTACCAGCGGACGGTGTCGGCCAGCCCGTCCTCGAAGCTGCGCGCCGGCGTCCAGTCCAGCTCCGCCCGTGCGCGGGAGAAGTCGATGGCGTAGCGCCGGTCGTGCCCCGGCCGGTCGGTGACGAAGCGGATCAGGTCGTCCGGGGCGCCGACCGCGGCCGCGATCTGCCTCACCACGTCCAGGTTCCTGCGCTCGCTGGCCCCGCCGAAGTTGTAGACCCGCCCCGCCCGGCCGCGCTCCAGCGTGGCGAGCACGCCGCGGCAGTGGTCCTCCACGTGGATCCAGTCGCGCACGTTGTCGCCGCGCCCGTACACCGGCAGCGGCTCCCCCTCCAGCGCGTTGACGATCATCAGCGGGATCAGCTTCTCCGGGAACTGGTAGGGCCCGTAGTTGTTGGAGCAGCGCGTCACCCGCACGTCCATGCCGTGGGTGCGGTGGTACGCCAGCGCCAGGTGGTCGGAGCCGGCCTTGCTGGCACTGTACGGCGACGAGGGGCGGATCGGCGTCTCCTCGGTGAAGGCGGGCTCGTCCGGCTCCAGGTCGCCGTACACCTCGTCGGTGGACACGTGGACGAAGCGCTCCACCCCGTGGGCCAGGGCGGCGTCCAGCAGCGTCTGCGTGCCCACCACGTTGGTGCGGACGAAGGGCCCGGCGCTGGCGATGGAGCGGTCCACGTGGCTCTCCGCCGCGAAGTGCACCACCGACCGGAACCGCGCTTCCGCGAACAGGCGGGCCATGGTCTCGGGGTCGGCGATGTCGCCGCGGACGAAGCGGTAGCGGCCCTCCGCCTCCGCGGCGGCGGCCACGTCGGACAGGTTCTCCGGGTTCGCCGCGTAGGTGAGCGCGTCCAGGTTCCAGACCTCGAAATCCGGCCTCTCCGCCAGCAGCAGCCGGACGAAGTTGCTCCCGATGAAGCCCATCCCCCCCGTGACGAGGACGCGCTGCCGTGTGATGTCGCTCATTTTCTCGTAGTTACTTGTGGAACCGACGACCTGGGCGTGCCCCCGGCTGCGCCGGGGTCGGGCTGCGGCTCCGTAGCAAACGATACTACCGTTTGCAACGGAGGCGAGCCCACGCAAACGGCCGCGCGGTCTCGCCGCTTCGCGCTCGCATCCCTCACGCGGGGCCCGCGCTGGCGTCCGTGGGCCCCCACCCGGCGGCCTGAGAGCCGCCACCCTCCCCCGTGCCGGGGGAGGGCTTCCCGGAGGTCAAGGGTCGGTGCGCCGTGGCAGGCCCCCTCCCCCCGGCCCCCTCCCCCGCAAGCGGGAGAGGGGGAGAACTGCTTACCATACCTGGATCTCAAGCAGTTGCCCCCTCTCCCAGAATTGGGAGAGGGTGGCGAGCCTCAAGCGAGCCGGGTGAGGGCCCTCCGTTGCAGGCTGTCCCCTGTTCCCTGTCCCCTATCCCCTCTCTCCTGCTTTCCCCAGCAGGTACGCCGCCTGGAGCGCGATCAGGCGCCGCAGCGGGTGCCAGCCCTCGCGCATGGCGCGGGCCACGTCGTCCTCGGTGGCGCCGGGGGCGAAGACCTCCGCGAGGGGCGAGGCGAGCAGCGGGTGCGCGCGGCGGAGGTCGTCGGCGGCGCGCGAGCCGGCGACCTTGCTCCACTTGGGCCACGGGCCCTGGCGGGCGCGCAGCTCGCCGGTGGCCAGGGCGCGCACGGCGCGGGCGGCGGCCAGGCCGGGGAGCAGCGCCAGGTTGGCCGCGCGCCCGAAGTACGGGTAGCGCCAGCGCGAGTGCGGCACGTGCCAGGTGCGCGCGAAGAACGGGCGCATGGCGCGGTGGAAGAGCGTGCGGTCCTTCTTCCACCCCACCGGCACGGCGGCGGCCACCTTCACCACCGCGTTGCAGTGGAACGCCTCGTGGGCGGCGAAGAGGCGGCGGTTGCCGTGCACGTTGGCGGCGTGCTTGCGCATGGAGAACGGCCACACCCGCTCCCACTCCGCCGCCGACTCCGGACGCAATTCCGCCAGCCGGTGCCGGAAGGCGGCGCGCCGCTCCGCGACCGCCGCCACCAGCTCCTCGCGCACCGGCGCCGTGGGCGGCAGCTCGGCGCGGATGCGGTCCGCCCCGGCCGCCGAGCCGCTGGTGCTCTCGCCCAGCTTGTCGGCCTTGAGGAGCGAGTCGGAGGAGAGCCCGCCCAGCACCACGGGAAGGTCGCGGATCCCCAGCGACTCGTGGAAGCCCCAGCCGTGCACGTCCATGAACAGCTGCCCGCTCCCCACCAGCGCCGCCACCTCGGCGAAGCCGCGCACGTAGTGGTCCGGGTGCCGGCACCCCACCTCCAGCTCCGCCCCGTGCGCCCGCGCCACCGCCCGCGCCACCCGCACCTCGCGGTTCTCCCTGTCCCCGAAGACGAACGCCCGCACCCCCACCCCCGCCGGCACCGCCCCCAGCACCGCCCGCGAGTCCTCCCCCCCGCTCAGCAGCAGCCCCACGGTCGTCTCGCCCTCGCACGCGGCGCGCACGCCCTCCGCGAACCCGTCGCGCAGCGCCTCCGCCGCCTCGCCAGGCGAGCCGTACGGATTGTGCTCCGTCGGCTGCCAGTACGTCCGCCCCGGCCCGCTCCACCCCCGCCCCGCCGCGAAGCCGCGCTCCGTCCCCGGCCACAGCTGCTCCACCCCCCGGAAGACGGTGTGCGGAAACGTGACCGTCAGGTTGACGACCAGGTCCGCCGCCGAGACCGGGTCCACGTCGCGGTTCCGCCCCGCCGCCCACGCCGTCGCGTCCAGGTGCGTCCCCAGCACCAGCCCGCCCTCCTCGTCCTCGGCCGCGAACACGGGGACGAACGCGAACAGGTCCGTCACCACCCGCCCGCTCCCGGAGGCCGTGTCGACCGCGAGCGCAGCGAACTGCCCGTCCAGCCTCTCGTCCCAAGCCACCGCGTCCTCCGCGCCGAGGAGACGGTGCACGCCCCCCCGCCGGTCACCCACGGACGCTCGCCCCGCCGCAGTCCCGGGCACCCGGACCACCGGGTCCCCGACGAGAACGCTGATCCCCCGCCCGTCCTCCACCAGCACCGCGCGGTCGTGGTGCGCCAGCGCCACCGCCAGCGACCCCCAATCCCCGTGCCGCTCCTCCACGCGCACGGTCACCGGCGCCAGGTAGCGCTCCAGGTGCCCGCGCAGCACGCCCGGCTCCACCCGCCGCGTGCTGAAGAGGAAGTCGCTCATCGGACGGCCCTCACGGCGGCCCTCACCCGGCTCGCTTGAGGCTCGCCACCCGGGCCCTTCATCCGGTTCACGCGAAGCGTGAAGCGCCAGTCTGGGAGAGGGGGACACTGCGGGTGTCTGTGCAGTGCTCCCCCTCTCCCGCTTGCGGGGGAGGGGGCCGGGGGGAGGGGGCCCGCCGTCGCGTGAGGGATGCCGGCCCGAAGGGGCGAGACCGCGCGGCAGTTTGCGCGGGCTCGACTCCGTTGCGCACGGTCGTATCGTGCGCTACGGAGCCGCAGCCCGACCCCGGCGCAGCCGGGGGCACGCCCGAACCCGAGCCGGAAGCCGTCGCCGTTCAAGGCCGTTCCTCCGGCGGACGCAGAACCCCGTAGCGATCGACGGCACGCTGCACCCGCTCCAGCATGTCGTCCACGGTGATCTGCTCCATGCGCCCCCGCTTGGGAGCGAAGCCGGACGGATCCGGCTCCTCCCCCGGCTCCGTGTAGCGGTCCACCCACAGGTCCTGGTACCTCCGGTACGGCCCAGCCCGCCAGGGATTGGTGTGCCCGTACAGCCCGACCACCGGCACGTCCAGCGCCCGCGCGATGTGCAGCGGCCCGGTGTCCGGCGCCAGCACCAGCGCGCTCCGCTCCAGCATCCACGCCATGCGCCGGATCGGGTCGCCCATGGCGGACAGCGGCCGGACGCGCGCCATCTCCTCGATCTCCCGCGCGATGCGGGTCTCCCGCTCGCCGCGCCCGCCCATGAGCACCACGCGGAAGCCGAAGTCGCCCTCCAGCGCGTCCGCCACCCGCGCCCAGCGGTCCGGGAGCCAGTCCTTGCGGTGGATGGCGGAGGCGGGCACCACCGCGGCGACCGGCCGGTCCATGCCGACGAAGAACTCCGCCTGCTCCCGCCGCTCCTCGTCCGTGAACCGGATCCGCCACTCGGGCGCCGCGGGCACGGGAACGCCCAGGTGCGCGGCGAACTCCATGAACATGTCCACCGTGTGCCCGCGCGGCCGCGGCTCCAGGTGGTGGTTGGCGGCCAGCCACACCCCCTCGAAGGTGCGCGCCCGGTCGAACCCCACCCGGTGCCGGGCCCGGGAGAGCAGCGTGGGCCACACGCTCTTGGTGTAGACGTTGAGGTTGAGCGTGACGTCGAACCTGCGCCGCCTCAGCTCCCGCGCCAGCTCCCACACGCCGCGCGCCCCCTGCCGCCGCCGGTAGACCACCACGTCGTCCACCGAGGGGTGCGGCCGGAGCATCACAGACGCCATGGGCTCCACCACCCACGTAATGTGCAGCGACGGGTCGTGGTCCTTGAGCGCGTTCACCAGGGGGAGGCCGTTGACCACGTCCCCCAGCCCGGTGAGCAGCACCACGCACACGCGCCGCCCGGGATAGCGGAGCGACGTCACGCGGACCCCGCGTGGTCGAAGGGCAGCCCCAGGAGCGCGGCCTCCACGCCGTCCATCATCCTCGTCACCGTGAACCAGTTTTCCAGCCGCCAGGCGGCCTCGTCCACCCGCGCCGCCACGGCGGCTGGGTCGGCGCGCAGGAGGCCCGCCACTTCGGAAAGCGCCCCGGCAAGGGCGCGCTCGTCGTCCGGCGGGACGATCCACCCCGCGGCGGGGCGCCCCTCGCGCGGGGCGAGCACGTCCCACGCGCCGCCCACGTCCGTGGAGATCACCGGCCGGCGCGCGGTGACGGCCTCCAGCATCGCCACGGACATCCCCTCGCTCCTGCTGCTGAGCACGAACAGGTCGCCGGCCGCCAGCACCGCGGCCACGTCGCGGCGCTGCCCCAGGAGGTGCACGCGGTCCGCGACGCCCAGCGACTCCGCCCGCGCCCGCAGCGCATCCCGCGCCGGCCCCTCGCCCGCGACCACCACGTGCAGCCCGGGGTCGGCCGTCAGCGCGAGCGCGCCCACCAGCAGGTCGAAGCCCTTGCGGCGCTCCAGCCCGCCCACGCCCACGGCGACCCGCGCGTCCGCGGGGATCCCCAGCTCGCCGCGGAGGTCCGTCGGCGCGGCGGGGGCGAGGCGGACGCCGTTGGGGACGTAGTACACGGCCTCCGGCGCCAGCCCCGGCACCGCGGCCAGGTAGTGGTCGCGCACGGCACGCGAGTTGGCGATCACGGCGTCGGTGCAGCGGGCCAGCGCCAGTCGGTACTTCCACCCGCCGATCCCCGGCGGCATGGCGTGCACCTCCCCGATGCGCAGCACGACGCGCGGCACCCGGGCCGCGCGCGCCGCCCACCCCGCCCCGAAGGCGCGCACCCACGAGGTCATCAGCGCCGCGTCCGGCCGCTCGCGCCGCAGCCAGGCGACGAACTGCGCGGCGCTCCACGGGTCCGCGTCGCCGCGTGGGCGGGCGCCGGTGGTGGGGATCCCCAGCGCGGCGAAGGCGTCCCGCACCGGCCCCTCGGCGCGGCACGAGACCGTCAGCCGGTGGCCGCGCCGCAGCAGCTCCTCCGCCAGGAGCAGGCTCTGCCGCTCGCTGCCGCGGACGGTGGGGCCGTCCACGTGCATCGCCACCCTGAGGGCGCGGCTCACGGGCGCTCCTCCAGCAGCCGCTCCCAGCGGTCCAGGAACCCCTCGTACGAGAAGCGCTCCTCCACCCGCTCCCGCGCCGCCGCGGACATCTCCGCCAGCCGCGCCGGGTCCTCCAGCATCCCCCGGAGCGCTTCGGCGATCTCCGCCGGGCCGGGGGCCACCAGCAGCCCGGGGCGCCGCCCGTCCGGCAGCGGCTCCAGCGCCTCCTCGGCGCCGCTCACGGGCGTGCTGACCACGGGGACGCCGGCGGCCATCGCCTCCAGCATGGCGTTCGCCATCCCCTCCTTGTCCGAGCAGACCACGTGCACGTCGATCGCGTCCAGCACGTCGCCCACGTCGCGGCGGAAGCCCAGGAAGTGGACCCGGTCCGCGATCCCCAGCTCCGCCGCCAGCGCCTCCAGCGCCGCGTGCTCCGGCCCCTCCCCCGCGAGCACGCAGTGCACGTCGGGCGGGAGCAGCGCCACCGCGCCCAGCAGCCGCTCGAAGCGCTTCTGCTTCGCCAGGCGCGCCACGGCGCCCACGGTGCGCGCACCCTCGGGGAGGCCCAGCGCGCGGCGCACGGCGCCGGGCGCGGCCGTGCGCGGCGGGACGCGGACGCCGTCGTACAGGGTGCGGACGCGGGTGGGGTCCAGCTCCGGGTCCGCCGCCAGGAAGGCGGGGCGCATCACGGCGGCGTTGAGCGCGATCACGTCCACGAAGCGGCGCAGCGCCAGGCGGTAGCGGGCGCCGCGCGGCACGTCGGTGGAAAGGACGATGCGCTGCACCACCCGCGGCACCCCGGCCAGGCGCGCCCCCATACCGGCGAGGAACACCTTCTTGAAGGTGGTGAGCACCAGCGCGTCCGGCCGCTCGCGCCTCAGCGCCGCGGCGAAGCGCAGGGCGTCCGGGAGCATTGCGTCGCCGCCCACGCGCGCCACGCCGGTGGGGATGCCGTAGCGCGCCACGCGCTCCGCCATCTCCGCGTCGCGGCAGAGCATCTTCACACGGTGGCCGCGCGCCTGGAGCCCGGCCAGGAGCAGCGCCGTGCCGATCTCCCCGCCGCCCAGGATGGACGAGCCGTTGTGGGCCAGGACGTACATCAGGCGGCGCCGATGCCCTCGTCCCGCAGCCAGCGCACGAAGCGGCGGATCCCCTCCTCGACGGGGACCCGCGGGTCGTAGCCCAGCAGGCTGCGCGCCTTGTCCACGTTGGCGAAGGTGCGCACCACGTCGCCCGGCTGCGCGGGGAGGCGGCGGATGCGCGGCTCCACGCCCATCTCAGCGGCGAGCAGCTCCAGCAGCTCGGCCAGGGAGACGGTGCGGCTCTCGCCCAGGTTGACGGTCTCGAAGGCCCCGGGGTGCGCCAGGGCCCAGCGGATGCCGCCCTCCACCCCCTGGACGATGTCGTCCACGTAGGTGTAGTCGCGCTCCGTGGTGCCGTCGCCGTACACCGGCACCTCGCCGCCGTCCAGCATCAGCCGGGCGAACTTGTGGATCGCCAGGTCCGGGCGCTGCCGCGGGCCGTACACGGTGAAGAAGCGCAGGCACAGCACGGAGGTCCCGTACAGGTGCGCGTAGGTGTGGCCCAGCAGCTCCGCCGCGCGCTTGCTGGCCGCGTACGGGGAGATGGGCCGGCCGACCGGGTCCGATTCCGAGAAGGGGACGTGCGCCGCGTCGCCGTACACGCTGGAGCTGGAGCCCAGCACGAAGGCGCCCGTGCCGCGCCGGCGCGCCAGCTCCAGCATCGCGGCCGTCCCCTCCACGTTGGTGCGCACGTAGTCCAGCGGCCGCTCCAGCGAGGGGCGCACCCCCGCCCGCGCCGCCAGGTGCACCACCACGTCGAACGCCTCCTCGCCCAGGGCGGCGTCCAGCGCCTCCGGCCGGCACACGTCGGCCTCCACCAGCCGGAAGCGCGCGCTCCCCTCCAGCGCGGCCAGGTTGCGGCGCTTCACGGCCGGGTCGTAGAACGGGTCGAAGCTGTCCACCGCGACCACGTCGTCGCCGCGCTCCACCAGCCGCTCGCACAGGTGGGAGCCGATGAACCCGGCCCCCCCGGTGACCAGGATCCTCACGCCCCGAAGAAGGCGCGGATGGACGCCGCCACGTGCTCCCGCTGCGCCTCGCTCAGCTCCGGGAACACGGGGATGGAGAGCACCTCCGCCGCCGCCCGCTCCGACTCCGGGAACTGCCCCTGCCGGTAGCCCAGGTACTGGAAGCACTCCTGCAGGTGGAGCGGCACCGGGTAGTACACGTTGCTCCCCACGCCGCGCTCGCGGAGAAAGGCGGCAAGCTCGTCGCGACGCCCGCCGTGCACGCGCAGGGTGTACTGGTTGTAGATGGACTCGCTCCCCTCCGGCACGCTCGGCGTGGCGACGCCCTCCAGCCCGGCCAGCGCCTCGTCGTAGAAGCGGGCGTGCTCCCGGCGGGCCGCGCTCCACCCGGCCAGGTGGGGGAGCTTGGCCGAGAGCACCGCCGCCTGGAGCGCGTCCAGGCGCGAGTTGTAGCCCACCTCCTCGTGGTGGTACATCTGCCGGCCGCCGTGCACACGCAGCTTGCGCAGCCGCTCCGCCGTGGCCTCGTCGTGGGTCACGGTCATCCCCGCGTCCCCGAAGGCGCCCAGGTTCTTGGTGGGGAAGAATGAGAAGGCGCAGGCGTCGCCCAGCGTGCCGGTGGTGATCCAGCGGCCGTCCTCCAGCCGCCGCCGCGCCCCGATGGCCTGGGCCGCGTCCTCCAGCACCGCCACGCCGCGGCGGTCGCCCAGCGCGCGGAACGCCTCCATCTCCGCCATCTGGCCGAACAGGTGCACCGGCACCACCACCCGGGTACGATCCGTGGTCGCCGCGTCCGCCGCCGCCGGGTCCAGGTTGAAGGTGGCCGGGTCGATGTCCGCGAAGGTCGTCCTGCCGCCGGCGTTGTGGATGGCGCCCGCCGTGGCGAAGAAGGTGAAGGGCGAGGTCACCACCTCCTCGCCGTTCTCCACGCCCAGGGCGCGCAGCCCCAGCAGGAGGGCGTCCGTGCCGCTGGCGCAGCCCACGGCGTGCTCCACGCCCAGGTACTCCGCGATCTCCGCCTCGAAGCGGTCTACCGTCGGGCCCAGGATGAAGCGCTGCTCCTCGATCACCGTCCGTACCGCCTGCTGGACCGCGTCGGCGATGCCCTGGTACTGGCCGGTCAGGTCCAGCAGGGGAACTTGCATGGTCGTCATCTATCTTCCTGAATTCGTAGTCTCTTACGGATTTTACAGCACGGTTCGGGCGTGCCCCCGGCTGCGCCGGGGTCGGGCTGGCGTCCTCGGGAGGCCCCCACCCGGCGGCTTTATCGCCGCCACCCTCCCCCGTGCCGGGGGAGGGCTTCCCGGGAGGCGAGATCCGCGCGCCGTGGCAGGCCCCCTCCCCCCGGCCCCCTCCCCCGCAAGCGGGAGAGGGGGAGAACGGCACGATCTCCGGCAGTTGCCCCCTCTCCCAGAATTGGGAGAGGGTGGCGAGCCTCAAGCGAGCCGGGTGAGGGCCGGAAACAGCACCCGCTCCACCTCGTCCAGCATCCTTTCCACCCCGAACCGCTCCGCCACGCGGTGCCGCGCCTCATCGGCGCGCCGCGCGGCCTCGCCACCGCCCGCGCGCAGGTCCGCCAGCACCTCCGCGATGGCCTCTCCGAGCGCGGCGGGGTCCTCCGGCGGCACGATCCACCCGGCCGGCGCGCCGTCCGCCGCGGGGCCGAGCGCGTCGCGCACGCCGCTGACGTCCGCGGCGACCACGGGCGTCCCCGCCGCCATGGCCTCCAGCATCACGTTGGCCATCCCCTCGTTGCGGCTGCTCAGCACGAACAGGTCGCAGGCGGCCAGCACCCCGGGCACGTCGTCCCGGTGCCCCGCCCAGCACACCCGCTCCGCGATGCCCAGCCGCTCCGCCCGCGCGCGGAGCGCCGCCTCCTCGGGCCCCGCGCCGACGATCGCCAGCCGGCTCCCGGGGACCGCCGCGCGCGCGAACGCGTCCAGCAGCAGGTCGAAGCCCTTGCGCCGCGCCAGGTTCCCGGCGCCGGCCACCAGCAGCGTGTCCGCGCCGGCGCCCAGCTCCGCGCGGAGCGCGCGCCGGTCCTCGGCGGAGGGCGGCGGCGCGGGCTGGATCCCGTTGAGCACCACGTGCACCGCGCCGGGCGGAAACCACGGAGCCGAGCGGGTCCACGCCTCGCGGATCTCCGGCGCGTTCACCACCAGCGCGTCCACCCCGCGGCGGAAGGGGAGCGCGTGGCGGCGGTGCCGCAGCTCGCGCACGATCCCCAGCCGCACCACCGTCCGCGGCACCCCCGCGCGGCGGGCGGCCCACGCGCCCCAGCCGGTGCCCTTCCACGAGGTCAGCAGCAGCGCGTCCGGCCGCTCGCGCCGCAGCCACCGCGCGAAGCGCAGGCCCCGCCAGGCGGCCAGGTAGCCGCCGGGGAGCACGTGCGCCGTCGCGACGCCGCGGCGGGCCAGCTCCGCCGCGACGGGGCCGTCGGCGCGGCAGGCGACCACCACCTCGTGGCCCCGGGCGCGGAGCCCCGCCGCCACCGTGCACAGCCACTTCTCGTTGCCGCCCCACACCCGGCCGGCGTTCTGCGCCGCCAGCTTCACCGGCGCCTCCCCGGGCGCCCGGCCCCGTCGGCAAGCACCGCCTCCCAGCGGTCCAGCAGCCGCTCGAAGCCGAAGCGCTCCTCCGCCCGCTCCCGCGCCGCCGCCGCCATCGCGGCCCGCCGCGCCGGGTCGTCCAGCACCTCGCGCAGCGCCGCCGCCACCTCCGCCGCGCCGAAGCCGGCGAGCAGCCCCGGCCTCCGGCCGTCCGGCAGGGGATCGAGCGCCTCGTCGGCCCCGCTCACCGGCGTGCTCACCACCGGCACGCCGGCCGCCAGCGCCTCCAGCATGGCGTTGCTCATCCCCTCCCGGTCGGAGGTCAGCGCCAGCACGTCCGCCGCGTCCAGCACGTCGCCCACGTCCGCGCGGAAGCCCAGGAAGTGCGTGCGCCCCGCGATCCCCAGCTCCCCGGCGAGCGCCTCCAGCTCCGCGCGCCGCCGCCCGTCGCCCGCGAGCACGCAGTGGACGTCGGGATCCAGCAGCGCCACGGCCCGGAGCAGCCGGTCCAGCCGCTTCTGCGACACCAGCCGGGCCACCGCCGCCACCACCCGCGCCTCCGGCGGGATCCCCAGCGCCCGCCGCAGCGAGCCCGGCGGGCCGGTGCGAGCCCGCGGGTGCACCGCGTTGTGCACGGTCACCACCCGCTCCTCCGTCCACCCCGGCAGCGCCAGGAAGGGGTCGCGCATCCGGCCGGCGGTGACCACCACCGCGTCCACGCAGCGGCCCAGCACGGCGCGGTACTTCCAGCGGCGGGGCGTGTCCGTTTCCAGCCCCACCCGCGCCACCACCCGGGGCACCCCGCCCATCCGCGCCCCCAGCCCGGCCAGCCACAGCTTGCGGTAGGTCCCCACCACGAACGCGTCCGGGCGGAGCCGCCGCAGCCGCAGGGCGAGGCGCGCCGCCCCCGGCAGCACCGCGTCGCCCCCCAGCGCCAGGCGCTCCGCCGGCACCCCCATCTCCCGGGTCCGCTCCACCACCTCCGGCCGGTTGCACAGGAGCAGCGTCCGGTGCCCCCGCCCGGCGAGCCCGGCCAGCAGGAGCGCGGTGGCGCGCTCCGCCCCGCCCCACTCCGGCGCCCCGTTGTGAGCCACCACGAACACGGCCGCACCTCCGGTCCGTCCCGGGACCGCTCCGCGAACCGCCGGGTCCTGTCCTCGCGGAGGGGAACTGCGAAATCCGGCGCGCGGCCTCCGCCGGGCTCAGGCCGTCGGCGCGGGGAGCGCCGGCGGGTCGCCGGCCGCGAACTGCAGGTCGTGCAGGCGGCGGTAGGTGCCGCCGCGGGCCAGCAATTCCTCGTGCGAGCCGCGCTCCACGATGCGCCCCGCGTCCATCACCACGATGGTGTCCGCGCGGCGGATCGTGGAGAGGCGGTGCGCGATCACCAGCACCGTCCGCCCCTCCATCACCTCGTCGATCGCCTGCTGCACTAGCCGCTCGCTCTCCGTGTCCAGCGCGCTGGTGGCCTCGTCCAGGATCAGCAGCGGCGGGTTCCGGAACAGCGCCCGCGCGATGGCGATGCGCTGCCGCTGGCCGCCCGAGAGCCGCGTCCCCTTCTCGCCCAGCACGGTGTCGTAGCCCTGCGGCATCGCCTCGATGAAGGCGTGCGCGTTGGCCGCGCGCGCCGCCGCCTCGATCCGCTCCTGCGGCGCGTCCTCCGTGCCGTACGCCACGTTGGCGCGCACCGTGTCGTGGAACAGGATGGTCTCCTGCGTCACGATCCCCAGCAAGCCGCGCAATTCCGCCAGCCGCAGGTCGCGCAGGTCGGTGCCGTCCAGGGTGACCCGCCCGCGCGTGGGGTCGTGGAAGCGCGGCACCAGGTCCGCCAGCGTGCTCTTCCCCGCCCCGCTGGAGCCCACCAGCGCCACCACCTCGCCGGGCCGGATCTCCAGGTCGATGCCGCGCAGCACCGGCTGCCCGGGCGCGTACTCGAAGTCCACCCCCTCGAAGCGGATGGCCTCGCGGAAGCCCGGCACCGGGAGCGCGCCCGCGCGGTCCCTCACCTCCACCGGCGCGTCCACCAGCTCGAACACCCGCTCCGCCGCCGCAAGCCCCGGCTGCACCTGCGCCGGGAACTGCGCGATGAACTTGACCGGCGACATCAGCTTCCCCGCCATGACCAGCGCCGTCAGGAACGCCGACGCCTCCAGCGAGCGCTCCTCCAGCACCAGCCAGCTCCCGTACCAGATCAGCCCCAGGATCGCCGTGGCGGTGATCATCTCCGTGGCCGGCGGAAAGAACTTCCTCCAGCGCTCGTTGCGGATCAGCGCGCGATAGTGGCGCTGCGTCAGCCCGCGGAAGCGGCGCTCCTCCCACTCCTCCGCCCCCGACGCCTTGACCAGCCGGATCCCCCCCACCGTCTCCTGCACCTGCGAGGCCACCTCGCCCACCGCGTCCAGCACCCGCAGCACGCCCTTGCGCAGCCGCTTCCGGAAGCGCGCCCACATGGCGAGCATGGGCGGGAGCGCCAGCAGCGCCACCAGCGTCAGCTTCCAGGAGATCCCGAACAAAAAGAACAGGTACGCCGCCGTCTCCGCGGTGGACGAGAGCAGCTTGGAGACGTTGCCCGTCACCAGCATCCGCATCTGGTCCACGTCGCCCGTCACCCGCGAGATGATCTGCCCCGCGCGCGTCCGCTGGAAGAACGGCAGCCCCAGCCGCACCAGGTGCGAGTACACGTGGTTGCGCAGGTCGCGCGTCACCCGCCCCTCCACCATGGAGATGGTGATCTCCTTGGCGTACAGGAACAGGTTCTTGACCACGTAGATCCCGAAGAGCAGCGCCACCACCTGCCGCAGCGCCTGCATCGGCGTCCCGCCGCCCACGAACCATCCCACCACCCCGTTCATCATCTCCTGCACCCAGCCGTCGCCCACGCGCAGGATCTGCTCCGGCCCCATCGCCGCGCCGCCGCCGCTGAACAGCACGTTCAGGAAGGGGATGAGCAGCGTGAACGACAGCGCGTCCAGCAGCGAGAACACCGTCATGCACGCGATGCTGGTCGCGAACAGCCAGCCGTGCGGCCGTACGTACCCCAGGATCCGCAGGTACAGCTTCATCGCGGCGTGAGCAGCGCCACGGGAAGCACCATCTCCTCGGGGCTGATGCCGCCGTGCAGGAAGCTGCCGCGGTAGCGCGCCTGGTACTGCCGCAGCTTGGTGGGATAGACGAAGAAGACGTCCTCCATCGCCAGCAGGTAGTTGGTCGCCGCGCGCCCCCGCGGGAAGCGCAGCGTCCGCTCGTCGTTGGTGGAGAACGCCAGCGACGGGTCCTCCGCGCGCAGGTCGTCGCCGAACTTGTAGCGCAGGTTCTGCGTGGTGTCGCGCTTCGCGAACACCGTGGCCGGGCGGTGGCAGTGGATGGAGCCGTGGTCCGTGGTCAGCAGCACCGGCACCCCCTGCCGCAGCGCCTCGCGGATCGCAACGAGCGCCTCCGAGCGCTCGAACCACTGCCGGGTCAGCGCACGCAGCGCCTCCTTGTCGCGCGCCACCTCCCACAGCACCGTGCTCTCCGAGCGCCCGTGGGTGAGCAGGTCCACGAAGTTGAAGACCATGGCCGTCACCCCCGGCTGCGACAGGTACCCCGGGAGCCGGCGCACCGCCGCCTCCCCGTCGCCCGAGGCGAAGATCTTCTCGTAGTGAACCGGGTACGCGTGCCCCAGCAGCCGCGCCACCTGCTCCTCCAGCAGTTCCCGCTCGAAGGCGTTCAGGCTCCCCTCGTTGTCGCCGCCCCACCACCCGGGGTGGCTTTCCGCGATCCGGTCCGGGTACCACCCCGAGAAGATGGCGTTGCGCGAGAACGGCGTGGCCGTGGGGAGGATGGAGTAGTACAGCGCCTCCTCCACCTCCGCGTACGGCGTCAGCAGCGGCAGGATCACCCGCCACTGGTCCAGCCGCAGGCAGTCGATCACCACGAACAGCGCCGTGCGCCCCTCGCCCATCAGCGGCGCCAGGAACTGCGGCACCACGTCCACGGAAAGGGTGGGCCGGTCGCGGGCGCCGCTCACCCACTCCGCGTAGTTGCTCGCCACGAACTGGCAGAACTCGCGGCGGAAGTCGTCCAGCAGCGTTTCCAGCGAGGAGAGCAGCCCCACCTCGCCGGCCTGGCGCAGCCGCAGCTCCCAGTCCACCAGCTCCGAGTAGGTCTCGCCCCACTCGCGCCAGCCGCGGGGGACGCTGCGCTGCGCGTTGAGCTCGCGGAAGCGGACGGTGAAGTCGCGCGCCACGAACTGCTGCTGGAGCGCCTGCCCCTCCAGCAGCCGGGTCACCACCGAGAGCACCTGGCGCGGCGAGGTGGGCTTGACGAGGTAGTCCGCCACCCGCCGGCCGATGGCCTCGGTCATGGTGCGGTCCTCCTCGCTCTTGGTCACCATCACCACGGGGACGCGCGCGTCCACGCGGCGGATCTCGTCGAACACCTCCATCCCCGTCCGGCCGGGCATCTGCTCGTCCAGGAGGATCAGGTCGTACGTCGACATCCGCAGCAGCTCGAGCGCGTCGTCGCCGTTGGAGACGGCGTCCACGTGGTAGCCGCGCCCCTGCACGAAGAGCAGGTGCGGGCGCAGCAGGTCGATTTCGTCGTCCACCCAGAGCAGACGCTTCACGGGAGCAGGCATAACCGGGAAAGCTATCCGCACGTGCCAGGCGGGTCAACGCGTGGTGCGTCATGGATCGGCCTGTCGTGGCGGGGCCGCTCCGGAGCCGGACGATACTGCTGTCCGTCTCCTCCGCGGGCTCGGCGAGCCCCCGCAAACTGCCGCGGGGTCTCACCTCGCCGGAGTGAGCCTCGCCAAACTGCCGGCGAGTCTCCCTCCGTGACAGCATCATATGGGTACGACGAACCGCAAACGACAACGGCAGTTCTCCCCTCTCCCGCTTGCGGGGGAGGGGGCCGGGGGGAGGGGGCCCGCCGACCCCCGCCACAACGACAAAAACCCTCCCCCGGAATTGGGAGAGGGTGGCGAGCCTCCATCGAGCCGGGTGCGGGCAGCCTTTTGCCGGCTGTCCCCTGTCCCCTGTAACCTGTCCCCTGCCGTTCCTCAGCTCAGGTACGTCTCCAGGAACCGCGCCCGGCTCTGGTGCCGCAGGCGCAGCAGGGCCTTTTCCTTGATCTGGCGGACGCGCTCGCGGGTGATGCCGAACATCTCGCCGATCTGCTCCAGCGTCATGGGCTCCGTGTCGCCCAGGCCGAAGTACAGGCGGAGCACCTTGGCCTCGCGCTCGGTGAGGGTGGAGAGCGCCTCGTCGATGGTGCGCTTCAGGGCCTGGCCGTACACCTCGTCGTCGGGGCCGGCGGCGCCGTTGTCGGAGAGGTAGTCCAGGAGCTGTCCGTCCTCGCCGGCCACCAGGGGCGCGTCCAGCGAGAGGTGCACCTGCGACATGGCCAGCGTGTGGCTGATCTCGTCGGCGGGGAGGTCCAGCTCGCCGGCGATCTCCTCCAGCGTGGGCTCGCGCCCCAGCTCCTGGGTGAGCGCCGAGGAGCGCTTGCCGATGCGGTGCACGGCGCCGGCGCGGGAGAGCGGCACCCGCACGATGCGGGACTGCTCGGCGAGCGCCTGGAGGATCGCCTGGCGGATCCACCACACGGCGTAGGAGATGAACTTGATCCCCTTGGTCTCGTCGAACTTCCGCGCGGCGCGGATCAGCCCGATGTTCCCCTCGTTGATCAGGTCCGCCAGGGAGACGCCCTGGTTCTGGTACTTCTTGGCGACCGCCACCACGAAGCGCAGGTTGGACCTCACCAGCGTCTCCAGCGCCAGGTCGTCGCCGTCGCGGATGCGCTGCGCGAGCGACGCCTCGGCCTCGCGGCCGATCAGCGGGTACTGGCTGATCTCCCGGAGGTACTGGTCCAGGGATTCCGATTCGACGGAGATCTTCTTGGGCGAGCGAATGCTCATGCGGGCGCTCCGAGGTGGAACCTGAGCGGAGGCGTGTGGGCGCGGAGGGACCGGCGCGCGGTACGGCAGGGGGCGCTGATGGGTCCGAACGAACCGGCCCGAAAGGAAAGACACGCGTTTGGAGTGCGGCCTGCGCGACGGCGGGGCCACGCGTTTGGAGTATGGAAAGGCCGCCCGCAAGTGTCAACCCCCGGCGGAAACGTTTTCCGCTCAGGAAACGTTTTCCGCCGGGGGTGGCTCCGTCAGTGGATCAGGCTCCCGATGCGCGCCCACCGCACGCCGGTCACCCACGAGAAGGGGTGCGCCAGGTCGTGCTCGAAGGAGTAGTACACCAGGATGGGCCGCCCCTTGATGGATTCCTTGTCGATGAACCCCCAGTAGCGGGAGTCCTCGGAGTTGTCCCGGTTGTCGCCCAGGGTGAAGAACTTGCCCTCCGGCACCGTGATGGGCCCCCAGTTGTCGCGGCTGGGCCGGTAGCTGCGCCGCGCCTGCCGGTCGCCCACCAGGTACGACAGCTGCCACATCATCTGCGGGTCGCTGGGGTCGGTGATGGGGTCGATGTGGCGCACGTACGGCTCCGGCTGCGGCTGCCCGTTGCGGTACAGCACCTTGTCCTGCATCTCCAGGGTGTCGCCCGGGAGCCCCACCAGCCGCTTGACGTAGTTCTTGGTGGGGTCGTGCGGCGGCAGGAACACGATCACGTCGCCGCGCTCCGGCTCGGCGAAGGCCGGGAAGCGGGTGTGCGTCCCCGGCACCTCGGCCCCGTACACCGCCTTGTTGACCAGCAGGAAGTCGCCCACCAGCAGGGTGCGCTCCATGGACCCGGTGGGGATCTTGAACGCCTCCACCACGAAGGTGCGGATGGTCAGGAAGAGCAGGACCGCCGTGGAGATGGCCTTGAACCACTCCCACATCCACCGCCCGGTGGAGATGGAGCCCCGGCTCTCGTCCGCGGTCTTGCGCCGCTCGTCGAACGCCCGCTCGGAAAGGATCCGCGGCTGCGGAGGGTCGCCCGGCTGTCCGAAGGGAGTGCTGCTGTCCATAAGCCTCGACCGCGCGGGAAGTGCGTGTGGCGATGATGCAGGGGCGCACGCCGGAGCGGCGTACGTCCGTTCCTACCCTGCTGAAGTGCAACGCGTTCCGTGAAAGGAAGGCCCCTCCGCGGGATACGCGGGGCGGAGTGCGCAGGTTTCGGACCGGGGGGGGGACGGCAGGGAACAGGGGACAGGTTACAGGGGACAGCCTGCAACGGCGGCCCTCACCCGGCTCGCTCGAGGCTCGCCACCCTCTCCCAATTCTGGGAGAGGGGGCAACGGCTGGATGTCGAAGTAAGGCAGGCGGTTGCGTGAGGGATTACGGCCCGGAGGGGCGAGACCCGGCGGCGGTTTGCCGGGGCTCGACTCCGTTACGCACAGTTTTATCGTGCGTTACGGAGCCGAAGCCCGACCCCGGCGCCCCGCCGGGGGCACGCCCGAACCCGCCGTAAATCAGTACGGGGACGCGTCGTAGTTGTCGATCTGCGCCCGCTGCAGCTTGCCCGAGTAGTCCTGGTAGCAGACCTTGGTCTCGGAGTAGAACTCGTACACTTCCCAGCCGCCCTCGCGGTGCCCGTTGCCGGTCTGCTTGACGCCGCCGAAGGGGAGGTGCGCCTCGGCGCCGATGGTGGGCGCGTTGACGTAGGTGATGCCGTTGTCCAGCTCCTGGAAGGCGCGGAACGAGGCGATGTTGTCGCGCGTGTAGATGGAGGAGCTGAGCCCGTACTTGACCTCGTTGTTGATCCGGAACGCCTCGTCCAGGTCCGAGAAGCGGATCACCGAGAGCACCGGCCCGAAGATCTCCTCGGTGGCCAGGCGCGAGCCGGGCTTCACGCCGGTGAAGATGGTGGGCTGGAAGAAGAAGCCGTCGTCCACGCCCTCGCCCGTGGGACGCTCGCCGCCCAGCACCAGCGTGGCCTCCTGCTTCCCGATCTCCACGTACTGCTCCACCTTGTCGCGCGAGGCGGCGTGGATCAGCGGGCCCACGTCCACGTTCTTTTCCAGCCCGTAGCCCAGCTTCAGCTCCTTGGCCCGGTCGGTCAGGCGCTCCACGAAGCGGTCGTGGATGCCGTCCTGGAGGAGCAGCCGCGAGGTGGCGGTGCAGCGCTGCCCGGTGGTGCCGAAGGCGCCCCAGAGCACGCCGTCCAGCGCCAGGTCCAGGTCGGCGTCGTCCATGACGATCTGGGCGTTCTTGCCGCCCATCTCCAGCGACAGGCGCTTGTGCATGCGCCCGCAGGTGGCGCCGATGTGCGACCCGGTCTCGGTGGAGCCGGTGAAGGAGATGACCGGGATGCCGGGGTGCTCGACGATGGCCTGCCCCACCTCCTCGCCCAGCCCGTGCACCAGGTTCACCACGCCCGCGGGGATGCCGGCCTCGGCCAGGATCTCCACCAGCAGCGACACGGTGTGCGGGGTGTCCTCGGCGGGCTTGATCACCACGCTGTTCCCGCAGACCAGCGCGGGGAACATCTTCCAGGTGGGGATGGCGAGCGGGAAGTTGAACGGGGTGATGAGCCCGCACACGCCGATGGGGCGGCGGTAGCTCATCGCCCACTTGTTGCGCAGCTCGCTGGGCACGGTGTGCCCGAGGAGGCGGCGCCCCTCCACGCCGGCGTAGTAGGCGGTGTCGATCCCCTCCTGCACGTCGCCGCGAGTCTCGGTGAGCACCTTGCCCATCTCGCGGGTGGCGGCGCGGGCGACCTCGTCCTTGCGCGCGCTGAGCAGGTCGCCCACGCGGCGCAGCACGTCGCCGCGGGCGGGAGCCGGCGTCAGCCGCCACTCCTCGAACCCCTTGCGCGCGGCCTCCACGGCGCGGTCCACGTCCTCCCTGCCGGAGCGCGGGAACAGGCCGATCAGGTCGCTCTGCTTCGCCGGGTTCCGGTTCTCGAAGTACTCGCCGGTCGCGGGCTCCACCCACTGGCCGCCGATGAAGTTCTTGAACTTTTCCGCCATCTCGTCCTCGTTGATGTCGAGCGGGTGTGTGGCATCTGAAGCCCGGGAATGTACCGCGCCGGAGCCTGCCTGCCAACCTGTGCCGGACTCCGCGCGCCGCAAGAAGCCCCTCCCCCGCGCCGGAGCGGAGGAGGGGCCTCGCAGTTGTCGTTCGCAGTTACCGCAGTACCCGTATGATCTTTGACGGAGGGAGACTCGCCGGCAGTTTGGCGAGGCTCACTCCGGCGGAGGGAAACCCGCCGGCAGTTTGGCGGGGTTCCCGGAGCCCGCGGAGGAGACCGGACAGCAGTACCGTCCGGGCTCCGGAGCGGCCCGCCAAGATCAGACGAAGCGAAACTGCATGATCAGATCAACCCCCACCCCATGACCAGCGCCGCCGCCCCCGCCAGCACCGTCGTCCACATCGCCCACAGCTTGTAGAACGCCAGCTCCGGGTGCAGCCGCTTGTAGAGCAGCGCCAGCACCCAGCCGCCCCCGAACGCCCCCAGCAGCCACGCGGCCGCGACGATGGCCCATCCGACCCACACGGGCACGACCCCCTACTCCTCCCGCACCAGCTCGTACCGCTCGATCTTCTTGTACAGGTTGGACCGCGGCATGTCCAGGATGCGCGCCGTCTCGGAGACGTTCCAGTCGTTCTCGCGCAGCTTCTGGAGGATGAACGCCCGCTCCGCCGCCTCCTTGAACTCGGAAAAGGTGCGCGACGAGAGCAGGTCGGACGAGAGCCCGCCGCCGCGCGCCTGCCCGGTGACCAGCAATTCCACGTCGTCCGCGGTGACGGTGTCCCGCGGGGCCAGGATGAGCAGCCGCTCCACGGTGTTGCGCAGCTCGCGCACGTTGCCCGGCCAGTCCAGCCGCCCGAGCCGCTCCACCGCCTCCGGGGCGAAGCCGCGCGGCCGCAGCGCCGCCTCGCGGGCGTTCTGCGCGCCGAAGTGCTGCACCAGAAGCGGGATGTCCTCGCGCCGCTCGCGCAGCGGGGGCACGTGCAGCGGGATGACGTTGAGGCGGTAGTACAGGTCCTCGCGGAACCTCCCCTGCCGGATCTCCTCCTCCAGGTCCTTGTTGGTGGCCGCCAGCACGCGCACGTCCACCTTGATGGGCTTGGCGCCGCCCACGCGGGTGATGAGCCCTTCCTGGAGCGCGCGCAGCACCTTTGCCTGCGCGGCGTGGCTCATGTCGCCGATCTCGTCCAGGAACAGCGTCCCCTGGTTGGCGAGCTCGAACTTGCCGGCGCGGTCCTCGTAGGCCCCGGTGAAGGAGCCCTTCATGTGCCCGAACAGCTCCGACTCGATCAGCTCGGAGGGGATCGCGGCGCAGTTGACCTCGATGAAGGTGTTGTCGGCGCGCGGGGACAGCTTGTGGATCGCCCGGGCGACCAGCTCCTTGCCGGTGCCGTTCTCGCCGGTGATCAGCACGCGCGCGTCGGTGGGGGCCACGCGCTCCACCCGCTCCAGCAGCTGGCGGATGGCGAAGCTCTTCCCCACGATCTGGTGCCGCCCCTCCACCTCGCCGCGCAGGCGCACGTTCTCGGCGAGCAGGCCGCGCTGGTGCAGGGCGTTGCGCAGCACCAGGAGGATGCGGTCGGTGTCCAGCGGCTTTTCCAGGAAGTCGTAGGCGCCGCGCCGCGTGGCCTCCACCGCGGTGTCGATGGTGCCGTGGCCGCTGATCATCACCACCAGCGCGGCCGGGTCGATGTCGCGGATGCGGGTGAGCGCCTCCAGCCCGTCCATGCGCGCCATCTTCACGTCCATGAACGTGAGGTCGGGCTGGAACTCGGTGAACAGGGTGAGCGCCTCGCCGGCGCTCGCCGCGGTGCGGACCTCGTGGTCCTCGTACTCCAGGAGCTGGGCAAGGACGTGCCGGATCCCCTGCTCGTCGTCCACCACCAGGATGCGTGCCATTTCAGTCGTCGTGGGAGTCGGATCTTCGCTGGACGGGGATCGGGAAGGCGGCGCGCGGCCGGGGGCGCGCGCCGCCTTCCGCGCCGGTCACGATGCGGGGGAAAGGACCAGCTCGCCGCCTTCGACCCTGGCGGCACCGACGCCGCTGGGGAGCGGGAAGGCGTACGCGCTGGGCGACAGGCCGGGCTCGTCGCGGCGCCCCATCCGCTCCAGCGCCTGCGGGTAGAGGCGGTCGGGGACGGGGATGCCGGCGAAGGTGATGCGCTGCACCTCGAAGGCGGCGCGCCCGTTCTGGAGCGGGGCGAGCCGCCCCACGATGTCCACGTCGGCGGTGTCGGGGAGGAAGGCGCGGGCGGCGCCCAGCTCCGGCACGTCGGGGAGGCGGTCGCTGGGCACGCGCGCCATCAGCCGCACCGTGTCGCCGCGGAACGCGACCGCGGGCGACTCCAGGTCGCCGGGGATGCGGTCGCGCAGCCGGTAGCGCATCAGGCTGGTGAACTCCACGTCGTTGAGGCGCACGGTCTCGCCGTCCTCCGCCAGGCGCGCCAGCTTCTCCTCGGCCTGCGCTGCGGCCTCCTGCGACACCGCCGTCGCCTCCGGACGGCCGCGGCCCAGCAGGCCCAGGATCTGGTCGCGGAACAGGAACCATCCCCCGCCCGCCACCAGCAGGACCAGCACGAGTCCCACCAGGAAGCCGCCCCCGCTTCGCCTCGCCATTCGCTCTCCTCCGCTCGGGTCGCTCCCGGCTCGCTCGCGCGGGAGATCTAAAGACTGTTGTAACAGCGAAGGCCACGGTCGGTTCCGTGGCCCCCGTCAATCGTCGCACACCGCGCGGACCGCCGCGACCGCGCGGTCCACCTCCGCCTCCGTGCTGGCCCAGCCCAGGGAGAGGCGGACGGCGCCGCACTCCAGGCTCCCCAGCACGCCGTGCGCCTCCGGGGCGCAGTGCAGCCCCGCGCGCGTCAGCACGCCGTGCTCGCGGTCCAGCCGGAGCGCCAGCTCGTGCGCCTCCACGCCGTCCGCCGCCACGGTGACGATCCCCACGCCCTCCGGCGCCTCCGGCGACAGGACGCGCACCGCCGGGATCGCCGCCAGCCCGCCGCGCAGGCGCGCCTTGAGCGCGGCCTCGCGGGCGTGCAGCGACTCCACCCCGGCGTCGAGCACCCAGCGGGCCCCGGCGAGCAGCCCGGCGATCCCGGGCCCGTTCAGCGTCCCCGCCTCCAGCCGGTCCGGGTACGCCTCGGGCATCGCGTCCGCGGCCGAGTCGCCCCCGGTCCCCCCGGAGAACACCGGCGCCACCTCCACTCCCTCGCGCACCCAGAGCCCGGCGGTGCCCTGCGGCCCCAGCAGCCCCTTGTGCCCCGCGAAGGCGAGCAGGTCCACCCCCAGCTCCTCCACCCACACCGGCAGGTGCCCGGCGCTCTGCGCCGCGTCCAGCAGCACCAGCGTCCCGTACCCGCGGGCCATCTCCGCCAGCCGCGCGACGGGGAGCACCGTCCCCAGCACGTTCGACGCGTGGGGGAGCACCAGCAGGCGCGCCGGGCGGCCGTCGCCCCGGATCGCGCGCTCCGCCTCGTCGGGGTCGATCCCGCCGTCCGGCGTGCCGGCGAGGACGGTCTCCCGCACGCCCTCGCGGGCCAGCGCGGCCACGGGCCGGCGCACCGAGTTGTGGTCGTAGGCGGTGCGCACCACGCGGTCGCCGGGGCGGAGAACGCCGCGCAGCGCGGTGTTCAGCGCGTAGGTGGTGTTGGGCTGGAGGGTGACGCGCCCCGGGTCGCCGGGGACGCCGAACAGCTCGGCCAGGGCGAGGCGGCAGCGGAGCACCGTCCGCCCCGCGGCGACGGAGAGGCGGTGCCCCGCCCGCCCGGGGGTGGCGCCCACGTCGCGCAGGTACGCGGCGACGGCCTCCGCCACCGCCTCCGGCCGCACGGCGGAGGTGGCGGCGTAGTCCAGGTAGACGAGGCCGTCCATCCCGACGCTCAGCCGTCCGCCTCCAGGTCCAGCGCGACGTAGCGGAAGCCGAGCGCCTTGATCTCGTCCACCAGCGCGGCGCCCTCGTCCCCGGCGACGCGCTCCCAGTCCGCGGCGGCGACGCGCAGCGCGGCGATCTCCGCCTGGTGCCCTTCCACGCCGACCTCCCCGGCGATCCCCCGCTCGGCCAGCAGCGCCCCGGCGCGGGCCAGGCGGGCGTCGGGCGTCATCTCCCCCGCCCCGCTCACCGCCCGCCCCCCAGCTGGACGAGCTGCGCGGCGGCAAGCCCCTCGTTGAGGGCGCCGCGGCGGTAGCCCTGCACGTCCAGCAGCACCCGCGCGAAGCCGGCCTCGCGCACGACCCGCGCGACCCCGGCGCGCAGCGGGCCCACGCGCCCTCGCTCGGCGGCGGCCACCTCCAGCCGGGCGACGTCGCCGTGGTGGCGGACGCGGAAGTCGCGGAAGCCCAGCGCGCGCAGCCCGCTCTCGGCGCGCTCCACCTGGCGGAGGCGCTCGGGGGTGACGGCGAGGCCGTAGGGGAGGCGGGAGGCCAGGCAGGGGGCGGCGGGCTGGTCCCAGGTGGGGAGCCCCAGCTCGCGCGACCACTCGCGGATCTCGTCCTTGGTGAGGCCGGCTTCCAGCAGGGGGGAGCGGACGCCGTTCTCGGACGCGGCGACGGCGCCGGGACGGTGGTCGCCCACGTCGTCGGCGTTGGAGCCGTCCAGCACCACGGCGAGGCCGCGCGCGCGGGCCACCTCGCCCAGCCTGCCCCACAGCTCCGTCTTGCAGAAGTAGCAGCGGTTGCTGGGGTTGGCGGCGTAGCGCGGGTCGCTCACCTCGTCGGTGGGCACCTCCAGCCAGGGGATGCCGAAGCGCTCCGCCACCTCCCGCGCGGTGTCCTCCATCCACGACGGGACGCTGTCGCTCTTGCCCGTGACGGCAAGGACGTTGTCGCGCCCCAGAACGTCCACGGCGACGCGCGCCAGGAACACCGAGTCCACGCCGCCGCTGTACCCCACCGCAACCGAGCCGCACTCGCGCAGGACCGCGCGCAGCCGCTCCCGTTTCTCCTGCAAGGCCATCTCCTGTTCACCCTCCGCGAAAGACCGGTACGGCACCCAACTTACCCGGTCCTACGCGTACCCCGCCAGGCGCGGCGGGGTCGCGGCGCGCGTCAGGCGCCGACGAGCGGCCGTGCGCGGGAGGCGGACGGCGCCCGCTGGGCGGCGCCGGTGCCGCGGCGGGCGCGGCCGCGCAGCTCGAACAGGATCACCGGCAGGGCCAGCGGGATGGCGACGAACAGGGCGACGTCGGCCACGTTGCCGGGCGGGAGCCACAGGTCGCCCCAGGCGAAGGAAAGGTAGTCGGTGACGCCCCAGTGCACGGCCCGCTCGCCCAGGTTCCCCAGCATCCCGCCGAAGGCCAGCCCCGCGAACGCCCAGGCGACCACGCGCTCCGCGCCGCGCAGCCGGTGCATGCGCCCCACCACCTGGAAGAGCACGAAGAAGGCGAGCACGGAGGCGAGCAGGGCGATGCCCTGGCGCACCGGGAGGGGGTAGGCGTCCCACAGCCCCAGCATCATGGCTTCGTTGCGCACGTGCCACAGCGCGACGCGCCCCTGCCACACCTCCCGGAAGCCCTCCAGCGGCACGGTGGCGGCGACGGCGGCCTTGACGATCCAGTCGACGGCGGCGACGGCGAGGGCGAGGGCGAGCACGGCCCGCCAGCCCTGGTTGGGCTCGAAGTCGGAGCTGCGGCGGCCGCCGGTGCGGTCGGCGCGGCGCTCGCCCTGGAGGCGGCGGAACAGCACGGTGAGTCGGCTCATTCGGCGTGCGGAGCGAGGAGGAACGGACGGGGTCCGGAGTGGCGTTTCGCAAGCCCGGTGCCGGAGCCGAGCGCCCGCGTGCCGGCGCGGCCTCCCGGATCCGCTCCGCGCTTGCAGCCGGCCCTCCCCCGCCCTAAGCTTGCGCCCGTCGGAGCCGTTCCACCGGCGCCGCGCTAGTCCGCCCGCCTCCCCGTCCGAAGACCCTGCACCAGGAAACCCCGATGCGCCGTTCCCCGGCCGATGTGCGCCGCTTCCTCCCCGGCCCGTTCCGGTGCTGCTGCGCCGTGCTGCCGCTCGCCCTGGCCGCCGGGAGCGCGTCGGCGCAGGCGCGCCACCCGCTCGATCCGCTCACCGCGGACGAGATCACCTCGGCGGCGGGAGTGATCCGCAAGGCCCACGGGTTCCCGCGGGGCGCCCACTTCTCCACCCTGGTCCTCCAGGAGCCGGACAAGGCCGCCGTGCTGGCCCACGGGTCGGGCGCGCCGGTCCCCCGCCGCGCCTCCGCCGTGGTCCTGGACCGCCGGGGCAACCGCACCTTCGAGGCGAGCGTGGACCTGGGGACGCGTCGCCTGGTGTCCTGGAGCGAGGTGAAGGGCGTGCAGCCGCTGGTGATGGCGAGCGAGTACGAGGTGCTCCCGGGGATCGTCAAGGCCGACCCGCGCTGGCGGGAGGCGATGCGCAGGCGCGGCATCGAGGACGTGGAGCAGGTGCAGATCGACGGCTGGGCGGTGGGCGAGGTGCCGGAGCGGCACGCCGGCCGGCGCCTGATGCGGGCCCTCTCGTACCACAAGGGGAGCTCCATCAACTTCTACGGGCGGCCCATCGAGGGCGTGGTGGCGCTGGTGGACCTGGGCGCCGGGCGGGTGCTGGAGGTGGAGGACACCGGCGTGGTGCCGGTCGCGGCGGCCAGCCGGGAGCTGGACCCGCAGTCCACCGGCACCCGGGAGGCTCTCAAGCCGCTGCTGATCCGGCAGCCGGAGGGCGCCGGCTTCCGGGTGGACGGGCAGGAGGTCCGCTGGCAGAAGTGGCGCTTCCGCTACACCATGCACCCCCGCGAAGGGCTGGTGCTGCACACGGTGGGGTACGAGGACGGCGGCCGGGTGCGCCCCGTCCTGTACCGCGGGTCGCTGTCGGAGATGGTGGTGCCCTACGGCGACCCGGCCGCGGGGTGGCGCTGGCGGAGCGCGTTCGACGTGGGCGAGTACAGCGTGGGCCGGCTCGCCAGCCCCATCGAGCCCGGCACCGACGCGCCCGACAACGCCACGCTGCTGGACGCGACCTTCGCCGGCGACGACGGCGAGCCCTACGTGCTGGAAAGGGCGGTGGGCATCTACGAGCGCGACGGGGGGCTGCTCTGGAAGCACTTCGAGAGCTACTCCGGCCGCAACGAGTCGCGGCGCGCGCGCCAGCTGGTGGTGTTCTTCATCGCCACCATCGGCAACTACGACTACGCCGTGAACTGGATCTTCCACCAGGACGGCGTGCTGGAGGTGGACGCGGGGCTCACCGGGATCATGCTCCCCAAGGGCGTGCCGGAGACCCGGGCCGCCGGGCACGGGGCGGCGCCGACCACCGGGCACCTGGTGGCCGCCAACGTGGTGGCGCCGCACCACCAGCACTTCTTCAACTTCCGGCTGGACCTGGACGTGGACGGGCCGGGCAACTCGGTGCACGAGCTGAACACGCGCGCCGTGCCGCAGGGCCCGGAGAACCCCTCCGGCAACGCTTTCGTCATGGAGGAGACGCTCCTGGGGACGGAGCGGGCCGCGCAGCGCCGCATGGACATGCAGGCGGCGCGGAGCTGGGCGGTGGTCAGCTCCACGGCCCGGAACGCGCTCGGCGGCCCCACGGGCTACGTCCTGGTGCCGGGGGCGAACGCGCTGCCGTACGCCGCGCCGGGATCGTCCGTCCGGCGGCGGGCGGGCTTCATCGACAACCACTTCTGGGCCACGCGCTTCGACCCCGGGCAGATGAGCGCCGCCGGGACCTATCCCAACCAGAGCGCCGGCGGCGACGGGCTCCCCCGCTGGACCGCGGACGACCAGCCGATCGCGGACCAGGACGTGGTGGTGTGGTACACGCTGGGCACCACGCACATCCCCCGGCCGGAGGAGTGGCCGGTGATGCCGGTGGCGCACGTCGGCTTCCGGCTGATCCCGGCGGGCTTCTTCGCCGCGAACCCTGCGCTCGACGTGCCCCGGTAGCCCCGTTCTCCGGGAGATGGAAGAAGCCGCGGACCCACCGAGGGCCCGCGGCTTTTTCGTTCCACGACCTCTG
Source organism: Longimicrobiaceae bacterium (assembly GCA_036389055.1). GTDB lineage: Bacteria > Gemmatimonadota > Gemmatimonadetes > Longimicrobiales > Longimicrobiaceae > JAFAYN01. The sequence continues at coordinate 17,451 of DASVQR010000242.1, read as the reverse complement.
GCCTGCGGCCGTCAGGCCGGCGGATCAGCCCTTGAGCAGTCGGTCGAGCGTCCCGATCGTCTCCGAGCCGGCCAGGTCCGCCACCGTGCGCGCGATCTGGCTCGGCGGCATTCAGCGGCTCGGGGACCGCTGCGTCCACGTTCCTCTTGACGTCCAACAGGAAAAGCTGTACCCTGCTCCTGTCGCTTGCCAACAGGAGGAAGCACCGTGGCTCAGGACCGCTCCGACCTGCTCCAGGGCACGCTCGAGCTGCTCATCCTCAAGGTGCTCTCCCTGGAGCCGATGCACGGCTGGGGCATCGCCCAGAGGATCGAGCAGGTCTCGCGCGAAACGTTCCAGGTGAACCACGGCTCCCTGTACCCGGCGCTCCAGAAGATGACGGGCAAGGGCTGGGTCACCGCCGAATGGCGCACGACCGAGAACAACCGGCGGGCGCGGTACTACGCGCTCACGCCCGCGGGAGAGAGGCAGCTGGCAAGGGAGCGCGCCGATTGGGAGCGGTCGACCTCCGCGGTGAACTGGATCCTCGACTGGACGGGCGGAACGGCATGAGGCTCTTCACGGAGGCGCGCGAGCGGCTGCGGGCGCTGTTCTTCCGCGACCGGCAGGAGCGGGAGCTGGACGAGGAGGTCCGCTTCCACCTCGCCATGGAGACGGAAGCCAACCTGCGGAAGGGGCTCGGCCCGGCCGAGGCGCGGCGGCGGGCGGCGATCGCCTTCGGCGCCGTCGAGCGATACAAGGAGGAGGTGCGCGATGCGCGCGGGCTGGGACTCGCGGGCGGTCTGGTCAGGGAGCTCAGGTACGCGGCGCGCCGACTCGCGAGGGAGCCGGCGCTGTCGGCCGCCGTCGTCGCGACGCTCGCGATCGGCGTCGGAGGCACCACGGCGATGTTCAGCCTGGTGAACGGCATCCTGCTCGCGCCGCTGCCGTACCCGGAGCCGGACCGCCTGGTGCGGCTGACCCATACCGCCGGCGCCGGGCGGGCGGCGGCGGATCTCTCCGACGCCATGGTCATGCACTACCAGGGCGCGGCGCGCGCCTTCGACGGCGTGGCCGCGTGGCGGTTCGACGACGGCGACCTCGCCCCCTCGGCGGCGGACCAGGCCGCCGTCCGCGTCCGCGGCGCGCGCGTCACGGCGAACTTCTTCGACGTCCTGGGCGTTCCCCCCGCGCTCGGCAGGGCCTTCGCCCCGGGGGACGACCGGCCCGGCGCGCCCCGGGTGGTCGTGCTGTCGCACCGCATCTGGCGGGAACGCCTGCACGGCGACCCCGACGCCGTCGGTGGGCAGATCGAGGTGAACGCCGTTCCGCGCACGATCGTCGGGATCATGCCGCCCAGCTTCGCGTACCCCGCGCCCCAGGTGGAGCTCTGGCTGCCGCTCGCGCTCGACCCGGCGAACACGCGTCCCGCCACGCTCAACCTGGTCGGCATCGGACGGCTCAGGGACGGCGTGTCGGCCGGGGCGGCGCGGGCGGACCTCGCCCGGGTGCTCACCCACCCCGGCGGCTCCGCCGCGGCCGCCGGGCAGGAAGCGCACGTCGCGCCGCGCGTGCAGTCGCTGCGGGATTCCATCGTCGGCCCGCCCTCACGGCTGCTCTGGTTCGTGTTCGGCAGCGTGCTCGTCGTGCTCGTCGTCGCCTGCACAAACGTGGCCGGCCTCCTCCTGGTCCGTGCCGAGCGCGCGCAGACCGAGCTCGCCACGCGCGTGGCGCTCGGCTCCGGCTTCCCGGGGCTGGTCGCGCTCGTGGCGAGCGAGTCCCTGCTGCTGAGCACGCTGGGAGGCGCCGCCGGCGCGCTGCTGGCGGCGGCGAGCATGAGCGCCGTGCAGAGGGCGGGAGCGGCGCTGTCGCTGCCGCGCCTGGAAGGCGTCGGCATCGACACCCCGGTCCTGCTGTTCGCGCTGGCGGCCACGGGGTTCTGCGCGCTGTCCGTGAGCGTGCTCCCGCTCCTGCGCGCGCGCCGCGTCCCCGTCGCCCGGGTGCTCCGCGGGGCGAGCACCGGACCGGGGGGCGGCGGCGCGCGTCCGGGCGCCCGCGACGCCCTGGTCGTCGCGCAGATCGCGCTGGCCGTGGTGCTGGTCGCCATGTCCGGGCTGATGACGCGCAGCATGCTCCGGCTGCACGACGTGCGGCCCGGCTTCGATGCCGACCGGGTCGTCGTCTCGCGCGTCCTGCTGCCGTACGCCCGGTATGGCGGCGCCGAGACGCGTCTGAGCTTCTTCCAGACCATGGCACGCGAGGCGCAGGCGATTCCGGGCGCGCGCGACGTGGCGCTGACGGACCGGGTACCGCTCGGCGCCGACCGCCACGACATGGCGATCGACGTGGAGGGCGATCCCTCCCGGGCGATCGGAGGCGGAGCCGAGCACCCCGTGGCGCGGGTGGACGGGCGATTCTTCCGGGCGATGCGCATCCCGCTGCTCCGCGGCAGGACGTTCGGCGAGCAGGACGCCGCCCGCCCCGTGGACGAGGCGATCGTGAGCCGTGCGTTCGCGGAGCGGTACTGGCCCGGCACGAGCCCGCTGGGCAGGCGCGTCCGCCCGTCGGGCGGCCGCTGGTACACCGTGGTCGGCGAGGTCGGGGACGTGCGCTACGAGGGCCTCGAGGAGCCGCCGGGGGAGGCCGTGTACTCCCTTCATGGGGCACATCACCACCGATGTGCTACTCATCATGAGCACGTTCTCGGACGAGCTGACGGCGCGGGTGATCGCCTACAGCCCTGATCTGGAGCCCCAGGTGAAGGAGGTGCTGAGCAATCCCGCGGCATACCTCCAGTCGCTTCGGGACAACATGCCAGACGTAGGTCCACCTCCCGACGATGAACCGCAGGGGTAGTAGGTTGAAGGGTTGCTCAGAAGGCTCCTGCCGCCGGAGCAAGCGGGGGATCACGTCGCGCACTCCCTAGCCGAGTTCTTGTCTCAGCGGGGGAGCATGCGGGCGCAGGGTGACGGATGCCGTCACCCCTCCCTGTTTTCCGCCTCGTATGCGGCCCGTCCATCGTCCACGATATCGTACGCAGCCATTGCCCGGCGGTGGATTGAACCGCCCAGGCGAGAGCGAGACCCTGTGGACCGTCTTCGACGCGTCGGGCGCCGTGATCGGGACGAACCGGATCCCGGGGCAGCTCGAGGTGCTGGAGATCGACGCCGGCGAGGCGCTCTGCCTCTGGGCCGACCCGGACAGCGGAGTCGAGCAGGTCCAGGTCAATCCGGTGCGGACGAGCTGAAGGAGGCGGGAGGCCGCCGGCGAACGGCCCGCCCCGGGATCCCCGGGGCGGGCCGCTGCTCATGGGAGCTGCATCCGCCTGGGCGGCGGACGGGAATCGTCGCTGATCGACCAGTTCAGGAGCACCTCGGCCCGCTGGTAGAACAGGTCCCGGCCCCCGAGGCGGCGCCAGAACACGCCGCGCGCCGCGAGGAGGTGCGGCCGGGGCCCGCCGCGGTCGTCCGGCGGCGGAGCGAAGAAGACCTCCCCGCCTGCCGATTCCTTCGGTCTGGGCGTGGTGAAGCTCCAGGCCGCTTCCGCAAATGTGGAGTCGGCCGAAACGACGAGCGTCCCCTCCATGAAGGGCTGCCGGCGGTTCCTGGGACAGAACGCGAGCACGGTCTCTTCGGGGGAGGACGACACGATGCTCAGGTCGTGCCGGGTGCCGAACACGTCCGAGGCGAAGTGGTGCGCAGTCGCCGAATGGAGCTTCGGGTAGCGCCAGGAGAAGTAGTCGTCATCGAAGATCTGCCAGTGGGAAGGCTGGACGACCGCGTAGCCCTGGGCCGCGATGGATGCGTTGACGTCCTGGGCGAGGTCCCCGCTCCTGCTCACCGTAGGGACCACGCGGGACTCGTCCACGAGGCCGATCTGGTCCTGCGAGACGTGCTCCCGGGCCACGAGGTGCTGCACCTCGTACCCCCGGCCGCTCGTCGCCCGGGAGTACCGGGACCGCACCGCGTCCCACAGGGCCCGCGCCTGCGGCTGCTCGCGGTTAGGGCAGATCTGCCGGGCCTGCCGGACCGTCAGCTCCGGCAGGGAAACGGCGAGGGGCTCGAGAACGAGCGCGAGAGGGGGCGCGCCCGGCCGGAGAAGCACGGACCTTCCCTGGTAGCCGATCCGGGCCAGCGTCAGCGACCTCGCGTTCAGCGCCTCGTCGCGCGAGAACCCGAAGCCCCCGGCCGGGTCGGTCCGGACCACCGCGATGCGCTGGCTGGCGCCCCACAGCTCGACGGTCACCCCATCGAGCGCCTTCCCGGAGGGTTCGGCGATCCTCCCCTGGATCTGCCCAAAGGCGAGAGCCGGCAGGAGAATCCCGGCGATCCCGAGAATGCAAGTCCGGGTCAGGAAATGGAGGTTCACTCGGAAGCGCTGGAGACGAGCTGGGCGGGAAGTGCTCCCGGCAACGCCACGGGGCAGGAAAGTCGGGAGGACATCTGTAAACTACGTCGGAGAACCGGGTAAATCGAGTCGTATGTCGCGTCTCAACCCTTGAGCAGCCGGTCCAGCGAGCGGTACTGGATCGCCTCCGAGACGTGCGCCGTCCCGATGGTCTCCGAGCCGGCCAGGTCCGCCACCGTGCGCGCGATTTTGAGCACCCGGTGGTACGCCCGCGCCGACAGCCCCAGCTTCATGATCGCCGTCCGCAGCAGCGCGTCGCTCCCCTCCCCCACCCGGCAGAACTCGTGCAGGTCGCGCGCGGTCATGTGCGCGTTGGCGTGGATCTCCGCGCGACCCGCGAAGCGCACCCGCTGCGTCTCGCGCGCCCGGCTCACCCGCTCCCGGATCGCTTCGCTGGGCTCCCCCTCGCGCCGGTCCGCCAGGTCGCGGTAGTGCACGACCGGCACCTCCACGTGCAGGTCCAGCCGGTCCAGCAGCGGCCCCGACACTCGTGAGAGGTAGCGCTGCACCGCCTGCGGCGCGCACGCGCACCTGCGCTGGCTGTCCCCATGGTAGCCGCAGGGGCACGGGTTCATGGCGGCCACCAGCATGAAGCGCGACGGATACGTCAGCGACACGGCCGCCCGCGAGAGCGTCACCCGGGCGTCCTCCAGCGGCTGGCGCAGCTGCTCCAGCACGTTGCGCCGGAACTCCGGCAACTCGTCCAGGAAGAGCACGCCGTTGTGCGCCAGCGACGCCTCCCCCGGCCGCGGGTTGGAGCCGCCGCCGATGAGCCCCGCGTCCGAGATGGTCGTGTGCGGGTTCCGGAAGGGCCGCGTCCCCACCAGGGACCGCCCCCCGTTCAGCAGCCCGGCGACCGAGTGGATCTTGCTGGTCTCCAGCGCTTCCTCGAAGGTCAGCGGCGGGAGGATGCCGGGGATGCGCTGCGCCAGCATCGTCTTGCCGGACCCCGGCGGACCCACCATCAGGATGTTGTGGCTTCCGGCCGCCGCCACCTCCAGCGCCCGCTTGACGTGGTCCTGGCCCTTCACGTCGGCGAAGTCGGCGTCGTACTCCGAGGCCGAGCGGAAGAGCGCGTCCCGGTCCACCGTAGCCACGGGGAGGTCGGCCGCGCCCTCCATGAAGCGCACCACCTGCTCCAGCGTCGCCGCGCCGCGCACCTCCAGGCCGTCCACCACGGCGGCCTCCGCCACGTTCGCCTCCGGCACCACGATCCCCGACAGCCCCGCCTCCCGCGCCTGGAGCGCGATGGGGAGCGCCCCCCGCACCGGGCGCAGGGCCCCGTCCAGGCTCAGCTCGCCAAGCAGCCCGAACCGGTCCAGCCGCTCCACGGAGTGCATCTGCCCCGTGCTCGCCAGGATGCTCACGGCGATCGGCAGGTCGAAGGCGCTCCCGCTCTTGGGGACGTCCGAGGGGGCAAGCGCGACGAAAGAAAACGCGTGAAGCACCACCCTTACCGTCGGGATCACCGGGCGCGCCGATGGTCGAGAGCCCCATCTCTACCACCCTGTCCGACTGGTGCTGAGACAGCTTGAGCGGCCCAACATGTCTGTGAACTTCACCAGGTAATTCACCCGCACCAACCAGCAGAATTCTGTACTATTGACACCAAACACACGCTGTTATATGGATGGTATTCGCAGGAATCATCGGTTCATCCTCCCGGCATGCTCCAAAGCCGCTGAAGCCCGCCATCCACGCGAACGCGAGCGGCGTGCGAGCGTCCTCGACTGGCTGCGGCGCCGGCACAGAATAACCTTTTTGTCTCTCGTTCCACGCATGCGCACACCGGAGATCTGCAGCTGATCATGGCAACCAGAAACCCCGCCCGTAAGCTGTTCGTGCTGCACAAGGACCAGGCATTCGTCTCACGCCTGGAGCAAGCTGCAGAGAGAGAATTCGAGCTTCACCGAGTTCCTTGCTGGACCAGCCTCCACCACGGCCTGCAGTCAGCGCCGCCTTCGTGCGTTTCGGTGGTGGACCCATACACTGGATCAACGGCCACAAGTGGACCGTGCCCCCACCTGCAGGCTCTCCTGCAAGAGCTGCCCTCGACCATAGTGGTCGCGACCTTCTCTGCCAGGCAGGGTCATGCGAGAGATCTCTGTGTGCTTGGGCGGTGGGGCGTGGCAGACGTGATCGACCTAGGAACGGACACCACCTGCGAGGCGATGCGGCGGCGGCTGAAAGGGGTGGGCAGCCGTCGCGTGTCCAACTTCGTGGAGTGCGAAATCCTTCCCCGGTTGCCCGTGCAGGAAGCCCTGATCGTGCGCGCCGCCATGCACGCCGCCCTGAAGGGAGGCAGGACCGGGGAGATCGGGAGGGGGCTTCATGCATCGCCGCGAAGCGTGGACCGCTGGTGCACCGAGGCCGGGCTCCCCACGCCCCGACGGTTGCTGATCTGGTTCCGGATCCTCGCCGCAGCCGATCTGCTCGACGATCCTGGGCGCACCACCGAGAGCGTCGCTCTCGCCTGTGGATACAGCTCTAAGCATGCGCTGAACCGCGCGTTCCGCCAACTGGTGGATATGACGCCGAGCCGGGCACGCAACGGGACCGGGTTCGCTGAGGCCTCCGCCGCGTTCGTCTCCGAGTTGAAGCGAGGCGCCGCCGAACGAGGTGAACTGAGCCCGGACATCGGCAAGCGATGGATTTCCACGGTCGAAGCATCGACCGGGGGCCACGAATCCTCGCCTCCTCGAACGGCGACCACCGCCGTCCTGGAAACGGATACGGCGGCCTAGACCCGCCGAAAAGAGACCTCGGGAGGCGGTAACCCCGCTCTTCAGCCTTCCCCGCATCCCGTGTAGGACCGGTCCGCCCGAGGCGACTTGCATCCGACCGAGCTTTTCCGGCTGATTTTGGCGAAAACAGTATCCGGGATGTCCGAAACGGATAACGACGCGGAATCCTGCAATGATGATACTGCAGTCGCGGATGCCGACAGAGTGAGAAGCGTTGATGGCGCACTGCGCGTGCCTCCAGCTCCCGATCCCGGGCGCTCCTGCCGTACCGACGGACCGGAGACGCCCGCACCCAGAGACGATCTGCCGCGTGGAGAGGTGATACCAATGGCGACACCGAGCAACCTGATGGAGCTGTCTCCGCTCGACCGGCCGACGACGCAGCACGTCCCCGTACTGGTCCAATTGACGCGGTCCAAGCCCAAACCGGCCGGGGAAGGCGAAGTGCCGGTGATGAGCTGGGTCCCGTCGCGCTTCAACGCCCGCACCACGGACGACGCGGGACGGCTCGTGGTCTGGAACACGAAGACAGGAGCCATGAGCCTGTTTGACGCCGGTCAGAAAAGCATGATCGAGCGGCTGCTCCGCAGGAGCGGTTTCTCGGCGAAGCCCACAGGGATCGTGAAGTACCTCCGCGACCGTGGATACGTGGTTCCTCGCGGGACGGACGAGTTGCGCGGCCTGCAGCTCGCCTTCGGAGAGCAGCACTATCGCAACGACTTGATGGAATTGATCCTCCTCGCGAGCGAGGACTGCAACTTCCGCTGTGTCTACTGCTACGAGGACTTTCCGCGCGGGACGATGCTCCCGGAAGTCCGCGAAGGGGTGAAGAACCTGGTGCGCCGGCGTGCACCGCAGCTCCGCGCCCTCTCGATCAGCTGGTTCGGAGGCGAGCCTCTGTACGGGTTTGCGGCGATCGAGGACCTGGCCCCGTTCTTCGTGGAGATCGCGGAGCAGCATTCGCTGGTGTACATGACGCACATGACGACCAACGGGTATCTCCTTACACCCGAGGTCGCGGCCAAGCTGCTCGCGTGGAACATCCGCGATTTCCAGATCACTCTAGATGGAGGGCCCGAGGACCACAACCGCACGCGGCACGGGCGCGACGGCTCCGAGACCTTCGGGCGGATCCTGGACAACCTGTGTGCCCTCCGTGCCCGCGACGACGAGTTCTCGGTCACCATCCGTGTGAACTTCGATCACGTGAACCACCCGCGGCTGGAGAGCTTCCTCGACGTGATACAGCAGGAGTTCGCCGGCGACCGCCGGTTTCACATCTCGTTCCACGCGGTGGGCCAGTGGGGAGGAGCCAACGACGATGCGCTGGACACCTGCGGCGCGGACGAATCCCGCCTGGTGAGGGAGCAGCTCCGGAGGGCCGCACGCGACCGAGGGATCAACCTCGACCACACCCTGAAGGAGATCGGCTCGCTCGGCAAGCAGGTCTGCTACGCGGCGCGGCCGTATAACCTGGTAGTCGGCGCGGATGGCAAGCTGATGAAGTGCACGGTCGCTCTCGACAAGAAGGACCACAACATCGTCGGCCGCATCACCCCCGAAGGCGAGACCGTCCTGGACCCGGACAAGATGGCCCTCTGGGTCGAGCCGGCGTTCGCGAACGACAGCGGGTGCCGCCGGTGCCACCTCGTTCCGGTCTGCCAAGGGATCTCCTGTCCACTCGTCCGCATCGAGGATGGCCACCGGCCGTGCATCCCTGCGCGGTCCAACCTTCGGAACGAGCTCCTGGCGGCAATGGAAGCGTCGGAGCCAAGTGCGCGTAACGTGAGGGTAGGCCCGGAAGTCCCGGCCGCCGGACCGGTCGTGCAGTAGGAGGAACTCCGCATGCGCAGCACGACGGACATCGATCGGGTCGCGGCCTACATGCGCGACCTGGGTGCGGATCCCGGCGCTGTTCGCGCCGCCATCTGGCAACTGGGCCCTGACGATCTCACTCCCTACGGCTTCGACGCATACCAGCTCAACCTGGCGTCATTGTTCGGATACCGGTGGTCGCACGAGCGGACCCGGCAGGTTGCAGCGGAGTGTGCACGGCGTCGCCTCTGGGAGGGCTGGGCGTGTCACGTGTTCATCCGCACGCTGAAGCAGCGGCTCGCAGCCACGACGAGCACAGGCGAGGCGCGCTCCATCATGGAGCTGGCTATCCATTTACGAGGATGGAACGAGAGTGGGCTCGACGAGTTTGCGCGCCGTGGAGGAATCATCTGCTCGTTCCACCTCGGAGCGTTCCGGCACACGTTCATCGACCTGATGCTTCGCGGGTACTCCGTCGCACAGCCGTTCGACGACCACGCATTCGGAAGCTTCTCCCTCTCCTTCGACGGCATGTACGCACCGTTGAGAGAGCGCGTGCGTTTCGTGAACGTGGAGCGAGAACAGGGCAGGAGTGTTCTCGCGGAAGCACTTCGCGAGGGGCGCCTCATCGTGGCGTTCCTGGACGGAAACACCGGTACCGATGGACCCAGGAGCATGCACGGCCGCTCGAGCATCCAGTTCGGAGGATACGAAATTCGCGTCAAGCACGGCCTGGCGAAGCTGGCAATCGCCCACGGAGTCCCGCTCATCCCTCTCTTCGCCGCACAGGAGCCGGACGGCCATTACCACGTCTCGGTCGACGAACCGATCCAGCCTCCTCCACCGACGGCTTCCCAGGAGAAACAGCAGGAGTTCGTTCGCGCCGCCATGCAGCAGCTCTACAGCGCGCTTGAGACACGCGTATCCAGATACCCGGAACAATGGGAGTCCGTTGCGCGCCTGCACCAGTGGCGTCCCGAGTGTGCAGAACCCAGGGAGCCCGCGCCGAGGGAGCGATCCAGGGCGGAGCTGTTTTCGGACGGACGGGCCGTCCGCCTCGACGAGCGTCACCTGGTGCGCCTCGGCCCCGCTGAGGATCGCTACTGGGTGGATGTGCGGACACTTCGGGCCTACCGCCCGCGGCCCGGCGCCGAGGACCTGATTGCACAGCTACAGGCACCCTGCGGGGTGAGCCCGAGGTGGCTCGCCTCTCGTTTTGGTGATGCGGAATGGCACGACCGGGTTCTGAGCATGCTCGGCGAGCTCGGCGAGCGGGGTGCTCTCGTCCCCGTCTGAGGCATCCGAACGACTTCATTGGATTGGTTGCGAACAGTACCGCTGGGCCACATCGGGCCCAGTTTCCAGTGCGCCCCGACGCACTGCAATTTCCACCAAGGAGGAGCGGCCATGTCGATGGAAAGCCGTGACAAGCAGCGGGCGACCCCGTCCGCGGAAGCGTTGCCCGAGGAACTGCTGGAGGAGTTCGCCATCACCGAACTCGAAGACCGCCTGGAGTTCGTGATGAAGTGCGACAACAACTGCGGCTGCTCGAGTGGCCCGTCGAGGCCGCCCTCGACCTGAATCAGCCGAAGCGGCCAGACACTGGGGATCCGGCTGTGATCCCCAGCGGGTAGCGGCGGCCGGGCGTCGTCCGGAAGTCTCGGACGGCGCCCGTGCCTCGGTTCGTGCTCCGCCCCGGGAGACCGGGTCACTCGCCTCAATGAAGACTCTGGATTGAACCTGGCCGGCATGAACTCAACAGAGCGATCTCTCCGCGTGTTGCGGCTCAACCCTCGAATACAGACGTTCCCTTTCGATGGCGACAACCGTCAGCCGATGGTTTTGTGCGAGGTCGCCCGGTCGGACGAGAACGTCGCCCGCTACACCCTGCCCCGTGATCTGGTCGACTTCATTCGGGCGTTCGATGGCGTCCGTGACACGGACGAGGTGATCCGCGAACACTGCGCGGCACGGGGAGACCACCGGGGGATCGAACGCTACCGTCAGCTGGTGGAGCGCATACTGGAGCCCCGAGAGCTTCTGGTTCCCGCGCAGCACGCCGCAGGCGAGCCCGCTCGTGCATCGTCCCGCAGCCCGGTGAAGCGCGGGGGACCGGCATACCTCACGCTCCGGGTCCGAATTCTTCCGTGGCGGTTGGTGCGGCCGGTCGCCGAATCGCTCTCTTGGATGTTCTTGCCCCCGGTCGTGACCGTTTTCGCCGGGCTCGTGGTCGCTGCCCACATCGTCTTCTACGCCGTGCTCGGCAGCGATCGGTATCCCGACGCGGCCACCCTGCAGGGGCGCGACGTGATCTGGCTCATGGCTGTCCTGTCCCTGGGCGCCCTGGCACACGAGCTGGGGCATGCGACAGCGAGCGTGCGATACGGCTGCCGCAAGATCGAGATCGGATGGGGCCTGTATTGGTACATGGCCGTTCTTTACACTGACCTTTCCGAGGTGTGGAGACTCCCGCGACGCCAGCGTGCGGTCGTGGACGTCGCCGGCATCTATTTCCAGGCCGTCTTCATGGTCGCTCTCCTGGTCCTCCTGCTGGCGACCGGATCGAAAATCGCCGCGTACGGCTTCCTGCTCACCGACGTCGCCCTGGCGATGTCGCTTCACCCATTCCTGCGCATGGACGGCTTCTGGTTGGTCACCGATCTGTTCGGCATCTCGAACCTGCGCGAGTACACCTCGCGCATGCTGCGGAACCTGCTGGCTCGGTTCCGGGGAGGTCAGCAGAGCGCCCCCGGGGTCGACCTGAGCACACGCGCGAAGATCGGATTGTGCCTGTACATGGCCGGCGGGATCGGCTTCGTGTGTTACGTCTGGATCCACCTGCTTACCGGCGTCGCTTTCGACCTCGTCCAAACCTACGGTGCAAGCCTGCAGGAATTGACGACAGATCTTTTCACCCGTCCGTTGCCAATCAGCCGTCTGGCCGGGGACATGTTTGATGTCCTGTGGCGTAGTCTGGTGTTGTTGGGATTGTGCACCTTTGTATACCGGTGCCTTCGCTCAGCTGTCCGCGTCGCTCTTCGTCTCGCGCGGGCTCTCCAGGGGACTGCCCAAGGATCTGCACCTCAGGGGCACGTCCCGATTCTGAAAGCTCACGAACAGGCTTGAATCATCCAGGCGGGGACCGCCCCGCCTCATCGAGGAGTCCTTTATGAGCAGCGACGGAGCGAACTACGCAGGCAGCGGGAGCGTCCTCGGCCCGCCAACGCGGAATGGGCACCGAGAGCAGCGTTTCATGCTGTCTCCGAGAGTCGCGATCGAGTCGATCGGGCGCACAGGCGTCATCCTCTTCCATCCGGATCACGCATCGCGCCTCAAGCTCACTCCGTGCCTCTACGAGATCGTGCGACAGTTTGAGGGACCCACGCGGCTGGAAGACGTCCTCCCGGAGGATGCGCGCCGGGAGAGCGCGAAGACATGCCTTCGGGCTCTCATCACGAAAGGGTACCTGGTCGACCCGGATTCCGAGTACGAGTCGGCGGGATTCGAGCGCGAGCGCGTCTTCACACCCACCCCGTACACCCTGTTTCGGTGTCCTCGGGCCGGCATGGATGAAAAGGCCAGCGATGTTGGGGTGGTCGGAGTCCCATTCGACCTCGGTGTTGCGAGTTGGGCAGGGGCACGCCGCGCGCCCGAGGCGATCCGCGAGCGTTCCAACGACGCGGATTATCGGCGCGATGTGGCGACCGGCCTTCCTCGCGGGTGGTTCGATATTCAGCGAAGGGCTCACATCCTCGCCGGTGTCACATTCAGCGACTACGGCAACATCTGGTTCCGCCATGGGGAGCCGCTGGAAGCGATCCATACACGGATCGGTCAGGGATGCCGCGTGCTCGACGACCAGGGAACGTTTCCCCTCTTCCTGGGTGGGGACCATTCCATCGCCTACCCGATCATCCGCGCACTGCAGACGCGGGGGCGCCTGAGCGTGCTCTACTTCGACGCGCACACCGACTCGGACCGGTTCCTGGAAGGTACCGTACCCAACGCGGTCAACGTGGGCCGCGCCATCCTTTCGCTTCCGAACGTCGCCCGCCTGGTCCAGGTCGGGCACCGCGGCTATACGCTTAACAACAAGCTGGAGACCGGGACCGATCGCCACCGGATCGTCACGGCGTGGGACATTCGGGAACAGGGCCCCGAAGCCGTGCTGGCCGCACTGCCTGCGGACACGCCGTGCTACATCTCCGTGGACATCAACTGTCTCGATCCGGCTTTCGCCCCGGGTACCTGCACCCCCTCGCCCGAGGGGTTCTCGCTCGGAGAGTTCAAGCGGATCGCCCGCGCGGTCGGAGAATCACGGCACATCGTCGGCCTGGACGTGTGCGAGGTGAATCCCGAGATCGACTCCGGGCCGACGACGACCAAGAGCGCCTGTCACTTGATCTTCGCCGTGCTCGGAGCCATCGAGCACCAGTTCGCCGCTCCCAGGAACTCCGGCTCCCGCGCTCGAAGCGAGTAGCCGTACGACGGAGCACTGCGCAAGCCCGTTATCCAGTCCACGCGACCAGCCATGCGACCAAACGGTCCGCCAAAGCGCACATCGAGGGACCCTGATCACGCTAGCCGCCCTTTCTCCGCGGCGGGCCGGATCGCGCTCCTGGGTGCCGTAGGATGTCTGTCCATCTCCATCCCGGTGGACGCGCAGGGTGGGCCCGCCCCCTGGGCGAAGGCGTGCATGGGTCCCGGTGGGTATGCGTGCCCGACCCGGATGGTTCGGGCCGCGCGCCTCGCCGGCCCCGTACACCCTGACGGGCGCCTGGACGAGCCTGCGTGGGATGGTGCGGAAACGGCGGACGGTTTCACCCAAACCAGTCCCGACCCTGGGGCCCCGGCGACCGAGCGCACGGAAGCACGCGTGCTCTACGACGACCAAGCCCTCTACGTGGGAATACGGCTGCACGACTCGAAGCCGGACTCCATCTCCGCGCAGCTCGCCCGCCGGGATGCGTACGGGATCTACTCCGACTGGGTCTACGTGTTCGTCGACTCCTACTTTGACCGCAGGACCGCGTTCGTTTTTTCCACGAACCCGCGCGGCGTCCAGCGGGACGCCCTGATCTTCGACGACGCCCGGGAAAGTCCCGACTGGGACGCTGTCTGGGAGGTGGCTACCGCGGTCGATTCGGTCGGGTGGGTGGCGGAGTTCCGGATCCCCCTGTCGCAGCTCCGCTTCGACTCGCGCGAGCCGGTGGACGGCCGCGTGTGGGGGCTGCAGATCCAGCGCGAGATCGCGCGCAGGCAGGAGGTTGACAGCTGGTCGCCGAAGCTGCCACAGGATCCAGGGTTCGTCTCGCGTTTCGGCGTTCTGGCGGGGCTCAGGGGGATCCGGCCGGCCCAGCGCATCGAGCTGCAGCCATTCGTGAGCGGCCGGCTGACGCGGGCGCCACGGATCTCCGACGACCCGTTCTACCGCACCAACGACGTGGGGATCAACGCCGGCGCCGACGTCAAGGTGGGGCTCACGGCCGGCCTGACGCTCACCGGCGCGATCAACCCGGACTTCGGACAGGTGGAGGTGGACCCGGCCGTGGTGAACCTCACGGTGTTCGAGACATTCTTCCCGGAGAAGCGCCCCTTCTTCGTGGAGGGTTCCGACATCTTCCAGTTCGGCCAGACCCGTACGTACAACAACGCGTACGGGCTCGAACAGTTCTTCTATTCCCGACGAATCGGGCGCCCACCGCAGATCCAGCCGGACGGCGAGGTCCACTACATCAATGCGCCGGGCCAGTCCACGATCCTGGCGGCAGCGAAGCTGAGTGGCAAGGCAGGTCCATGGAGCATCGGATTCATGGATGCGGTAACCGGCCGCGAGACCGCTCGTTTCCTCACTACTTCGGGAGAACGCGGATCAGTCCCGGTGGAGCCGCTCACCAACCATCTGGTCGGGAGGCTACGGCGGAGCTACCGGGGTGGCAACACAGTGGTCGGCGGGATGGCAACCGCTGCGCACAGGGATCTGAACCATTCCCTGCTTTACGCGTCGCTGCGCTCTTCCGCCTACCTCACCGGGCTGGATGTCGAGCACTCCTGGGCGCAGCGGACGTGGACCCTCGCCGGGTTCGTGGCCGGAAGCCACGTGCAGGGGAGCAAGGGGGTGGTCGCGGGCACCCAGCGTTCCAGCGCACGGTACTATCAGCGCCCCGACGCCGGCTACGTGCAGGTGGATCCGGAACGCAGCTCGCTCGACGGCTACATGGGCGAGATCGCATTGAAGAAGACCGGCACGTGGTACGGGTCGCTTGACTACAAGGAGGCCAGCCCGGGATTCGAGATCAGCGACCTCGGGTACCTGTACCGCGCGGACTTCCGCGGCATCGGTACCACCGTCGCCTACCGGCGGAACGAGCCGGGGCGGCGGCTGCGCAACTTCTCTCTCAGCGGCTTCACTAACCATGCCTGGAACTTCGGACGGGACCAGATCTACGAGGGGTACGGCGCCAGCGTGTACGGCACCTTCACGAATCTCTGGAACGCCGCCGCCACGCTCTCCTACAGCCCCGAGTTCCTGTCCGATCGGCTGACCCGTGGAGGACCTGTCGTCGCACTCCCCCGCCAGTGGCAGCTCTCGGCGTCGGGTGGGTCGGATTCCCGCAAGCGCTTCGCTCTCTCCGGCTCGGTCTCCTATGTCGAGGACGAATCCGGTGGACGCTCACGCTCCATGAGCCTGGGCCTGGACGTCCGGCCTTCCTCTGCCATGCGGATCCGGCTTGGGCCGTACCTGTCCAGGGACTACAGCACGAGCCAGTTCGTGCTGGGCGTCGACGACGCGCTGGCTGACGCTACCTACGGAACCCGCTTCGTCTTCGCGGACCTCGACCAGACCACGCTCACACTGGACACGAGGCTGGACTGGACCTTTTCGCCGAAGCTGTCGCTGCAATTGTACGCGCAGCCGTTCGTCGCGGCAGGTGATTACGCGGGCTACAAGGAGCTCGAACGGTCCCGGACGAACGACTTTGCCGTGTATGGAATGGACCGTGGATGGATCCAGCGGGGAACTGGGTGCGCGAACCCCGCGGCGAAGGGTGGCACCTTCGCCGTGGATCCGGACGGCCCCGGGCCTGGGGCCTGCTTCGGGGTTCCGGACTGGGACTTCACCTACCGCTCGCTTCGTGGAAACGCGGTGCTGCGGTGGGAGTACCGGCCCGGCTCCGCCCTGTTCTTAGTCTGGCAGCAGCAGCGCGCCGGGACGGCGGGCCTCGGCACCTTCGACTTCGATCGAGACGCAAGCCGCATCTTCCGTGAGCCTGCGACCAACGTGCTCCTGGTCAAGGCGACGTACTGGATGGGGAAGTGATCGTCGTCAGGCGAGGTCCACGAGCAAGCGGGACGTCGAAGCTGCCGAGCCGGCATCTCGACGCCGGCCCGGTGAGCCGAGACTGCCCGCTTCCGGCGAGCCCAGTCAGGCTCACCCCTTGAGCAGCCGGTCCAGCGAGCGGTACTGGATCGCCTCCGAGACGTGCGCCGTCCCGATGGTCTCCGAGCCGGCCAGGTCCGCCACCGTGCGCGCGATCTTGAGCACCCGGTGGTACGCCCGCGCCGAGAGCCCCAGCTTCATGATCGCCGTCCGCAGCAGCGCGTCGCTCCCCTCCCCCACCCGGCAGAACTCGTGCAGGTCGCGCGCCGTCATGTGCGCGTTGGCGTGGATCTCCGCCCGCCCCGCGAAGCGCGCCCGCTGGGTCTCCCGCGCCCGGCTGACCCGCTCCCGGATCGCCTCGCTGGGCTCTCCCTCGCGCCGGTCGGCAAGGTCGCGGTAGTGCACGGCCGGCACCTCCACGTGCAGGTCCAGCCGGTCCAGCAGCGGCCCCGACACTCGTGAGAGGTAGCGCTGCACCGCCTGCGGCGCGCACGCGCACCTGCGCTGGCTGTCGCCGTGGTACCCGCAGGGGCACGGGTTCATGGCGGCCACCAGCATGAAGCGCGACGGATACGTCAGCGACACGGCCGCCCGCGAGAGCGTCACCCGGGCGTCCTCCAGCGGCTGCCGCAGCTGCTCCAGCACGTTGCGCCGGAACTCCGGCAGCTCGTCCAGGAAGAGCACGCCGTTGTGCGCCAGCGAGGCCTCCCCCGGCCGCGGGTTGGAGCCGCCGCCGATCAGCCCCGCGTCCGAGATGGTCGTGTGCGGATTGCGAAAGGGCCGGGTGCCCACTAGCGAGCGGCCCCCGTTCAGCAGCCCGGCGACCGAGTGGATCTTGCTGGTCTCCAGCGCCTCCTCGAAGGTCAGCGGCGGCAGGATGCCGGGGATGCGCTGCGCCAGCATCGTCTTGCCAGACCCCGGCGGGCCCACCATCAGGATGTTGTGGCTCCCGGCCGCCGCCACCTCCAGCGCCCGCTTGACGTGGTCCTGGCCCTTCACGTCGGCGAAGTCGGCGTCGTACTCCGAGGCCGAGCGGAAGAGCGCGTCCCGGTCCACCATAGCCACGGGGAGGTCGGCCGCGCCCTCCATGAAGCGCACCACCTGCTCCAGCGTCGCCGCGCCGCG
>DASVQR010000241.1:0-9941 GCA_036389055.1 Longimicrobiaceae bacterium | reverse complement strand
CCGCGAACGGGTCCGGGACGAACGTCTCAGCCGTCTGCCCCGGGCGCCCCTGGTAGCCGCGCGCCACGCCGGCCCCGCCGACGTGCAGCTCGCCGGGCACGCCCGCAGGCAGCGGCCGGCCCCAGCGGTCCAGCACGTACGCCCGCGCGCCCGGCAGCGGGCGGCCCAGCGGCACGCTGCCGCTGCCGCCGCGCAGGTCGGCGCCGGGGCGCACCCGGAAGGCGAGCGCGCCCACGGTGGTCTCCGTGGGCCCGTAGTGGTTGGCGATCTCGCAGCCGGGATTCAGCCCCTGGATCTGCTCCACCCAGTCGGCGCGCGACGCCTCGCCGCCCAGCACCAGGCGGCGGCGCGGCAGGCACCCCTCGCCGCCGGGCGCGGCCAGCAGCGCCGCCAGGTGCGAGGGGACGATCTTGAGGCAGTCCGCCGGGTTCGCGCGGAAGTACGCCGCGAGCGCCGCCCCGTCCGCGGCGATGTCGTGCGGGACGGGGAGGAGGCAGCCGCCGGAGACGAGCGGCGGGAAGAGCACGGTGTGCCCCAGGTCCGCCGCGGGGGTGGAGACCAGCGCGAAGGTCTGGGCCTCGTCCAGCTCCAGGCGCTCGCGCACGCCCTGGACATAGGCGACCAGCTCGCGGTGCTCGATCATGACGCCCTTGGGCGTGCCGGTCGATCCCGAGGTGTAGATCAGGTACGCCAGGCTCTCCGGCGTCGCGGTCGACGCGGGCCGCTCCGCGCTCTCGGCGGCGATGGCGTCCGCGTCGCCGTCCAGCCGGACGACGGCCACCGGCGCGTCGCCCAGGTCCGGGGCCAGGCGATCCACGGTCAGCAGCAGCGGGGCCCCCGCGTCGCGCGCGACCAGGGCGATGCGCTCGGCGGGGTGCGTCGGGTCCAGCGCCACGTAGGCGCCGCCGGCCTTGAGCACGGCCAGCAGCGCGACGACCAGCTCCGGACCGCGCTCCAGGCAGAGGGCGACGCGGGTCTCCGGGCGGACGCCGCGGCGCAGGAGGTGGTTTGCGAGGCGGTTCGCACTGTCGTCCAGCTCCGCGAAAGTCAGCGTCCGGTCGAGGAAGCGGACGGCGGGCGCATCGGGCGTGCGCTCCGCCTGCGCCTCGAACAGCTCGTGGATGCACGCGACGGCGGGGGCCTGCGCGGCGCCGCCGTTCCACTCCACCAGGATCTCGCGGCGCTCCGCGTCGTCCAGCAGCTCCAGCCCGGACAGGCGCACGTCCGCGTCGTCGGCGACCTGCCGGAGCACGCGCTCCAGCTGCCCGAGCATGCGCGCGACGGTGGCGCGCTCGAACAGGTCGGTGCGGTAGGTCATGCCGCCGCGCACGCCGCCGCCGGCGGTCTCCAGCCCCAGGGTGAGGTCGAACTTGGCGGTCTCCGTCTCCGCCGCCACCTCGCCGACGCTCAGCCCGGGCAGGCCGGGCGCGGCGCCCTCCGCGTCCAGCAGGGTGAGCGTCACCTGGAAGAGCGGCGAGTGGCCCAGGCTGCGCTCGGGGGCGAGCTCCTCCACCAGGCGCTCGAAGGGGACCTCCTGGTGCTCGTAGGCGCCCAGCGTCGCCTCGCGCACGCGCCGCAGCGCCTCGCGGAAGCCGGGGTCGCCCGACAGGTCGGCGCGCAGCACCAGCGTGTTGACGAAGAAGCCGATCAGCTCCTCCGTCTCGCCGCGGGTGCGCCCGGCGATGGGGCTGCCGACGACGACGTCCTCCGTGTCCGCGTACTTCGACAGCAGCACCTGGAAGGCGGCCAGCAGCGTCATGTACAGCGTGGCGCCCTCGCCGCGCCCCAGCGCCGTGAGCCGCTCCACCAGTGCGGCCGGGAGCGCAAAGGGCTCGGTGGAGCCGCGGTACGACTGCACCGCGGGGCGCGGCCGGTCCGTGGGCAGCTCCAGGAGCGCGGGGGCGCCGGCCAGGCGCTCGCGCCAGTACGCCAGCTGCCGGTCCAGCGTCTCCGCGCGCAGGTGCCGCCGCTGCCAGGCGGCGTAGTCGGCGTACTGCACCGGCAGCTCCGGCAGCGGCGACTCCCGCCCGTCGCGGAACGCCGCATACAGCACGGACAGCTCGCGCAGGAGCACGCCCAGGCTCCAGCCGTCGCTGACCACGTGGTGCATGCACAGCAGCAGCACGTGGTCGTCGGCGGCCAGCCGCAGCAGCCGCGCGCGGAAGAGCGGCCCGGCCGCCAGGTCGAACGGGCGCTCCGCGTCCCCGGCCGCGAGCCGCGCAACTTCCGCCTCGCGCTCCGCGGCGCCGGGCGCGGACAGCTCCTCCACCGGGAGGGCGAAGCCGCGGAAGGGGGCGACCACCTGCACCGGCGTGCCGGCGCGCTCCGCGAACGTGGTCCGCAGCGCCTCGTGCCGTCGGACGATCTCGCCCAGCGCCGTCTCCAGCGCCGCGGCGTCCAGCGCCCCGCCGAGCCGCCACGCCAGGGGGATGTTGTAGGCCGGGCTCCCGGGCTCCATGCGGTCCAGGAACCAGAGCCGCTCCTGCGCGAACGACAGCGGCGGCGCCTCCGTCCGGTCGGTCGGGACGACGGGTGGCAGCTGGGGCCGGCCCGCCCGGCGCAATTCCTCCACGGCCCCGGCCAGCTCCGCCACGGTGTGCGCCGCGAACAGGGCGCGAACCGTCAGCTCCACGCCCAGCGTCTCGCGGACGCGCGACACCACGCGCGTGGCGAGCAGCGAGTGCCCGCCCAGCTCGAAGAAGCCGTCGTGGACGCCCACCCGCTCCACGCGCAGGACGTCCGCCCAGATCCCTGCGAGCACCTCCTCGGTCGGGGTGCGCGGCGCCAGGTAGCGCTCCTGCGCGGCCCCGGCCTCCGGCGCGGGGAGTGCCTTGCGGTCCACCTTGCCGTTGGGGGTCAGCGGCAGCGCGTCCAGCGCAACCACGGCGGCCGGCACCATGTGCTCCGGCAGCGCCCGCTTCAGCTCCGCCCGCAGCCTCTCGGCGCCAGGGCCGCCCACCACGTACGCGACCAGGCGCTTGTCGCCCGGGGCGTCCTCGCGCGCCACCACCACGCAGTCCGCCACGCCGGCGACCCTGCGGACGGCGGTCTCCACCTCGCCCAGCTCGATGCGGAAGCCGCGCACCTTGACCTGCGCGTCCAGCCGGCCCAGGTACTCCAGCGTGCCGTCCGTCCGCCAGCGCACCCGGTCGCCCGTGCGGTACAGCCGTCCTCCCGGCTCCGCGGCGAACGCGTCGGGCACCCAGCGCTCCGCCGTCAGCTCCGGCCGGCCCAGGTAGCCGCGCGCCAGCCCCAGCCCGGCCAGGTACAGCTCGCCGGGCACGCCGACCGGAGCCGGCCGCATCGCCGCGTCCAGCACGTAGGCGCGCGTGTTGGAGATCGGCCGCCCGATGGTGGCGGGGCCGCCCGCGGTGCGCAGCGTCCAGGTGCTGTAGGTGGTGTCCTCGGAGGGCCCGTACAGGTCGTAGACCCGCTCGATGCCGCCGCGCGCGTACAGCGCGTCCACCAGCTCCGCCCGCAGCGGTTCGCCTGCGAGGTTGACGGTGCGGACGCCCGCAGGGATGCCGCCGCTCTTGAGCAGCGCGGCGATGGCAGAGGGGACGGTGTTGACCAGGCGGACCTGGTCGGCGGCGGGGGCGTGCGGCAGGGCGAGCGCGTTGTCCACCAGCACGATGCGCCCGCCGAGAGACAGCGGCAGGAACAGCTCGTAGACGGAGAGGTCGAAGCAGACGGAGGTCGCAGCCAGCACGCCGTCGAGCTCCTCCGGCGTGTAGACGCCCGCGGCCCAGGCCAGCAGGGCGACGGCGCTGCGATGCTCGATGGCCACGCCCTTGGGCGTGCCCGTCGATCCCGACGTGTAGATCAGGTACGCCAGGTTGTCCGGCGCCCCCGCCACGCCCGGGCTCTCCCCACTCTCCCGCGCGATCTCCTCCGCGGCGGCGTCCAGGGCGACGACGCGCACGCCGTCGGGCACCGGGACGATGCCGCGCAGCGAGCGCTGCGTCAGCAGCACGGCCACGCCTGCGTCGCGCAGGGTGAACTCCAGGCGCTCGGCGGGATAGGCGGGGTCCAGGGGGACGTAGGCGGCGCCCGCCTTGAGCACCCCGAGGAGCGCGACGACCAGCTCCGGGGTGCGCTCCAGGCACACGCCCACGCGGGCCTCCGGCCCGACCCCCAGGGCGAGCAGGTGGCGGGCGAGGCGGTTGGCGCGCGCGTCCAGCTCGCGGTACGTCAGGCGCGCGTGCTCGTGGAGCAGCGCGACCGCTTCCGGGGTGCGCGCGGCCTGCGCCTCGAAGAGCTGGTGGATGCACAGGTCGGCGGGATATTTCGCCTCCGTGCGGTTCCACTCCTCCAGCACCTGGCGCCGCTCCGCGGGGCCCATCATCTCCAGCCCGGAGAGCCGCACGTCGGCGTCGTCGGCCACCTGCTCCAGCACGCGCTCCAGGTGCCCCAGCATGCGCAGCATCGTGCCGCGCTCGAACAGGTCGGTGGCGTACGCCAGCCCGCCGCGCAGCCCGCCGCCGTCCTCCCCGAGCTCCAGGCTCAGGTCGAACTTCGCGGTCGCCACCTCCACCTCCACCGGCTCCACCCGCAGCCCCGGCAGCGCGCCCCGGTGCCCCGGCGCGTTGTCGAGCGCGAACATCACCTGGAAGAGCGGCGCGTGTCCCTGGCTGCGCTCCGGCTGCAGCTCGGCCACCAGCCGCTCGAAGGGGACCTCCTGGTGCTCGTACGCGCCGAGGGTCGCCTCGCGCACCCGGCGCACCACCTCGCGGAAGCTGGGGTTGCCGCCCAGGTCGGCGCGCAGCACCAGCGTGTTGACGAAGAAGCCGATCAGCCCCTCCGTCTCGCCGCGGGTGCGCCCGGCGATCGGGCTGCCGACCACGACGTCGTCCGTGCCCGCGTACCGGCCCAGCAGCACCTGGAAGGCGGCGAGAAGCACCATGTACGGCGTCGCGCCCTCGGCGCGGGCCAGGGCGGCGAGGCGCTCCACCAGCTCGCGCGGCAGCGCTGCCGGCTCCTCGGCCCCGCGGTACGACTGCACCGGGGGGCGCGGCCGGTCCGTGGGGAGCTCCAGCAGCGCGGGGGCCCCGGCGAGGCGCCCGCGCCAGTACGCCAGCCGCGGCTCCAGCACCTCGTCGCGCAGGTTGGCCCGCTCCCACGCGGCGTAGTCCGCGTACTGCACCGGCAGCTCCGGGAGCGGCGACTCCGCGCCCTCCCGGAACGCGCCGTACAGCGCCGCCAGCTCGCCGAAGAGCACGCCCATGCTCCACCCGTCGCTGACGATGTGGTGCATGCACAGCAGCAGCACGTGCTCCTCGTCCGTCAGCCGCAGCAGCCGCGCCCGGAAGAGCGGGCCGGCGGCCAGGTCGAAGGGGCGCGCCGCTTCCTCCCGGACGCGCCGTCGCACCGCGGCCTCGCGCCCGGAGGCGTCCAGCCGCGACAGGTCCTCCGCCGCCACCGCGAAGCCTGCGAAGGGCGTCACGGCCTGCACCGGGGCCCCGCCGCGCTCGCGGAACACGGTCCGCAGCGACTCGTGGCGACGGACCGTCTCGCCCAGCGCGCGCGCCAGCGCCGGCTCGTCCAGGGCGCCGGCCAGGCGCAGGGCGACGGGGATGTTGTAGACGGCGCCCTGGGGGTCCAGCCGGTCCAGGAACCAGACCCGCTCCTGCGCGGAGGAGAGGGGGAGGGCGTCCGAGCGCGCCGCGGGGACCACCGGCGGGAGCCGCGGCAGCTCCGCGCGGCGCATCTCCTCCACCCGCGCCGCGAGCCCGGCCACGGTCGGCGAGGCGAAGACCGCGCGCACGGACAGGTCCACGCCTAGCGCCTCGCGGATGCGCGAGACGGCGCGCGTGGCGAGCAGCGAGTGCCCGCCCAGCTCGAAGAAGCCGTCGTGCACGCCCACGCGCTCCACCCGCAGGACGTCCGCCCAGATCCCGGCGAGCACCTGCTCGACCGGGGTCCGGGGCGCCACGTAGCGCTCCGCCGCGGCGCCGGGGTCCGGCGCGGGGAGCGCCCGGCGGTCCAGCTTGCCGTTGGGGGTCAGCGGCAGCGCGTCCAGGACGACGAACGCCGCGGGCACCATGTACTCCGGCAGCTCGCGCCGCAGCTGCTCGCGCAGCGCGGCGGGGTCGGCGGCGCCCACCACGTAGGCGGCGAGCCGCCGGTCGCCCGGGGCGTCCTCGCGGACCACCACGGCGCACGCGGCCACGCCCGGGTGCCGGCGCATCGCCGCCTCGATCTCGCCGGGCTCGATGCGGAAGCCGCGCACCTTGACCTGCTGGTCGATGCGGCCCACGAACTCCAGCTCGCCCCGCGCGCTCCACCGCACCCGGTCGCCCGTACGGTACATCCGCGCGCCCGCCGCTCCGGCGTACGGGTCCGGGACGAAGGCGGCCGCGGTCAGCTCCGGGCGGTCCAGGTAGCCGCGCGCCACCCCGCCGCCGCCCACGCACAGTTCCCCGTGGATGCCGCGGGGGACCGGCCGGAGCTCCGCGTCCAGCACGTACAGCCGCGCGCCGTCCACGGGGCCGCCGATGGAGGGCGCGCCCGCCGCGTCCGGGCCCGGCGCGACCGTCCCCGAGGTCGCCACGACGGTGGCCTCGGTGGGCCCGTAGTTGTTGACCAGCGCGAAGGGGAGCCCCGCCGCCGGGCGGGCGAGGAGCCGGTCGCCGCCGGTGAGCATCACGCGCAGCGCCGTGTCCGCCGGCCACTCCAGCGGCAGGACCGCTTCCGCCAGCGGGGTGGGGAGGAAGGTGTGGGTGATGCGCTCCGCCACCAGCCAGTCGCGCAGCAGCGCGGGCGAGGCGCGGACCTCGCCGGAGGGGACGTGTACCGCCGCGCCCGCGGCGAGGGCGGGCCACAGCTCCCACACCGACGCGTCGAAGCCGACGCCGGCCAGCAGCGTGGCGCGGTCGCCGGGGGCCGGGGCGAAGGCCCGCAGGTGCCAGGCGACCAGGCCGGCCAGCGAGCCGTGCTCCACCACCACCCCCTTGGGGCGGCCCGTGGAGCCGGAGGTGTAGACCACGTACGCCGCGGCGCGGGCGTCGTCGTCGGCGGAGATCGGGGCGTCGGCGGGCTCCGCGGCGATCCGCGCGGCGTCCGCGTCCACCCACACCGGGCGCGCGCCGTGCGGCGGCAGGGCGGCGCCGGCCGCCGCCGTGGCCAGGAGCACCGCGGCGCCCGAGTCCGCGAGCATCCAGGCGATCCGCTCGCCGGGGAGCCCCGGGTCCAGGGGGACGTACGCGCCGCCGGCCTTGAGCACGGCGAGCACGGCCGTCGCCAGCCCGGCGCCGCGCTCCATGCACACCCCCACGCGCGTCTCCGGCCCCACGCCAAGGCCGCGGAGGTGGCGGGCGAGCCGGTTCGCGCGGCGCTCCAGCTCGCCGTACGTCAGCGTCCCGTCCGCGGCGGCCACCGCCGGGGCGTCGGGATCGCGCTCCGCCCGCTCCCAAAAGAGGCGGTGGACGCCGGCGGCGAAGGGCGGCGCGGCCGGCGCGCGACCCCCCGCCTCCAGCACCTCGCGCCTTTCCGCCTCGTCCAGCAGCTCCACGGCGGACAGCCGCGCGCCGGGATCGGCCGCGGCCTGCTCCAGCACCCGCTCCAGGTGCAGCAGCATGCGGCGCGCGGTGGCGCCCTCGAACAGGTCGGCGGCGTACTCCAGGGTCGCGTCCAGGCCGCCCGCGCGCGGCACCAGGGCCAGGCTCAGGTCGAACTTGCTGGTCCCCGTCCCGGCGTCCAGCGCCTCCACCCGGGCGCCCGCCAGGCCCCCGGAGGCGTCCGGGTCCTGGAGGACGAACATCACCTGGAAGAGCGGCGAGTGGCCCAGGCTGCGCTCGGGCTGCAGCGCCTCCACCAGGCGCTCGAAGGGGACGTCCTGGTGCTCGTACGCCCCCAGCACCGCCGCGCGGCCGCGGCGCAGCGCCTCGCGGAAGTCGGGGTCGCCGGACAGCTCCGTCCTCACCACCAGCGTGTTGACGAAGAAGCCGATCAGCCCCTCGGTCTCGCTGCGGGCGCGCCCGGAGACCGGGGTTCCCACCACCACGTCGTCGCTCCCCGCGTACCTGGAGAGCAGCGCCCCGAACGCGGCGAGCAGCACGGTGGAGAGCGTCGCGCCCTCGCTCCGCCCCAGCGCGGCGAGCCGGTCCACAAGCGCGGCCGGGATCTCCCGCCGCTCGGCCGCGCCCCGGTGCGACTGCACCGCGGGGCGCGGGAAGTCGGTCGGCAGCTCCAGCAGGGCGGGGGCGCCGGCCAGGCGCTCGCGCCACCAGGCCAGCTGCGGCGCCAGCGCCGCGTCGTCCAGGTGCGCGCGCTCCCACGCGGCGTAGTCGGCGTACTGCACCGGCAGCTCCGGGAGCGGCGACTCGCGGCCCTCCAGCGAGGCCGCGTACAGCGCCGACAGCTCGCGGAAGAAGACGCCCATGCTCCAGCCGTCGCTGACCACGTGGTGCATGCACACCAGCAGCACGTGCTCCCCGGCCCCCAGCCGCAGCAGCGCGGCGCGGAAGAGCGGGCCCCGCTCCAGGTCGAACGGGCGCGTCGCGTCCTCCGCCACCCGCCTGCCGACCTCGGCCTCGCGCGCGGCCCGGGGCAGCCCGGAGAGGTCCGCCACCGGGAGCGTGAAGCCGGCGAAGGGCGCCACCAGCTGCACGGGGACGCCGCCGCGCTCCGCGAACGTGGTGCGCAGCGTCTCGTGCCGCCGCACGATCCCGGCGACGGCGCGCTCCAGCGCGGCCGGGCTCAGGCCGCCCTCGACGCGCAGCGCGTAGGGCATGTGGTACAGCGCGCTCCCCGGCTGCATCCGGTCCAGGAACCAGAGCCGCGCCTGCGCCGACGAGAGCGGCAGCGGCCCGCCGCGCCCCACCGGCGTCACCGGCGGGAACCGGGGCGGCTCCGCCTCCACCCGGGCCGCCATCCCCGCCACCGTGGGCGCCGCGAACACGGCGCGCTGGGTGAGCTCCACGCCCAGGGCTTCGCGGACGCGCGCCACCGCGCGCGCGGCCAGCAGCGAGTGCCCGCCCAGCGCGAAGAAGTCGTCGTGCACGCCCACGGCGTCCAGGCCCAGCGTCTCCGCCCAGATCCCGGCGAGCACCTCCTCCGTCGGGGTGCGCGGCGCCTCGTAGCGCTCCTGCGCGGCCCCGGCCTCCGGCGCGGGGAGCGCCTTCCTGTCCACCTTGCCGTTGGGGGTGAGCGGCAGCGCGTCCAGCGCCACCACGGCGGCCGGCACCATGTGCTCCGGCAGCGTCCGCCGCAGCCCTTCCCGCACCCGCTCGGCCTCGGCGCCGCCCACGACGTAGGCGACCAGGCGCCTGTCGCCCGGCACGTCCTCGCGCGCCACCACCACGCAGTCCGCCACGCCAGGCTGGCGCCGCACCGCCGTCTCCACCTCGCCCAGCTCGATGCGGAAGCCGCGGATCTTGACCTGCGAGTCCAGCCGGCCCAGGTACTCCAGCGTGCCGTCCGCCAGCCAGCGCACCCGGTCGCCCGTGCGGTACAGCCGTCCGCCGTCGGCCGAGAACGCGTCGGGCACCCAGCGCTCCGCCGTCAGCTCCGGCCGGCCCAGGTAGCCGCGCGCCAGCCCCAGCCCCGCCAGGTACAGCTCGCCGGGCACGCCGACGTGCACCGGCTTCATACGCGCGTCCAGCACGTAGGCGCGCGTGTTGGAGATCGGCCGGCCGATGGTGGCGGGGCCGCCCGCGGTGCGCAGCGTCCAGGTGCTGTAGGTGGTGTCCTCCGAGGGGCCGTACAGGTCGTAGACCCGCTCGATGCCGCCGCGCGCGTACAGCGCGTCCACCAACTCCGCCCGCAGCGGCTCGCCGGCCAGGTTGACGGTGCGGACACCGGCGGGGATGCCGCCGCTCTTGAGCAGCGCCGCGATGGCCGAGGGCACGGTGTTGACCAGCCGCACCTGGTCCGCGGCGGGGGCGTGCGGCAGGGCGAGCGCGTTGTCCACCAGCACGATGCGCCCGCCCAGCGACAGCGGC
>DASVQR010000240.1:0-10542 GCA_036389055.1 Longimicrobiaceae bacterium | reverse complement strand
TCGCAGTCCGGCGCGTTCCAGGTGGCGTCGACCTCCCGGGTCGCCGTGGAGGTTCGGCCCCATGCGTCCGTGACGGTGAGCGTCAGCGTCATCGGCTCGGAGGTCTGGGCGTAATACCACTGGTGGGTTCCGCTGACCGATTCGGCCCAGCCGCTCCCGTACCACTGGTACGAGCCGACGTGGTGAAGCTCCGTCCACGTGAACGTGTACGGGGCCTGTCCTCCCGTCACGCCTCCGTACCACCTGCACAGCGAGTTCGCCTGCACGTAGCTGGGGCCGCCGAGAACCGCCGTCGGGGCCACCGACAGGCTCGGCCCCACGGGCTCCGCGCGCGCGGCCCCGTCCCCACATCCTGCCAGCACACCGATGGCCAGCGCGATCGCCAGGCTTTCAATACGCCGCATGAGGTCCTCCTCGCCGGGGTGGATCCGCGGCACGAACCCGTGCCGCACCTCCACGGAACCTAGCGGGCCCGGATGCGCGTAGCAATGTTTTTGTCGTAAAACATGCGGAAACTCGCAAAAGCGGCTGCCCCGCGCAGGGCCGATGCGGGCGCAAGCGCGAACCCCGCGTGAGGGATTACGGCCCGAAGGGGCGAGACCGCGCGGCTGTTTGCGCGGGCTCGACTCCGTTACGCAGCGTTGTTTGCTGCGTTACGGAGCCGAAGCCCGACCCCGGCGCAGCCGGGGGCACGCCCGAACCCCGGGTCGGAAAAGCCGTTCAGACCCCCGCCGCCACGGTCGACATCCGCGCCGGGTAGTGGGTCTCCACGTACTCGTCCAGGATCCGCTTGAACTCCTCCGCGATGAAGTCCCCCTTCAAAGTCACCCGGTGCTCGCCGTCCACGTAGACGGGGGCCTTGGGCTCCTCGAAGGTGCCGGGGAGCGAGATCCCCAGGTTGGCGTGCCGGCTCTCGCCGGGGCCGTTCACCACGCACCCCATCACCGCCACCTTCATCTCCTCCACGCCGGGGTGCGTCTCGCGCCACACGGGCATCTGGTTGAGGAGGTAGCCCTGGATGTCCTCGGCCAGCTTCTGGAAGTAGGTGGAGGTGGTGCGGCCGCAGCCGGGGCAGCTGGTGACCTGCGGGTTGAAGGAGCGGATCTCCAGCGACTGGAGCACCTGCTGGGCGACGCGCACCTCCTCGCTGCGGTCGCCGCCCGGGCTGGGGGTGAGCGACACGCGGATGGTGTCGCCGATCCCCTGCTGGAGCAGGATGGACAGCCCGGCGGTGGACGCCACCACGCCCTTGGTGCCCATGCCGGCCTCGGTGAGCCCCAGGTGCAGCGGGTAGTCGCAGAGCGCGGCCAGGCGGCCGTACACGGCCACCAGGTCCTGCACGCCGCTCACCTTGGCGGACAGGATGATGCGGTCGTGCGGGAGCCCCACCTCCTCGGCGAGCGCGGCGGAGCGCAGCGCGCTCTCGATCATGGCGGAGCGGAGCACCTCCTGCGCGTCCACCCGGTCCTCCAGGGGGAGGCCGGCGTTGGCGTCCATCATCTGCGCCAGCAGGCTCTGGTCCAGCGAGCCCCAGTTGACGCCGATGCGCACCGGCTTGCCGTAGCGGACCGCCTGCTCCACGATGGTGGCGAAGTTGGCGTCGCGCCGGGTGGTGCCCACGTTGCCCGGGTTGATGCGGTACTTGGCCAGCGCCCGCGCGGTGTCCGGGTACTTCGTGAGCAGCAGGTGGCCGTTGTAGTGGAAGTCGCCCACGATGGGGACGTCGACGCCGCGCGCCAGCAGCCCGTCCACGATGTGCGGCACGGCGCGGGCGGCCTCGTCGTTGTTGACGGTGACGCGCACCACCTCGCTCCCCGCGCGCCAGAGCGCGGCGACCTGCCGGACCGTTCCCTCCACGTCGGCCGTGTCGGTGTTGGTCATGGACTGCACCACCACCGGGTGCTCGCTCCCCACCTTGACGCCGCCGACGTCGACGGTGACGGTCCTTCTGCGCTGGATGGCTGACATCTGCCCGTTGGGTGCTGTGCGGGGACTTCCCGGAAAGGGTGAAATCTAGCGCCGGGTGCGCCTTACGCGGAAGCCGGCAGCCCCACGCGGGCGCACAGCCGGCGGAAGCGGGGGTCGGCGCGCACCGGGTCCAGCAGCGGGTCCACCCCCAGGTACACCACCGAGCCGGAGCGGGCGTCGCAGGCGCGCTCCAGCTGGTCCAGCGCGGCGTCGGCGTCGCCCAGGCCCAGGTGCACGGCCGCGAAGTACTCGGGCGGGACCCAGCGCTCCGCCGCCAGGGCGCGCAGTCGGGCGAGCGTGCCGCGCGCCTCCGCCCGGCGCCCCGCGCGGGCCTGCGCGTGCCCCAGCAGGGCGAGCAGCGCCGGGGCGTCGCCGGCGGCGTCCCGCGCCCGCTCCAGCTCCGCGAGCGCGTCCTCCACGGCGCCGGCCTGCGCCAGCACCAGGCCCAGCCCCAGCCGCGCGGGGAGGAAGCCGGGGTCCTGCGCCAGCACGCCGCGGTACTCCCGCGCGGCCGCCGCGAAGTCGCGCGCGAAGTAGAGCTGCCGGGCCAGCGCGGTGCCCATCACCGGCGAGACCGGGTCCAGCTCCCGGGCGCGCCGCACCGCCTCCAGCGCCTCGGCGTGGCGCCCCGTGGCGCCCAGGTACAGCGAGTACCACTGGTACGCCATTGCGTACCCGGGGTTGAGCCGCAGGGCGTGGCGGAAGGCGCGGGCGGCGCCCTCCCAGTCCCACTCGTGGTTCAGCAGGACACTCGCGAGGGCGGTGTGCGCCTCGGCCAGGTCGGGGCGCAGGGCGAGGGCGCGGGCGGCGGCCTCCCGGGCGCGGGGGTAGACCTCGCCCGGGGGGCGGACGCCGTAGTCGAAGGCGCCCAGCATGTTGCAGGCGTCCGCCACGCCGATGTGGGCCAGCGCGTAGTCGGGGTCGCGCTCCAGCGCCCGCCCGAAGTAGGCGACCGCCTCCTCCAGCCCCCGGGGGGTGCGGGCGTACCAGGCGGCGCGGCCGCGCAGGTACAGGGCATGGGCCTCCGGGTCGCCGGTGGAGCCCAGGACCAGCGGGCCGCCCCCCTCCCCCGCCAGCTCCACCCGCAGGGCGCCCACCACCGCGCGGGCGATCTCGTCCTGCACGGCGAACACGTCGCCGACCTCCCCCTCGTAGCGCCCGGACCAGAGCAGCGACCCGGTGGCGGCCTCCACCAGCCGCACGCCCACGCGCAGGCTGCGCCCGCTGCGCCGGACGCTTCCCTCCAGCAGGTGGTCCACCCCCAGCCGCCGCCCGATCTCCGGCGCGGGAAGCGGCGTTCCCCGGAACGCGAAGGCGGAGGTGCGGGCGATCACCCGCAGCCCCCGCACCCGGCTGAGCGCGTCGGTGATCTCCTCGGTGAGCCCGTCGCTGAAGTACTCGCCGCGGCGGCCCCGGGTGTCGTCCTCGAAGGGGAGCACGGCGATCCCGGCCCGGGGGGCGGGGCGCGCGGGGGGCTCCGCCGCCGCGGGCTCCGGCGCACGCTCCGCCGGGGCGGGCGGCGAGACCGCCGGCGCGCGGCGCAGGCGCTCGGCGAGGGCGAGCACCTCCGGGTCCGGCTCCGCGTCCAATTCCTCGCGAAGCAGCGCCGCGTGGACCGCGGCGTGGCGCAACGCCCCCGCCCGGTCCCCCGCCCGCTCCAGCGCCTCCATCAGCCGCAGCGCCACCCGGGCGCACGCCGGGTCCTCCGCCGCCAGCCGCCGCCACCACCCCGCCGCGCCGCGGGCGTCGCCCGCGGCGGCGGCTTCCTCCGCCAGCGCCTCCAGCGCCTCCTGGTGGGCGCGGGCCAGCCCGCCGCGCACCCCCTCCGCCCAGCGGTCGAACTCCCCCGCCCCGCCCAGGTGGAAGCCGTGCAGGAAGGGCCCGGCGTACACCCCGGCGGCCGCCCGGCGGTCCCCGGCGTCCAGCGCGGCGCGGAAGCGGCCCACGTCGCTGGGGACCGCCTCGGGACGGAGCACCACGTCGTCGGCAAGGGAAAGGAGCGCGTCGTCGCCCAGGCGGCCGCGCAGCGCGTGCAGGGCGACGTTGAGGAGGCGGCGCGCGGCGGCCCCGCCGCTCTCCGGCCAGAGCAGGGCGACCAGCCGGTCGCGGCTCGCCCTGCCCCCGGGGGAGGCGGCGAGCAGCGCGAGCAGGGCGAGGCGGTGGCGCTGGGCGGCGGGCCCGGAGACGGGGGCCCCGCCGTCGGTCAGGAAGGCGCCGCCGAGCAGCTGGAGGGCAAGCATTTCCGCTGGGGGGACGGCGGGTTTATCCGGCGAGGACGATGCGTTTACCGGACCGCGCCAAGTTACCCGCTCGCATCGCGGCGGGGCAAGCCACGGCGCCCCGCCGCCGGCACCCACCGGACGGAAAAGGAAGCGTGCGATGAAGTCGAGCCTCGTGTGCGCGGCGGCCCTGCTGGCCCTGGCCGCGGCCGCCCTCCCGGCGGAGGCGCAGGAGCCCGCCCCCGCCGACCCGCTCCAGGAGCTGCGCCGCGCCGACGGCTCCCGGCACGTGGGGCGGCTGGTGGAGGAGCGGGGCGACACCCTGGTCTTCGAGACGATCGACGGGCGGCGGCTGGAGGAGCGGCGGCGCCCCGGGGTGCGGCTCCGCCCGGCGCGGGGACGGGTGGTGAACCGGACGTTCTGGTACGAGGACCGGGGCGGCAACCGGCTCTTCTTCGGGCCCACCGCGCGGACGGTCCGGCAGGGGACGGGATACGCGGGGTCGTTCTGGGTCCTCCCCTCCGTGGGCTACGGCGTCACCGACGACTTCACCCTCGCCGCGGGGTGGCCCTCGGTGATCGCCCCCAAGCTGCGGCTGGTGGACCAGCCCGGGGTGCAGCTGGCCGCCGGGGGATTCACCTTCCGCTTCCCCCGGCCCGGCGACTCGGGCTGCGACTCGGCGTGCGGCGGCCTGTCCCCGGTCGTGTGGCACGGCGTCGCGTACGGCGTGGCGACGCTGGGCGGCGAGGACGCCGCCGTCCACGCCGGGGCGGGCTACTACTGGGGATACCACGAGAACGAGACGCCGGTGATGCTGGGCGGCGAGCTGCGGCTGGGCCGCCTGGTCAAGCTGATCTCGGAGAACTGGATCTTCCCCGGGGAGGGCGGCGCGGCCTCGGCCGGGCTGCGCCGCGTGGGCGACCTGTGGACGCTGGACTTCGGCTACACGGCGCTGTTCGGCGTGGACGACCGGCCGGTCCGCTTCCTCCCCGTGCTCAGCTTCTCGTACGCCTTCGGCGCCGGGACGTGAGCGCGCCCGGCGGGGCTCGCGGCGGAGCCCGTTTTCGGCAGAACTTCTCGAGCATCGGAGCCGGCGCGCGGCCCTCGCGGCCCGCTCCTCCACCCTCGGATCCCGGTGAGCCATGAGCACCCTCGGTTCCAGGCCGACCCCCGCGTTCCTCGCCGCCTCCTGGACCGCGCTCTTCGTCGGCGCGCTCGCCTACGCCGCCGCCCTGTGGAGCGCCGTCATGGAGCTGTACGAGAAGGGCTACTACCTGACGCTCCTCCTCTTCGGCCTCTTCGCCAGCGTCTCGCTGCAGAAGTCGGTGCGCGACCGCCTGGAGGGGATCCCGGTGACGGGCATCTACTTCGGGATGAGCTGGATCGCGGTGCTCAGCGCGCTCACCCTGCTGACGGTGGGCCTCTGGAACGCCGACCTCGCCACGCCGGAGAAGGGCTTCTACGCCATGAGCTTCTGCCTGGCGCTGTTCGCCGCCGTCGCGGTCCAGAAGAACGTCCGCGACCTGGCCCGGGCGGAGGGCGACCCGCACCCCGCGTGGCCCGCGCTCGGGGACGACGAGATCGGCTGAGGCGGGCCCCGGCGGGCGTGGACGGTGTGGCGCGCCGCCCGGTCCGCTCGTCTGGTGGGCGAAGGCGGGCGGCGCCGGTCAGAAGCGCCGCCCGCCGTGCGTTCCACTCCAGAGCAGCGGCCCGCGGGCCACCACTTTTCCTTCCCCATCCGAAAAGACCATCCGATGAAGCGGTTCCGTTTCGTGCCGTGGCTCGCGGCGCTCCTGCTGTGGGCCGGCGCCGCGGGCGCCCAGGAGGTGCAGGTGCCCCTCGACGAGCGAGGGCGCGTGGAGACGGTGGACGCGTCGCTCGCCGCCCGGCTGGGGCTGTTCGAGGACGAGTACCCCGGCTTCCGCGAGGCCCGCCTCTTCCAGGCGCCGGACTCGTCGTACGTGCTGGAGATCACCACCCGGCAGGACGGCCGCACGGCGCGCCGGCGCGTGCCCCTGACCGCGGCGCAGGTGGCGGAGCTGCGCGCCCGGGTCGGCGGGCGGGTGGCGGAGCGGGCGCCGCGCGCCGGGATCGACCAGGACGGCCGCTACCTGCTGCTGGGCCAGACCACGGCGGTGGGGCTGGGCTTCTACAGCTGGGCGGTGCCGACCATCGCCGGGGCCAGCGACACGGAGGCAGTGTCGCTGTCGCTGCTCAGCATGGGCGCCAGCTTCTTCGTCCCCTACGCCCTCACCGAGGGGAAGCCGGTCACCTACGGCATGGCGAACCTGAGCCGCTACGGCGCCACGCGCGGCATCGCCCACGGGCTGCTGGCGTACCAGCTCGTCAACGGCGAGGACAACTCCGACGGGGACTGCGAGTTCGACCCGGAGCTGGGCTTCGAGACCTGCGAGTACGACGACACCAGCGACCGCGAGCGCGGCGGGGCGGCGACGGCGCTGCTGGGGAGCGTGGCCGAGGGCGTGGCCGGGTACCTGTGGGCCCGCAGCGAGGACATGACCGCCGGCCAGGCCAACGTCATCGGCACGGGCGGCGACTTCGGGCTGGTGGGCGGGCTGGGGCTGGCGTACGTGGCCGGAACGGCGGACATCGGCGAGCGCGCCACCGCCGCCATCGCCCTCCCCGCCGCCGCCGCGGGGATCCTGGCGGGGCACCGGGTCGCCCGGGCCCGCGACTACACCTGGGGCGACGCCGACGTGGTGTACACGGCCGGCGCGCTGGGCATCCTGGCGGGCGTCGCCGCCGCCGACCTGCTCACCCTGGAGGAGCGCCCCCTTGCCGCCGCCGGGATGCTGGGCGGCGCGGCGGGGCTGTACCTGGGCGGCCGCCACGTGCGCGGCACCGACTTCACCATCGGCCAGGCGTCGCTGAACCGGCTGGGCACCATCGCCGGCGGGCTGGTGGGGCTGGGGCTGGGCGCGCTGGTCTCCGTGGAGGAGGAGGACCCCACCGCCGCCCTGGCGGGCGCCGCCGCGGGCGCCACGCTGGGCTACTTCGGCACCTACCGCTCGCTCGCCCCTGCCGCCCGCGAGCAGCGCGGCGAGCAGGGCCCGCTCGCCTGGCGCGTGCAGGTGTCCCCCGCCGGCGTCCTCGGCGCCGCCTCCGGCGTCGGGCTGCCGAAGTCCGGCGCATCCGTTCCCCTGGTGAGCTTCTCGCGCAGCTTCTGATCTCGTCCGCCGTGGCGGGCCGCTACGGAGCACTATTGGGTACTTGACGCACAATAGCCCCGGAACCCCCTCGCCAGGGTAGCTGGCCCAGGGAAACAGACGGGGGAATCTCGCGGCGAGATTCCCCCGTTTTTATCGTTGGAATGGGCTTGTCAAATGTAGCAAAGGCAATGGTTGGTCTCCTCTGAACAGGATCCGCCCGTCCCATAGTTGCGCACACACCAGTCGTCACACATCACGTAGTCGTTGAGGCTGCTCGGATCGCATCCCGGAACCATGGGAGGGTAGGGCGTTGCGAGCGCCTGTGTGGCGCCGAATCCGAACACGATCGTACAGGAAACCCCGAACAGCGCCCGACGCAGGTTGATGAACGAACGGCTCATAACGTCCTCCGGTGAAGCAGTGGACCCGCGAGCGGTGCGGGCGCGTGAGGAAGTGAGCACGTTAAGCGCCATTCTGCCGGGCGGCAACGATCCTGTAATTTCCGGATCAGACTCGCCGCGGCTCGTTCTCGTCAGGTACATCCTTCTGCAGATCAAACGCGTACTACGCAACGACGAACAGCGCTCCCACCGCTAGATTGAGGCAGGGGCGCCGTTCAGCGTACTTCGTACTGCCGCTCACTTCCCTGGCAGCCCACCCTCCTGGTTCGCCGCCTGCAGCAGCACCCCGGCAACGACGATCGCGGC
The DNA here is from genome assembly GCA_036389055.1 of Longimicrobiaceae bacterium. Lineage (GTDB taxonomy): Bacteria > Gemmatimonadota > Gemmatimonadetes > Longimicrobiales > Longimicrobiaceae > JAFAYN01. The sequence goes on along the minus strand of DASVQR010000240.1, from coordinate 2,478 downwards.
CTGCTTGAGGTCGTTCTCGATGAGCATGGCGGCGACGTCGCGGCTGGTGTGGTGGGTGCGGGTGTCGTAGTCCAGCGGGTCCTGGATGAAGGTGAAGGCGGGGATCCCGGCGCCCACGAAGGGCATGTGGTCGGTGCTCCCGGTGTTGCGCAGGGTGACGGTGGCGGCGCCCAGGTCGCGGAAGGGCTCCAGCCAGGCGGAGAACACCGGGCGCACGGCGGCGTTGCCCTGGGCGTACAGGCCGCGGATGCGGCCGGCGCCGTTGTCGATGTTGAAGTAGGCGAAGGGCGGGCGCGCGCCGGGGCGGAGCCGGCCCGTGGCGGGGTCGCCGTAGTGGCGGCGCACGTAGCCGCCGGAGCCGAAGTAGTCCTCGTGCTCCTCGCCGTCCCACAGCGCCACGCGGACGGTGCGCCGCGGCCGGGCGCCGACGGCCCTGAGGATGCGCGCGGCCTCCATCGCTACGGCCACGCCCGCGGCGTTGTCGGTGGCGCCGGTGCCCACGTTCCACGAGTCCAGGTGCCCGCCCACCAGAACCACCTGGTCTCGCAGGCGCGGGTCGCTCCCGGGGATCTCGGCCACCACGTTGTAGCCCACCGAGTCCGTGGTGGTCTCGCGGGTGCGCAGCTCCACCTCCAGCGTGGGCGCGGCGCCCAGGCGCACCAGGTTGGCCAGGCGCGCGTAGTCGCCGGCCTCCACCACGAAGGCGGGGACGGCGCCGGACACGTCGCTGTCGTACGCCTGGTAGGCGGAGACGGTGACGGCGTGCGGGTTGCGGCCCGGCTCCAGCAGCGCGGCCACGCCCTCCTCGCGCATGCGGACGAAGAAGCGGTGGCGCTGGCGCGCCCGCTCGGCGTAGCCGCCCGAGTCCTCCTCGTAGCTGCGGGGGGAGCCGGGATCGGTGGCGCGCGCCATGGAGTCCAGCCGGGCGTCGCCCAGGCGGCGGCCGGTGGCCGCGAAGCGGGTGCTGTCCACCGCGACGTCGCCGCTCAGCACGATCTTGCCGCGCAATTGCCCGCGGTGCTTCTCCAGGTCGGCCTCGGTGCGGAGGGTGACCAGCACCGGCTGGCCGCGCACCACGCCCTCCGTGGCCGGGCTCCACGCCCGGGGGTAGGCGACCATGCGCTCGTAGTAGGGCGAAACCAGCTCCACGGAGTGGCGCGTCACCTCCCAGCCGCGGCCGCGGCGGGTGCCCCACGGCTCCAGCGCGGCCCCCGCGAGCCCGAAGGCGGTCATCCGGTCGCGCGCCCACTCCGCCGCGCGGCGGTACCCGGGCGACCCGGCCAGCCGCGGGCCGTTGACGTCGGACAGGTACGTGGCGGTCTCCAGGACGCGGGAGCGGTTCATCCCCTCGTCGCGGATGCGCGCCAGGGTGGCGGCGTCCGCGCGCTCGCGCGCGGCGGGCGCCGCCGCCTGCTGCGCGGGCGCGGGGAGCGGCGCGGCGAGCAGCAGCGCCAGGAGCGGGAGCCGGGTGCGGAGCGGTGTCATCGGGTGCGGATGGGGCGTCGGGACGTGGGGCGCGGCCGCGGGGCGCGCCGGGGCGAGCGGTGAGGATAGCCACGCCCCGCCAGGCGTGTCCACCCCGCCGGGGTCAATCCGGGGGCGGGCGCAGGGCGAGGAGGTGGATCTGCTGATGCCCCGCGGGGGAGTAGCTGGTGGGCTCCTGCACCAAGGTCTCCTCCACCGTCCAGCCGCGCCACCCCATGCGCGCCACGAACTCGGAGCGGTACACGCGCCCGGGGTCGGCCACAAGCGCCTCGCCCCCCGGCGCCACCAGCCGCGGCAGCGCCAGCGCCAGGCTCTCGGCGTTCCTCATCTCGTACAGCACGTCCGCGGCGACCACCCGCTCGAAGCGCCCCCACTCTTCGGGCACCTCGCGCCAGTCGGTCTCCGCGGTGCGCAGCTCCGGCAGCCCGTTGCGCTCCGCGTTCGCCCGCGCGAAGAGCAGCGCGTCCGCGTACCAGTCGGTCGCCAGCACGTCCGCCCCGCGCCAGAGCAGCGCCAGCGACGGCAGCGCCACCCCGGATCCCAGCTCCAGCACCCGCCCCGCGGGCGCCGGCAGCTCCAGCAGCCGCCGCGCCAGCGCCCGCGCCGAGGGCCACAGGTCCGCCCAGTACGGGAGCCGCTCGTCCACGTCGAACTCCGCCTCGTCGATCAGCTCCTCCGCCGCGTCGGGGAGGAGGATCTCCAGCGCGAGCGGGCCGTGGTCGAAGGACTCGGTGCGGACCCGGAAGCGGTCGCGGAGCTGATTCTCGAGGGCGGAGGGGGGCATCGAGGAAGGTTACAGGGGACAGGTTACAGGGGACAGCCTGCGAACGGCAGTACGGAGTGGGGTTCGGCATCGTCTCGCCGGTCGGACTCCCTCCCCCCGGCCCCCTCCCCGCAAGGGGGAGGGGGAGAACGGCACGATGGAGCCGAGGGTCGGGAAGCCCTCCCCCGGCACGGGGGAGGGTGGCGGCGATAAAGCCGCCGGGTGGGGGC
>DASVQR010000239.1:0-17505 GCA_036389055.1 Longimicrobiaceae bacterium | reverse complement strand
CTGCCCCGCGGGGTCTCGGCCCTCCGGGCGCGCATCCCTCACGCGGGGCTGGTGCCGGCGTCCTCGGGCCCCCACCCGGCTCGCTTGAGGCTCGCCACCCTCCCCCGTGCCGGGGGAGGGCTGTCTGGAGGTCGGCTTTTGTCGTGCTCCCCCTCTCCCGGCATTGGGAGAGGGGGCCGGGGGGTGAGGGCCGCCGTTGCAGGCTGTCCCCTGTAACCTGTCCCCTGTCCCCTGCCGTTCTTCCTACCGCAGCCGCACGCGCGCCAGGTGGATGCCGCTCGCGTCGCGCATGGACAGGTACACCGTCTTGCCCCGCCCGAACCCCAGCAGCGAGTAGCCCTGCGGCAGCTGGAAGCGGCTCACCAGCTCGCCCTGCCGGCTCACCACGTCGTAGATGGGCCCGCCCGGCGTCGGGCGCGGGGGAACGGTGCGGATCCACAGGTTCCCCTCCAGGTCGGCGCGCACCGAGCCGCCGGAGGCGATCGGCGGGCGGTAGTCGGGGAGCTCCGCCGCGGGGAGCACGTGCACCTGCCGCAGCGTCGGCGGGGGCGGCGTGCCGCCGGCGCTGTTCGGGGCGGGGATGCACGAGGGCAGCCCCTGCGGGGGCGCGCCGGGAGCGCCGGGGACGGGCGACCCCGTGACGGCGGACACGGAGACCGGAGCGCCGGGGACGGGCGTCCCGGAGACCGGGGCGCCGGAGACGACGACGGTGCGGGCGCCGGGGGCGGCGTCCTCCGCCCCGGCGGGCGGGGTGCGGACGACGGGCTCCTCGCCCGGCGCGCAGGCGTACACGTAGCCCGCGGGGAGCGTCATCCCCGGCGGCAGCTTCCAGTCCCGGCCGAAGCCGGGCGGCGGGCGGTACCCCTCCGGCACGGCGAAGCCCTCCGGGTAGGGCCGCTTCGCCTGGTTGGCCCAGCGGATCATGGACGACACGTACTCCGTCGTCGCGGTCCTCCCCTGCGCCGTGCGGATCGAGTCCACCATACGCTGCTTGCCCTCGTCCGTCATCCGCTGCCAGTCGAACGGGAGCTTGGGCGACGACGTCCGGCTCCCGTCCGGGTTCAGGTACTCCACCCGGTAGTCGCGCGCCCGCACGAAGGCCACGGCGCCGTCGGGGAGCACCGCCCAGTCGTCGCTGGCCGGGAGCGGGTTGAGCACCTGGTCGAAGAAGAACCTCCCCTCCCCGGTCTGGCGCACCTTCATCGCCGTCTTGGGGATGCGGAGGACCCCCAGCGTGTCCTGCTTGCGGGTGGCGAGGTCCACCGCCACCACGAACGCGGAGTCGGGGTCCGGCGGGAAGTACGGCACCCCCGACGGCGGCGGCACCCGGGGCGGCGCCGCCCGCGCGGGGACCCGGTACACCACCCGGCCGCGCGCGTCCATCCCCGGCCACCCGACGACCGCCTGGCCGGAGAGGGAGGGGAGGTCCTGCACCCGCCACACCGAGCGCACCCGGGCGATCCGGGCCTCGGGGTCCAGCACCAGCATCGCGTACGAGGCGGGGTCCACGAACAGCGTGGAATCGGCCCGGTAGGGGATCAGCGCCCCGGTGCGGGTGCCGTAGGTGTTGGTGATCTCGGCCAGCGAGTCCAGCACCACCCGGACGGTTTTCAGCGTGGTGTCCATCAGCACCAGCCTGCGCCGGGTGCCGTCGTTCACCAGCACCCGGCCGTCCGGCAGCTCGCGCACGCCGGTGATGGAGCCCAGAGGCTCCGTGGAGAGCGCCGAGGCGGTGGTGATGGGCTGCACCGGCGGCCCCACGGTCCGCGCGGCGGGCGCGGGCGTGCCCGCCCCCTGGGCGAGCGCGGCGCACGGGAGGAGCGCGGCGGCGAGCGCCGGCAGGGCGCGGCGGAGGTTGCGCGTCATTGGGAGATGGAGATGGTGCGGGTCGAGATGACCACCCCCTCGCCGCCCCCGCTGATGAACTCGATGGGGCCGCCGAAGAAGCCCGCGGATCCGCCGCCCACGTAGGTGCCGGAGCCGTTGCGGATGGAGACCAGGTAGCGGCGGTCCAGCATGTTGAGGACCTGGGAGGGAAGCCTGCGGCGCTGCGCCGGCGTGAGCAGCGCGCGGACCGTGGGGCCGGCCTCCATCAGCATGGCCACCTGCGCCCGGCGGGCGGCCAGGTAGCGCGCGTAGGCGTCGCGCTCGCTGAACTCCTCGGGGAGGGCGGCCAGGTACCGCGCCACCGGCGTCCACAGCGAGTCGGCCCGGTAGGTGTAGCGGCGGTTCATGGAGGCGATGCTGTCCGCCTGCACGGAGGTGAGCCGCAGCGAGTCCTGCTCCCGGAGGATGGCGGCCATGGGGTTGGCGAGCGCGCCGCTCCCGATGGCCCGGAGGAACGACTCCGGCATCCGCGACCCCGGCTGCGAGCGGCCCAGCGTGAGCTGCTGGGCCAGGCTCTGCCGCTCGCGCGTGGGCCCCAGGTCCATCCTCATTGAAACGGTGAGCATCACCGGCGCGCGGGCGGTGAGGAACTGCGGGCGGGTGGCGCCGAAGCGCTGGTTGACCTCGTAGCGGTAGCGGCGCGTCGCCGGGTCGAAGCCGCGCACGTACAGGAGCGACGGGTCCGCGAAGGCGCTCTGCCCCCAGCCCTTGAGGTTGCCGGAGCCGTTGACCAGCAGGTCCGCGGCGCCGAGCGGGTTGGAGAGCGAGAAGGAGACGGAGCCTCGCTGCGGCAGGCGAAACTTTGCCCGGTCCAGCGTGGCGCCGAGCGACGCGCCGGACACCCACGGCCCCCGGCAGCTGTTGCGCTCCGCGATGCGGGCGAACTGCCGCTGCAGGCAGGCGCGGGTCGCCGACGGGGCCACCTCCAGCAGCCCGCGCATCCCCTCCGCGAGCGCCGGGTCGGCGGCGTCGGCGGGGGAGTACACGAAGGCCCGGTCGTTGAACGAGGAGCCGTCGCCGTTGACGTCGCCCGCCACGGTGGGGGTGAAGGCGCTGCCGGAGCGCAGCCACCCGCTCCAGCTCACCTGCACCGCGTCGAAGAAGTTGTAGCGCAGCGAGTAGTTGAGCTGGTGTGGCCCCTGCGCCGAGCGGGCCCACTCCACCCGCAGCGGGTCGCCCGCGGTGCTGGCGAAGCCGGACACCTGCTCGCGCACGTCCGAGTACGTGTACGCCGCGCTCCACCCGAAGCGGCCAGGCCCGCGCATGACCGGCGACACGCGCAGCGTGAGCTGCGCCGAGCGCGAGCGCAGGTCCGACCGGACCTCGCTCACCGCGTTGAACTCCTGCGAGCGGCGGGCCCCGCGCGAGGCGACGCTCCCGGTGGCGGGGACGATCGCGGCCAGGTCCACGAACACCGGGCGACCCTCGCCGGCCAGGGTGAAGCGCGCCGTGGGGTCGAAGTTGAGGTCGAGCGTGCGCTGCTGGTCCAGGTTGAGGGAGTAGGTGCCCTCCACCCCCAGCGAGTAGCGCCCGCCCAGCACGCCGCCGTTCCACGACAGGTTGGAGCGGACCGAGCGCTGCGGGCGGAAGTCCGGGGAGAACAGCGTGACGTTGGGCGCGCCGCTGGAGAACGGCGTCCCCACGCTGCCGTCGGCGCAGCGGTCGGGGACCGCGCCGGGGTCCGACGCGTACGCCTCCCACTGCGGCACCGGCGCCGCCGGGCCCACGCACACGATCTGCCGCGCGTCCACCGGCAGCCCGGTGTTGTCCAGCGCCGAGCCCAGCTGATCCACCCCCAGCGTGTTGGTGAACACCCCCAGCCCGCCGCGCACCACCGCGCGCGGCGCCCGCGCCGCGCCCGCGAAGCTCGCCACCTCCTGCGCCCGGCCCACCGTCCACGAGAAGCCGAAGCGCGGGCTCACCGACACCGGGCTGGGGAGGCGGTCGTTGCGCCGCCCGAAGACCGTCTCCACCAGCGGGTTGAAGGCGGGCTCGGTGGTCAGCCGCCCGGCCTCCACGCGCACGCCGTACTGGAACTGCAGGTCGGGCGTGCGCCGGTACGAGTCGCCCAGCGACAGCGCCCCGCTCACCATCCCCGTGGTTCGCTCGCGCGCCGCCAGGGTGCGGCTGAACGACGCCGGGCGCCCCGCCTCCAGGTCGGCCAGCGAGTTGAACAGGAAGGAGCCCAGCAGGTTGTTCGACGGGTCCTGCGTGCCGCCGCGGAACTGCAGCTCGGTGGACAGCTTGATGCGGTGCTTGTTCGCGTCGTCGAACCAGGAAAGGTGGTTCTGGAAGCTGCCGCTCACCGAGCCGGAGGCGGAGCTGAGCCCCTGGTTGCCGCCGAAGACCAGGCTCTGCACGCCGCTCCCGCCGTCGGCGAACACGGAGCTGACGCGCACCCGCCCGGCGGGGAGGCTTAAGTACGGCTCGCCGGAGTCGCGCGACAGGTTGACGCCCGCAGTGGTCTCGGTGAGCACCAGCCCGAAGTAGCCGCTGTGCCGGGCCTGGATCCCCCCGCCCCACCCGGTGCGCTCCCCGCCCGCCGAGGCCAGCTGCGACACCCCTCCGCCCACCGGCGACTGCCGCCGCCAGTTGCCGTTGAAGGTGACGCCGAACGACTGCCCGCTGGTGGAGCCCGGCGGGGACAGGTCGACGCTCCCGAACACCGAGCCGTTGTCGCTGAGCCGGTGCTCGCGCACCGCCCCCGCCGCCGTGGGCACCTGCATCCCGCGGAGGATCCCCACCAGCCGGGCCACCGAGTCCGGGGCGATCCCCGCGGTGCGCAGCCCCAGCGGGCTGGTGCCCAGCAGCGTCTGGTTGTCGCGCGACTGGCGGCCCAGCTCCCAGGAGACGTTGTAGAACGACTTGTTGCGGCGGATGGGCCCCGACGCCGTCCCGCCCCACGACACGTTGGTGTACTCGTTGCCCAGCGCCCGCGCCGCCGGGTCGGTCCACTGCACCTGGGGCGAGGTGAGCTGCAGGCTCATCCCCCGGGTGCGGAAGTTGGAGCCGGAGCGCGAGCCGATGTCGAAGGCCGCGCCGCTGAACCCGCCCCGCGAGGGGTCCGCGGGCGAGGTGACCAGCGAGGCGGAGACCGCCGCGTCGCGCGGCAGCGTCCCCGCGCCGCTCTGCATCCCGTTCAGCGTCACCGCGTTCTGCTCGCCGCCCAGCCCGAGCACCGAAAAGCCGTCCGGCTCCCCCTCCAGCCCCGGCACCAGCACCACCCCCGGCAGCGACGCGGCCATGGCCACCACGTTCCCCTGCTGCTCCGGCGGCAGCCCGCCCACCGCCACGCTCTGCTCGGTGCCGCTCACGTCCGGCGTCCGCTGCCCCCGGTTGGGCCGCTGCTGCACCGGCGCCGCCACCACCAGCGTGTCCAGCTGGATCACCGAGAGCCGCGCGTCCGCCACCAGCACCGCCTCGTCCGCGAGCCGCTTGACCTCGAACTGCCGGTAGTCGTACCCCGGCAGCGCGAAGCCCATCATGTAGTCGCCCGGCCCGCCGGGAAACACCACCTGGTAGGCCCCCTGCGCGTTGGTCCGCGCCTCGCGCGTCACGCTCCCCGGAATGGAGGTGGCCGTGACGCGCACCCCCGGGAGCGGCAGCCCCTCGGTGTTGGTGACGCGCCCGCGGATCACGTCCGCCTGCGCGGCGAGCACGGATGGCACGGCCGCCAGCGCTCCGAGCGCAGCGAGGAGCAACAGAAAGCGACGCCAGGGGCGGAGATGGAGGACCACGGTCATGACAGGGAATGTGGCGAGGGCAGGGCGGGCATGCTGCGCATGGAGGATAGCGAGCAAGCCCGGCGGGATCAAGCAGTGGCGCCAACGAATTGAGCGCCGGCCGCAACGGCGGTCGGGGCCCTGCCCTGGCGCGGCAGCCCGGACGACGAAGGGGGGCGCCATGCGGCGCCCCCCTTCGTCGTCAGTCACACACCGGACCCCGCGTGAGGGATTTCGGCCCGAAGGGGCGAGACCCGGCGGGGCAGTTTCCGCCGGGGCTCGACTCCGTTACGCAGCGTTGTTTGCTGCGTTACGGAGCCGAAGCCCGACCCCGGCGTCAGCCGGGGGCACGCCCGAACCTGCCGTTCAAAGCCGTTCCGATCAGCCGCAAGGATTCGCCGGATTCCGGTCGCACTCCGTCTGCGGGTACGGCAGGAACCGCATGGACGGCCGCTTGGTCGTGTACGCCTCCAGCCGCCGCAGATCCTCCCAGCGCAGCCCCTGCGCGAACAGCTCGTAGCGCCGCTGGTAGAGGATCTCCGTGAACAGCTCCGCCTGCGTGTCCAGCGCCTCCACGGGCAGCGCCGGCAGACACGCCACCGGCTCCGCCACGGAGGAAGTGCACTGCGTGCGCACCGCGTTCACCAGCGTGCGCGCCTGCGGCAGGTTGCCAAGCCGGGTGTGCGCCTCCGCCTGCACCAGGCGCATCTCGTCCGGCAGGTACACCGGGAACGGGTCGTTGCGGGTGGCCGGCCGGTTGAACGCGTACACCGAGTCCGGGTTGCCGATGAAGCGCGTGCCCCGGTTGGCCCAGTACGCCGGCCGCTGGTCGCCTGCCTGCGCCTCCGTGAACAGGACCTTGCGGGCCCCCACGTACTGCAGGCCGCCGTAGTAGTTCCACACCGGGTTGAACCCCGGGTTGGGGTACGCCAGGGTGGAGAGCACGCCCAGGTTCACCCGCCCGGCGGCGTCGATGGCGTTCTGGTACTGCCCGTCCAGCAGGTAGTACCGGGCCAGCATGGCGTCGATGGTGTTGCGCAGGTCGAACCCGGTGCCCAGCACCCGGGTGCGGAACACGGCCAGCTCCGCGTCGGGGACGCCGGCCACCGCCGCGCGGGCCGCCTGCAGGTTGGCGAGCACGCTGTCCAGCACCACGTCGCGCGACTGCGGCAGCGCGCCCGCCGGGTCGTAGTTGACCGGCACCCGCTCGTACTGCATGGCCAGGTGCCCCAGCACCATCCCCTTGAGCAGCTTGGAGAGCGAGACCACTCCCGCCTGCGTGCCGGGGGTCAGGGTCAGGGTAGGGGCGGTCGCGACCAGGATGTCGGAGGTGCGCATGAGGCGGTACGCCGCCCCGAACGGGTCCGACACCGAGATGTACTCCGCCGTGGGGTTCCCGGACACCAGCGTGATGTCCGAGAGCAGCGCGCGGGTCTGGGTCCCCCACTCGTCCGTCACCAGCGCCGGCGCCCGCACGAAGATGTGGATGTTGTCCGCGTACTGCGCCTGGAGCCCCACCGCCGTGGTGAGGAACAGGTCGGTCGAGGAGAGCACCTCCTCCTCGCCGGGCGCGTTGGGGTCGACCAGGTCCAGGTCGCAGGCGGCGAGCCCCAGCCCGGCCGCGGCGCAGAGCGCCAGGGCGCGGGCGCGGGACAGGGCGCGCGAGGTCCGCTCGTAGAATCGCATGTTCATGGGTGCGTGGTCTCCCTAGAAGTTGAAGTCGAGGGCCAGGGAGATCGTCCGGGGGATGGGGGTGGTCGCGAACTCCACCCCGCGCGCCACCGTGCTGGCGGAGAACAGGTTCACCTCCGGGTCCAGCCCGGAGTAGTCGGTCCAGGTGTGCAGGTTGCGCCCGGCCACGCGGACGGCCATGTCGCTCACCCCGAAGCGGCGCACCCACGGCTGGTCGATGTTGTACTGCAGCGACACCTCGCGCAGCTTGACGAAGCTGCCGTCCTCGATGAACTCCTCGAACAGGCCGTTGCGCTCGGTGTTGATGGTGTAGGTGCCCGGGAGCGTGTCGCCCCGGATCTCCCTGCCGACGATGGCCGCGGACCCGAAGTACTCGCTGGTGCGGCGGGTGAAGTTGGCCACGTCGTTGCCGAAGCGCCCGTCCAGCAGGAAGCTGAGCTGGAGGTTGTCCCGGAAGGTGAAGGTGTTGGTGAACGAGCCCGTCCAGTCCGGGTTGGGGTCGCCGATGATCTTCTGCAGCACCACGGAGTCGGCGGCGACGCGGCACCCGGCGGCCGGGCAGCCACGGGCGCGGCGGGGGAGGCCGTTGGCGCCGTAGACGATGTTGCCGTTGGCGTCGCGCGGGTAGTACGCGCCGCGGAACACGCCGATCGGCTGCCCCTCGATGACCGCGTTCAGGTACTCGAAGGGGATGATGTCCGACGACTGGTTGAGGCGCTCGATCTTGTTGCGGTTGCGCGCGTACGACAGGCGGCTGGTCCACCCCAGGTCGCGGCCCTGCAGGTTGACCGTGTTCAGGGTGAGCTCGATCCCCTTGTTGCTCAGCTCGCCGATGTTGCGGAACTCCGAGACGAAGCCGCTGGTGAGCGCGAGCGGCACCGACAGCACCAGGTCGGTGGTGTGCTTGTCGTAGTAGGTGAACTCCACCGAGGCGCGGTCGTCGAACAGCCCCGCGTCGAAGCCGCCCTCGATCTCCCGCTGGCGCTCCGGCTTCAGGTCCAGGTTGGGGGAGATCGTGTTGGGCCGCAGCCCCGGACGCCCCGCGTTCGAGACGTTGATGTAGGTCACCTGGTTCAGGTACTCGCTGGGCGGCTGGCCGCCCGTCTCGCCGTAGGCCGCGCGCAGGCGCAGGGTGCTGAACACCCCGCTCGCCCGGTCGAAGAACGGCTCGCGGCCGATCTCGTACGAGCCGGAGAGGCGCGGGAAGGTCTGCCAGCGCTGGTCGGCGCCGAACGCCGAGGAGGCCTCCACGTTGACCCCGCCAGTCAGGAACAGCTTGTCGCCCAGGTTGACCCGCTCCTGCACGAAGCCGCCGAAGGTGCGGAGCTCCGTGAGCGTCTGCGACGACTGCTGCACCGCGCCGGTGATCAGCGTGGAGCCCGGGGGCAGGTCGGAGGCCGCCGCGCGGATCGTGTTCACCTCGTCCGAGGTGTAGCGCACGCCAGCGGTGGTGGTGAACCCGAGCCCCGGGTTGATCTGCAGGTCGTAGTTCGCCGTCAGGTCGCTGTTGTACTTGCGTATGCTGCGGACGGGGTTCTGGATCAGCCCCGTGAACGTCGCGCCGGTGGAGAGCGGCGGCTGGAAGTAGATGTTCTCCTCGCGCGAGTTGTCCATCCCGAACAGCGCGGTCAGCGTCAGGTTGGCCAGCGGGCTGGCGGTGGCCTGCACGCTCCCCAGGAAGCGGTCCACGTCCGAGCGCGCGATCCAGTTCTCCATCACGTCCAGCGGGTTGGCGCCGATGATGGGGTTGTACGGGTAGCGCCCGATGGAGTCGATGAAGGCCGGGTTGAACACCGTGGGGGAGAACACCACGCTGGTGAACACGCCCTGCGTCTGCTCGCCCTCCGGCACGAAGTTGGTGCGGGCGCGGATGTAGCTGCCGTTCACCCCCACCTCCAGCCACTCGCTCAGGCGCTGGGAGATGCGGGCCCGCGCGCCGCGGCGGTCGTAGTCGGTGGTGCGGATGATCCCGTCCTCGGCGTTCCAGTTGCCGGACAGGTAGTAGCTGGTCCCCTCGGTGCCGCCGGAGACGGAGAGCTGGTTGTTGGTCCCGTAGCCGGTGCGGAAGATCTGGTCCTGGAAGTCGATCCGGGTGACCGGCGTCCCCGTCCGGAAGCCGAAGAACGCCGAGTCGGCGCGGCCGGCCAGCGGCTCCATGTTGCGGGCCAGGCGCTTGTCCGTCTCGCTGGCCTGCACCTCGGTGCGGAAGTTGATCTGCGGCGTGCCCTGCCGGCCGCGCTTGGTGAAGATCTGGATCACGCCGTTGTTGGCGCGCGAGCCGTACAGCGCGGCCGCGGCCGCCCCCTTGAGCACCTCCACCCGCTCGATGTCGGCGGGGGCGATGTCGGACAGGCGGTTGCTGAGCGCCGCGCCGGTGCGGGTGGCGTTGGCGCCGAAGCTGACCAGCGCCTCCGAGTTGTTGTCCACGATCACCCCGTCCACCACGATCAGCGGCTCGGCGCGGCCCAGGATGGAGTTGGTGCCGCGCAGGCGGATGCTGACGCCGCCGCCGGGCTGGCCGGAGTTCTCGGAGATCAGCGCGCCGGTGATCTTGCCCTGCAGCGCCTGGTCCACCGAGGTGGCGCCGGGGGCCTCGTTCACCGCCTCGCCCTGCACGCTGGCGATGGTGTTCCCCACCTGGCGGCGCTCCACGGGGGCCCCCGTCCCCGTCACCACGATCCCCTCAAGCTCCACGGCGCTGGCCTGCAGCGTCACCGGCGCCACCTCCACGGTGGCGTCCGCGCCCAGGGCGACCTGCCGCGTGACGTCGGCCCGGCCCAGCGCGGAGAAGGCAAGGGTGTAGGTCCCGGGGGCGACCCGCGCGGCGAGCGTGTACCTGCCCTGCGCGTCGGTGACCGTGCGGGACTGGGAGCTCCGCAGCGTCACCGTGGCGCCCGACACCGGCTGCGAGGCCCCGTCCACCACCGTTCCCCGGATGGTGTAGGGGGTGCCCTGCGCGCTCGCTCCGGTGCCGGCCAGCAGGCCGGCACAGAGGAGGAGGGCCGCGCCGACCTTCCGGCGCAGACGAGATAGGTCCATCAGGAGCCTCCTGTGTGGGAAGAGACCCCCCCGGGCCACCCGCGGGGGTGCGCTGCCGGAGGGGGAGGGGAGACGCGGCCGGTCCCGCCGGCCGGCACCGACGGAATCGAGGCGGGATCGGTGCGTGTACGTTTTCTATACGGGCTCCGGGAGGGAAAGGCAAGCGCGGCGGGCGATTCGTTCACGCCAGCCCCGGTCGGCCGCGCAGCGGCCGCGCCACCAGGATCCCCGTGGAGCGCCGGATCGCCGCCACGTACTCCGGCAGGGTGGAGCGGGTCACCTCCACCGCGCCGCCGGAGAGCGGGGCGTGCAGCACCCGCAGCACGCCGGCCGCGTCGCGGTACGCGAAGGCCGAGTGGGTCACGTCCAGCCCCGGGATCGCCGTGGCGAAGGCGAGCACGTCGCCCGTGCGGATGCGGCCGGACACCGCGGCGATCCGGGCGGTGGGGACCACCCGGCGCGGGGCGGCGTCCAGCGACCTTTCCATCTCGCCGACGGCCCGGAACACCCCGTCGTCCTCGAGCGCGGGGTAGCTCCCCCGGTGCTCCGTCATGAAGCGCAGCGGCCGCCGGTCCGGGTCGCCGCCCAGCTCCGCGCCCAGCTGGCGCAGCAGCCCGCGCCGCTCGCCGTCCGCCAGCCACTCGCTGAAGTAGTGCAGGCGCGACGCGTACCCCGCGCGCGCGCCGCCCCGGTAGCGCATGCGCTCCATCTCGCGCCCGAACGCCTCCCAGGTGGGCGCGCCGGAGCGCGCCGCCACCCGGGCCACCGCCAGGCACGACTCCACCAGCGACACGCAGTCGAAGCGGGTCAGCGACAGCGTCAGCGGCTCCGTGCGCGAGGGGCTGCCGCCGGCGCGCAGGTACGCCTCCAGGGTGAACGCCTCGTACGGGGTGCCCACCGCGAGCTCGCCCACCCGCGCCGCCGCCTCGCCGACCGGCGCGTCGGCCGCCGCGAGGCGCTCCCGCCGCAGCACGCGAACCCACTCCGCCAGGCGCTCCCGGTCCTCGGTGGACGGGTCCGCGGAGGCGGGGCGGTGCGCGAGGGCGAGGAGCGGGGCGGGGAGGGCCAGCGCGGCCGCCGCCGCGGCCGCGCCGCGCAGGAAGGCGCGCCGGCTGGCGGGGAGCCGCCAGGCCGGGGTGTCGAACGGGTTCATGCGTCGTCGTCCCTGTGCGTGCCGATGCCTTCCTCGCCGTCGAGGATGGCGCGGAAAAGGAAGTCCAGCCGGTCCAGGCGGCGCGCCTCGCCCCGCGTCTCCAGCAGCTCCTGCTGCCATGCGGGGTCGATGCGGATGGCCTGCGCCAGCTGGAACGCGGTCTCGCCGCGGGTGCTGATGGGCGGCAGGGGACCGGGGTGGTTGAGCACCTCCTGGAGCACCCGGTGGAACAATTCCACCGAGACGCGCCGCCGGTGCACGATGCCGCGCCGCCCGCCGTCCAGGTCCGGGTACTCGTCCACCAGCGCCTCGAAGTACAGCGCCCCCGACTCGATGCCGTCCTCGATCCTGAAGCGCTCGCGCCCCTCCGTGAGCACCAGCGAGCGGCCATCCGGGAGCGGCTGGAACTGGAGGATCTCCGCCACGCACCCCACGCGCCCGGGCTCCGTCCCGAACGGGCCCTGGCGGTCCGGGTCGTGGTAGATCAGCCCGAACCTCCGGTCCGCCTCCAGGCAGTGCGCCATCATCTGCCGGTAGCGCGGCTCGAAGACGTGCAGCGGCATCAGGGCGCCCGGGAAGAGGACGACGGGGAGCGGGAAGAGCGGGAGGCGGCGCAAGTAGTTTCTTTAAGATGAGATGCGGGTTCGGGCGTGCCCCTCGCTGGCGCTCGGGTCGGGCTGCGGCTCCGTAGCAGACGAAACTACCGTCTGCAACGGAGGCGAACCCGCGCAAACAGCCGCGCGGTTTCGCCGCTTCGCGCTCGCATCCCTCACGCGGGGTTCGCGCTGGCGTCCTCGGGAGCCCCCCACCCCGGCGCTGCGCGCCACCCCTCCCCCGCAAGCGGAAGGGAGCACTGCGACCGCGAACTGCTGTTCTCCCCCTTGCCCCCGCTTGCGGGGGCAAGGGGGCCGGGGGGTTAGGGGGGCTGTTCCGAGGGCCCCGTAAACGGCTGATCTCCCAATATAAGCGTCCGGGGGCGCGTCGTCTCTCCTTTCGTGGACAAACACGGCGGGGGCCGCCCATGAGCGACCCCCGCCGTGTGGCTTCTCTTCTTCTTGTCCCTTCAGTCGGCGGCGATGCGCTGCTGCTCGCCGGCGGCCCTGGCCTGCAGCGCGCGCCAGACGCGCGGGGGGGAGAAGGGGAGGGAGTCCATGCGCACGCCCACCGCGTCGTAGATGGCGTTGGCGATGGCGGGGATGGAGGGGTGCAGGGGGCCCTCGCCGGCCTCCTTGGCGCCGTAGGGGCCCTCGGGGTCGATGGACTCCACGATCAGCGCGCGCAGCTCCGGGGTGTCCACCGAGGCGGGGACGCGGTAGTCCAGCAGCGAGGGGCCGTCGTGCAGGCCGGCGCGGCCGTGGTCGGCGTCCTTGAACACGTGCTGCTCCATCAGCGCCTCGCCGAAGCCCATGTACGCCGAGCCCTCGATCTGCCCCTCCACGATGGTGGGGTTGATGGCGCGGCCGCAGTCGTGGGCCACCCAGATGGTCTTGACGTCCACGAAGCCGGTCTCCGGGTCCACCTCCACCTCGGCCACGTGCGCGGTGAACGAGTACGCCGGCGACGCGCCGATGGTGCCGCCGCGGTACTCGCCGTGCACGTCCGTGGGCGTGTGGTACCACCCGGTGGAGCCCAGCGTCCCGCTGCGCGCCTCGGCCAGGCGGAACGCCTCCGCGATCGTCATGTTGCGCCCCGTGTCGGCGCCGTCCATGGCGCGGCCGCCGGCCAGCAGCACGCGCCTGGGCGGGATCCCCCACTCCTCGCCCACCGCCTCCTGCACCAGCGCCTTGAGCTTGCGCGCGGCGTCCAGGCAGGCGTTGCCCAGCATGAAGGTGACGCGCGACGAGTACGAGCCCAGGTCCACCGGGGTGAAGTCGGTGTCGGAGGGGAGCACCCGCACGTAGTCCAGCGGCACCCCCAGCTCCTCGCACACGATGTAGGCCACCAGCGAGGTGGAGCCCTGCCCGATGTCGCTGGCCCCCGAGAACACGGCCACCCGGCCGGAGCGGTCCACCTGGAGCTGCACGGCGGACTGCGGCAGGCGGTTGGGGTAGATGGGGTAGTTGGTGCCGGAGATGTAGCAGCTCCCCGCCACGCCCACGCCGCGGCCGGGGCCCATGCGGCGGAACTTGTCCCGCCACCCGCTGGCCCGCTCCACCGCGTCCAGGCACTGGAGGAAGCCGTTGGAGGTGATGCGCAGCTCGTTGACGGTGCGCGTCATCTCCCCCATGAAGTTGCGCCGCCGCAGCTCGATGGGGTCCAGCCCCAGCCGCTCGGCGAGCTTGTCCAGCGTCACCTCGAAGGCGAAGCGCGGCTGCACGCTCCCGTGCCCGCGCTTGGGGCCGCACGCCGGCTTGTTGGTGAACACGCGGGTGCTGTCGAAGCGGTACGCCGGGATCCGGTACGGCGCCGTGAGCAGCTGCCCCGAGTAGTACGTGGTCACCAGCCCGAACGACGAGTACGCCCCGCCGTCCAGCAGCGTGCGGGCGTCCACCGCCCGCAGCGTCCCGTCCGCGGCGGCGCCCACGCGGTATCGCATGTGGAAGGGGTGGCGCCCGCGGTGGGCGTAGAACACCTCCTCGCGGGTGTAGAGGATCTTGACCGGGCGCCCCGTCTTCATCGCCAGCCTGGCGACGCAGAACTCCAGGTCGAAGGGCTCGCTCTTGCCGCCGAAGCCGCCGCCCACGTGCGGCTGCACCACCCTCACCTTGGCCGGGTCCAGCTCCAGCACGCGCGACAGCTCCCGGTGCAGGTAGTGGGGCACCTGGGTGCTGGACCACACGGTGAGCCGCCCGCCGGGGGCGCCCCCCTCCTCCCACTGCCCGATGGCGCAGTGCGGCTCGATGGGGGTGTGCGTGGTCCCCTCGAAGAAGTACTCCCCCTCGATCACGACGTCGCTGGCGGCGAGCCCCGCGTCCACCTCGCCGAACTCCAGCTTCACCATCTTGGAGATGTTCCCGTTGTGCCCGGCCTTCTTCGCCTCGTGGATCTGCACGTCGGTCCTGCGGGCGGACTCGTGGGGATCGAGGATCGCCTCCAGCACCTCGTACTCCACGCGGATCCGCTCCAGCGCGCGGTTCGCCGTCTCCTCGTCCACGGCCGCGACCGCCGCCACCGCGTCGCCGATGTAGCGCGTCTTGTCCAGGGCGAGCGCGTGCTCGTCCGGCGTCCACACGATGATCCCGAAGGGGATCGGCATCTCGGCCCCGACGACCACGCCGAACACCCCCGGCAGCGCCTCCGCCTCCGCGGTGTCGATGGACAGGATGCGGGCGTGCGGGTGCGGGGAGCGCAGGATCTTGCCGTGCAGCATCCCCGGCAGCGCGAGGTCGTCGGTGTAGCGCGCGCGGCCCACGGACTTTTCCAGCCCGTCGGTCTTGCGCTGCCGGGTGCCCACCACGTTGAGGTGGCGCGGCTGCTCCTCGCGGCTGCCGTGCAGCGGGATGGGCTCGTCCAGGTGCGAGCGGTCGTGCTCCACCACGGGCACCCCCGACGCGGCGACCTCCGGCTGGTCCGGCGGCACCCCGCCGCGGGCGCTCTCCATCTCCACGTCGCCCCCCGGCGAGAGCGGGTCGCGGGGCTCGTTCGGGCCGGTGCTCATCGGGACACCTCGCTCGGCGTCAGGTCCACCTCTCCCCGCAGCCGCGCAGCCGCAAGCTCCACCGCGTCCAGGATCTTGGTGTAGCCGGTGCAGCGGCACAGGTTGCCGGACAGCGCCTCCTGGATCTCCGCGCGGGTGGGCGCCGGGTTCTCCTCCAGCAGCGCCACGCCGCTCATCAGCATCCCCGGCGTGCAGAAGCCGCACTGCGCCGCGCCGCACACGTCGAAGGCGTCCTGCAGCGGGTGCGGGACGCCGGGCGGGGTGCGCAGCCCCACCAGCCCCTCCACCGTGGTCACGTCGCGCCCGGCGGCCTCCCACACGGGGGTGATGCACGACAGCGTGGGGACGCCGTCCAGCCACACCGTGCACGCGCCGCAGTCGCCCTTGTCGCACCCCTGCTTGGAGCCGGTGAGCGCCAGCACGTAGCGCAGCGTCTCCAGCAGGGTCCAGTGCGTGGGCACCGCGGCCTCGTGGGCGTCGCCGTTGACGCGGAGGGTGACCAGCTCCTTCATGGGGGCTCCGTGTGGGGCTCTCGCGCGCGGAACTGACGGACGGCGCCGCGCGTGCGTGGCTCGGGACCACAACACTACCCGGCGCGAGGGGGGGTGTCAACGGAAGTTCGGACGCTCGTTCGGCTCCCTTCCGGCCAGGCGCGGCGCGGCTTCCCGTCGTTCCGCCGGCCCCGGGGCACGCTGAGAGAGGGGCGCGCGCGGGCTCCCGCCGGCCCGGAGCGGCCGGCGGCGTCCGTGTGCTCCGCTTTTCGGCGTGGGGCCGGCGGGCTACTGCTGGGCCCGGGCGTAGCACTCGGCCGCCTGCGCGGCCAGGTCCTTGGCGTTCTGCAGCGACGAGGTCTGGATGGCGCGCGCCGCGATCCGGTCGCAGGCGGCCTTGCGCTCGTCGTTGGAGGTGGTGAAGGGAACCGCGCACGCGGCCAGGAGGAGGGTCGCGCAGGCGAGGAGGGCGGGACGGTGGCGGCTCATGGTGGATCCCCGGTCGGGTGGGTGGGAGGGAACGTCCGGCGTCCGGCGTCGCAAGCGCCGGTCCAGCGGCTACGAGGCCATGCGGTCCAGCAGGTCGGGGAGGGCGACGCGGAACCAGTACGTGTAGCGGTCCGGGCGCTCGGCCAGGTCGCGGCGCACCTCGTCGGGGTGCACCCAGGCCCACGCCTCCACCTCGTCGGCGTCGGGAACGGGGTCGCGGTCGCTCTCGCCCACCAGCACGTGGTCGTACTCGTGCTCCGTCATCCCCCGGTCCAGCTCGGCCCGGTACAGAAAGGGAAAGGAGCCGCGCAGCTCGCACTCCAGCCCCATCTCCTCGCGCAGGCGGCGGCGGGCGGCGGCGGCGACGCTCTCCCCGGGGCGAGGGTGGCTGCAGCAGGTGTTGGTCCACAGCCCGGGCGAGTGGTACTTCCCCGCCGCCCGCCGCTGCAGGAGCATCTCGCCGCGCGAGTTGAACACGAACACCGAGAAGGCGCGGTGCAGCCGGCCCTCGCGGTGGGCGCGCTCCTTGTCCTCGGTGCCCACCTCGCGGTCGCTCTCGTCCACCAGGATCACCCGCTCCGCCATGCCCACCTCGCCGCGGTGTCGTAAAGGAAAAGCCCCGACAAAGCCTACACGCCCGGCGGCGTCCTGTCCACGCCGCTCCGCGCGAACGGGCGCGTCCGGTGCGCCCGGGAGCCCGTGGGTACCCGTCTTGCCGGCCGCGGGGTCCATGCGGCGACGGCACACCGGAACCAGAACGCGGAGGGGATGCATGCCTTCCTGGAGCAGCAAGGACCGCCGGATGTACGAGGACGTCAAGGAGAGCGAGGAGGCGCGCGGGGTGAGCGAGCAGGAGGCGGAGGAGATCGCGGGGCGCACCGTCAACAAGCACCGGCGCGAGGAGGGGCGCACCCCGAACCGGCGGACCCGGGGCACCGGCAACCCGAACCGGCCGCTGGAGGAGCACACCCGCGACGAGCTGTACAACGTGGCGAGGGAGATGGAGATCGAAGGGCGCAGCCGCATGGACAAGGACGAGCTGCTCCGCGCGATCGGGAAGAAGCGACAGACCTGACGCGGCGCGTCCGGGAGGGGCGGGGCGGGCACCCGGAGCCTGCCCCCGCTCCGTTCCGGCCGGACCCGCGTAGAAACCCGCCAGAGCACCTTGCCCCGCGCCCCCCGTAAACGCAGGTTCCCACCGCCCGGCCTCTGCTTCCCTCGCCCCACGGAGATCCCATGCGCCCGCACCTCGCCCGAATCGCCCTCCCCGCATCCCTCGCCGCCGCGGCGCTCCTGGCGCCGGGCGCCGCCCGCGCGCAGCAGGACATGTCCGGCGTGGAGGTGCGCACCCAGCACGTCGCCGGCGCCGTGCACATGCTCACCGGCGCCGGCGGCAACGTGGCGGTGGTGGCCGGCGCGGACGGCGTGTTCCTG
>DASVQR010000238.1:0-29650 GCA_036389055.1 Longimicrobiaceae bacterium | reverse complement strand
GCCCCTCCCCTGCTTGCGGGGGAGGGGTTTGGGGAGGGGGCCTCTGCGCCTCAGCTCCGCGGCTGCGGCGCCGGCGGAACCGGCGTCGCCCGGACCGGCTCCGCGGGCGCGGGCCTCGGGGCGGGCGGTGCCGGGCGCGCTCCGGGCGGCGGGGCGGCGGGCCGGGTCCTGGCGGTCGCCGTGTCGGCGGGCCGGGTCCGGGCGGCCGCCGTGTCGCGGCGGGCGGCGGCGGTGTCCTTCTTGGCGCGCGCCAGCGAGTCCCTGCGCACCGAGTCCGCGCGCGCCGTGCTGTCGGCGCGGGTGATCCGCGCGGAGATCTCGGTCCAGGTCTCCGACAGCTCCTCGGTGTCGTTGCGCCGCGCGTCCACGTACGCCTGGAGGTCCTTTTCCGTCACCCCCAGCCGCTTCAGCACGGCGGCGCGCGCGCGGGCCGAGTCGGCCGGGGTGCGCAGCGAGTCGCGGCGGGGCACGTCCAGCCTGCGCAGGGCCACGTTCACGGCCACGAAGCGCTCGCGCGACAGGGTGCCGGAGTACTCGTCGCGGCAGGCGCCCAGCGCGGCCGGCAGGGCGAGCGCGGCGAGGAGGAGTGCGGCGTGCTTCAAGGGAGGTTCGCGCGGGGATGGACGGGTGGACGACGCGGAGCCCGGAGGCTACCGCGGCGCCCCGGCGGTGTCAAGCCGCGGAGTTGCGCCCCCGGAAGCGCGCGCGTTACGTTGCCGCGGCTTCCGTTCGGCTGTCCGTCCGACCCAGTTCCCCAACATCTCAACGGTCCGCATGCACCTGCGCACCCCGCGGCGGCGTACGCTGCCGGCCCTCCTGCTCCTCGCGCTCCCCCTGGGCGCGCACGCCCAGCAGGCGCCGCCCTCGCCCGAGCAGTTCCACGGGTACGCCATGGGCCAGCACTTCACCCCGTACTCCGGGGTGCGCGACTACGCCCGCGCCCTTGCGGACGCGTCGCCGCTGGTGGAGTACCGCCCGTACGGGGTCACCCCCGAGCGGCGCGAGCTCTTCCAGCTGGTCGTCGCCTCCGCCGAGAACCTGCGGCGGCTGGACGCCGTCCTGGCCGCCAACGCCGAGCTGACCCGCCCGGAGACCTCCGCCGACCGCGCCCGGCAGATCGCCGCGACCAACCCGGCGGTGGTGTACTTCTCCTACGGCGTGCACGGCAACGAGAGCTCGTCCAGCGAGGCCGCCATGTGGACCGCGTGGGACCTGGCCCGCGGCGCCCCCGAGGTGGCCGGCGCGCTGGACTCGCTGGTGGTGATCATCGATCCCGTCACCAACCCCGACGGGCGCGACCGCTACGTGCAGTGGTTCAACTCCGTGGTGGGGCAGACCCCCGATCCCGACCCGCAGTCGCGCGAGCACCGCGAGCCGTGGCCGGGCGGGCGCTTCAACCACTACCTGTTCGACCTGAACCGCGACTGGAGCTGGGCCACCCAGCCGGAGACCCGCGCGCGCCTGGCCACCTGGAGCCGGTGGAACCCGCAGGTGCACGTGGACTTCCACGAGATGTTCTACAACTCGTCGTACTTCTTCTTCCCGGCCAGCGCGCCCATCAACCCCATCTACCCGGACTACGTCCTGGAGTGGGGGAAGCGCTTCGGGCAGGGGAACGCCCGCGCCTTCGACGCGCGCGGCTGGGAGTACTACACGGCCGAGGCGTTCGACCTGTTCTACCCCGGCTACGGCGACTCCTGGCCCTCGCTCACCGGGGCCATCGGCATGACGTACGAGCAGGCCGGGCACGGCGCCGCGGGGCTCGCCATCCGCCAGGACGACGGCGACACGCTGACGCTCCGCGACCGCGCCGAGCACCACCGCACGGCCGGCAACGCCACGCTGCGCACCGCCGCCGCCGGCAAGAGCACGCTGCTGCTGGACTTCGCCGCGGGAGCCCGCACCGTGGCACAGGGCGCCTCCGACTTTCTCCTGGTCCCCGGCGCCGACCCCTCCCGCGCGGAGGCGCTGGTCGCGCACCTGCGCCAGCAGGGAATCGAGGTGGAGCGCGCCGGCGAGGCGTTCGGCGCCGGCGCCCGCGTCCACCCGGGCTTCGAGGAGCGCAGCCGCTTCCCGGCCGGGACGTACCGGGTGCGCGCCCGCCAGCCCCGCGGCCGCCTGGCCACCACCCTGCTCCAGCCCGAGACCGAGCTCAAGGCCGAGTACTCGTACGACGTGAGCGCCTGGTCGCTCCCCTACGCCTACGGCGTGGCCGCGTACCGGGTGGGCTCCACCCCCTCGGCCGGCTGGACGGCCGTCCCCGCCGCCGGCGAGGCCGCGCGTCCCGCGCCCGCCGCGCCCGGCTACGGCTACCTGGTCCCGGCCGGCGCCGGCAACTCGCCGCGGCTGGTGAAGTTCCTCGCTTCCGGCGGGCGCGCGCGCGTCCTCAACAAGCCCTCCACCTTCGGCGGGCAGCGCTTCGCTGCGGGGAGCTGGTTCCTCCCCGCGGCCGGCAACGACTCGCTGGCGGCGCGCGTGGCCGCGGCGGGGCTGGGCGGCGCGGTGGTCCCCGTGGCCAGCGGGCTCAGCCAGGGCGGGATCGACCTGGGGAGCGAGAACGTGGTGGCGGTGAAGATGCCGCGCGTGGCCCTGGTGGGCGGCGAGGGGGTGAGCGCCACCTCGTACGGCGCCTTCTGGTACTTCCTGGAGCGCGAGCTGGGGATGCCGTTCGACGCGGTGCTGGCGGGCGACCTGGCGCGCCTGGACCTGTCCCAGTACGACGTGGTGGTGATGCCCGACGCCTTCGGCTCCGCGACGGCGAAGCCGGCGCAGGACGCGCTCAAGGCGTGGGTGGAGCGGGGCGGGCGGCTGGTGGCGGTGGCCGGCGCCGCGCAGGCGATGGCCTCCCTCGCCGAGGTCAAGACCCGCTCCGAGCCCTCCGACTCGGGCAGCACCGCGCGGGCGCTGGCCGGCCGCGAGGAGCGCGAGCGCGAGGACTGGCGGCAGCAGGTGCCCGGCACCATCCTCCCGCTGCGGCTGGACCCCGCCCACCCGCTGGCCTGGGGCGCCGGCACGGACGGCCGCGCCGACCGCGCCTTCGCCCTGCACGAGGGCGGCCTGGTCTTCGAGCCGGCCGAGGGCGTGGAGAGCGTGGCCTACTTCCCCAAGGAGTTGGCCCGCATCTCCGGTGTCATCTCCCCGGACAACCTGAAGCGGCTGCAGGAGGGCTCCTGGCTGGTGACCAAGCGGGTGGGGCAGGGCAACGTGGTGCTGTTCGCGGACGACCCGCTCTTCCGCCTGTTCTGGCGCGCCACCCAGCCCATGTTCGTCAACGCGCTGCTGTACGACGCCGTACCCTGACGACCGGGCAGCTCCGAAGTGAAATGCGCCCCCGCCGCGACCGTCGCGGCGGGGGCGCCTCGCATCCGTGCCCGGCTCAGGGCTCCCCGTCCGGGCACGCGATCAGCGAGCAGACGCAGCCCAGCACCTCGTCGCACTCGCAGCGGTAGCAGGCGTTCTCCTCCTGCGCGAACGCCGGGGCGGGGGTGGACACGGCCGCCAGCACCCCCGCGGCGAGCCCCGCGATCACTCCGGCGCTCCACACCCCCCGCGCAATGTTCTTGATCATGCCGGCCCCTTGGTTGTGGGATTGATGTTCGTGGGCTGCGGTGCCGCGGCACACGCGCCGCGCATAATAGGCGCCGCAAAATTCGATCCCAACGGGGGGGCGCCGGGCGCCCGGCCTGTCACGCATGCCCAACTCGTGTCGCGATTTAGACAATTTGGCAGGATTTTTCGGGCATGGATCTTCCTTTGTTTCCCGGCAGCGACACGACTGCGAGGCGGCCCGGAAGCAATCGTAAGAGCGATCCCCCGCGAGCGCGGGGATCCCGCCGCGGCCGCCCAACCGGAAAGGAAAGCAAATGATCAACTTCGATCGTCTCACCGTCAAAACGGCAGAGGCCATCCAGGAGGCCGCGAACACGGCCCGGAAGAACGGCAACCCGGCAATCGAAGACGTCCACCTGCTCGCCGCGCTGCTGGCGCAGGAGGAGGGGATCGTCGTCCCCATCCTCCAGAAGGTGGGCGTCAACGTGGCCCGGCTCACGAGCGAGCTGGACGCGGCGCTCGGGCGGCTGCCGAAGCAGTCGGGCGGGAGCCAGCCCACCATCTCGCGCGAGCTGAACGAGATCCTGGACCGCGCCGAAAAGGAGGCGCGCGACCTCAAGGACGAGTACGTGTCCACCGAGCACGTGCTGCTGGGCCTGGCCGAGAAGAAGGGCTCCACCACGCGCGACCTGCTGGCCGCGCAGGGGGCCGGGCGCGACGCCGTGCTCCAGGCGCTCCAGCAGGTGCGCGGCGCCCACCGGGTCACCGACCAGAACCCCGAGGAGAAGTACCAGTCGCTGCAGCGCTTCTCGGTGGACCTGACCGAGCGCGCCCGCCGCGGCAAGCTGGACCCGGTGATCGGCCGCGACGAGGAGATCCGCCGGCTGGTGCAGGTGCTGTCGCGCCGCACCAAGAACAACCCGGTGCTCATCGGCGAGCCGGGCGTGGGGAAGACCGCCATCGTGGAGGGGCTCGCCCAGCGCATCGTCAACGGCGACGTCCCCGAGGGGCTGCGCGACAAGACGCTGATCTCGCTGGACATCAGCGCCATGCTGGCCGGCGCCAAGTACCGCGGCGAGTTCGAGGAGCGGCTCAAGGCGGTGCTCAAGGAGATCACCGAGTCCGACGGCAAGTTCATCGTCTTCATCGACGAGCTGCACACCATCGTCGGGGCGGGGAAGACCGAGGGCTCGCCCGACGCCGGCAACATGCTCAAGCCGGCGCTGGCCCGCGGCGAGCTGCGCGTGGTGGGTGCCACCACGCTGGACGAGTACCGCCAGTACATCGAAAAGGACGCCGCGCTGGAGCGGCGCTTCCAGCCGGTGTTCGTGGGCGAGCCCAGCGTGGAGGACACCATCGCCATCCTGCGCGGGCTCAAGGAGCGCTACGAGGTGCACCACGGCGTCCGGATCACCGACCCGGCCATCGTCGCCGCGGCGACGCTGTCCAACCGCTACATCGGCGACCGGTTCCTTCCGGACAAGGCCATCGACCTGATCGACGAGGCCGCCAGCCGGCTGCGCATCGAGATCGACTCGCTGCCGCAGGAGATCGACGAGGTGGAGCGCCGCATCGTGCAGCTGGAGATCGAGCGGCAGGCACTCTCCCGCGAGACCGACCCCGAGTCGCGCGAGCGCTCCGGCCGGCTGGAGCAGGAGCTGGCCGAGCTGCGCGAGAAGTCCTCGGGGATGAAGGCGCAGTGGCAGAGCGAGAAGCAGGTGATCGCCGACCTGCGCGAGATGAAGGAGCGGCTGGACGCGCTGCGCGTGGAGGTGGACCGCGCCACCCGCGTGGGCGACCTGACGCGCGCCGCCGAGATCCAGTACGGCGAGATGCCCGCGCTCCAGAAGGACCTGCAGGACACCGAGGCGCGCCTGGCCGAGCTGCAGAAGAATTCCCGCTACCTCAAGGAGGAGGTGGACGCCGACGACGTGGCCGAGGTGGTGGCCCGCTGGACGGGGATCCCCATCACCCGGATGCTCCAGAGCGAGCGCGAGCGGCTGGCGCGCCTGGACGAGCACCTCAACCAGCGGGTGATCGGGCAGCCGGAGGCCACCCGCGCCGTGGCGGACGCGGTGCGGCGCTCGCGGGCGGGGATGCAGGACCCCAACCGCCCCATCGGCAGCTTCATCTTCCTGGGGCCCACGGGCGTCGGCAAGACGGAGACGGCGCGCGCCTTGGCCGAGTTCCTGTTCGACAACCAGGAGGCCATGGTCCGCATCGACATGTCCGAGTACATGGAGAAGCACGCCGTGGCCCGGCTGATCGGCGCGCCCCCGGGGTACGTCGGCTACGAGGAGGGCGGCCAGCTCACCGAGGCCGTGCGGCGCCGGCCGTACTCGGTGGTGCTCTTCGACGAGATCGAGAAGGCGCACCCGGACGTGTTCAACGTCCTGCTCCAGATCCTGGACGACGGGCGCCTCACCGACTCGCAGGGGCGGGTGGTGAGCTTCAAGAACACGGTCATCATCATGACCTCCAACATCGGCAGCCCGCTGATCCTGGAGCAGGCGGCGCAGCTCCGCGACCCGGCGGGGCGGCTGGGGGTGGAGGCCGCGGTGCTGGCCGAGCTGCGGCGCTCGTTCCGCCCGGAGTTCCTGAACCGCGTGGACGACATCATCGTCTTCCGCCCGCTGGGGATGGAGGACCTGACGCACATCGTGGAGATCCAGCTCCGGCAGCTGGAGCGGCTCCTGGCCGACCGCAAGCTGGCGCTGCGGATCACCGGCCCGGCAAAGGAGCTGATCGCGGACGAGGGGTACGACCCGGCGTACGGGGCGCGTCCGCTCAAGCGGGCGATCCAGCGGCTGCTCCAGAACCCGCTCGCCATCCGCGTGCTGGAGGGCGAATTCGAGGAGGGCGACACCGTGGTGGTGGACCGGGAGGACGGCTCGCACCAGCTGTCGTTCCGGGCCGCCGGTACGCCCTCGGAGGCGCCTGCGACGGCAGGGGTCTGATGCGGGTGGTGCTCCGGAGGGAGCACGAGGGGGCCGGCTCCACGCGGGGCCGGCCCCGCCTGCTCTGCACGGTGGCGGTCCTCCTGGCCGCCGTCGGTCTGTCCGGCTGCACCGCCGCGGTGCGGGGGCACTCCGCGCCCGAGGATCCGTTGCGGGTGACGCTGTCGCACTTCGTACGGCTCGATCGGGAGGCTGCCAGCCGCGGTGCCGAGGCAGTCTATCTCGATCCCCGTCCGCTGGAGGCACGGTGGTCCGAGGAGCCGGACCCACGGCTACAGCCTCCGTGGCCCATGCAGCCGGCGGACGACGCTGCGGAGCGGGATCCCGGGCGCGTGGCCGAGATCACACGTGGGGTCGCCACCTCCGGCGCGAGCCGCGACGTCATCGTGTGTCCCGGGGAGTTCGGCAGCGCGAGCTGCCACATCAACGGCGCGCTGATGCTGATCCAGGCCAGCGAGCCAGTGGTGAGGGACGGGGTCGCCAAGGTGTTCGTGAGGAAGCTGCGCCTGGTGTCGTCCAGATACCAGTCGCTCGCCGAGTCGTTCTTCGTCGTGACCCTGCGGCGATCCGAGCACGGGTGGTCGGTCACCAGCTCGGAATACTTCGGGGGCAGCTGAAGGGCGCTGCTTGACACTCCCGGAGGCCGTTCCTAGCATTCGGGGCCGCTCCTTCCGGAGCGGCCCCGTCTGCGTTTCCTTCCCCTGGAGGTCCCTTGTCCGTCCTTCCCCGACTTCGCCGGCTCTTTCCGCTCGCCGCGCTCCTGCTCGTTGCCGCCTGCGCCTCCGCGCCTCCCCCCGCGCCGCAGGGCACCCCCGGCGCGCCCGCGCCCTCGGCCGCGGTCGAGCGCTTCCTGCGCCTTTCCCAGGACAAGGACTACGTGCAGATGGGGTGGCTCTTCGGGACGGTGGAGGGGCCGGTGATGCGCCGCGACCCCGCCTCCGACGTGGAGAAGCGGATGTACGCGCTCGCCACCGTGCTCCAGAACCAGGGCTACACCATCCGCGGCGAGGAGCCCATCCCCGGGCGCATCGGCGCGGCGGTGCGGGTCAACGTGCAGCTCCAGCAGGGGAACCGCCGCCCGGAGGTGCCCTTCGTGGCCGTGCGCGGCCCCGACGCCCGCTGGTTCGTGGAGCAGGTGGCGGTGGAGGCGATCACCTCCGCGCCGCAGCCTCCCCGCGGCCAGCGCTGACCGGCGGCTACTCCCCCTGAACCAGCTCCACCAGCACCCCGCCGGTGGAGCGCGGGTGGAGGAAGGCGACGCGGTGGCCGTGCCCCCCGATGCGCGGCTCCCGGTCGATGAGCTGGTATCCCTCGCGCTCGAACTCCACGAGCGCCGCCGCGACGTCCGGCACCCGGTAGCAGAGGTGGTGCACCCCCGGCCCCCGCTTCGCCAGGAACTTGCCCACGGGCGAGTCCTCGCGGGTGGGGGCCAGCAGCTCCACCCGCCCGGCGCCGGAGCCCACGAACACGATCTCCACCCCCTGCGACTCCACGGCCTCACGGCCGTACCCCTTCCCCCCGGTGATAGATTCAAAGAGCGGGATCGACTCGTCCAGCGACTGGACGGCGATCCCCACGTGATCCAGGGCCCGCTCGCTCATCGTGCCTCGCAACGGTTGGTTTCTTGCGTGGTTAGGGACGCGGGGAAGAATAGCCCGCCGGGGCGGGTCCGGCTACCGATCCTCAAACGGGAAGGACGCAAATGGCGGAGAACGGAAACACCGTCACGGTGACCGACGACAACTTCCAGGCGGAGATCGCCGAGGGTCTCTCCATGGTCGATTTCTGGGCCGAGTGGTGCGGCCCCTGCCGCATGATCGCTCCCATCGTGGAGCAGCTCGCCGGCGAGTACCAGGGCCGCGTCAAGGTGGCCAAGCTGGACGTGGACTCCAATCCGCGCGCGGCGGCGCAGTTCAACGTGCGCTCCATCCCCACCATCCTGTTCTTCAAGGACGGGCAGCTGGTGGACACGGTCGTCGGCGCGGTGCCGCGGCCGGCGCTGGAGCAGAAGATCCAGCAGCACCTGTAGCACCCCGGCGGCGGGCGCGGGACCTTCCGGGTCCCCGCGCCCGCCGCATCCGTTTCCCCCGGTACTTTCCCCGCCGGCCTCCGGGCCATACTCTACACAGGGTCACCTCCTCCCGACCCGACCCCACGCGCCATGTACCGCTTCCCCCACGAAGTCGCCTACCTCCCGCAGACCAGGCTCAGCTACGTCAACCTCCCCGGGCTGCTCAGCGACGGCAAGCGCGACCGCACGGCACGCGTCCCGGGCTTCGTCGCGGTGCAGCTGGGCGACCGCTGCTACCTGATCTTTTTGCGCGAGGGCGAGCCCTTCCACGCGGCGCGCATCGAGCCCGGGGGACGGGAGCAGGTGGCGCTGGCGGAGGTGATGCGCGTGGTGGGCACCGAGAGCGAGCGCGGCGAGGGCGGGCAGATCGCCTACCTGGGCGCGCCGGAGGCGCAGCTCCAGGCCATGCTCGCCACCCTGGTGCAGGCGCCGCTCCCGTGGACCGGCGAGGAGGACGCGCGGCGGCCGGACCGCCTGTTCCCCGCGCTCCGCGGCCGCGCCTTCAGCGGCGTGGTGGAGCTCTCCGACGGGCGGGCGCACCAGTACCTGGTGTTCGAGAACGGCGGCTTCCGCACCGGCTACTTCTGCCGGCGCGACCCGTCGACGGCGCCGGGCGACCACGTGCGCACGGTGTTCCAGGAGGCGGGCGAGCGGCTGCGCGTGGGGCTGTACGCGGGGCTGGCGGAATTGCCGGAGCAGGCGGGGCCGGGGCTGGTGGACCTGTACCGCCGCATCGTGGGCGGGGTGCTGCGCGAGGTGTCGGCGCCTGTGGGGCGCGAGGCGGGGCTTGAACTGATGCGCCGCGCGCAGGCCCGCGCCGGCGTGCGCCGGCCCGAGGTGGAGGCGTTCGTGCTCACCGAGGAGGGGCGCGTCCGCGGCGACCCGGTCGCCACGCCGCGCACGCTCACCGAGGGGGTGGCGGAGTGGGTGACGGAGGCGCTGATCGTGGCGGCGGAGCGCTTCGCCGTGGACCCGGGCGAGGTGGTGGAGCGGGTGGCGCGCGACTCCCGCTTCGTGCTGGCGGAGCAGGGATTCTTCGCGCGGCTCCCCTGGGCGGTGGGGTTCTGAGGGTGGCGTCGCTCTTCATCGTCAGCACGCCCATCGGCAACCTGGGCGACATCACCTACCGCGCCGTGGAGGTGCTCAAGGCCGCCGACGTGATCCTCGCCGAGGACACGCGGCGCTCCGGGGTGCTGCTGCGCCACTACGGCATCGGCGGGCGGCTGGTCTCGGCGCACGAGCACAACGAGCGGTCGCGCGCCTCCACCGTCGTCGAGATGCTGCGCGAGGGGCGCGACGTGGCGCTGATCACCGATGCAGGCACGCCGCTGCTGTCCGACCCCGGCGCGCGCATCGTCCGCGAGGTGGTGGAGGCCGGCTTCGACGTGGTCCCCGTCCCCGGCGCTTCGGCGCTGCTCGCCGCCCTGGTCGCCTCCGGGATCTCCGCCGAGCGCTTCGCCTTCTACGGCTTCATCCCGCGAAAGGGCGGGCGCCGCACCGAGCTGCTGGAGGAGATCGCCGGGCTCCCCTACGCGGCCGTGCTGTACGAGTCGCCAAACCGCACGGCGGAACTGCTGCGCGACCTGGCCGCCGCGGCCGGCGCCGAGCGGCGCGTGGCCGTGGCGCGCGAGCTCACCAAGATGCACGAGGAGTTCTTCCGCGGAACGGCGGAGGAGGCCGCTGCGCGGTTCGAGGAGCGCGAGGTCAAGGGCGAGATCGTGGTGGTGGTGGAGGGGCGGCCGGAGGACGCCGAGGCCGAGGCGGAGACGGACGCGCTGGCGGCGCGCTCCATCGCGCAGGCGCTCATGGCGCAGGGCATGTCTCCCAGCGCCGTGGCCAAGGAGCTGCGCCGCCGGCTGGGGATCGCCCGGAACGCCGCGTACGAGCTGGCGCAGGAGGCGGCGGAGGAGCAGAGCCCAGGGTAGCGCCTCCACGCGTTGATCGACCGACAGCGGCATTGTCGAGCGACGTGTATTCTGTCGCCCGCGGACCCAGCCGCCCACGGCTGAGCGCGAAGCAAGAGGGGGCGGGGCCGGGATGCCGGCCCCGCCCCGTGCTGTTCCCTCCCGGATCCGCAGTCCCGCTCTCACCGACGGTCTCCCCCTCCTCCGGCAGGCCCTGAACGAGATTCTTGACCCAGGCGGGTTTTGCTCACATCGTGTCTGGATATATGCGACCGATGTTGGGCACCTTTCCGCTTGGAGGACGTGGTATGAAAGCACGGATTGCGCTGGCGCTGGCTGCCTCCCTCGGGCTCGCCGCCTGTCAGGGCGACGGCCCACTCCTCACCGAGTCGTCGCCGATGAGCGCGGCCGCGACCCAGGACGACCTCTTCACCCTGGCGCCCGACGCGGCGTTGAACGGCGCGCAGCGCGACCTGCTCGCCACCATCCGCGGCCGCCGGTCCACCGGCGAGGTGAACCTGGCCCGCCTGTCGGGCCAGGCCGCGCGCATGCTGCAGCACGGCCGGGCGGTCCGCTTCATCGTGGCGCCCGGGCGGCCGGTGGTCGCCGTCGGCGACCGCGTGGAGCAGGGCGGCACGGGCGGCGTGTCCTGGTCCGGCGGCGTGCCGGGCGGGAATGGCCTGGTGAGCCTGGTGATGAGCGACGCGGGAGTGACCGCGAGCATCCACAGCGGCGGGACGCTGTACCACGTGGAGCCGCTGGGCGGCGGGCTGCACGCCATCTCCCGGGTGGACGTGGCGAACCTCCCCCCGGACCACCCCGCGGACTCCGACCCGGCGGGCGCGGAGATGTTCGCCGGCCCGCGGCTCCCGGAGAGCCCGTTCGACGCCCGCAGCCCCTTCCAGGCCAGCCTGGCGGCCAGCACCCAGACGGTGCTGGTGGTCTACACCGCCGCCGCCGCGGCCGCGTCCGGCAACATCGGCAACCTAATCAGCCTGGCCGTCGACGAGACCAACGCGGGCTACCAGAACAGCCTCGTGGGCATCACCAGCCTGCGGGTGCACACGGCACAGGTGACCTACAACGAGGCCAACCGCAGCTTCTCCCAGCACACCACGGCGCTGCGGAGCACCACGGACGGCATCATGGACGACGTCCACACCCTGCGCAACACCTACGGGGCCGACCTGGTGGTGCTGGTGGTGAACGACAGCGAGGCGTGCGGGCAGGCGGCGGCCATCCAGGCGACGGCGACCACGGCCTTCGCGGTCGCGCACTACACCTGCATCACGGGCTACTACTCGTTCGCCCACGAGATCGGGCACCTGCAGGGCGCCCGGCACGACCGGGCGGTGGATTCGGCCCTGGGCTCCGCGCACGGCTACGTGGACCCGAACGGGCAGTGGCGCACCATCATGGCGTACGGCAACGCCTGCAACAACTGCACGCGCGTGAACTACTGGTCCAACCCCAACGTGATCTACCCGCCGACGGGCCAGCCGATGGGGACGATCCTGTTCGAGAACAACGCGGGGAAGCTCAACAACACCGCGGCCACGGTGGCCGCCTTCCGCTAGCCGCCCCGGGATTGCGTAAAAGCGGCCCGCCAGCATGACCTCGGATCCCGCGCCGCAGAGACCTTCTTTGCGGCGCTTTTTTTTCTTGCCATGCACCGGGTGCGTGCATATAGTGGACGGTCGGGAGCGAAGCGCCGGTTTTTATGTCCGCGCCCCACCTGCAAGCACGCGGACTTTTCCGGATTCCACGCCGTCCGCCCGCTCCCGCCTTTCCCCCCACACGAACGGCCCCGCCGTTCGGGCGTGCCGTTCGTCCCCGGATCCATTCCCCACCATCCGGAGGAGTGCGCATGGCAAAGGAACCCAGGAGTTACGTCGTCCGCGGGCGTGTCACCGACTCCCGCGGAAGCCCCGTGCCCGGGGTGAGGGTGCGCGCGTACGACCGGGACCTGCTCTTCGACGACGCGCTGGGAGAGGACGAGACCTCCCGGAGCGGGACGTACGAGGTGCGGTTCCGGGAGGAGGACTTCCGCGAGCTGTTCCTGGAGGGGCAGCCGGAGGTCTACGTGGTGGTGCTGCGCGGCGAGGAGGAGATCCACCGCACCCGCCCGGTGCGCCTCCACGCCGGCGAGACGGAGATGGTGCTGGACGTGGAGCTACGGGAAGCGCACGTGCCCGGCGGGCGCGGGTCCGCGGGGGGTGGAGGCGGCGCACCGGGCGGCGGCGGCGGCGCGGGCCGGCAGTACGCGCCGTCCGAGCCCGCCGGTCCGCCCAGCTCCTCCATACCCGTGGGGTCCGGCGGCCCCCCGTCCCCCAGCGTGCCCGCCACCAATCCCTCCGACCCCGGCAAGGAGCCTCCCATGCGCCTGCACGGCGAGAAGTCGCGCAACTACATCGCGCCGCGGTCCTCGTTCTACGGCGGTCCCTTCGGGCGCCTGTTCCGCGAGCTGGCGCCCTGGGCGCCTCCGGGCGCCAACGAGGGCGAGCAGACCCGTGCGCTGGCGGACCTGGCCACGGCGATGGAGGAGGCGGACGGCCGCGACCCGGCGCTGGACAACCCCGGGATCCCGTCCGGCTACACCTACTTCGGCCAGTTCGTGGACCACGACATCACCTTCGACCCGGTCTCCAGCCTGGAGCGGCAGAACGACCCGGACCGGCTCCACAACTTCCGCACGCCCAAGTTCGACCTGGACAACGTGTACGGCCGCGGCCCGGCGGACGACCCGTTCATGTACGACCGCCACCCCAAGCGCTTCGGCCGGTTCCTGATCGGCGAGGGCAGGGACCAGGGGAGCGTCAGGGACGAGGACATCCAGATGAGCCGGCTCCCGGGCACCGGCGAGCGGGACCTGCCGCGCAACGAGCAGGGCAGAGCACTGTTGGGCGACCCGCGCAACGACGAGAACATCATCGTCTCGCAGCTGCAGCTCGCCTTCCTGCTCTTCCACAACGCCGCCATGGACTGGGTGGAGGCCAAGGAGGGGCTCACCGGCGACGACGCCTTCGTCCGCGCACAGACGCTGGTGCGCTGGCACTACCAGTGGGTGGTGCTGCACGACTTCCTGAAGCGGATCGTGGACCCCGCCCTGGTGGACTTCCTCCTGCCGCACCGCGGCAGGGGCCACGAGTACTGCCCCACCAAGTTCAACCTGTGCTTCTACAAGCCCGAGTACAACGCCTTCATGCCGGTGGAGTTCTCGGTGGCGGCGTACCGCCTGGGCCACAGCATGATCCGCGGGGGATACGCGCTGAACCGCATCGTCACGGGGGTCCCCATCTTCAAGGACCCGAAGCCCCCGACGGGAGAGGACCCGCCGGGACCGCTCGAAGACCTGCGGGGCTTCCGGCCCCTGCCCGGGAAGTGGACGCTGGAGTGGGCACGGTTCCTGGAGATCGGCGGGTCCACTCCCCAGCCCAGCCGCAGGATCGACAGCAAGCTTGCCCGGGCGCTTTCCACGCTCCCCGCGGGCCCCGGGGGCCGCAACCCGCTGGCGCTCCTCAACCTGCTGCGGGGCTGGCGGATGGGCCTCCCGTCCGGCCAGGCGGTCGCGCGCGCGATGGGGCTCCAGCCCATCGACAACGCCACGCTGGGGCTGCCCACGTCGTTCGTGGAGGCGCCGCTCTGGTACTACATCCTCAAGGAGGCCGAGCTGCAGCAGAACGGCGAGCGGCTGGGCGAGGTGGGCGGGCGCATCGTCGCCGAGGTGTTCGTGGGGCTGGCCAAGGAGGACAACCAGTCGTTCCTGAACATCGACCCGCTGTGGGAGCCGGTCTTCCCGGCGGAGGGCAGGCGCTTCGAGCTGCGGGACATCATCCGCTTCGCCGGGGTGGCGGACAACCCGTTCCCCTGATCCCTTCGCCTCGTGAAGGCACGCGGCGCGCGGCGGTGCAGGACCGCCGCGCGCCCGCCGTTCGCGTGCTTGCCTAGATCAGCGCCAGCACCTCCGCGGGAGTGCGTGCGTCCACCGGTGCCCCTTTGAAGTCCCTGCCATTCCGGGTCACTACGTAGTCGGCCCCGACCTTCATGGCAGCCGTAGCCTGAACAGCATCCTCGAAATCGCTCAACCCGAGCAACAACGCCTGGTGAAAGTCCGCTGTCTCAAGCGGAACGACAGTGACGATTCGAAGGAGGTCCACGATCGCCGTCGCAGCGACCTGCCGACCCTTCTCCTTCGCCACGATGTAGTGAAACGTGGTGATGGTGTGTCCGGCGACCAGCCCCTCTGCACGCCCGCTGACGATTTCTGCGAACAGCAGCGCGGCATCCCCTGCCCAAGGTTGCCGCCCGAGAGCGATATCCAGAACGATATTGATGTCGATCAGCAGCTTCACTTGCCGTACTTCTCGAACAGGTACTCGCGATAGTCGCTTTCGTCCGTGCTGCCTTTCGCTACACCCAGGAGGCGGCGGACCACGGGGGGCAGGTCCGGCTCGTCATCGTCTACTGGGAGCCGCAGCAGGAAGTCACTCACGAGCTGCGAAAGGCTCGTGGAATGGAGCTCGCTGTAGCGCTCCCCCCGTTCGACTGCCTTGGGGTCGAGCGACAGGTTCTTGGTGATTCTCGCCATCGTTGATTCTCCTGGATGCGCATCGATCTGGAAGAACGATGCGCATGGTGCGCATCCGAGTCAAGGCGCGTTCAGGATCCTCGCTCTCGCTCCACCTCCGCCTCGATCGCGTCCGGCAGCCGGTCCAGGAAGTCGTAGCCGGTGGCCTGCTCCAGCGCGTCCACCGTGGTCAGGTAGTCGCGCCACGGCTTCGTCGCAATGCCGTTCTCGTTGGGCATGTCCACGGCGACGACGCGCAGGTCGCGGGCGGTCTTCACGTCCGCGAGGCCCCGCCCGAACGGCAGCAGCACGGCGATCTTCCAGGTGCGGGTGGGGATCGCCACCCTGCCGCGCCCGTTCAGCGTCCGCGGCTGCGCGGGAAAGATCCCGCCCGCGACCACGTAGATCTCCTGCCCCGCGCGCTGCGCCTGCTCCTGGAGCCAGCGCTCCAGCCCCAGCCAGGGCCCCCCGTTCAGGTCCTGCGTCTGGGGGAGGATGTTGGTGAGCAGGAAGGTGGACGCGTTGTCCTGGGGCGTGGCCGTGCGCTCCTCGCTGCGGACCAGGTGCCCGCGCGAGTAGCCGCTCCCCGTGTAGTCCGAGCTGACCACGCGGGTGAACCGCGCCGGCAGCTCCGGGTCCGACGTGAAGGCGGGGGAGCGGGGCTCGTCGCCGAAGTGCGTGCGGTTCAGGTTCCACGACACCCAGTTGGCCACGTTCAGCCGCGGGTTGTACGAGAGCGCGTACTGCCGCTTCTCCATCAGGTGGTCGTCCGCGGGGGTGCTGTCGCGAGGGGTGCCGAACTCCACGTGGCTCCGGTACACGGGCCCCGCCGCGTGCCGCGTCGTATCCGTCTGTCTCGTCGTGTCCGCCTGTCTTGCCGTGTCCGCCTGTCCCGCCGTGTCCGCCTGTCTTGCCGTATCCACCTGGACGGCGGCGCCCTCCAGCCTTTCCACCCGCCCCGGAGTTCCCCGGTCCCCGCGCCCGAACTTCGCCGTCGAGACGGTCCACGCCGGCCCGCCCGCCTGCGCCCGCGCCCGGAGCGTCCGCAGCGCCCAGGAAGCCCCCCGCCGCGGCGGCGAGCTCCACGCCACCGAGTCCACCGTCGCGCCGCGGGCGTTGCGTAGGGCGATCCAGTCGGACGCGTTGGCGAGCGACAGGTCGCTCCCGTACGCGTAGTCCGCGCGGACGCCGCCGTTCCTGCTCTTCACGGTGGAGCGCGCCAGCACCACCGCCGCGCCCGGCCGTACGATCAGCGAGCGGGCGACGACGTGCCCCGGGTCCGCGCGCGAGGCAAGCCGCCAGCCGCGCAGGTCAGCCGGGGCGTCGCCCGCGTTGAACAGCTCGATCCACTCGCCGTCGTCGTCCGCGACGGCGCCCGGGTCCGCGAGCACCTCGCTGACGACGATGCGCGACCCCGCCTGCGCCGCGGCGGTCGTCCAGCCGCCGGCGGAGGCCGCCAGCACGGCGGCCAGTGCGAGGACCGGGAAGAGCCGGGTTCCTGTGCGTGCGCCCACCGTGGATTCCCCTGGATGCATGAACACGCTCAGGTCTCCAGCGCGGATGCGGACAGGCCGGCGACCCTGCCGTCCGGCGCGCGGCCGAGCGCGTAGTAGCGCACCTGCGCGTCGCCGACGCGGAACACCTTCACGTCCGCCAGGCACTCCGTGAGCGCCCCCTTGAGCGCCTGGAACCTGGCGACGTTCTCCTGCGCGACCGGGTCCGCGGGATCGGCCTCCTCGATGTGCCCGGCGAGCCAGCGGTCCAGCGTCGTCTCCGACGCGGGCGCGTCCTCCGCCTCCCCGAGCGCCGCCCGCACCGCGTCCGCCGTCAGCTCCGCCGGTGCCTCCCCGGGCAGCTCCACGTACTCGAAGGGCGACTCCGACTCGCTGATGAAGAGCAGCCCCTCCGCCGCGCCCTCCAGCCGCTCCCGCACCCCGTCTCCCGCTGCGTTCCCGGTCATGGATTCCCGTGTCGTGTGGTCCCGTCGGCCGGCGCCCGGCGCGGCGTGCGGCGAGGACCGTGCCGCCGGGTGTACCGCGCCCTCCCGCGAGGTGTTATCATCCCGCCGGCCGCCGCCGGGGAGCGGCGGCGCGAACCACCCGAGAGAGTACGGGCGAGCGTATGACGAAGGACAGGGCGATCTTCCAGGACGAGCGCGGCCGCGGCTGGCTTGTGGAGATCCAGTACGGCCACCCCGCCCCCACCGAGCTGGGCATCTTCGCCGTGCGCTTCCGCTGTCCCGAGGACCCCGACGAGCCCGTGCGCGTCGGCTTCCTGTACGGCGAAGCCGTGGCGAACGACGACGAGACCGCCCTCCGCCAGGCCCTCGCCGAATCCGACCCGGCGAAGGAGATCGCCTGACGAGCGGAGCCCAGCGCTGAAGCGAGAACGACACGGGCGGTACCGGCACTCCGGTCCCGCCCGTGTCGTAGTAGTAGAATCTGCCGCCGCGCCATCGCCCGATCCGATAGCGGGACCCCGAGGCAGCCGCCGGCCCGAAACCCAAAACGTAGACGGAGGGAAACAGCCGGGTAGTTTCGGCTGGTTCCCTCCGTGCGCAGGGAGACAGGCCGGCAGTTTGGCCTGGCTCCCGAAGCCCGCGCAGGAGACGGACGGCAGTATCGTCCGGCTCCGGAGCGGCCCCGCCACGACAGATCAGAGCATCGACACCAGGAACGTCGACGTCTCCGCACCGTCCCGCTTGCTCGGCTGCGACGCCGCCTCCACCACGTTGACCCGCGCCGAGATCAGCTTGTGGAAGAACCCCTGCGTCACCCCCCGGTCGAAGTCGGTGGGATACGGCGTCCCCGTGACGATGGTGACCGACCGGTCCCCCGTCATCTGGTAGGTGATCTTCCCCGGGTGCCCGCGGTGGTTCATGTCGAACGCCATCCCGAACGACGCGGCGATCTTCTCGAACGAGTCCAGCCCCGGCGGGAGCGCGATGTGGTCGGGGATCTGCTTGCCGATTTGGAACAGCGTGTTCGGCCCCATCTTCTCGCCGATGGTCTCCAGCGCCCGGACGTAGCCCTCCAGCGGGTACCACGCCTCCGCCGAGACGTCCGAGATCCCCTGCTCGGAGAGGATCTGCTCGCCCCGCTTCCGGAACGGCCCCATGGCGCTGAGCATGGAAAGGATGTTGCCACCGCTGACCTGGTAGTTCGGCGGGTAGGGACGGGCGTTCATGGCGATTTCGAAGATGAGGAGGGTGGAGCGCGGAGATACCGCGAGGACAGAGTATCGGCACGCGGGGGCGCCGACATGAGCGGGAACCGCAAACGGATGTGCAGCGTTGTCCCACAAGGAGCGTACACTCTATGCTCCGTCCAGCGTACGTGCAAGCCGCGTGACGAAGAGGCCACGGGGTGCGGACGGCGGAAAGCGAAGCGGGGGCGGGAGATCCGCCCCGGATCCCCCGCCCCCGCTCCGCGTCGCGGACTGCCGCGGCGTCAGGCCACCTGGAGCACCCTGGACGGGTGGTGCAGGCGCGCCTGCGCGGCCACGTCGCCGGAGGTGGCGCAGATCACCGCCACCAGCGTCTCGCCCGAGTAGTCCAGCCCCACGTACCCCTCGCGCGGCTTCACCGCCACCACCTCGTGGCGGACGTGGTCGGGGAGCACGAAGTCGCCGTACGGGGTGAAGCCCGCGCGCCGCAGCCGCTCCACCCAGGTGGACACGCTCTCGTGCCGCTCGCAGCGGGTGTCCTCGGCGTTGCCCAGGATGTCCTGGATCTCGCGGGCGAAGAACATCTTGATCGCCGCCGCCTCGCGGGGGGGGAGCCCCGCGCGGTCCACCAGGTCGAAGGTGAGGCCGAAGTGGCGCCACGAGTTCTCGAAGCGCTCCCCGATCAGGTGGGTGTGGTGGTCGGAGCTGGGCTCGCAGAGCACCACCGCCAGCGGGTTGAGCTGCCGCAGCCGCCGGAAGAACTCGGTGCGGGCGCAGTAGCCGTTGCCGCGGTCGCGGATGTGGTGCGCGGCGAAGGCGGCGTGCATCACCAGCGGCCCGCGCGCCGAGCCGAAGAGCGCCCAGTGCTCGTCCTCCAGCTGCTCGGCGATCAGGTTGAGGCCGTGGAACTCCAGCTCCATCCCCAGCTCCCCGGCCGTGCTGCGCAGCGACTCCTCCGCGGTGCGCAGGCTGTCCGCGTCCGGCTCCACCGCGAACACCGTCAGGCGCCGGGGGAACTGGCCGCGCGCGGCCAGCTCGCGGAGCATGGCGGCCTCCTGCCGTCCGGTGCCGATCCCCAGGTCCAGCAGCGCCACCTCGTCCCACCCGGACAGGAAGCCGGCGAGGATCTCGTTGGACACCGTCACCGACAGGCTGACGGTG
This sequence comes from Longimicrobiaceae bacterium, assembly GCA_036389055.1. Lineage (GTDB taxonomy): Bacteria > Gemmatimonadota > Gemmatimonadetes > Longimicrobiales > Longimicrobiaceae > JAFAYN01. Next base: position 10,276 of record DASVQR010000238.1, on the reverse strand, counting down.
GGGAGGTGCTCGGCCAGCAGGTTGAACAGCGAGATCTGCTGCAGCTCGAACTGCTGCAGGTACAGGTTGATCTCGGCGGAGCGCGCGGGGTCCAGCCGCCGCGAGAGCGCCGACGCGAAGATGTAGTCCTGGAGGCCCTCGGGGTCGGAGCCGGCCTCCGGCCGGTCGGCGACCACGCCGCCCAGGAGGAAGCGAGCCTCGTCCTCGCGGCCTTCCAGCGCCGCCCTGAGCACCGCCCGCAGGGCGTTCTCCTTGCTGATGTTCATCGGTCGGTTTCGGTAGACGTTCTTCCGTGCGCGCGGCTGCCGCGGTGCGTCGGCAGCGCCGTCGGGAGGGTGTGGAGCCGTGTTGTCCAGAGGTGCCGCCGGGGACGACCGGACCGCGGGCGGGCCGGCGCTGCGGGCAGGAACCGAAGCTCTGATTATGCCATTGTCTACTCTGTCCGAATATATGTGACGGGCCGGGCGCTGTCCAGAGTTCCGACAGTGTATGAAAACCGGACACATCCCGTGGGATCGCGGTCCTCCTGGGCAGGCGCCGTGCCGCACTTCCGGCCGGCCCCGACGCCCCCTTTCCGCGTCCACCAACTTCAACATGCGTTTGCGCTTGCGGGTACCCGTCGCGGGCGGCGCTGTTCCAGGCGTGTCCCACCCGGATGCGGCACGCGCGCGGCAGGGGTGTCCACGTCGCGCCACACCCGGCGTCCACGGCCGGGCTCCGGGGCGGGGAACCGCCGCGCCGCCACGCGGTACCGAGGGCATGCCGCCGTCCACCCGCCAGGACCTCTACCTCACCCTCGAAGCCTCGGAGCTGGTGCGCCGCGAGATCGCGCGGGCGCGCGGCAACGAGGTGTGCTTCCTCGCGCGCGTGGGCGAGGACGGCGAGGTGTACGAGCCGCGCGTGGTGGCGCGCGGGCACGCCACGGCGGTGCTGGCCACCCTCCGCAACCCGGAGCCGGGCGGCCTGCTCGTCCACAACCACCCCTCCGGGCGGCTGGAGCCCTCCGAGGCGGACCTGGCCGTGGCGGCGCAGCTGTGGGAGCAGGGGGTGGGCTTCGCCATCACCGACAACGCCGCGTCCGAGCTGTACGTGGTGGTGGAGCCGCCCGACGAGGACCGGGCGGAGCCGCTGGACCTGGACCGCATCGACGCCGACCTGGGCCCGGACGGCCCCATCGCCGGGCGGCACCCGCGCTACGAGGACCGCCCGCAGCAGCGCGGCCTGTCGCGGATGATCGCCGGGGTCTACAACGAGGGCGGGGTGGGGATCGCGGAGGCGGGGACGGGGACCGGCAAGTCGGTGGCGTACCTTCTCCCGGCGATCCGCTGGGCCCTGCAGAACCGCGAGCGGACGGTGGTGTCCACCAACACCATCAACCTCCAGGAGCAGCTGGTGGAAAAGGACCTCCCCCTGCTGCGCCGCGCCCTGGGGGAGCCCTTCCGCTTCGCGCTGGTCAAGGGCCGCCGCAACTACGTGTCCATCCGCCGGGCGCTGCTGGCCCGCGAGACCGCCCCCGCGCTCTTCGACGCGCAGAAGCAGGCGGAGCTCACCTCCATCGTGGAGTGGCTCAAGAAGACGCAGGACGGCTCGCTCTCGGACCTGTCCTTCCGCCCCTCGGCCGAGGTGTGGGACGAGGTGTCGTCCGAGTCGGACGTGTGCCTGCGCGCCAAGTGCCCCCATTTCGAGGAGTGCTTCTACCAGCGCGCCCGCCGCGACGCCTCCTCCGCCGACGTGGTGGTGGTCAACCACCACCTGCTCTTCTCCGACCTGGCCGTGCGGCGCATGCAGGGGAACTGGACCGCCCCCGCCGTGCTCCCGCAGTACAAGCGGCTGGTGCTGGACGAGGCCCACAACCTGGAGGAGTCGGCCACCAGCCACCTGGGGGCGACCATCTCCCGGCGCGGGCTGTACCGCACCCTGTCGCGCCTGGAGAACCGCAAGAAGGGGCTGCTCCCCGCCTTCGCGGAGGCGCTCCGCCTGCGCCCGGACGACCTGCTGGCCCGCGGCGCCCTGGACCACATCTCCGAGCGGCTGCTCCCGGCGCTGGACGGCGCCCGCGAGCGCGCGGGCACGGTGTTCTCCTTCCTGGAGGACGTGTTCAAGGAGGCCGGCGCCATGATGGTGCGCCTGCACGACGACTTCCCCCGCCACCCCGTGTGGGTGCTGGGGCTGGAGGACGCGCTCGTGGGCCTGCTGGAGAACATGGACTCGCTGCTGCGCGGCATGGAGCTGCTGCGCGAGCGGATCGGGCTGGACGAAGCGCTCAAGGAGATGCTGGAGCCGCAGCTGATGGAGCTGCGCGGCGCCGCCAACCGGGTGGAGTCCGCCGCGGACGCCCTGCGCGCCGCCCTGCGCCCCCCCGACGACGGCCTCAAGATGGTGAGGTGGATGGAGCGCCAGCCCGAGCGCGACGGCCGCGAGGGGAACCTGACGCTCTCCGCCGCGCCGCTGGACCTCAGCTCGGTGCTGCGCGAGAGCCTGTTCGAGAAGGTGCCCAGCGTGGTGCTCACCTCGGCCACGCTGGCGACGCAGGGCAACTTCCGCTTCGTCCGCAACCGGCTCGGCCTCTGGGCCCCGCGCGGCGAGGCGGCGGAGGACGAGCTGCGGGTGGCGGAGGCGGTGTACCCGTCGCCCTTCGACTACGCGGAGCAGGCGCTGTTCGTGGTCCCCACGGACCTCCCCATCCCCGCCGGCGACTCCGACCCGCGGCACGACGAGGCCACGGTGCGCGCCGTGATCGAGCACGCCCGCATCTCGGACGGCGGGCTGTTCGTGCTCTTCACCTCGTACCGCGCGCTGCGCCACGTGGCCGGCGAGCTGCGGAAGCGCAAGATCGACCTGGAGTGGCCGCTGTTCGTGCACGGCGAGGGCGCGCGCGGGCAGCTGGTGGAGCGCTTCGCCGCCTCGGGGCGGGGGATCCTGCTGGGGACCACCTCGTTCTGGGAGGGGGTGGACGTCCCCGGGCACCCGCTGCGCGGCCTGGTGATCCCCAAGCTCCCCTTCAAGGTGCCCACCGAGCCGGTGACCGCCGCGCGCATCGAGGCCATCGAGCAGGCGGGGGGGAACTCGTTCATGAGCTACATGCTCCCCAACGCCGCCATCCGCATGAAGCAGGGCTTCGGGCGGCTGATCCGCTCGCGCGAGGACCACGGCGTGGTGATGGTGCTGGACGGGCGCATCGCCAGGAAAACGTACGGCCGCTATTTTCTGGAGTCGCTCCCGGACGTTCCCGTGCGCATGGCCCCGTGGCGCGAGGTGAAGGAGGAGATGGTGCGCTTCTACCAGGGTCGCCAGCAAGTGCTTCGAGCCGGGTAGGTTCTGGTTCGTGCCTCGGGGCCGCTCCGGAACCAGGCCAAACAGCCGGCCTGTTTCCTGCGCGGGCTCCGGGAACCCCGCCAAACCGCCGGCGGGTTTCCCTCCGCCGGAGTGAGCCTCGCCAAACTGCCGGCGAGTCTCCCTCCGAACGGATTTTTGGGGTACTGCTGAACGGCGACGGAACGGCACCCGCCGTTCAACGTACTTCGCACTCCGTACTGCCGTGGCGCTGCACGCTTCGCGTGCACCGAATGAAGCAGGCTGTCCCCTGTAACCTGTTCCCTGTAACCTGCCGTTCCTCATGCCCACACCGCGCCCTTCCAAGATCGTCTGCGTCGGCCGCAACTACCTGGAGCACGCCCGCGAGCTGGGCAACGAGATGCCCGAGCGGCCGCTGCTGTTCTTCAAGCCGCCCTCGGCGCTGGTGGAGGCGGGCGACGCCATCGTGCTGCCGCCCGAGTCGCAGCAGGTGGAGCACGAGGGGGAGATCGCGGTGGTGATCGGGTCGCGGGCGCGGCACGTGGACCGCGAGCGGGCCATGCGCTACGTGGGCGGCTTCGCGGCGCTCAACGACGTGACCGCGCGCGACCTGCAGAAGACGGACGGGCAGTGGGCCCGCGCCAAGGGCTTCGACACCTTCTGCCCCATGGGCACCGTGGTGCCGGCGGAGAGCGTGGACTGGCAGGCGCTGGAGGTGATCTGCCGCGTCAACGGCGAGGTCCGGCAGCACGGCCGCGCGGGCGACATGGCGTTCGACATCCCCACGCTGGTGGCGTACGTGTCGGCCATCATGACGCTGGAGCCGGGCGACGTGATCGCCACCGGCACCCCGGCCGGCGTGTCGCGGCTGCACCCCGGCGACGTGGTGGAGGTGGAGGTGCCGGGCGTGGGGACGGTCCGCAACCCGGTGGAGGCCGCATGAGCTTCTCCCGCAACCGCGCGCTCTCCGCCCTGGTGGCCGCCGTCACCGCCGCCGACTGGGTGAGCAAGGCCTGGGTGCAGCACCGACTCCCCGTGGACGGCTGGCACACCGTGGTGGACGGCTGGGTGGTGTTCACCCACCGCCGCAACACCGGCGTGGCGTTCAGCATGTTCGCCGGCGGCGAGAGCATGCTGCGCATCCTGCTGCTCACCGTGGCCGGGATCGTGGGGATCGCCGTGTGCGTGCACCTGATCCGCACCACCCGCGACCACCTGCTGCACTTCGCGGCCGCGCTGGTGGTCGCCGGCGCCCTGGGCAACCTGGGCGACCGGCTCCTCAACGGCGCCGTCACCGACTTCATCCTGATCCGGTTCTTTCCCTTCGTCTTCAACGTCGCCGACGTCGCCATCACCGTCGGCGGGATCCTGCTGGCGCTGCGCCTGGGCCTGAACGGCGAGAGGCGGCAGGGCCCGCCGGAGCCGACGCCGGCCTGAACGGCAGGGGATAGGGAACAGGTTACAGGGGACAGCCTGCAACTGCTTCATTCGGTTCACGCGAAGCGTGAAGCGCCACGGCGGCCCTCCTCCGGACGGGGAGGGCCGCCGTGCTTCGGGGACGTGGGTCAGAGGCGCAACTCGGCCCGGAGGAAGTCGCGGGTGCCCGCGGGGCCGGTGATGCGCAGCCGGACGGGGCCGGCGGCGGGGGCGGCGGACAGCTCGAAGCGGAGGAAGGGACAGCAGCGGCGCTCGTTTGCGACGAAGAGGGCGGCCGGCTCCCAGGCTTCGGCGGGGAGGCGGAAGGCGAGGCCGTCGGGGAGGTCCCGGCGCTCCTGCGCGGCCTCGGTGAAGAGGTGCCGCGCGAGGGCGAGGTGGGCCGGGCGCTCGGCGGCGGGGATGGCCGCGGGGTCGCAGGCCAGGGGGAGGTCCGGGGAGGCGGCGGGTTCCATGGGGGCTCCTGGCGCGGGTGGACGGGGCTGCACGGCATTGCTGGAGGCTACCAGTTCAAGCGCACTCGAGGTCAAGGAGGGCGGCGTGGAGGAGCTGACCATCGGCGAGGTGGCGCGCAGGACGGGGGTGCGCGCGTCGGCGCTGCGCTTCTACGAGCAGGCGGGCGTGCTCCCGCCGCCCGCGCGCGTGAACGGGCGCAGGCGCTACGGCGCCGACGCGGTGCGCCGGGTGGAGCTGCTGCGCTTCGCGCAGGGGGCGGGCTTCACCCTGGCGGAGATCCGCGCGCTGTTCCACGGCCCCGGCGCGGACGCGCCGCTGGGGGAGCGCTGGGCCGCGCTCGCCGGCGCCAAGCTGGCGGAGCTGGACGCGCTGGTCGAGCGGGCGGCGCGCATGCGCCGCGCGATCGAGGCCGGGCTCGCCTGCGGCTGCGCGCGAATGGAGGACTGCGTCGTCGGCGCGGCGGGTTGCGAGACGTAGAGGCGGGTGCGCCGTTCGCCGTTCCCCTGCCGTTCCCCGCCACTTGTGCGGAGGGAGACCCGCCGGCAGTTTGGCGGGGCTCCCGAAGCCGGAGCGGAGACAGCGGGGCAGTTTCCGCTGGCTCCGCGACCCGCGGAGGAGACCGGCAGCAGTATCGCCGGGCTCCGTAGCGGACCCACGCCCGGAAACCTGATCCATCCACGAGAACGGCCGACCGAATGCCCGACACCTGCAAACGGCTGAGCACCCTCCCGCCCTATCCGCTCCAGGACGTCCCCCAGATCAAGCGCGACCTCAAGGCCAGGGGCGTGGACGTGATCGACCTGGGCGCCGGCGACGCGGACCTCCCCCCGCCGCCCGACGCGGTGGAGGCGCTGCGCGGGGCCGTGCTGGACCCGGTCAACTCGCGCTACGGCTTCCAGATCGGCCTGGCCGACTTCCGCGAGGAGATCGTCCGCTTCATGGACCGCCGCTTCGGGGTGAAGCTGGACGGCTACCGCGAGGTGCTCCCGCTCGTCGGCTCCAAGGAGGGGATCTTCCACCTCCCCTTCGCCGTGCTGGACCCGGGCGACCTGACCATCGTCCCGGACCCCGGCTACCAGCCGTACGTGGGCGGGACGGTCTTCGCGGGCGGCGAGCCGTACCTGGTGCCGCTGCGCCCGGAGAACGGCTTCCTGGTGCCGCTGGAGGACATCCCCCAGGACGTGGCGCGGCGCGCCCGCATCCTGTACCTCAACTATCCCAACAACCCCACCGCCGCCGAGGCCCCGCGCGGGTACCTGGAGTCCGCGGTGGCGTTCTGCCGCGAGCACGACATCGTGCTCGCGTACGACAACGCCTACTCGGAGGTGGCGTTCGACGGCTACGTGCCGCCCTCCATCCTGGAGATCCCCGGCGCGCGCGAGGTGGCGGTGGAGTTCCACTCGCTGTCCAAGACGTACAACATGACCGGGTGGCGCGTCGGCTGGGCGGCGGGGTGCCCGGCGCTGGTGGCCGGCCTGCAGCGGGTGAAGACCTTCGCGGACACTGGGCTCCCGCTGTTCGTGCAGCACGCGGCGGCCGCCGCGCTCCGCTCGCAGGAGGCGTGGCTCCCCGGCAACCTGGAGATCTTCCGCGGCCGGCGCGACGCGGCGGTGGAGGGGCTGCGCGCCGTGGGGCTGGACCCGGTGTCGCCGCGGGCGACCATGTACCTGTGGGTGCCGCTCCCCGCGGGGACCGAGTCCGAGCCGTGGGCGCGGCGGCTGCTGCTGGAGCAGGGCGTGGCGGTGACGCCCGGCGCGTCGCTGGGCGCGGGCGGCGAGGGGTTCTTCCGCATCGCGCTCACGGTGGGCGAGGACCGGCTGCGCGAGGCGGCGCGGCGGATCGGGGAGGTGCTGTAGGGGGAACGGCAGTGCGAAAGTGCGGGAGTGCGGGAGTGCGGGAGTAGGACGGCGGCGGAGCACGGAGTGCGCTGGAACGGATGTGTGGGCCCGCTCCCCGGTAGGGGGGCGGGCCGCGTCTTTCGGAGGGGCCGGAACCGACGTGGTGCGAAGGGAGTAGAAGGATCCTATGACGCCCCCCGCCATCGCTCCGCCGCCTCCCCGCGAGGCCCCGCCCGAGCAGCCGCAGCCCACGCCGGTCATCCCCGTGCACGCGCCGCTGCGCCGCTTCGGCAGGAGGGACCCCAGCGGGCGTCCTTCGGGGGCGGCGCTGGCGGGCTCGGTGGCGGTGCACCTGGCGCTGGTGGGGCTGGTGGTGGCGTTCGTGAAGATCGGGCCAAGGATCCTGGACCGCGGGCCCACGGAAGAGACGGTGGAGTACTTCGACCTGGCCTTCCCGGAAGCGAGCGCGGGGCCGCAGGTGGCGGCGGGCGGGCCGGCCGAGGCGGCGCAGTTCCCGCCCGCCGCGCCGGCCGAGACGCCGCCTCCCGCGGGCGAGCAGCCGCAGCGCAGCGACCGGCCGGCCGCGCCCGCGGAGGAGCTGGTCTTCCCGTCGGGGACGCCGACCGGGATCCCGCAGGCCACCGGCGCCCCGGCTCAGGGCGCCGGCGCGCCGGGCGGGCAGCCGGGCGGGACCGGCACGGGCGGGAGCCCGCTGCGGCCGGGGATCCGCGACCCGCGGCTCTTTCCCACGCAGCGTCCGGTCCCCGCGAAGCCGGAGCAGACCCCGCACGAGGAGTACGTAGGGCGGCTGGGCGCCACGCTCGGGGAGTACAACGACAGCGTCGCGGCGGAGCAGACCCGGGCGCGCAACGCGCTGGACTGGACGCTCAAGGACAAGGACGGCAACCGCTGGGGCGCCTCGCCGGGCAAGATCCACCTGGGCAAGATCACTCTGCCGGCGCCTTTCGGCTTCGCCTCAAGCCCCGAGGCCGCCGCCGAGTCGCGCCGCGAGGCCGGGCAGCGCTCCGAGATCGACCGCCAGGTGGCCGACCGCGAGCGCAGCAACTCCTTCCAGGGCCGGGTCCGCGCCACCCGCGAGCGCAAGGACGCCGAGCGCCGCCTGATCCGCGGCGAGACGCAGTAGCGAGCCGGGGAAAGCCACCCCGCCCAGCGCCCGCACCGGGACCCCCGGTGTGGGCGCTCTGCATTTCAAGCCCCCGCGAAGACCCGCGTGAGGGATGCGCGCCCGGAGGGCAGAGACCCCGCGGGGCAGTTTCCGCGGGGGCTCGGCTGCGTTGGCGAGCGTTGTTTGCTCGCCTACGCAGCGCGCAGCCCGACCCCGGCGCCAGCCGGGGGCACGCCCAAATCCGCAGTTCAAACCCCCTACAGCGGAGTCCAGAACATAGGCCACCCCTGGAACGCGACTTGCACCCCGTGACGCGGCCCGTCGTGCGGTTGACGACCGATCGTACATCCATGGTTCAGGGGGGGTTATGTGGGAGATTCGTGAGCGCCACGATGAGGGCGACCTCAGGCAGGACGCGCTGACCTTCGTGCTGGGCGCCGCGGGCGGCTTCGCCCTGGGGCTGCTCCTGTCCGGACGGGTGAAGCCGGCGGCCAGCCGCGCCCGCGAGCGGGCGGGGCAGAAGGTGGGCGAGCTTCGCGGCCGGGCGGAGGAGCAGCTGCGGGGCCGGGCGGACGAGCTTCGCGGCCGGGCCGACGGGCTGCGCACCCGCGCCGGGACGCTCCGCACGCGCGCCGCGGGGGTGGCGGCGGCCTTCCGCCCGGGGCGGCTGCGCCGCGCCGTGCGCGACCAGGACGAGCTCACGCGCCTGGAGGATGCCGTGCTGGACGCCTTCCTGGCGGACGAGGTGCTTGGGGAGCGCGGGATCGACGTGGGCGCCATCAGCCGCGGCATCATCGAGCTTTCCGGCTCCGTCTACACCGACGACGAGGCCGACCGCGCGGTGCGGCTGGCGCAGCGCCTGGACGGGGTGGACACGGTGGTCAACCGCCTGGACGTGGAGGACGACGGGCACCGGCGCGGCCGCTCCCCCCTGCGCGACGACGACGCCGCGCGCCGGGAGACGGAGTGGACCGGCCTGAACATCGGGATGGGGCGGCGCCGCCAGGGGAGGGACACCGACCCGGACCGCTCCGACGACTCACGACACATCCAGGAGGTTTCCTTGGAGCACACCGACCGCAGCGAGTTCGAGCTGGAGACCGGGCACTCGCGCCCCCGCAACGCGGAGCGCCCCGAGGTGCAGGACGGCAAGCCGTCCAAGTACCGCGAGGACGAGCTGGACAACCAGGACCCGGTGGGTCCGCACACCTCCCGCGCCGTCCCGCGTGCGCCCACGGGCCCGGAGGTGAACTCGCAGGCCCGCGTGGGCGAGGGCCCCAAGCCCGGCACCGAGCTGCGCCTGGAGGCCGCCGACCTGCCGGTGAAGCCGCACGGCCACAACCCGGGCGCCGGCGGGGCCGCCGGCGAGGGCGGCGAGAAGGCCTGACCCTTCGCTCCCACGGGGCGCACGGCGGCGCGGCGGACGGGTCCGCCGCGCCGCGGTGTTTCCGCCCCATCCGGTTGAGCCCCGGGGCGCGAGCGGCTAGATTCGCCCCTGCCGCAGCCCGTCGCGCACGCGCGGGGGCCGCCCGTCCGTCCACGCCAGCCCGATCCGAGACCCCATGGCCGGTTCCGCCCTCAAGGAGCAGATCCGCGGCGACCTGAACACCGCCCGCCGCGAGCGCGACAAGCTGCGCACCACCGTGCTCACCACCCTGCTGTCCGACGTCCGCAACCGCGAGATCGAGGTGGGGCACGAGCTGTCCGACGAGGAGGTGCTCCCCGTGGTCAACTCCGGCATCAAGCGCCGCCGCGAGGCTGCCGAGCAGATGCGCTCCGGGGGGCGGGAGGAGCTGGCCGTGAAGGAGGAGGAGGAGGCCAAGATCCTGGCCGTGTACCTGCCGCCGCAGCTGGACGAGGACGCGGTCCGCGGCTTCGTGCGCGAGGCGATCTCCGGGGGCGCCAAGGACCTGGGCGGGGTGATGAAGGCCGTGATGCCGCGCGTGAAGGGGCAGTTCGATGGCAAGGAGCTGAATCGCATCGTCCGCGAGGAATTGGGCTGAGCTCGTTTCGCTGAGGCGGGGCCGCTACGGAGCCCGGCGGAAACTGCCCCGCCGGTCTCCTCCGCGGGCTCGGCGAGCCAGCCGAAACTGCCCGGCTGTCTCACCTCGCCGGAGTGAGCCTCGCC
>DASVQR010000237.1:0-14266 GCA_036389055.1 Longimicrobiaceae bacterium | reverse complement strand
GGGGTCCCGGCCCGCTCGTGCTTCCGGTGGCGGCGCGCTTCCGCGGCTACACGGCGAGGGCGGGCTCGGCGGCGACCGCGTCGTGCCAGCGGGGCGCGCCGGGCTCGGGGGCCAGGAACGTCGCCGCGGCGGCGTGGGCGAGATCGGCGGCCTGCGCGGCGGGGCCGGCGCCGAAGACGAAGCGGTCGGGGCGCACCACGGCCACCTGGGCGCCGTGGCGGCGGAGCCACTCGCCGATGCGGCCGGTGGCGTCGCGCACCTGGGTGACGCCCAGGCCGGGCCGCGGGGCGGGCGCGTCGGGCGGGAGCACCACCACCAGCCGGGCTCCCAGGCGCCCCCACACGGCGCCGGCCTCGGGCGCTGCCTCGCGCGGGTCCACGCCCAGCGCAACCACCGCGAAGCCGGGCCCCAGTACCTCGTCCGAGAGCACCGAGCGGCCGGCCGCGGTCTCCACCCGCGCCTGGGGGAACAGCTTCCCCTCCGGCGCGGCGCGATGGCTGCGCCGGCCGCCGCGCATGGCGCCGGCGCCGTACACCGCCTCCGGCTTGAAGCCGAAGCGGCGGATGAAGCGCCGCACCGCGGGAACCAGCTGGATCGCCTGGAAGAAGCGGTCGCGCAATTCCGCGCCCACGCGGCTGCGCCCCATCATCACCCGCCCCACCCCCACGCTGGCCCGCGCCATGGCCTGCACGTGCGGGCGGCGCTCCGCCTCGTAGCTGGCCAGCAGCCCGGGCGCGGCGGTGCCGCGCAGCACCAGGGCGAGCTTCCAGCTCAGGTTGGCCGCGTCGCGCAGCCCGGAGACCAGCCCCTGCCCCATCATGGGCGGCATCTGGTGCGCCGCGTCGCCCAGCAGGAACACGCGCCCCTTCCACCAGGCCTCCGCCATGGCGTTGTGGAAGCGGTACACCGTCGCGCGGGTGATGCGGATGCGCTCCGGGTCCACGTACGGCGAGATCAGCCGGGCGATGGTCTCCGGGCGCTCCATCTCCTCCGCGGTCTCGCCGGGGAGCAGCATCAGCTCCACGCGGTAGTCGTCCTGCGCGCCCTTGCCCACGAAGGTGGGGCGCCGCGGGTCGCAGACGAAGCGCGTGTCCGGCAGGCGGACCGCGTCGTCCGGGACGTCGCCCGACACCGCCAGCCACGGCTCCTCGTAGCTGTTCCCCACCATGCCGATCCCGGCCAGCTGCCGCGTGGCGCTGCGGCCGCCGTCGCACCCCAGCACGTAGCGGGCGCGCACCCGCAGCGTGCCGCCGCCCACCCGGTCGCGCACCGCCAGCGTCGCCCCGTCCCGGTCCTGGAGCAGCGCCGTCACCTCGTGCCCCAGGCGCAGCTCCACCGACGGGAAGCGGGCGAGCCCCGCGCGCAGCACCCTCTCCAGCTTCTGCTGGTGGAAGAAGTTGAGCACCGGGTAGCCCGAGCCGAAGTCCAGCCCGCGGAACTCCACCTCGGCGAACGTGCGCCCGTTCACCCCGGTGTAGTGCACCCGGTCGCACACGGCCATGTCCGCGTGCAGCGTCTCCGCCAGCCCGGCCATCTGGTAGATGCGCAGTGCCTCGTCGTCGCACGAGAAGGCGCGCGGCTGCCCGTGCTCCGCCGTTTCCCGCTCCAGCACCAGCACCCTCACCCCCTGCAGTCCCAGCAGGTTCGCCGTCAGCGCGCCCACCGGGCCGCAGCCGACGATCGCCACTTCCGTATCGATCACGTCGCTCATGATGGTCTCTCCAGCTGCCGACCCTCCAGGGGGCCGATCGTCACCTGTGGCGGTCGGATTCCGCCATTGCCTGGACGTAGATTACCGGTTCGGCCGGGGGCGCGTATGGGTAGACCGACCCAATTTCGCGCCGGACGGCAGGCATGGAACGGGAGGCTTGACGAAACCCAACGATAGGTTAGATTGATGCCGACGATCCATCGCGAGGGCGGGTTCATCGTCCGGATCTACACGCACGACCACGAGCCGCCCCACGTGCACGTGCTCCGGGACGAGGCAGTGGTCAAGGTGTCGCTGGGCGACGAGGACACGGGCTCGGAGGTGATGGAGGTGCGGGCCATGCGCGACCCGGACGTGGTGCGGGCGGTGAGGATCGTGGAAGCGAACTGGCGCGAATTCCTGGAACGATGGGAGGAGATCCATGGCTAGGACCCCACGGAGCGACGACGAGATCAGGCTCGCCATTCCCCGGGCGCGGAGCAACGCGCTGCTCTCCGACGCGGTCGAGCCCCGGGCGACGCGCGCCTGGTACGACGCCGTCAACGGGCGGGTGATGCTGGAGCTGGCGGGTGGCTTCCTGTTCGGCTTCCCGCCGGGGGTGTCGCCGCGCCTGGCGAACGCGTCGCCCGACCAGCTCGCGGAGGTGGAGGTGGAGCTCGGCGGCGAGGGGCTTCACTGGGAGGAGCTGGACGAGGACCTGTCCGTGCCCGGCCTGCTGGCGCAGAGCTTCAACCTGCGGCGCTGGGCCGGCAAGTACCTGGGCGGCGCCACCAGCGACGCCAAGGCCGCCGCCGCCCGCGAGAACGGCAGAAAGGGTGGACGGCCGCGGGGCACCCGCGCCGTCGCGGAGCCGCGCCGCCCCTACCCGGAACTCGCAGGCGAAGCCTCCGAGCAGAACAACGACTGACCGGCGCCACCGCAATGAAACAGGCCGCAGCGCACCAGCGCCGCGGCCCGCCCGTATCCGCACTTGCGTGAGGGATTACGGCCCGAAGGGGCGAGACCGCGCGGCTGTTTGCGCGGGCTCGACTCCGTTGCAGACGGTCGTTTCGTCTGCTACGGAGCCGAAGCCCGACCCCGGCGCCAGCCGGGGGCACGCCCGAACCCCGCCCTTGCTCCCGTCAAACCAGCCCCTTCAATCGCTCCTGGAGCACGTTCCGGGCACGCATCACCCGCATCTTGAGCGCGCTCACCGTCACGTCCAGCATCTCCGACATCTCCTCGTACGAGTGCCCGTCCACGTGGCGCAGCAGGAACGCCTCGCGCTGCGCGTCGGGGAGCGCCGCGACGGCCCGGTCCAGCAGCTCGCGCAGCTCGGCCCGGGCGATGCGCAGGGCCGGCCCGTCCCCTTCGGGAGCGGCGGCGGTGTGCTCCTCCAGCGGCACGGCGGGGCGCCGCCGTCGCTTGAGGTGGTCGCGGCAGCGGTTGACCACGATGCGGTACATCCAGGCGCCGAAGCGGGACGGGTCGCGGCAGGTGTCCAGGCGGGTGTACGCCTTGACGAAGGCGTCCTGCACCAGGTCGCTCGCCAGGTCCGCGTCGCGCACCATGCCGCGGGCGTAGCGGTGCAGCGCGGCCTGGTACCGGCCCACGAGCGTGGCGTAGCACGCGACCTCGCCGGAAAGGATGCGCACCACCAGGCGGGCGTCGCTCTCGGCCTCGGGCCGGGCGAGCGCCGGGAGGCCGGGACGGGGCGCGCCCCCCGACGGGAGGTGCGCCGGGTTCATCCGCCGGAGCCCAGGAACGGCGACATGGCACCGGAGGACGAGGGGGAGCGGAGAGCGGGGTTCGGGATGGACACGACGGGTCGCGTTGAGTGGGGGTGGCTGCGCCGGGGCGGGGAGCCGGACGGGATCAATGTCCGTCGGCTCCCCGAAGAATAGAACGCGCGAGCATGCCCGTTTCTGACAGGCCCGCGCGAGCGCCGCCCGGCCGCATCTTTCAAATGTTTGCACCGCAATGAGTACCGCGCGACATGGTTCCGGCCGTGTGGCCGGCCTCTTCCCCGCGACCGGTGCGGAAGCGGGGAGCCGGTACGACGTGAATGGACGGGGGGCGGATGGCACTCCGGGCAATGTGGAGGGCGTCGTTTGGCGCGGGGCGATGGAGGGGCGCGCCGCCGTACGGGCGCGGACCCCACAGGAAACGTTCGCGCCACGCCGCCCCGCCGTCGCCCCGGCGGCGCAAGCACTTGCCCCCCAATCACCTGCGCATCATGCACCGGGTGGGCGGGCGGAGCGCGCTGTGTGTCCGCCCGAAGCAGGTGGATCCCGGCGAAACAGCCGGACGCGCGGGACGGGGCGCCGGGGCTGTCCGCTGGCGAGCGGAGCGCGCCGCGGAGGGCGGCGCTTCTTGCAGGGAGCCACGTCCGCCCGCCGCACCCCGCGCCGGGCGCGCTCCACCACGGCCACCCCCGCAGCGGCATGGACCTCACCGGAATCCACCACCTGACCGCCGTCACCGCCGACGTGCGCGGCAACTTCCGCTTCTACACGGAGGTGCTGGGGATGCGGCTGGTGAAGCGGAGCGTCAACCAGGACGACGTGAGCGCGTACCACCTGTTCTACTCGGACGCCGCCGGGTCGCCGGGAAACGACCTGACCTTCTTCGACTGGGACGTGCCGCGCGAACGGAGGGGGACGCACAGCATCACCCGCACCTCGCTGCGGGTGAGCGGCGCGGCGTCGCTGGAGTGGTGGAGCGCGCGCCTGGCGGAGCACGGCGTCGCCGCGGGGGGGGATCACGGAGCGCGACGGGCGGCTCACGCTGGACTTCGAGGACCCGGAGGGGCAGCGCCTGGCCCTGGTGGACGACGGCGGGCAGGGCGACCCGCCGGTGCCCTGGGACCGCAGCCCGGTGCCGGCGGAGCACCAGGTGCGCGGCCTGGGGCCCATCGTGATGAGCGTGCCGGAGCTGCGGCGGACCGAGCCGGTGCTTACCCGCGTGCTGGGGATGCGCCCGGTGCGCGAGTACCCGCACCCGGAGAGCGCGCGGGAAACGGTGCACGTGTACGAGATGGGCGGGGGCGGCCCCCACGCGGAGCTGCACGTGGCCGTGCAGCCGGACCTGCCGGTGGTGAGCCCCGGCGCGGGGGGCGTGCACCACGTGGCGTTCCGCACCCCCACCGTCGACGAGTACCACGCCTGGACGGCGCGGCTCACGGAGATGCGCATCCCCAACAGCGGCGAGATCGACCGCTACTACTTCCGCAGCCTGTACTTCCGCGAGCCCAACGGCATCCTGTTCGAGATCGCCACCGACGGGCCCGGCTTCGCGGTGGACGAGGACCCCGCCACGCTCGGCGAGAGCGTGGTGCTCCCGCCCTTTTTGGAGCCGCGCCGCGAGGCGATCGTGGCGGGGCTCAAGCCCATCGAGTGAGCGGCGGGCGGCCCGGATCTTTCGTTTGCGCCGCGCCGTACCCCTACCGGAGCGACGCATGACGGCAGCGACAGAACCCGCGGAGGCGATCCTCGCCGCGTTCGACGCCTACCTCGCCGCCTTCCACGAGGTGACGCGGCGCGCGCCCGGCCGCTTCCTGCGGCGGGAGTGGCGCGGCGCGCAGGAGGACGCCGCCGAGCGGCTGACCGTGTACCCGCGGGAGCTGGACCGGGTGGTGGAGTCGCTGCGCGGCCGGGTCCCCGCCCCGCCCGCGGACGCGCCCGGGGAGGCGGCGTTCAAGACCCGCTTCGCGGAGCTGGTGCGCGGGCGGCCGGACGCGGAGATGGCGGCCACCTTCTTCAACTCGGCGGTGCGGCGGGTGCTGGGCACGGTGGCGGTGGACCGCCGCACCGAGTTCACCGCGGACTGCGAGGGGTGGCCCGCCGCGGACGCGCCCCCGCTCCACGCGGAGTACGCCGCGGAGGGCGTCTCGCCCGGCCTGTTCGAGCGGATCTTTTGCGACACCGCGCTGGCAGCCGCCTTCGCGGACCTGCCGGGCGACGCCGCGCTCTGCGCACGCGTGGCGCGCGAGCAGCTGGGCGCGGAAGCGGACGGCGCGCGCGCCGTGGAGGTGCTCCCCTTCCTGTTCTTCCGCAACAAGGGCGCGTACCTGGCGGCGCGGCTGCGGCTGGCCTCCAGCGCCACGCGGCCGCTGGTGGTTCCGCTCCGCCACCCCGCGGAGGGGGTGCGGCCGGACGCGGTGCTCACCGTGCCGGACGAGATCCACGTGGTGTTCAGCTTCGCGCGCTCGTACTTCCACGCGGACACCGGACGGGTGCGCGAGACGGTGGAGTTCCTGCGCACGCTGATGCCCGCCAAGCCGGTCAACGAGCTGTACAACAGCCTGGGCCACAACCGCCACGGCAAGACGGAGCTGTACCGCGAGCTCACGCGGCAGCTGGCCGAGCCGGACGCGCGCTTCGAGCCCGCGGAAGGGGTGCGGGGGCTGGTGATGACCGTGTTCACCCTCCCCGCCTACAACGTGGTGTTCAAGGTGATCCGCGACCGCTTCGCCGCGCCCAAGAGCGTGACGCGCGACCGGGTGATGAACCGCTACCGGCTGGTGTTCGCGCACGACCGGGTGGGCCGGCTGGCCGACGCGCAGGAGTTCGAGCACCTGGACTTTCCGCGCGAGCGCTTCGCGCCGGAGCTGCTGGACGAGCTGCTGCGGGAGGCAGGGGAGAGCGTGCGCGTGGCCGACGGCCGGGTGGTGATCCGCCACCTGTACACGGAGCGCCGGCTGCGCCCGCTGGACCTGTACCTGCGCGAGGCGGACCCGGAGGCGGCCCGCGCCGCCGTGGTGGAGTACGGCAACGCCATCAAGGACCTGGCCTGCGCCAACATCTTCCCGGGCGACCTGCTGCTCAAGAACTTCGGCGTGTCGCGGCACGGCCGGGTCATCTTCTACGACTACGACGAGCTGGCGCTGCTCTCGGAGGTCCGCTTCCGCGCGCTCCCCGCGGCGCGGCACGAGGAGGACGAGATGAGCGCGGAGCCGTGGTTCTCGGTGCACGAGGGCGACGTGTTCCCCGAGGAGTTCCTTCCCTTCCTGGTCCCCGCCGGCCCGCTCCGCGACGCCTTCCTGGAGGCGCACGCCGGCCTGCTCACCCCGGAGTTCTGGCAGGAGATGCAGCGCCGCCAGGCCGCGGGCGAGATCCCGGACTTCTTTCCCTACCCCCGCTGCCGCCGCCTCCACGTGGACGCCGGGTCGTCCGCGGCCGGGTGAGCCCGACGGCGGATCATGCTGCTTCGAGGATGATCTCGGGGTGCTTCGCCGCGATCTGGAGCAGACGCATGGCCGGACCGCTGGGCTCGCGTCGGCCCTGCTCCCAGTTGCGCAGCGTCTTCACGCTGATGCACAGCGCAGCCGCGAACTCTTCCTGGGTCAGCCCCATCCGCTCCCGGATCTGCCGCGGGTCCGGCTCGTCCACGAAGTGCACGCGCTCCGGAGCCTGTTCGCCGCGCAGGTACGCACCTGCGTCGCGGACGCTCTCCACCAGCTCGTCGAACAGCTCGTCTCTCATTGCCCACCTGCCGATTGTCCGATTTCAGTCTGCACCAGAGCCCACAGGATTCGCTTCTGCTCGGGCGTGAGGTCGTCCTGCTCGTTCTTGGAGTAGAACAGCAGCAGGAGGATCACGCTCCGCGCGAGAATCGGGAAGTAGATCACGCGCCCGCCGCCACGCTTCCCCTTCCCGGCCGTCGACCAGCGCAGCTTGCGAAGACCACCGCTTCCCGGGATCACCACACCCGCCGTCGGGTCAGCGAGAAGGGCTTCCTGCAGCGAGCGAAAGTCGTCGTCGTCCAGATGCTCGGCACGTCGGCGGCTGAAGGGCCGTGTCTCTATGAAGATCATATCTGTGCAGGCCGTGCGCCAGTGGCGTAGTTATCGAGGGTTCCCTCCGGGTGTGAGTATCGGTTGCTCTCCTCCCGACCTAGACGCGGGCTGCGCCATCCCGGGCCGCGATCCCGCGCCGGATCGCCTCCACGACCCCGGCGGGATCGGCGCCGGTGCCGGAGAGGTTGAGCGAGAAGTGCGCGAACCCCGATCTCCGGTTCATCGCCACCAGGCGCCGCATCAGGGGCGAGAGGCGGCGCACGTACTTGTCCGGGTCGCGCAGCTCCAGGGGGACGAGGCTGCCGTGCCGCGCGCTCGGCGGGTGCACGCCGCGCACGTCCTCCCACGCGATCACCCCCACCCGCAGCGTGCGGTCGAAGATGCCGCTCTCGTCGATGACGATGCGCGGCCGGGCGTCCACCGCCTGGATCCCGATCACCAGCGCGCAGAAGCCGAAGTAGGCGACCCCGATCCACCGCGCCCACGGGTCGCCGTTCAGGACGACGAACACGCCCGCCGCCACCAGTCCGAGCGCGAGGAGCAGGCCCACGACCCAGCGGAAGCGCGGCGGGGCGATCACCAGTCTTTCCATGGGAAGTCCCGCGGAGGGGTTCGGCATCGACAGGAAAAGGTCCAGCGGGAGGTCGGTCCAAGCTACCGAGTCCCGGGCCCGGCGCAACGCTGCGCAGAGCCGGGTGTCGCGCGGGACCGCCGCACCACAATGGTCCCGGCCGCTCCATCCTGGTGCTGCGCGAGCGGAGCGCGTCCGGCAGCGGATCCGGCAAGTCGCTGCCGATCCACGGCTTGCGAAAGAGCGCCCCACGGCCCCCTCCGTGCGGACGGGGAGGCACTCCCCCGAGGTGATTTTCCTCCCCGCTCCCGGAGGCCGGCGATGAAGCGTACGATTGCCCTGCTGTCCTGTGCCGTGCTCGCGGCGGCGTGCTCGGACGCGCCGCCCACGGCGGTGGACCCGGACTCCCCCGCCGGGCGCCCGCTCCGCGACGAGGTGGTGGGTGTGTCGCTCGCCGTGCCGGCGGAGTGGCGCGTCCAGCCGGACCCGGTGCTGTTCAACACCTACGGCTTCGCCCTCTTCGACCCGTCCGGCCCGCAGATGGGCGGGCACGAGCGCTCCCCCGTCGCGCGGATCGCGCTGGCGTACCAGGCGCGGCCGGAGCAGGTGGAGGGGCTGGTGCGGGAGCTCGTGGCGAAGTACGAGGGCTTCCCCCTGACCCGCGCGGAGGTGGAGGTGGGCGACGGGCTGCGCGGCGTGGCGGTGAGCGGGCTCCCGGGGACCGACCCGTACACCCTGGTCTACGTGGCGGACGGCGAGCGGGTGTACCGCATCGGGCTGTGGACGGCGGAGCCGGGGCTGGACGCGCGCGCCCGGATGCTGCTCGCCTCGCTGCGCTTCGAGGAGCCCCGGCGCTCCGTGCGCTCCCTGGGGCTGGAGCCGGTGGAGCGGGCGATGCGCGCCCTCCCCGCGGCGGCGGAGATGGAGCGCAACGTGGCGGCGAACGCGGCGCGCGTGGCGCTGGTCGCGGCGGAGGGCGGCGAGCCCCCGCTGGAGGCCGAGCCGGAGCCGGCGCGCGCCGGGAACCAGGCCGCGGCGTGCGAGTTCGGGCAGCCGGGCGGGCTCTTCTGGCAGACGGTGTGGGACTACACCAACAAGTTCTACAGCGGCTACACCACGGTCTACTCCGGCACCTACTACAACATGCGGCCGGGCGACCCGGGGTGGAGCGCCATGAGCGGCAACTACGGGAGCTGGTGGGGGCAGGGCTACCACGTCCGCAAGTGCAATCCGTACCTGCTCAACCAGTTCTACGCCAACGACTGGCCGGCGCACAAGAACGCCAACGTGTACTCGGCGCTCAAGGGGACGGTGGAGTGGGCCGGGTGGGACTACTACGACAGCGAGGGCTACTACACGTTGGGCAACTACGTTGTGGTGCGGAACGGCAGCTACCGGGCGATCATGGCGCACCTCACCAGCGTCGCGTCGGGGATCACCTGGGGCGCCACCGTGGGGATGAACACCGTCATCGGTTACGCCGGCAAGACGGGCGGCCCCTGGGACGAGCACGTGCACGCCCGCGTGGCGTACGGCGAGTCGCTCACCTACAACGGGCAGCCCTACGGCGGCAACACCGTGTGGCCCACGCGGCTGCGCTGCGTCTCGTGCCGCGCCAACGATCCCGGCGACGTCTACGGCAACGGCGACGGGCAGTTCGACGTCAAGGACAGCACGGGGGCCAAGTTCTACACCCGGTTCTACCACGGCCGCTGGATGCGCGGCTGATCGATGTAGCGGCAGGAGCGCGAACCGGCGCGGGGCCTGGACGGTTCCGCGCCGATTTGTATTCCACAGCGCCCGCATGTACCAATGTGGGCGGATGGACTAGAAAACCGAATAGTCCTCGCACATCTTTATCGCTAAAATAACGCTGACCGCGCCATGTCTACCCGGCTGGATCCCACCGCCACGGCCTCTTGGCCGCCCTGGATCGTACGAGCCCCACGAATACCCATGGAAGAAAAGTCGAAAGGCCCCAGCCGTTATGTTGCAAAGCTCCTGATCCTCGGAGGCGTGGTCTCCACGCTCAGCGGGGTCATTGTATTTCAGGAGCAGATACGAAACCTGATTTCCCCCCCAGTGAAAATCACTGCGCATGGAAGCGTGCAGAAAATCAAGCTTCCGGATGTGGGGCTCTCGGAGCTCAAGCAGCTGGAGGATCGTATCCGGAAGACCGAGAGGTACGAGGAAGCCGTAGAGAAATTCAAGCGGAGTCCAAGAACGCTTAACGATGCGTGGGAACTCGGGCGAGCACGGGAGCGCGCGGAGATGGCGCAGATGATCTCGCAGCAGCACACCTTCTATGCGGCACGGGTGCTGCCTGAGCTGCGAACACAGGTACGGCTACAGATCGAGAACAGCGGCCGGAAGGAATTATCAGGCATCAAAGTCAGATTCGACACTCCCCTGCTGTATGCGATCGAGCCTGCTGATTCGGTCGCCGGAGCAATGATCGGTAGGGCATCGATACCGATCGACACCCTTCGGGAGGGCGATGCCACCACGGTCACCGTCTGGTCTAATCTGCCGGCGTCGGATCTGCTGAAGGAGTTACGAGTGGACTATCCGGATGGGGGCGTCGAGATCGCCTACCCCGTAGTGGCATACGGCTTGGCAGGGCGTGTCGCCGCCGATGTGGATCTGTATTTTCTGGCCGTGATCCTGATGCTCGCATCCCTGGGCTTCATCATCTGGATCTACCACGGGAAAATGGCGGAAGCAATGGTGATTATCGAAGAGCATGAGAAAAACGCCCGACTAAGGCGAAAGGAGTCCGCCAGCACGGTATGAACTTCTCACACCGTACGAGATGATCCATGACGGCACCACTGCGGCACCTGCGCGACCGAGCACACCCGTCACGCGGGTGACTCCCCGTCCTCCTCCCGGTCGAGGAAGAGCGTGTCCATGACGGCGCCCGGCGGCTCCGGCAGCATCCCGCTCAGCGCCGCGTGCTGCGCGACCGAGATCAGCCCCCACTCCAGCGCCGCGGCGAGGTAGCCGTGCCAGGCGAGCGCCGCCTCCCACGGCAGCGGCTCGCCGTGGAACCCGGCCGAGTCCCGGATCCGCCCCCGCAGTTCCTCCGCCCTGTCGTTCTGATCCATCTCCCCGTCACCTCGCCGTGAGAAGTTCGATCGCTCACCCGCGGCGGCGTGACATGGCCCGCCGCATCGCGGCGCGGTCGCGGCCGCGCGGGTCGGGCGCCTCGGCATCGGCCGGGGGCTCCAGGTGCGCGGCGAGCGAGGCGATGGTCGGGAAGCGGAACAGGTCCACGATGGGGACCTCGCGGCCCAGCACCTCCCGCAGGCGCGCATGCAGCCGCACCAGCAGCAGCGAGTGCCCGCCGATCTCGAAGAAGTTGTCGGCGGCGCCCACCCGGTCCACCCCCAGCACCTCGCCCCACACGCCGGCGATCGAGGCCTGGAGGCCCTCGCGCGGCGCGACGAAGCCGCCGTCCGCCTCCAGCACCGGCGCCGGGAGGGCGCGGCGGTCCAGCTTGCCGCTGGGACCCAGCGGGATCGCGTCCAGCAGCACGATCCCCGGTGGCACCATGTACTCCGGCAGGCGCTCCCTGAGGAAGGCGCGCAGCTCGGCCGAAGTGGGGCGCGCGCCCTCCACGGCGACCACGTAGCCGGCCAGGTACGGCCCGCGCCCCTCGTCCCGCGCGACCACCGCGCACTCGTGCACCGCGGGGTGGCGGGCGAGCACGGCCTCCACCTCGCCGGGCTCGATGCGGAAGCCGCGGATCTTGACCTGGAAGTCGGTGCGGCCGATGTACTCCAGCTGGCCGTCGGCGCGCCAGCGGGCGAGGTCGCCCGTGCGGTACAGGCGTCCGCCCGGCGGCCCGAACGGGTCCGGGAGGTAGCGCTCCGCGGTCAGCTCCGGCCGCCCCAGGTAGCCGCGCGTCACCCCGTCGCCCGCGGAGTACAGCTCGCCGGGGATCCCCGGCGGGACCGGCTCCAGGTGGCGGTCCAGCACGTACGCGCGCACGTTGGCCAGCGGGCGCCCGATGGGCGGGATGCGCTCCTCCTCCGGGCGGCAGCGGCCGAAGGAGATGCGCACGCTGTTCTCCGTGGGCCCGTACACGTTCCAGAAGTCGCGCCCCGGCCCCCAGCGCCGCACCAGCTCCGCCGGCACCGCCTCGCCGCCGGCGAGCACCACCCGCAGGTCGGGGAGCTCCGCCTCCGGCAGGGCGGCCAGCGCCGAGGGGGTGAACTTGGCGTTGGTGACCCGCTCCTCCGTCATCAGCCGCACCAGCTCGTGCCCCGGGAGCACCGACTCGCGCGTCCCCATCACCACGGTGGCGCCGGAGCCCAGCGCCATGAAGATCTCGGCGGCCGAGGCGTCGAAGTGGAGCGGCGCGAAGTGGAGCACGCGGTCCGCCGGCCCGCACTCGAACGTCCGCGCCTGGTCCGTGACCAGGTTGACCATCCCCCGGTGCGCCACCAGCACCCCCTTGGGCCGCCCGGTGGAGCCGGAGGTGTAGAGCACGTACGCCAGGTTCGCGGAGGTCACGGGCACCTCCGGCGCCGTGTCCGGCTCGGCCGCGAACCCGGCGGCGTCCGCGTCCAGCCGGACGGCCTCCAGCCCCGCCGGGACGCTGTCGCGCACCGACTCCTGGGTGAGCACCGTGCGGACGCCCGCGTCGCGCAGGGTGAAGGCGATGCGGTCCTCCGGGAAGAGCGGGTCCACGGGGACGTAGGCGCCGCCCGCCTTGAGGATCCCCAGCACGGCCACCATCATCTCCAGGCCGCGCTCCATGCAGATCCCCACCGTCGCCTCCGGCCCCACGCCGCGCCCGCGCAGCCACCGGGCCAGCCGGTTGGCGCGGCGGTCCAGCTCGCCGTAGCTCATGGACCGCCCCAGGAAGCGGAGCGCCGTCGCGTCCGGCGCCCGGCGGACCTGCGCCTCGAACAGCGTGTGCAGACAGGCCTCGCGCGGGTACTCCGCCTCCGTCCGGTTCCAGCCGTGCACCACCTCCGCCCGCTCGGCCTCGTCCAGCAGCGGCAGCGTGGAGACGGGGCGCGACGGGTCGGCCAGGGCGCCGGCGAGCAGCCGCTCCAGCCGCGCGAGCATCCGCTCGGCGGTGCCGGCGTCGAACAGATCGGTGTCGTAGCCCAGCATGGCGCGGGTGCCGCTGGGCGTCTCCTGCACGTACAGCGACAGGTCGAACTTGTTGGTCCCCGGGTCCACGTCCACCCCGGTGATGGACAGCCCCGGCAGCTCCACGGCGAGCCCGGGGACGTTCTGGAAGACCAGCTGCACCTGGAAGAGCGGCGTGTAGCTGAGCGTGCGCTCCGGCTCCAGCGCCTCCACCACACGGTCGAAGGGGACGTCCTGGTGCGCGTGCGCGCCCAGCGCGGCCTCGCGCGCCCGCGCCAGCAGCGCGGCGAAGGCGGGATCGTCCGACAGGTCGCCGCGGTGCACCAGCGTGTTGACGAAGAAGCCGATCAGCCCCTCCGTCTCCGCCCGCGTCCGCCCCGCGGCCTGGATCCCCACGCTGACGTCGTCCTGCCCGGAGCAGCGGGCGAGCAGCGCCTGGAACGCGGCGAGGAACGCCATGAACGAGGTGGCGCCCTCGCGCCGCGCGAGCGCTCGCACGCCCTCCGCGACCGCGCCGGGGAGCCAGCGGCGGACCAGGGCGCCGCGGAAGCGCTGCACCGGGGGGCGCGGGCGGTCGGTGGGCAGCGACAGCAGCGGCGGCGCGCCGGCCAGGCGCTCGCGCCACCAGGCCAGCTGCCGCTCCAGCGTCCCGTCCGACAGCCGGCGCCGCTGCCACAGGGCGAAGTCGGCGTACTGCACCGGGAGCGGCGGGAGCGGCGACGGCTCGCCCCGCGACAGCGCCGCGTACAGCGCGGACAGCTCGCGGAAGAGCACGCCCATGCTCCACCCGTCGCTGACGATGTGGTGGAGCGCGAGGAGCAGCACGTGCTCCTCGGCGTCCAGCCGTACCAGCCGCGCGCGGAAGAGCGAACCGCGCGCCAGGTCGAACGGGCGCACGGTCTGCTCGCGGGCCAGGCGCAGCATGGCCTCCTCGCGCTCCTCCGCCGGGAGCGCGGACAGGTCGGTGACGGGGACGTCCAGCCCGCCCGGCGGCGCGACCACCTGCACCGGCCGGCCGTCCACGAAGCCGAACGTGGTGCGCAGAGCCTCGTGGCGGCGGACGATCTCCGCCAGGCTCCCGGCGAGTGCGGCGGCGTCCAGC
>DASVQR010000236.1:0-3648 GCA_036389055.1 Longimicrobiaceae bacterium | reverse complement strand
GGAAGTGATCTCAATTGAGATCGATCGATCTCAATTGAGATCACTTCCCTGGAAGGTACTCCCCTGCCGCGGGCTCCACAATGCTCACCGGGGGCTCAACTCCCCGCCGCGCCCGCCATCTCCCCGGCCGGTCGCGCCGGCCCGCGCTCGCCGGAGGCCGCGGCGGCGCCCAGCATCACGTCCATCTTGCGGAGCAGCCGCGGAAAGTCCACCGGCTTGCTCTCGTACTCGTCGCAGCCCGCCTGGAGGGCGCGCTCCCGGTCGCCGGGCATGGCGTGCGCCGTGAGCCCGATGATGGGGATGGGTCGCGTGGCCGGCTCCGCCTTGAGCGCCGTGGCCAGCGTCCAGCCGTCCTTGCCGGGGAGGCTCAGGTCCAGCAGCACCACGTCGGGCCGCTCGGCCACCACCGCGGCCTCGGCCCCCAGCCCGTCCGCCACCTCCACCACCCGGAACCCGCGCCCGGACAGCCGCCGCGCCAGGATCGCCCGCGTGGTGGAGTCGTCCTCCACCAGCAGCACCTTGCCGGCACGGGCCGGGGGCGCGTCCGCGGGCATGGCCGCCGGCTCCGCCCGCGTTACCGCCGGCGGCGGGGCGGCCGCCGCGCGCCCGGCAAGCACCCGGCGCACGGTGCCCAGCAGGCGCTGCCGGTCCACCGGCTTGGGCAGGTACTCCGCGTCGGTGGCCGCGCCCTCCAGGTGCTCGCGGTCCAGCCCGGTGAGCATCACCACCCGCACCTCCCGGCCACCGGGCTCGCGGCGGAGCCGCGCCAGCGCCTCCGGCCCGCTCATGTCCGGGAGCATGGCGTCCAGCGTGACCAGGTCCGGCGCGTGCTCGCGGGCCAGGCGCAGCAGGTCCGCGCCCGTGCCGCCGGTGACCACCCGCAGCCCGTCCGCGCGCAGGATGCGGGCGATTGCGTCGCGGATCATCACGTCGTCGTCCACCACAAGCACCGTGGCGCCGTCCTCGCCGCGCGCGGCGGAGGCCGGCTCGGCCGGGGCGACGGCGATGCGCCGCACCGGGAGCGCCACCGTGAATGTCGAGCCCGCGCCGGGCACGCTCTCCACCGAGATGCTCCCGCCCATCAGCCGGCAGAAGCGCTCCGCGATCGCCAGCCCCAGCCCGGTGCCGCCGTAGCGGCGCGTGGTGGAGGCGTCCGCCTGCACGAAGGGCTGGAAGAGGCGCTCGATCTGCTCCGGGGTGATCCCGATCCCGGTGTCGCTCACCCGGAACACGGCCTCCCCGGTCTCCCCCGTGGCGCCAACGCAGCGGGCCTCGATCCGCACCCGGCCGCGCTCCGTGAACTTGACCGCGTTGGCGACCAGGTTGAGGAGCACCTGCCGCAGCCGTACCCGGTCCGCCAGCACCCACCCCGGGTCCGGCGCCGCGTCCGCCTCAAGCGCCACCTCCTTGCGCTCGGCCAGCGGGCGGACCGTCTCCGCCACCTCGCGGACCAGCAGCGCCACCTCGAACGGCTCCGGCGACAGCTCGATGCGCCCGGCCTCCATCTTGGAAAGGTCCAGCAGCTCGTCGATCAGCCGCAGCAGCTCGTAGCCGGAGGCGCGGATCCGCTCCAGGTCGGGGACCATCGCCGCGGGCGTGGCCGGCTCCTCCACCAGGATCTCGCAGCTCCCCAGGATCCCGCTGAGCGGGGTGCGCAGCTCGTGGCTGACGTTCGCCAGGAACTGGCTCTTGGTGCGGTTGGCGGCCTCGGCCGCGTCCCGGGCGTCCCCCAGCGCCTGCTCGATGCGGGCGCGCTCGGACACGTCGCGCAGCACCACCAGCCGGCCGCTGAGCCCGCTGCGCGGCGAGGACACGGAGGACACCCGCACGTCGAAGGTGCGCGCCTCCTCGCCCGCCCCGGTCTCCAGCTCCAGCGCCGCCCCCGGGGAGCGGCCGCGGGCGGCCCAGGCGGCGCCCAGCAGCGGCAGGCCCAGCACCGGGCGGCCGATCACCCGCCGCGAGGCCGCCCCCAGGATGGCCTGCGCCGCGGGGTTGATGTCCACCACCCGGTCCGCGCCGTCCAGCACGACCACCCCGTCCTGCATGGCCTCGATCACCGCGTCGCGGGCCACGGGGACGATGGAGAGCAGCCCGAAGCGGAAGATGCCGACGGTGAGCAGCGCCCCCTTCACCGGGAAGACGAAGGGGGTGAGGTTGATCCCCGGCAGCGGGCTGTCGCCCAGCAGGAACAGGAGGTTGGGGATCGCCGTGGCCACCCACCCGGTGACCAGGATGGCGACCTGCCAGCGGTACAGCCGCGGCGCGGAGCCGGCCCGCATCAGCAGCAGCACCATGCTGAACAGGATCAGCGCGTACGACGCCCACACGTTGACCCAGAAGCCCGCCGCCGGCACCGCCGCGAACTCCATCCGCCCGCCCACGGGCACCATCTCGTACGAGCGGAACACCCAGTGGTGGCGGTCGTTGGTGAAGACCAGCGCCACGAACGCCAGGTGCGCCAGGATCAGCAGGGTCACGTTGCCGCGCGTCAGCCCGCGCCCCCACCCGGCGTACTCCACCGCCAGGAAGAGCCAGCCGATGGGCTGCGCCACGATCCCCAGGTAGATGAACCCGATCCACACCGCGGCCCAGGCGCGGTCGGCGGCGGCCAGGTGCAGGCCGTACGCCACCGCCCACACGGCGCCGCCGCCCATCAGGATGATGAACCCCGGGGCGCCGCGCACCTGGCGGTGGCGCCAGGCGTACGCGCCCAGCAGCGCCAAGATCAGCGCCGAGACGACCAGCGGGGGAAGGAACGGGGTGGGCTGCCAGACCATGGGGGCCGGGTGCGGCGGGATGCGGCGGGCGGGCCCGGGGGACCGATCCCCCGGCGCGTCAAAGATAGGGGCGCTCCCCGGGGCGACAAGCCTCCGGCCGCGGCGGAGCGGACAGCTTCAGCCGGCGCAGTGCGCGGCGATGCGCGCCAGGTAGTCGGCCCAGGGCCAGCCGGCGCCCGGGTCGGTGCGGTTGTAGGGCTGGAGCTGCGCGTGGCTCACCACGTGGAAGCGGTCGCGGGGGATGCCGTGCCGCCGCGACACGTCGCACACCAGCCGCGCCGAGGCGTCGAGCTGGGCCGCGGGCCAGGCGGTCTGCGAGGCGAACCCCGCGTGCTCCACGCCCACGGTGAAGTGGTTGGACTGCACGTCGCCCAGCCCGCAGGCGACCCCGGAGTTGAGGGCGCAGTCGTAGCGCGCGGCGATGTGCCAGGCCCGCTTCGATTCGGGGACCAGCTGCGTGATCTCGCCCCCGTCCTCGCGCACCACGTAGTGGGCGCTCACCCCGGACTGCGGATTGGCGAGCCAGCTCCAGCACCCGGCGTACGCGCCCTCGCAGGAGTGGACGACCACCATCTGCACCCGGCCGCTCTCGCCGGCCGGGCGGTCGTTGTAGTTGGGCGAGGGGCGCTGCACGGCCCCGGCGTACCCGTCCGCCGCCGGGGCGGCGGGGCCGCACGGGTCCGCGGCGCGGGACGCGCGGCGGGCCGGGGCGGCGCGTCCGGCCAGCGCGGGGAGGACGGCGTCCTCCACGTACGCCGCGCGCCCCTCGGGCGAGGCGATGCCGCTGAAGGCCGCCATGGCCGGCGCCCAGTCCTCCGCGCGCTCCCCGCCGACGCCCCGCTCGTCGGCGAGGGCGCGCAGCAGCGCGGCC
>DASVQR010000235.1:0-7487 GCA_036389055.1 Longimicrobiaceae bacterium | reverse complement strand
CCCCTCTCCCCTTGTGGGAGAGGGGGCCGGGGGGTGAGGGGTGGCCCCTCGCGCCGGCGCGTGCCTCCCACGCTGTAGTTCCTCCCCCTCTCCCAGAAGGGCGCTTCACGCTTCGCGTGAACCGGATGAAGGACCCGGGTGGCGAGCCGGGTGAGGGCCCTGCCGGGCGCTCATCCCTCGCGCTGGCGCCCGCGCGATCAGGACGGCGCGCTCCGCGGGGCGGCATCGGGGACCACGTGCTCCCAGGCGTCCCACTCGCTCCGCAGCTGGTTCAGCGCCCGCTCGGTGGCGAGGCGGAAGGCGGCCTCGCTGCTGCCGACCTCGTGCCACCCGACCTCCTCCAGGACCAGGCTGCACCCGCGGAACGGGCGGATGGAGCGGCCGAGCAGCTCGTCGACCACCGCCAGCGCGATCGCGGCCTCCATCTCCTTGGGCTCGCCCGGCTGCAGCGTGTCCGGCCAGGCCGCCGCGAACCCGAGCGAGAGCCCGTCCGCCGGGGAGCACGAGAACCTGACGCGCGCGTAGCCGTCCCCCGGCACCTCCGTGCGCATGAACTCGGCTTCCACGGCGGCCGCCGCCCGCAGGCGGTAGTACGAGCCCGCGGACTTGCGCGCTTGCCAGCTCGCGAACAGCTCGGATTCGTTCAAGGATGTGCCTCGGGGCGGAGCGGCGGCAGCGCGACGACGCCGCAGTTCTCCCCCTCTCCCGCTTGCGGGGGAGGGGGCCGGGGGGAGGGGGCCTGCCACGGCGCGCCGATCCCGCCTCCCGGACAGCCCTCCCCCGGCACGGGGGAGGGTGGCGAGCCTCAAGCGAGCCGGGTGGGGGTCTCCCGCGGACGCCAGCACCACCCCCGCGTGAGGGATTTCGGCCCGAAGGGGCGAGACCCCAACAGCAGTACCGTTGGGGGCTCGACTCCGTTACGCAGCGTAGTTTGCTGCGTTACGGAGCCGAAGCCCGACCCCGCGCCAGCGGGGGCACGCCCGAACCTGCAGTTCAAAAAGAAGTCGTTCAGACGCGGGGAAGCGGCTGCTCCTGCTCGATCAGGTCGTAGTCGAACCGCTCGCCGCCCGCGGACGGCGCCACGGTGATCACCACGAACTTGGACGTCGGCGTGTTGCTCCGCTCGGCCACGCTGTCGATGGGCACCAGCACGTTCGCCTCCGGGAAGTACGTGGCCGCGCACCCCCGCGGAATCGGGTACGCCAGCACGATGAACCGCCGCGCGGTCCGCCGCTCGCCCCGGAAGTGGCTGGTCAGGTCCACCACCTGCCCGTTCGCCAGCCCCAGCTCCGCCACGTCCTCGGAGTTCATCAGCACCACCCGCCGCTCGTTGTGGATCCCCCGGTAGCGGTCGCTGAGCCCGTAGACGGTGGTGTTGAACTGGTCGTGGCTGCGCATGGACATCATGAGCAGCTGCCCCGGCTCCAGCCGCACCGGGTGGATGGGGTGCACGGTGAAGTTGGCCTTGCCCGTCGTCGTCGTGAACTGCCGCCTGTCCCGCGCCAGGTTGGGGAGCGGGAAGCCGCTGGGCTGGCGGACGCGCCGGTTGTAGTCGTCGAACCCCGGCACCACCCGCTCGATCCGGTCGCGGATGCGGTCGTAGTCGGCGACGAGCGCGTCCCAGTCCACGCTGCCCCGCGCGCCCAGCACCGCCTTCGCCAGGCGCGCCACGATGGTGGGCTCGCTGAGCAGCTGGTCGGAGGCGGGGGGGACCACGCCGCGGGAGGCGTGGATGATCCCCATGGTGTCCTCCACCGTGACGAACTGCTCGCCGTCGGCCTGCACGTCGCGCTCGGCCCGGCCGATGGTGGGGAGGATCAGCGCCTGTCGCCCGGCCACCAGGTGCCCCCGGTTCAGCTTGATGGACACGTGCGCCGTCAGCCGGCAGCGGCGGAAGGCCTCCGCGGCGTACTCGGTGTCCGGCCCGGCGGAGAGCACGTTGCCGCCCATGGCGAAGAACACCTTGACCTTCCCCGCGTGCATGGCCCGGATCGTCTCCACCGTGTCGTAGCCGTGCTTCCGCGGCGGCTCGAAGCCGAACTCCCGCCCCAGCGCGTCCAGGAACCGGTCCGACACCCGCTCCCAGATTCCCACCGTCCGGTCGCCCTGCACGTTGCTGTGGCCGCGCACCGGGAGCGCCCCCGCGCCCCTCCGGCCGATGCTGCCGCGCAGCAGGAGCAGGTTGACGATGGACTGGATCGCCGCGACCGCCTGGGGCTGCTGCGTGAGCCCCATCGCCCAGGCGACGATCATGCTCTCGGCGGCCATCGCCATCTCCGCCACGCGCCGGATCTCCGCGCGCGACACGCCGCTCTGCTCCGTGATCAGCTCCCAGCTCTCCGCCCGCAGGTCGGCCGCCAGCGCGTCGAAGCCGTGGGTGTGCTCGCGAATGAACGCATGGTCCAGCACCTGGCCCGGCCGGCGGTCCTCCTCCTCCAGCAGTTCCTTGGCGACGCCCTTGAGGAAGGCCAGGTCCCCGGCGATGCGCACGGGGACGTACAGGTCCGCGATGGGGGCGCCGTCGCCCACCAGCACCTCCAGCGCGCGCGCCGGGTTCTTGAGGTCCTGCGGGTGCTTGAAGTGGTTGAGCCCGGTCTCGGGGAGCGGGTTCACGGCCACCACCTTTCCGCCGTTGCGCTTCAGCTCGCGCAGCGCGCTGAGCATGCGCGGGTGGCAGCTCCCCGGGTTGTGCCCCATGTCGATGAGCAGGCCGGTGCTCGTCACGTCGTCCAGCGTCACCGTGGCCTTGCCGATGCCGATGGAGTCCGTCAGCGCGGCGCCGCTGGACTCGTGGCACATGTTGGAGCAGTCAGGGAAGTTGTTGGTGCCGTACATCCGCGCGAACAGCTGGTACAGGAACGCGGCCTCGTTGCTGGTGCGCCCGGAGGTGTAGAACGCCGCCTCGTCCGGCGAGTCCAGCGCGTGGAGCTCGTCGGCGACCAGCCGGAACGCCTCGTCCCAGCCGATGGGCTCGTAGTGGGTGGCGCCCTCGCGCAGCACCACGGGGTGCGCGATGCGGCCCTGCTTCGCCAGCCAGTAGTCGGAGCGGCGGGACAGCTCGGCCACGCTGTGCCGGCGGAAGAAGTCGGGGGGGAGGAGCCTGCGGGTGTTCTCCTCGGCGGTCACCTTCGCGCCGTTCTCGCAGTACTCCGCCATGAAGGGGCGCTCCCCCGCGGGGGGGTCGGGCCAGGCGCAGCTCTGGCAGTCGAAGCCGCCCGCCTGGTTGAGCCCGTGCAGCATCCGCGCGCCGTCGGCCACGCCCATCTCGTCCACCGTGTACTCCATCGCCACGCGGATGGCGGTGAGGCCGGCGGCGGTCTGCTGGACGCGGCCGGTGCGCAGGCCGGTGAAGTCCGCCGGGGGCTGCGCCGCCACCTCGCCGTGGCGCGACTCGTCGGCGGGGCCGGCGGGGGATCCGCCCGCGGCGGCCGTCTCCGCGCGCATGCGCGCCTCGTCGGACAGGTCGATCTTTGCCGCCTCCCAGGCGTCGGGCTGCGGCTTGTCGCGGCGGTCGCCGCGGATGGCGCCCTGCTCGGGCTGCACGGAGGCGCGCGCCTCCAGCTCGGCGCGCTCCTCCGGGTCGATGTTGCTGCGCTCGGTCATGCGGTTCTCGGCGGGGCCGGGGCCCGGGTCGGTGCGGGACGGGGGATCGGGACGACGCGCTGCAACATCCGTCCCAGGGGCCGGAAAGGAAAGAGCCCCCGTCGGCCGCGGCCGACGGGGGCTCTTCTCACCGGGGACCGGCGGCCCGCCTCAGCGGCGCGTGCCGGTCGCCGCGGGGACGGGGAACCCCCGGTCGCGCATCAGCGCGTCGATCCGGGCGTCGCGCCCGCGGAAGGCGCGGTACGCCTCGGCGTGGTCCACGGTGTTCCCCACCGAGAAGATGTGGCGGCGCAGGCGCTCCGCCACGGCCGGGTCGTACAGCCCCTTGCCCTCCTTGAAGGCCTCGGCGGCGTCCGCGGTGAGCACGTCGGACCACAGGTAGCTGTAGTAGCCCGCCGAGTAGCTGTCGCTGGCGAACACGTGCCCGAACTGCGGCGTGCGGTGCCGCATCACGATCTCGCGCGGCATCCCCAGCTGCGCCAGCGTCTCCCGCTCGAAGGCGTCGGGGTCGATGTCGCGGTTGCCGGCCAGGTGGAGCTTCATGTCCACCAGGGCGCTGGCCAGGTACTCCACGGTGGCGAAGCCCTGGTTGAAGGTGGAGGCCCGCTTGATCCGCTCCACCAGCGCCGCCGGGATGGGCTGGCCCGTCTGGTGGTGGACGGCGAAGCGCTGCAGCACCTCGGGGCTCGCCACCCAGTGCTCCAGGAGCTGCGAGGGGAACTCCACGTAGTCGCGCGCCACCGCCGTCCCCGCCAGCGAGGGATAGGTGACGCTGGACGACAGGCCGTGCAGCGCGTGCCCGAACTCGTGGAACAGCGTCTCCGCGTCGTCCCAGGAGATCAGCACCGGCTCGCCCGGCTTCCCCTTCACGAAGTTGGAGTTGTTGGAGACGATGGTGGTGATGTCGCCGTTCATCCGCTGCTGCGCCCGGTACGCGTTCATCCAGGCGCCGGAGCGCTTGCCCGGGCGGGCGTACGGGTCGAAGTACCACAGTCCCACGTGCCGGCCGCTGGCGCGGTCCTTGACCTCCCACACCTTGACGTCGGGGTGGAACACGGGGACGTCGGTGACGGGCGTGAACTGGAAGCCGAACAGCTCGCCGGCCACCCAGAACATCCCCTCGCGCAGCCTGTCCAGCTGCAGGTACTGCTTGACCTCGTTCTGGTCCAGGTCGTACCGCTGCTTGCGGACCTTCTCCATGTAGTAGCGGTAGTCCCACGGCTCGATGGTGGCGCTGCCGCCCCGGGCGCGGGCCACGCGCTGCATGTCGCCCACCTCCTCGCGCACCCGCGCCACGGCGGGCGTCCACACCGCCTCCATCAGCTCCATGGCGCGCTCGGGCGTCTTCGCCATGGCGTTGTCCAGCCGCCAGTGCGCGTGCGTGGGGAAGCCCAGCAGCTGCGCCCGCTCCGCGCGGAGCTTGAGGATCTGCGAGATGGTGGCGTTGGTGTCGGTCTCGCCGCCGCCGTCGCCGCGGTTCACGAAGGTGCGCCACACCTTTTCGCGCAGGTCGCGCCGGTCCGCGAAGGTGAGGAACGGGTCCACCGCCGAGCGGGTGTTGTCCACCACCCACGCGCCGGGCATCTTGCGCGCGACCGCGGCCGCGGCCATGGCGTCGCGCACCGACTGCGGCACGCCGGCCAGCTCCGCCTCGCTGCGGATCACCAGGAACTGGTCGCCCTCGTCGGCCAGCACGTGCTGGTTGAAGCGGGTGTAGAGCCCGGCCAGCTGCTGGTTGATCTCCGAGAGGCGCGCCTTCTTTGCCGCGTCCAGGCGGGCGCCGGCGCGGACGAAGTTGTTGTGGTGCAGCCAGAGGAGCCGCTGCTGCTCGGGGGTGAGCCGCGCCTTCTCCGGCGACGCGTTCACCGCCTCGAAGCGGCGGAAGAGCGCCTCGTTCTGGGAGATGCGGTCGTTGAAGGCGGCCAGCCGGGGCGCCATCTCGCGCTGCACCGCCTGGAACTCCGGCGTGTTCATGCTGGAGCTCCAGATGCCGTAGATGGTGTTGACGCGGGTCAGCGTCCGCCCCGCGCGCTCGAAGGCGACCACCGTGTTCTCGAAGGTGGGCGCCTCCGGGTTGGCGGCGATCCGCTCCACCTCGGCCAGGTTCTCGGCCATGGCCGCTTCCATCGCGGGGCGGAAGTCCTCCACGCGCACCCGGTCGAAGGGCGGGATGCCGCCGTAGGGGCCCGTCCACTCGGCCAGGAGCGGGTTCGCGGCCGCGGCGGGCGCGGCCTGCGCGGGTGCTTCCGCCTGCGCGGCGGCCGGGGAGGTGGAGGTGTCGGTGTTCACGGCGCTCGCGGGCGCACAGCCGGCGGCGGCTGTCGCCAGCGCCAGCACGGCCGTGCGTGGGATCAGGTTGTGACGCATGGGCATGGTCAGGGTCCGTGTGGGAGCTGCGGCGCGCGGCGGGGGCCGCGCGGGGGGCCGCGCCGGACAAGGGTACCAGGGTACGCGCCGGAGGTTCCGCGCCCCTTGGCGCCCCGCGCCGCCGCCGATACCTTTGCGCGCGCTCCGCCGTCCGTTTCCGCCCCTCCAGCCATGGGACCCGTCCGGGGATGAGCACCCGCGATGCATGAGTTCATGCCCGAGTGGGCGCGCTACCTCCTAGGCCTCGTCGCCGTCCTGCTGGGCGTGCTCGGTGCCATGTACGCCCGCCGCAGGTCGGGGGCGCCGCGCCCGCACTGGGAGCGCGCCGCGGCCGCCGCGCTGGTCGCCGCCTGCGCGCTGTACCTGGCGTACCTGGGCCGGGAGCTGGTCCCCGCGCTCTGGGAGCGCGCCGCGCGGCGCGACGACATGGTGCGCTACTACGTCATCGCCGGGCGCGCCCTGCGCGGCCAGGCCCTCTACTGGCCCTGGCCGGACTACGGCCCGCACTTCGCCACCCCCGGCTACCCGTATCCCCAGCCGCGCTACCCGTACCCGCCCTTCCTGATGGGGGTGCTGGTCCCCTTCGCCCACCTGCCGCTGCTGGTCTTCGGGCGGATCTGGTACGTGGTGCTGTACGCCGGGCTCGCCGTGTACGCCGCCTCGCTCGCCAAGCTCGCCACCGGGCGCGTCACCCCGGCCGGCACGACCGTGGCCGCCGCGGTGGTGGCCGCGGTGCCGGGCGCGCAGCTGGCCTTCCAGGTGGCCAACGTGGAGCCGGTGCTGTGGGCGCTGTTCGGGGCGGCGCTGGCCTGGCCCGCGGCGCGGGGCTTCGGCTTCGCGGCGTCCGCGATGGTCAAGCTGTACTGCGCCTGGCCGCTGCTGGTGGCCGCGTGGCGCGAGGGGTGGCGGGTGGTGCGGGGGGCCGGGCTCGCGCTCGTGCTCGGCACCGTGCTGGGCATGGCGGTGCTGGGGCCCGGCGTGTTCGTGGGCTCCTTCCTGGACTGGGCGCGCTACATGCTCCCCGTGGTGGGGCAGGGGACGTGGGCCGTGGACCCGCACTACGGCGGCACCAACGTGTCGTTCTCGTTCGCGGGACTGCGGCTGGTGCGGGAGCTGGGGTGGGAGTACCGGCCGGGGCCGCTGCCGGGGTGGGCCCGGCTCTACCTCACCGTCGTCGGCATCGCGGCGCCGCTGCTCGCCACCTGGCTCACCCGGCGGATGCGCGACACGGCGCTGCGCTGCGGGATCGTCACCATCACCGCGGTGCTGTTCGCGCCGCTCTGCTGGGCCACCTACCTGCCGCTTCTTCTCGCGCCGCTGGCCGCCTTCGTCCGGCTCCGGTCCGAGCGTCCCGAGACTGCGGGCACTGCGGACTTGGGCGTGCCCCCGGCTGGCGCCGCAGGGCTGTTTCATTCTAGCAGTCGGCAGAGGGCGGGCACATCGTGAGCGAGCCAGCGCCGCGCCGCTGTTATGGAGCGGAAGCCAGCCAGGCGAAAGAGTGTGATCATCAAGGTGCG
>DASVQR010000234.1:0-44028 GCA_036389055.1 Longimicrobiaceae bacterium | reverse complement strand
ACGGGCGGGAGCTGGTGGGGCGGGTGCGGGAGCGGGTGCTGGAGGCGCACGCGCACCAGGACCTGCCGTTCGAGCGGCTGGTGGACGAGCTGAGCGTGGAGCGCAGCCTGGCCCACGCCCCCCTCTTCCAGGCCATGTTCACCTTCGGCGCGGCGCGCGCCGAGGGGGAGGGGCTGGAGCTGGGCGGCGTGGAGGTGCAGCCGCTGGCGGCGGAGGGCGGCAGCGCCAAGTTCGACCTGACGCTGGGCGTCACCGACGCGGGGGAGCGCCTGGCGGGCGCCCTGTCGTACCGCGCCGACCTGTGGGAGGACGCCACCATCGGGCGGATGGCCGGCCACCTCGCGGCGCTGCTGGAGGGAATGGCGCGGGAGCCGGAGCGGCCGTTCACGGAGATCCCGTTCCTCCCGGCGGACGAGCGGGAGCTGCTGCTGGCCGCGTGGAACGACACGGACCGCCCGTACCCGGCGGGCGAGCGCGTCCACGACCTGTTCGCGGCGCAGGCCGCCCGCACCCCGGACGCGGTGGCCGTCTCCTGGCGCGGCGAAACGACGACGTACGCCGAGCTGGAGCGGCGCGCAAACCGGCTGGCCCACGCGCTGCGCCGGCGCGGCGTGGGCCCGGAGAGCCGCGTGGGCGTGTGCATGGGCCGCACGCCGGAGCTGCTGGCCGCGCTGCTGGGCGTGCTCAAGGCCGGCGGCGCGTACGTGCCGCTGGACCCCGCGTACCCGGCCGGGCGGCTGGGCTACATGGTGGAGGACGCCGGCATCGGCCTGGTCCTCACCGAGCGGCGGCTGATCGGCAGCCTGCCGGAGAGCGTGGCCGACGTGCTGGCGGTGGACGCGGAGCGCGACGCCGTCGCCGCCGAGCCGGACACCGCGCCGGAGAGCGGCGTCACGGCGGAGAACCTGTCGCACGTCATCTTCACCTCGGGCTCCACCGGCCGGCCCAAGGGCGTGATGATCCGCCACTCGTCCACGACGGTGCTGCTGCACTGGCTGCGGGAGAACGTGTCGGACGAGGAGCGCTCGGCGGTCCTCTTCTCCACCTCCATCAACTTCGACGTGTCGGTGGCCGAGGTCTTCGGCACGCTGGCCTGGGGCGGAAAGCTGGTGCTGGTGGAGAACGCGCTGGAGCTGGCGTCGCTGGAGGAGCCGGTGGTCCATGCCAGCATGGTCCCCAGCGCCGCGGCCGAGCTGCTGCGCACGGGCGGCATCCCGGCCGGCGTGAAGACGCTGAACCTGGGCGGCGAGGCGCTCCCCGCCCCGCTGGCGCAGGGGCTGTACGCCCTGGGCACGGTGGAAAAGGTGGGCAACCTGTACGGTCCCACCGAGGACACCACGTACTCGACGTACTCGGTGGTGGAGCGGGGCGCGCCGCAGGTGCTCGTCGGCAGGCCCGTGGCGAACACCCGGGCGTACGTGCTGGACGCGCACCTCCAGCCGGTCCCCGTGGGGGTGGTCGGCGAGCTGTACCTGGCCGGCGACGGGCTGGCGCGGGGCTACACCGCGCGGCCGGACCTCACCGCCGAGCGCTTCCTCCCCTGCCCGTACGGCGAGCCGGGAGATCGCATGTACCGGGTGATGGACCGCGTCCGCCGGCGCCCGGACTGCGAGCTGGAGTACTTCGGGCGCACCGACTTCCAGGTCAAGGTGCGGGGCTTCCGCATCGAGCTGGGCGAGATCGAGGCGGTGCTCGCCCGCCACCCCGCCGTGCGCGAGGCGGTGGCCGTGGTTCGAGAGGACACGCCGGGCGACCGCCGCATCGTGGCCTACGTCACCCCCGCGGGCGGCGCTCCGCCGGAAGCGGCGGAGCTGCGGGAGCACGTCGCCGCGCACCTGCCGGAGTACATGGTGCCCTCCGCGGTGGTCGCGCTGGAGACGCTTCCTCTTTCCCCCAACGGAAAGACGGACCGCCGCGCCCTCCCCGCGCCCGACCGGGCGGCGGGCGCCGACACGTACGTGGCGCCGCGCGACACGCTGGAGCTGGCGCTCGCGCGCATCTGGGAGGAGGTGCTCGGCGTGGAGCGGGTGGGGGTGCGCGACGGGTTCTTCGCCCTGGGCGGGCACTCGCTGCTCGCCGTGCGGCTCATGGCGCGGGTGGAGCAGGCCACGGGGGCGCGGCTCCCGCTTGCGGCGCTCTTTTCCGCGTCCACGGTGGAGCAGCTCGCCCGCGAGCTGCGCCGCGGCGCGGCCGGGGCAGCGGACCCGCTGCTGGTCCCGATCCGTGCCGAGGGGAGTCGGCCGCCGCTCTTCCTGGTGCACCCGGTGGGCGGCAACGTGCTCGCCTACGCCGCGCTGGCCCGGCACCTGGGCCCGGAGCAGCCGGTGTACGCGCTGCGCTCGCGCGGCCTGGCCGCCGGCGAGGAGCCGGCGCGCTCGGTGGAAGAGATGGCCGCCGACTACCTGGCCGCCCTGCGCGAGGCGCAGCCGGCCGGGCCGTACCGGCTGGGCGGGTGGTCCATGGGCGGCGTGGTCGCGTTCGAGATGGCGCGCCGGCTCACGGCCGAGGGCGAGCGGGTGGAGCGGCTGGTGCTGGTGGACGCGCACGTCCCCGCGCTGCACGGCAGGGTCCTGCCGCGCGACCCGGCGGTTCTCGTGGGCACCTTCGCGCAGGACATGGGGCTCCCGCCGGAATTGCTCGCGCCCTCCGACGGCGACGCGGGGGAGCTGGACGAGCGGACGTACCTGCGGCGGGTGCTGGACGCGGCCCGGGCGGCGGGGCTGGTGCCGCCCGAGGTGGACGCGGAGCGCATCGAGCGGCTGTACGCCGTGTTCCGGGCCAACCTGGCGGCGCTGTACGACTACCGTCCGGACACGTGGGCGGGCGCGGCCACGCTGCTGCGCGCCGCGGAGCACGATCCCGCGCAGACGGAGAGCGCCGGGTGGGAGCGGCTGGCCGGGGGCGGGGTGGAGGTCCGCGTCGTGCCGGGGAGCCACTTCACCATGGTCCGCGAGCCGCACGTCCGGGTGCTGGCCCAGGAGGTGGAGCGGGCGCTGGAACGGCCTTGAACTGCGGGGTTGGGCGTGCCCCCGGCTGCGCCGGGGTCGGGCTGCGCGCTGCGTAGCACACGAAACTACCGTGTGCAACGCAGCCGAGCCCCGCCAAACTGCCGGCGGGTCTCGGCCCTGCCGGGCGCGCATCCCTCACGCGGGTCCCAGCGCGTCCTCGGGGATCGGAACGGAAACGGCGAGGGGCCGGGGAGTGATCCCCGGCCCCTCGCCGTTGTCCTCGTGTGTTCGTCGGGCGCCGCCGCGGTCAGCCGCGGGTCTGCTGGCGGAGCAGGCGGGCGACGTCGGCCTCGGTGCGGCCCTCGGCGGTCTCGGCGAGCCAGCGCTCCAGGGCGCGGTCCGGGTCCGCGTACCAGCGGTCGCCGCCGCCGCAGTGGGCAACCACCTGGCCGGCCTGCACCCGCAGCTCGTCGCACCCGGGGATCACCCCCTCCGTGCCGAAGACCACGAAGCCGCGGTAGCCCAGGCCGTCGTACAGCCGTCCGGGGCGCTCGGCGCCGCGCAGGCGCCCCAGCAGGTGCCGCAGCTCGCTGGTCTCCCCCGATTCCAGCGACCACTCCGGGTTGGGGCGCCCGCTGAACACGTCCGCCTGCACCACCGGCTGCGCGTCCGCCACACCCTCCGCCAGCGGCGCCGAGCACGCCGGGCCGGTCCCCGCCAGCAGCCCCAGCGCGAGCACGGCGAGCCCCGCCCACCGCGCCCGGAGGGGCGTCCCGCCGCCTGCCGCAGCCCTGCCGACTCCGTCCATCCGCCGCCTCCGCTGTTCGCGTTTTCTTCGGGTAAGATGGGGCGCCCGCGACGCTCCGTCAATGGAGACGACGCGCCCCCGGGCCCGTCACCCGCGCCCCCTCACCGTCCGACCTCGCCCCGCAGCAGCTCCATGGTGGCCGGCTCCATCCGCCCCTCGCCGGTGGCGAGCAGCCACCGCTCCAGGGTGCGCCCGGCGTCGGCCCAGGCGCGGGGGCCGTCCGCGCACTCGCCCTGGATCCGGCCGCCGTGAAGGCGCACCTCCGGGCACTCGCCCGACAGGCCGGTCACCACCAGCCCGCGGTAGCCCAGCCCCTCGAACCCAGGGGCCGCCTCGGCGGCGGGGAGCTCCTCCAGCCGCCGGGCCAATTCCCGCGCCCCCGCCGCGTCCAGCGTCCAGCGCGGGTTGGGGCGCCCGCTGAAGACGTCCGCTTCCACCTGCATCCGCACACCTCCCTTTGCGATGGGCGGGGAGCAGCCGGAGCCGCTCCCCGCCAGGAGTGCGCACGCCGCCACGGCGACCGTGAGCCGGCGTGCGCGTGCCGTCACGCGATCTGCGCCGTGGTGGGCGCGAAGTAGTAGCCGCAGAAGGTGGTGTAGCCGCCCCGGTTGGCCGTCTGCGGGTTGGAGATCACCACGCCGCTGTTGTCCGTGTTGATGGCGTTGGTCTGCCCGGGCTTGTGTCCCCAGTAGCCGTTGCTCTGGTAGCGGTACCAGTGGTAGTCCACACCGGGCCAGATCACCAGCGCCACGTAGAAGCGCGGGATGCCGCTCCCGGCGCAGGTCGGGTAGGCGATCAGTCCGTCGCTGGCGGCGCCGCTCCCCACGTTGGCGCACGCCATGGTGCTGGTCTGCGCGCCCGTGGCCTTGCCCGGCTGGGCGAAGGTGTCCGTGCGCTTGTTGTTGGCGTAGTTGTAGCAGTTGTTGTTCAGCCGCACCGTGGACGAGCCGTTCCAGAAGGTGGGGTTGAAGGCCGAGGCCTCCAGGCTGCACGTGCCGCCCACGGTGTAGTTGCTCCAGGTGGAGGCGTCGCGCCCCAGCACCGGCGCGGCCGCCTGGATGGACACCGAGCCCTCCTCGTCCTCCGGGAGCACCGGCACCGGCGCGTCGGCGTCCGCCGCGGCCGCGTTCAGCATGGCGCTGCGCGCCTCCACCTGCCGCAGCTCCTCGCCCACCAGCCGCTTCAGCGCGGCCTCGTCGTACACGCCCAGCTTGCCGAAGTCCCCCGCCGCCGCGGGGGTCAGCCGCGCGGCGCGGTCCAGCAGGCGCTCGGCCAGCTCCAGCCCCCGCCCCTCGTCGCGCGACACGCCGCCGCCCACGCGCAGGCGGCGCGGCAGGGCCAGCTTGCCGGCGGGCTCCTCGTCCAGCTCCAGCACCATCCCGCGGAAGCCCAGCACGCCGTGGACGGCCTCGTCGGAGGTGACCGCCTCGGGCGTCGAGGAGAGCTGGCGCAGGATCTCCCGGGCTTCCTTGTCGTCCAGCAGGAACGAGGGGTTGGGACGGCCGGAGAAGATGTCGATCGTTACGCGGACCATTGCTGCCTCCAGTGCATTTTGGGTGGAGAACGGGTCCCCGGGGGATGCCCGGAGGCCGTCGCCGCGGCCGGCGGTCGGGGTGACCGGCCGGCCTCCCCGGAAATGCCCGGGAGGTCGCGCTGCAGAGTTGTCGGATGTCGTCCGCCGGGGCCCCTCCGGCGCACGCCTGGTGCCGATCTCCCGGCCGCCCTGCTGGGGGCCACGCGGGTCGGGATATTCGGTTTGCGTTCGGTAATTCTATCCGGGATAGATGCGAGTGTCAAGGGACATTCCGTCTCAAGTGCCGGCGGGCGTGGAGGAAAGGTCCTCCCCATACCTGCTGTCCGTCCTGCTCCAGCCCCGGCCCAGCCGATGGTGAGTGCGCCACCGTGCCAGCTTATTATGGAACAATTTTTGATGAACATACCAGTCGTTACCCGCCATATCTGGAATCCCCCCATGGCGGCCCAGCCTCTTGCAACGGGGTGACAGGATGGTCGTGCAACCCAAGAAGCTTCGCGCACTCCTTGCCGGCGTGCTCGCCCTCTCGCTTCCAGCTTGCCAGGACAGGGAGGTGACGGCACCTGCCGGTCCCCGGGCTCCCTCCGGGCCGAGCGCCACGGTCGTCGCGGGCCAGCCCGTGGAGTGGCGTGCCGCGTGGCACCGGGCCGGGCAACTCTACGTCTTCGACGCGACGCCGGAGATCGGCCTCAACACGCACCTCCCCAACGGGGCGTACTACGACTCGCAGCTCGCGATGATGGAGAACGCCGGGGTTCGCATGATGCGGATGGCGTTCTACTGGGCTCTCTTCGACCAGGAGGGAGATGGGACGTACGCGCGCGACGTGATCGCCGACTACCACACGCGGATCGACTCGGCGCTGAGCCACGGCATCGTGCCCGTGCTGGTGGTGCACGGCGGCTCGCCGGGCGGCGGCGTGGTAAGCCCCATCTCGCCCAACGGCGCGGCCCAGATGAACCCCAAGCTCGCGGCGTTCCTCAAGTTCGCCGTCCAGGAGTACCCGAAGGTCAAGTTCTGGCAGATCTGGAACGAGCCCGACGCCGGCTACTGGGGGCAGGTCTGGAAGTCACCGGACGGCTGCAACTCGGACCGTGCGGCGCAGGGCCGCGGGTACGCGGAAACGCTCCGCATTGCGTACGACACCATCAAGCGGTACGCCCCCAACGACTGGGTGATCGCCGCCGGAGTGACGGGGCAGGAGCAGATGTGGCCCGACGCCGACGGCGGGTGCACGGGGGCTCATCCGAATCCCCAGGTGACCTGGGACTTCCTGAACGCCTTCTATCCTCTCGCCAGAGGATACTTCGACATCCTCGCCGTTCACGCCTATGGGGCCGACCCGTACACCCCCCAATACGGACCCTTCAGCAAGCCCTACATGGTCCGGCAGATCATGGCCGCCAACGACGACGCGAACCGGCCGCTGTGGGTGACCGAGGCGGGCACCAACGCGGGGGAATACCTGGCGGGAGACCCGAACCGCTGGCCGTACCGGAACGGCCTGAACGACGGGAACACCTTCGACGAGCACCAGAGGCACTATTACGAGACGCTGCTCAACGGCCACACCGCGTCCAGCCCGTTCCAGAAAGTTTTCGGGTACGCCGACTTCGCCCAGGACGGAGGCCCGGGCTCACCCCCGGAGCCCTGGCTGGCGAGCCTCAACGGGTGGACTGCGGAGGACTACGGCAACACGCTGCTCCGGCACGATCTGGTCACGCAGCGTCTGGCGTACCAGTTCCTCACCAGCCGCGCCGCGCAGAACCGGAACCCGAGGAACATCGACGACGCGGGCGGACGGACGGGGAGCCTGAGCATCGACACCTACGCCGAGGTTCCCCGGGACCAGCCGTTCACCTACGCGTCCAACGACCAGACGATCGTGCTGCAGAACCTGACCGTGAACACCCTGGAGCCCACGCGGGTGGACTTCATCATCCCCATCGT
Source organism: Longimicrobiaceae bacterium (assembly GCA_036389055.1). Taxonomy (GTDB): domain Bacteria; phylum Gemmatimonadota; class Gemmatimonadetes; order Longimicrobiales; family Longimicrobiaceae; genus JAFAYN01. Next base: position 36,788 of record DASVQR010000234.1, on the reverse strand, counting down.
GTTCAACGTCTCGCAGCGGGGGACCGGGTGGTCCAGCCCGGGGTGGAACGGGCACACGCGGGGCACGCCGGGGAGTGGCGTGGTGAATGGCTTCAAGATGGTCAACGGGCAGTTCCCGCCCGACATCCAGGTCTGCTACACGGTGGGGTACAAGAACGCGAACGGGTGGGAGCAGGAGCGTTGCGACGGGACGCCCGTCGGCACGGGCGCATCGGACGGCCGGGTCATGCAGGCGGTCACGATGAGGCTGATCGACCCGCAGCAGCGCGGCTGGTCCCTCTGCTACAGCGCGTACATGCAGGGCGCCGGGTGGACCTACCCCGAGGCGTGCGACGGTGGCCTCGCCGGGTGGGGAGGAGCGACGGTGCAGGCGATCCGGGTGCACATCCACCGCCAGTAGTCCAGAAACACGAAGCTGCAAGGCGCCCCCACGGGAGACCGGACGGGGGCGCCCGCGACGTTCTCCTCCAGGCGCCCCACCTTGCTGGTGCCGGGTGGGGCCTGGAGGCCTGTTTCTCTGGGATGTGCGCGGCACTGCCGCCTCGGGGCCGGGGGGGTGATCCCCCGCCGGCCCGCGCCTCACCTCAGACGGCGGTGACCGCGCCGTCCTGGATGCGGATGGTGGTGCCGTCGAACTTCGTGACCTGGTAGAACTCCGGCTCGTTCAGCAGCAGGCTCTGCTCCTGGAGCACGCCGATGGCGATGGTCTCCCCCAGCAGAAGCGACTGGTCGTAGTCGCTCCTCCAGTGCACACCCGCGGCGTTGCGCCCGATGGCGACGTTGCCGGCCAGCTTGTTCAGCTCGCTGCCCACCGTCATCTGCGCCGCGTCGGCTCCCGTGTACGCCACCAGCGCGGTCCCGGTGGAGTTGGGGACCAGCGGGTTCTCGATGGGCGTGCTCTCGTTGAAGAACGCCTTGAGCACCGTGGCGCAGGCGCCGGAGCCGGTCGCGTGCCCCGCGCCGTACGCCGGGTGGGTGGGGGCGCCCTCGGGGAACTGCTGCGGCAGCAGGTAGCTGGGGAAGCGGTCGCCGCTCTGCCCGCCGTAGTACGGCGCCAGCCCGCCCGTCTGGAGCGAGGCCAGGATCTCGCCGTCGATCTGCGGATACGTCCTGCGGCCGGCGAGGTGGTTGTCGATGCGCCCGCCGAGCTCCTCGGGGCGCAGCCTGCGGTGCACGAACCACTTCTGGAACCACACCGCCCGCAGCGCCCGGGTCAGCAGCTCCCAGACGAGGGTCAGCGCGTGCGGCGCTCCCAGCGTGGCGAACGGCGCCTGCTTCGTGTATGCCAGGTAGGGATTGCCCTGGTCGAACGGGAACTCCATGTCGCGCCCGATCACTCCGGTGCCGGTGAGCTGGTTGCCGGGCACCTCGTGCAGGAGGATGAGGCAGGCGTTGAAGAAGTGGTCGGCCACGTTGTCGAAGTGCACCCGCTCGCCCAGGTCCCGCAGGTTGCGCACGAAGCGGCGCGCCGTGGTGTCCACCTGGTCCTGCCCGCGGCGGTCCCACCCGTTCTGCACGTCCAGCCAGTCGGCGAACGAGGTCAGGTAGTCGACGTTCGGCACCACCGTCACCTGGCGCTGGTCGATCTTGAGGTCTCCGTAGGTGATCAGCCCGTCCGCCGTGCTGCGCCCCTGGCCCGCCGGGAGGCGCGGGTCGCTGGTGCCCTTGAGCAGGAACTGGCTGAGGTAGGGGCCCACCGTCTCGCCCGGGTAGATGCCGCGGAAGACGGTCTGCGTGGTGACGGCGCCGCTCTGCCTGGGGCCGCGGAAGTCGGTGAAGTCGGCGTTGAGCGACGCGATCGCAGCCTGCACGACCGAGCTGGAGCCGTAGTCGTTGAAGTGCACGTCGCGGGAGAGCGCCATCCAGTACAGCTCCCCCATCTCCGCCGAGTTCTGCGCGGAGTCGATGCGGGGCGCCGGCGGCTGGGTGACGGCCTGCGGGTCGGGACCCTCCAGGTCGAAGGCGAGGCCCGCCTGCGGGTTGGTCAGCTTCTTCCCGCCGGGCCCCAGCAGGATCGCCTCGAAGTCGGCCGGGTCGCGCGTGGCGAGCGCGTTCAGCAGCGACTGGTACGAGGCGGGCACCACGTCGCCCACCGAGTCGTGCTGGAGCCCCTTGGAGAAGTTGGCGACGTAGGGCCGGGCGGGGTCGGCGCCCTCCTCGCCGTTGCTGCAGTGCTGCGGATGCGGGCGGTGCCGGGCGATCTCGGCCGCCCTGAGCCGCACCCCGAAGGCCGCATCCCGGCGGGAGGGGGCGTACTCCGCCGCGCCGACGCTCCACACGTCCTTCCGCCGCTCCCCGGCGATGTCCGAGGTGAACGGCCAGGTCGCGTCCTGGCGCAGGTCCGCGCCCGCGTCCTGCGCGTCCGTGTCGTCGCGGTCCAGGCGGAAGTCGCCGGCCTGCACGTCCCGGAACCTCACCCGCGCCTCGCGGATCGCGTCCGCACCCGGAGCGGACCCGTCGGACGACAGGTTGCGCGCGTAGTCGGCCGTGGCCGGGGCGGCCCCGGTGATCGAGTAGTCGGGCCCCGTGCCGGCGTCCACGCACAGGTTGTTCTTGAGGCGCAGGGTGACTCCGCTGCCGGAGATGGTCACCCGGACGTTGTTGCGGCGGGCGCCGTAGAACGTGTTGTCGTACAGGACCAGCTCCGCCCCGGCCTGCATCGCGTTCCAGAAGAAGCCGTCGTCGAAGCCGTAGACCACGCAGTTGCGGACGCGGATGGATCCCGCGATGGTGTGCGCGTAGATGCTCCGGCCGCTGGTGGTGTCGAAGCCGCCCGTGCCCCGGCATCCGCGGATGATGCACCCCTCGACCCGGAGCTGCGGCGGTGTCGGTGCGGGCGTCGGGACGACGACCGCGCTGGAGCCGGTGGGATAGCGGTTCTCGATCTGCAGGCCCTCCAGGCGGAGCCCGGCCGTCCGGACCTGGATCACTCCGAACTGGGTACTGGCGCTCAGCCGGTACGCCTGCGTGGACCAGGTCCCGCGGTGCCGCTCGCCGGGCGGGGCCACGACGTGGATGTAGCGGGCCGCGTCGGTGATCCATTCCTCGGTGATGACCACCCTCGCGGTATCCTCCATCGCGTAGCACTCGATCCGCAGGATGGTGTCGAGCGCCACCAGGTTGGCGTACTGCGGCTTCAGGCCGGTGATGGCCTGAGCCAGCGAGGTGTAGTCCCCGCCGGACGGCTTGACGGTCTTCGTGACGGTGGTGGGCATTGGAAGAGCTCCTTTCCACGGGTGGATGATCGGGCCCTTCCTCGCCCCCGAACGGAAAGGCCCCGGACCCGGCGCTGTGCCGGGCGGGGCCTCTGGTCGGCCTGCTCTCTGGATGTCTGCGGAAGGCGAAACGAAAAAGGCCCCTCCCCGGCGCTGTGCCGGGAGGGGCCTGGATGCGGCCTGCTTTGTTCGGTGTCCTTTCGGAAGCTACCCGGGCCGAGGCCCCCGGTCAACCCCTCCGGCCGGCGCGTCCCCCGCCGGCCACCACCCGGCGGGCACCTCGATCACGCTCTCGGGCGCATGGACGACCGTGCGCCGCGCGCCATCCGCCCCGGCGGAGAGCGTCGCGTCCAGGGCGAGCCGCGCCGGCCCGGTGGGCGGCTCCGTCCTCCGGTACCACGCGTCCACCCCGGCGGCGAGCTCCGCGACGAGCTGCCGCAGCGGGGTGCCCGTGCCGGACGGGGAGCCGGTGGGATCGGACGCGAGCGGGAAGTCGGGCACCAGGAGCACGGGCACCTCGCTCCAGGGCGCCTCGCCCCCGCCGGGTGGGAGGGGGAAGCGGTAGACGACGGCCACCCGGAGCCGCCGCTCCCCCCCTACCGCGCTCCCCGCCACCACGAAGACCCGCAGCGCTGCCTCCAGCGTCGCGGCCAGGCTCGCCCCGGGGGCGAAGGACCGCGGCGGCACCACCAGCGTCGGCGCCACCGGCGAGGCGAACGACACCGCCGCCGTCCGGCGGACGAGCTCCGGGGAGGTCGCCGCCCCGGGCCGGAGCCCGGCGTTGCGCGTGGTGCGGAACGTCGCGCGCGCCGTCTGCCTGGCCTCCGCGTCCAGCCGCGGCCAGGTCAGCGCCAGCGCCAGGGGGCCGGACCGCCGGTTGGACGGCGGCGGGTACGCGTAGTCGGCGGCGAACCAGCCGCCGGCCCCGTCGGGCGCGGCGTCGCCGGCGGGCGCCGGCGCGCCGCTCTCCCACCCGGCGATGCGCGGCCAGACGATCCCGGCCGGGTCCGAGCCGCCGCCCTCCGCCGGCTTCCCCCGCGCGAACACGCGCAGCACCCCCGTGGTGAACGCGCCCGCGAAGCTCACCACGTACTCGTCGCCGGCGTCCGCCGCGTCCGCGGGGAGGGACGGGTCGGGGGCGGGTTCGATGCCGCCCTCACCGCCCCCGCGCAGCACCCTCCAGGCCCACACGACCGGCTGCACCTGCTCCAGCAGCGCGGCGATCACCCGCGCCGGGGCCGGATGCGCCTCCCCGCCGGCGAGCCGCCCCGGCAGCGCGGCCACCTGCGGCCGCAGCACCGGCCACGCCGCACCGAAGGAGGCCAGCGCTTCGAACAATGCCCGGACCGTGTCCGGCGTCTCCACGGCCTGGTGCAGACGTGACGCCGGGCCGTCGAGCGGGTGGTCGTAGGCGACGCTCACCCACAGCTGGTCCTGCGCCGCCAGCCCGGGGAGCGCCACGGCGGCGGTGTAGTCCCAGGGCAGCGGCGGGCCGGCCGCGGGGTCCGTCCCGTCCTCGGGCGACTGCTCGGCGCGCTGCTCCGTGGGCACGGGCGCCGCGGGGAAGGCGCGCAGCGGCACCGGGATGCTCACGGGACCAAGGGCCAGGTCGAGCGGGACGCCGGACACGCCGGGGACCAGGCGCAGCCGCTCCGGCCCGCCGGGCGCGTCCGCCACGTCCGCCACTGCGGAGGGGCGCTCCAGGAAGCCGGGCTGGTAGCGCAGCTCCGGCACCAGCTCGGCCGCCCGCCCCGGCTCCTCCGCCGTCGCGGGAAAGACCAGGAAGCCGGGGTGCTCCGCGGTGGTCGCCCGGAGCTCCAGCCCGACCTCACCGTCGGCCGGCGCGCTCCCCTCCGCGGCGTCCGCGTCCGCCACGGCGACGCTGCCCAGGAAGCGCATCGGAACGGGGCCGGCGGCGCCCGCCACGGCCACGTCCGCCGGCACCTGTACCACGCAGGCGGCGGCGAAGGCGGCGGACAGGGCGGCGCGCGCGTCCTCCTCGAACCCCTCCCGCGCCGCGGCAGGGTCGCCGGCGGGGCCGGACGAAAAGACCGGGACCAGCCCCGCGGCGAGCGCCCGCGCCAGCTGCGCCCGGGCGTCCGCCAGCGCCCGGTACGAAGCCCCGTCCAGCACGGCGACGGCCGCGCCGGTCGCGGGCGAGAGCGCCTCGTCCACGGCATCCAGGAAAGCGCCGGCCCAGGCGTCCAGGTCCACCCCGGAAAAGTCCTGGCTGGACCAGGTGGCCTCCAGGGTGTCCGGGTCGAAGCGGGGCACCCGCGCCGTCCCGTCCACGAGCCCGGTGCCGAGCGGCGCCAGGGCGAAGCACGCGGCTTCGGCCGGGCGGAAGGCCGCGTGGATGCCGTGGGTGCGGCTCCAGCGCACCCCCCACGGGGCGGGGCTCCCGGCCGGCCCGGACGAGCCGTCCGCGCCGGTGCCCACCGCCAGCAGCGCCGCGCCGTCCGCCCCGTCGAAGCCCGCGAAGGCGGCCTCGAACCCGGCCGCGAAGTCCTCCGTCGGGTCCAGCTCGGGAGCCAGCTCCGTCGCCGCCCACGCCGTGCCGGGGACCGCGGCGCGCGCTCCCGCGTCCGCCTCTTCCGGCGGTCGCGACAGCACCAGCGAGACGGTCACCGGGAAGACGTCGCCTCCGCGGCCCGCCAGGCCCGCGGGGTCAAGCGGGACGGCGACCTCCAGCTGCACCGGGACGGCCGTGCCGCCGACGAGGGCCGCCTGGAGCTGCGCCGCCACCGCCCCGGCGAACCCCGCCAGCTCCGTCCGGACCGCCGTCCCGTCTCCCACCGCCCCGCCGTCCGCGGGGAGCACCGACTGCACGACCTGCACGCGCGTCTCCGGGTCGGTGAGCTGCGCGACGACGGCCGCGTAGCGCAGGAGCGCAGCCTCCACCCGCTGCTCCGCCGCGTCCCCGCCGTCCGTCACCCGCGCGGGGTCGAACACGAGCGACAGGACCAGGCGCGGCGGGGAGGCGGCGAACCGGTACGACGCACGCACGCCGGGCCACTCCGCCGGGGGAAGGAGCGGGTCAGTGTAGAGCACGATGGCCTTTGGGAAGGGTAGAGGGAGCCCCGGCGCATGGCCGGGCCTCCGGGCAGGCAAGCTCTGCGGAATGGCGGGTTGGCAGGCGCAGTGTACTCCGCGGCCCGTACCCGGTCAACGATGTTGTGCGCGATCTGCGGGGCTTACCGGAGTCGGGGGCTCACGCACGGCCGCGCGTCAGCGCCCTGCCGGTCTGGAAGGAGAAGCGCGCCACGTGCGGAGCCCAGTAGGCGAACGGCTTCAGCGCGACGTCCTCCATCCCCAACTCGGGGCGCATCGCCAGCAGGGTGCGCAGCAGCTCGGACCACCTGCCGTCCCTCGCGCCGCCGGAGGCGTCGGCTTCCAGCCGCTCCACGGTCGCCCACCACGAGCCGGGGGCATTCGCGTCCCCGTCCAGCTCCAGCGCCCGGAACAGCGCCTCCGCCTGGGCCGGGTAGCCGGTGACGACGGCCAGGAGGAGTGCGACCACGCGGTGCTCGCCGGGCTCGGCGGCGGTCCCCCGGAAGGCGTCCAGCCGCGCCTCGCCGGTCCCCGCACGGATGAAGCGGTAGATGTTGACGAAGCGCTTGGCCGCGCGCGGGGAGGGGATCAGCGGCGCCATGTCCTGCATGAACGCCCGCTCCCAGCGCTCCACCTCCAGGCTGCGCGGTGGGGGCTCGGCCGCCGCCGGAGCCTCCCTGGCCTGCGAGGCCGCCGGCCCACCGACCGGCGTCGCGGCTCCGGCCCCGGCCCCGGCCGTGGTCTCCGCTCCGCCCGTGGCGCGCCGCTTCGCTGCGGCGTTTACTCCATCCGCCTCCTCCAGCGGCGAGCCCGTGGCCGACGGCTTCGTCCGGTCCGCGGGGCGCACCGCGGTGCCGTCGCCCACCCCCTCGTCGCCGCTTACCGGCACCAGGCTCCCGATCAGCGAGGCGAAGCCGCGCCCGTCCATGGGGCGCAGCGTGAAGGGGATCTGGAAGATCTTTTCCAGGTAGTTCTGCGGGGTGGAGCTCCAGTGGCGTGCGTCCTCCGGGTGGGCGGCCGCGTCCTCCCCGGCGCTGAAGAAGCGCGAGTAGTGGCCCTGGACGGAGCGCAGCAGCCAGCGCGAGTCCACGCCCACCACCACCACGAACAGGGGAAAGGCGAGGAGCAGGTGGACGGCCTGGAGCACCTCCACCACCCGCTTCTCCGGGCAGCGGTCCAGGTCGTCGATGTACAGGATGATCCGCTCCACGCGGGGCAGCCCCGCGGCGCTCTCGCCGTCCCTGTTCTCCCGGACGTCGCCCAGCAGCCGGCTCAGCTCCTCGAAGTCCCTGCGCACCAGCGCGATGATCCCCTGGTGCTGGCGGTAGTCCGCGGCCGCGCTGCGCTCCAGGACGAAGTTCAGAAAGCGCCGCTCATCGGCCAGGTCGTGGAGCTCGGTGCGCAGCTCCCCGATCTGCTGCGCTGCCTCGCGCTGACGCTCCAGCACGGCGGCCTGCTCGCCCTCCAGGCGCTCCAGCTCCACACGGAACTCCGCCCGACGCTTCTCAGCCTCCTCGCGGTGCCTCCGTGCCGCCTCATCCACCTTGGCGGACAGCTCCCCCATCTCCGCAGACACCCCCTTCAGCTGGCGCAGGGTCGGGCGCGCCCACTCCACCACCCGCGCGGCCAGGGCGGCCACCGCGCCGATCACCGCGGCCACTTCCTCCTTCAGCCCGGGCCAGTCCAGCACCTGCGCGACCGCCCACAGGGCGAACGCCCCCGCTCCGACGAACACCAGTCCGTACGCCACCCCGCCCGGTGACGGCCGGTGCTCTACCAGCCTGGCCAGACGGCCCCGGATGTCGCCCAGCTCCCGGGCCTGCGCCTGGAGCTCCGCGAACGCGGGATCGGCGAGCCCCACGGCGGCTCCGAGCGCCCGTAGCCGCTGGCGGAGCTCCGGGTCCTGCAGGGTGTCGGCCAGGGCCTGGCCCGCCGCTCGGAGCACGCTCTCCGTCTCCTGCGCCCGCGCCACCACGCGGTCGATCTCCTCGCGGATGCCGGCTTCCTGCCGCTTCAGCTGGGCGGCATACCCCTCCTTCTCCTCCAGCCGGGCGCGGATCTGCGCCTGCACCTGGGCGGGCGTGAGCTTCCTGGTCTTTTCCAGCTCCTCGGCCAGCCCCCGGAACACCTCGGCCACCATGCTCGCCCACAGGTTGGCGTCCATGTAGTGCCAGGCGTTGAAGCGGATCTGCACCACGTCGGCGCAGAACGGGCTTCCCGGGTCCGCCGCCGCGCTCGCCGCAAGCGCACGGATGCGCTTCTCCATCTGCTGCATGAAGAAGCTCTTCCCTGTCCCCCAGTCGCCGAACAGCCCCACGGAGATGGGGAGGCTGGCGTCGTGCGCCGCGAGCACGGCCGCCAAGGCGTTGACCTCGCTGGTGATTCCCAGGCGGTCCACCCCGTCCTCCCCCACGGCGTCGGCGGCGTAGCGCGCGGGCGGGGAGACCTCGGTGAAGAAGCCTGGGATCAGGATGCCGCGCCATGCTTCCAGGTTCTCCCAGTCCGCGTATGACGCCAGGAATGCCAGGAAGCGCTCGCGTAGGTCATACAGGCTCACGCCCATCTCCTCCAGGCGGGTTTCCAGCCGGAACGGCGGTGTGCCGGTGAGGAGCGCGGCGATCAGATGCCGGGAAGAGACCGGGGAAGAGGCCCCGTCGTTATTCCTTTCTTCCACCTGCGCAGCGTACTCCCACGCAAGGTCCAGTACGGGGCGGATTGCGCCGGTGGTGAGGGCGTCGAGGTGGGGGACCTCCGCCGGGTGAGTAGGGAGCGAGGTGATCCCAGAATGCTCCGCCCGGATGAGAGTCTCCACGACGCGTTCTGAGCCGGTATGCTCCAGCAGGTACTGGTGCAGGAAGGCCGCCGTGTCCTCGCTTTCGCGCGACCCGCCCCTGAGCAGGAGGCCGGCGAAGAGCAGCACTGAATCCACCTCGTCCCGCTGGTTATTTCGCATGGAGGCCAGTGCCAGCGCGAAGCCGATCCCCCGCCGCGCCGAGCTAGTGAGCCTGTCGTGATCAACTGTGGATGCCAGGGACTGTGCCTCCTCCAAGCGATTCCCCTGGAATTCCGCTTCGCTCGGGCCCAGGTGGGCTGAAAACTCCCCCTGCGCGCGGGTCTCGTACTCTGGCGGAAGGTTGGACGCGGTGCTGTGGACGTCCGCCCCCTGCGCCTGTGCCCACTTCAGCAGCTCCACGGGGGCGATGCCTAGCTCCTTTGCCACCTCCCTGATCGGCCGCGGCTGGGTTCGTGGCTCGAGGAGGGCTGCACGCGTCGCGGGTCCGAGGGTTCCGTCCGCTGGCAGGCCCCGGCTCCGCTGAAAGGCGTGAACGGCCTCCCGTATAGCACGGGGGTCGCCGTCCGGCTCGCCGTGGAGAAAGCCCAGTTCGGCCAGGCGGGCGACGGCGGGGTCGGGCTCGGATGCCTGCGCGCCGGCATCGTCCTGCTCCGACGCGACGAATGGGAAGGACGACTGGCTCGCGGGCTCCTCGGTGAGGGAGCGGCCTCGCATGCCTGGGCGCCGGGTCTCCTCCCCGTCGGCTCCGGCGCTCTCCGAGGGGATCCCGGTTGTCTCGGAAGCGGCACCCGGGTCGTAGAGGAAAATCTTCAGCACTTCACGGGCGGAGCCGGCGATCTGCTGCACCGGAAGGTCGCTGGAAATCACCGGCACGGTGCGGAGCCATTCCCTTACTCCCGGTGCTTTGGCGAGCAGATCGGTCGTGCCGGAATTCGCCACCAGGCAGGGGTGGGCGTTCGGCATTCGGCTGAAGTCGTAGACGATGCCGACCATGTAGTCGACCGGGATCGTATCGAGCTCCACGAAAACGGCCGAGGGGTTCTCGTTCCATGGATATCGGGCGACCTGTTCCGGCTTTTCCAGAACCGTCACCACCGTCTCGGGAGTCGAGAGCGCCTCCGCGAGAGCGTCGGCCAGGGGAGGCGGCGCGAGGACGAATACCGGGAGAGGGGACCGGGATGCTGGCGCTTGGCTGGTCATGGGAATCCGTCGTTCGCCGGAGAGCACACAGGAGGGAAGGGCAAGATAGGCGAGCGCTCCCATGCGGTGCAAACGAAATCATCCGCGCTAAAAACCCTCCCCCGGTTTCCCCGGGGGAGGGTCGTGCGCCTCGGATGTTCAGCAGGTGGGAACGGTTTCCTACTATTCCTCCTCCTGCTCCTCGCTGGCCCGGCTCAGCTCCTCGAAGTCCTCGTCGCTCAGCTCCACGGCGGCGCCGGCGACGTTCTCCTCCAGGTGCGCGACCTTGCTGGTGCCGGGGATCGGGAGCATCACCGGCGAGCGGCGCAGCAGCCAGGCCAGCGCCACCTGCCCCGGCGTGGCGCCCAGCTTTTCGGCGATGCGCGCGGCCGGCCCGCCCTCCTCCGCCAGCGGGCCGGCGGCCAGCGGGTACCAGGGGATGAAGGCGATCCCCTCCCGCTCGCAGTGGTCGAGCACCTCCTCCCAGGCGCGGTCCGCCAGGTTGTAGCGGTTCTGCACGGAGACGATGGGGACGATGCGGCGCGCCTGCTCGATCTCGTCCACCCCCACCTCCGACAGCCCCACGTGGCGCACCTTGCCCTCGTCGCGCAGGTCGGAGAAGGTCCCCACCTGGTCCTCCAGCGGGATCCCCGGGTCGATGCGGTGCAGCTGGTACAGGTCGATGTGGTCCACCCGCAGCCGCTTCAGGCTCCCCTCGCACTGCCGGCGCAGGTGCTTCGGGTGGCCGTTGACCTCCCACTGGTTGGGGCCGGAGCGCTCGAACCCCGCCTTGGTGGCGATCACCAGCCCGCGCGGGTACGGGTGCAGCGCCTCCGCGATCAATTCCTCGCTGACGTTGGGGCCGTACGAGTCCGCGGTGTCGATCAGGTCCACGCCCAGCTGCACGGTGCGGCGCAGCACCCGCAGCGCCTCGTCGTGGTCCCGGGGCGGGCCCCAGACCCCCTCGCCGGTGATGCGCATGGCGCCGAAGCCCAGGCGGTGCACGGGGAGGTCGCCGCCCAGGGCGAAGGTGCCCGCGCGGCGGGCGTCGGGGGTCGGGGAGCTCGGTGTGGCCATGGTCGGTCCGTCTGCGGAGGTCAGGGGTGAGGCGAGCCCGCGGGGCCCTGCACGAAGCGTGCGTCCGCCGCGGACGCGGGCGGCAGCACGCCCCGCAGCACCGCCGCCGAGCGCCGCAGCGCCGCCGCCAGCCGCTCCACCCCGCGGGCCCGCGCCGCCGCGTCGCCGTCCTGGTACGCCTCCATCAATTCCGCCAGCGGCACGGCGTCGTAGCCGCTGTACCGGCCCGGCGCGTACACCGTGTGCCGGTACCAGGGGCGGCCGGGCATCCCCCGCGCGTCCAGCAGCGCCCGCTCCGCCGCCGGGAGGGCGCGGTCCGCGCGGGCCAGCATCGCCGTGTCCCCCGCGGCCAGGGCGCGGGCCTGCGCCGCCTCCAGCGCGGCGGCCGCCGCCCGCCACTCCGCCGCGGCCTCGCGCACCGGCGCCGACCACGCCCCCCGGCCCACCCCCGGCACCAGGGAGAAGTAGCCTTCCAGGCGCTCCGCGTAGTGCGTGTAGCGGAAGGGGAGGGCGTCCGCGTCGGCAAGGCGCAGCGCGGCCACCCCCATCACCCCCGCCACGGCGGGCGCGTGCAGGAAGCCCGCGTCCGCCCAGCGCCCCGCGTAGGCGAAGTCGTCCAGCACCGAGTGGTACACGCCGTAGAAGCCGCGGCCGCGGGCGGTCCACTGGAGCGAGGGGACCCCCGCCCAGTGGAAGAACGCCGTCCAGTCGGAGCCGGCCCCGAGCGCGCCCAGCACGGGCGTGGGCGCGAGCGGCTGCCGGGCGCGCCACCCCTCGGCCAGCGGCCGCCGCGTCACCGGGTCCGGGACCGCCTCCGCCGCCTCCAGCACCAGGTCGCGCAGCGAGGGCGAGCCGCTCACGTCCAGCGTCCCCGCCGTGAACATGTCCACGTTGAAGTAGGCCACCGCCGTGCGCGCCAGGCGCTCCGCGTGCGCCTCCACCCACTCCGTGCTCCCGGTCGCCCCGAACTCCTCCGCGTCCCAGAAGGCCAGCGTGATCCCCCGGCGCGGCGTCCACCCCGCGCGCCGCAGCTCCGCCAGCCCGCGCGCGGCCTCCACCAGCGCCGAGGTGCCGCTGTGCGGGTCGGCCCCGCCCAGCAGCCAGGCGTCGTGGTGGTTCCCCAGGATCACCTCCTCGTCCGTGCGCCCGGGGATCCGCGCCACCACGTTGTAGACGGGTCGCTGCGCGAAGTGCTGCTCGCTCTCCAGGCGGACCCGCGCCGGGCCGGGGCCCTGCCGGTACGCGACCGGGAGCGCCCCCCGCGACCGGTGCGGCGCCTCCGGCCCGCCCAGCGCGGCCAGGATGCGGCGGGCCTCGCCGTAGGACAGCGGCACCACCGGGATGCGGGGGAGGTTGCCGGCCTCGGCAGGGTCCAGGCGCGGCACGCCGGGGAGAGCGGGGCGGCCGGGGGTGAGCGGGTCGCCGGGGTGGAGCCACAGGTATTCCACGGTGCCGCGCTGCACGGACCACGACGGACGCGAGGGGCCCGCCGGCGCGGTGTCGCCCCGGACGTACCCGTCCCCGTCGGGGTCCGAGTACAGCAGCACCCCCACGGCCCCGCGCCGCTCCGCCTCCGCCACCTTGGCCCCGCGGAAGCCCAGCCCGTACCTCACCAGCACCACCCGGCCACGCACCTCCACCCCCGCCCGCTCCAGCCTCCGGTAGTCGTCCTCGCGGCCGAAGCTGGCGTAGACCACCTCGCCCTCGGCCGCGCCGTTCGCCCCGTACGCGGCCCACGACTGGAGCAGCGGCGAGTCGCCCCCGGGCTCGCGGGTCGCGAGCTCCCGCCGCTCCGGCGCCAGCAGCGTCACCCGGGTCCGGCGCGGGTGCGGGAGCCAGGGGTCGAACCGCTCCACGCTCACCTGGAAGCCCAGCCCGCGCATCCAGGCGGCCAGGGTGTCGGCGACCGCCTTCCCCTCCCGCGTCCCGGCCACGTGGAAGCCGCGGGACAGCGACCGCACCGTGCGCTCCGCCCCGGCGCGGGAGGGGACCGCCAGGAAGCGCGCCTCGCGCTCGCGCTGCCGCGCCGCCCCCTCCGCGGTGAAGCCGGAGATCGCGCCGCCCGCCTGCGCGCCCGTCGGCCCCGGCGCGGCCGCGAGCAGGGCGAGCGCGGCGGCGATTCGCGCGCCCCGCCAAGGCGCCCCGGCCGCGCATCGACGGCGCGGGCGTGCTCCAGGAAGATCCATCCGCAGGTCCCTCCTCTCGCATACCAGGTGAACGCCACGGGAATGCGCATGATGGGGCGGCACGCCGGACCGTGCAAGCCGCGGCCGCTCGTGCCCGCGCTGGCATGCTCCTCGCGGCCCGCGCGGCGACCGCCCGTCCGCCGACCCCCGTTCCGGAGCCCCCGTGATGCGCAGCAGACCCGTCCTCCTCGCCACCGTCCTGGCGACCCTCGCGCTCGCCCCCGGGTGCGGCGGGGACGACGGGGGCGGCGGGAGCGGCGCGCCGTCCGGGGAGGGCGCCGCGGCCGCGCCGGAGGCCCCGGCGCCGAAGCTGTCGGCGCAGGACAGCGCGGACCTCGTCCTGGCGGCCCGCCTCCCCGCGGGCGTCACCCCGCAGATGGTGCGCGACGGGCGCAAGCTGTTCGTGGGCCCGGCCGGGTGCCAGACCTGCCACGGGGCGGACGCGCGGGGCACGGCGCTGGCGCCCAACCTGCGCAACGACGAGTGGCTGAACATCGACGGCAGCTACGAGTCCATCGTGAAGCTGGTGGAAGCGGGCGTGCCCGATCCCAAGGAGTACCCGGCGTTCATGCCCGCACGGGGCGGGTTCGGGATCGACGACGCGCAGCTGCGTGCCGTTTCCGCGTACGTGTACGCGCTAAGCCACGGTCTTCTGTAGAATTTTCCTGTCGAGGCGGGCCGCTCCGGAACCAGGCCAAACTGCCGGCCTGTTTCCTACGCGGGCTCCGGGAACCCCGCGGTACTGCTGCGGGTTTCCCTCCGCCGGAGTGAGCCCCGCCAAACTGCCGGCGGGTCTCCCTCCGAACAGACTTCGGGGGGTACTGCGGGAACGGCGACGGCACGACACGGCGAAGGCGGGGATCGCAGCGTGGAGATTCCCCTCCCCCGGCACGGGGGAGGGTGGCGGCTCTCAGGCCGCCGGGTGGGGGCCCTCCCGCCGACGCCAGTTCTGCGTCTGCCAGGCCCGGTGCAGTTCTCCCCTCCCTCGCTTGCGGGGGAGGGGCCGGGGGAGGGGGCCCGGGGGCCGCCCCGCTGGCGCCGCCGCGCGCATCGGTTCATCTTCCGTGCAGCCTCCGCGTCCCTTCCGGGCGCGGCCTTCCCGGAACTCCCGCGCTCCCCATGCCGACCATCACCACTTCCTGGCGCCGTGTCCCCGGCGCCGCGCTCCGCGCCGCCGGCATCGCGCTCGCGTGCGGGCTCGCGGCCGCGCCCGGCTGCGCGCCGCGCCCCGCCGACCCCGCCGTGGCCCCGACGGCGGGCGCCCCGTCGTCGCCGGTCGCCACGGCCGCATCCACCCCCGCAACCGGCACCGCAATGGACGAAGTGGCGGAGGCGTACGTGAAGCTGGCGCTCGCGCTGGGCGCGCACGACCCGGACTACGTGGACGCGTACTACGGCCCGGCGGAGTGGCGCCCGGCCGAGGGGGCGCCCAGGGTGCCGCTGGAGGCGATCCGCGGCGGGGCGGCGGCGCTGCGGTCGCGGGTGGAGTCCATCCCGGCGGCCGGGCTCGATTCCATGCAGCGGCTGCGGCGCGAGTACCTGGACCGGCAGCTGCGCGCCATGCAGGGGCGGGTGGACATGCTGGGCGGCAAGCGCTTCCGCTTCGACGAGGAGTCGGACGTGCTGTACGACGCCACGGCGCCGCGCCAGGACGAGGCGTACTACCGCGGGCTGCTGGCCGAGCTGGACCGCGCGCTCCCCGGCAGCGGGCCGGTGCCGGCGCGCTACGAGGCGTGGCGCAGCCGCTTCGTCATCCCGCGCGAGCGGCTGGACACCGTGTTCAAGACCGCCATCGCCGCCTGCCGCGAGCGCACCCTGCCGCACCTGCAGCTCCCCGCCGGGGAAAGCTTCACGGTGGAGTACGTCACCGACAAGTCGTGGAGCGGCTACAACTGGTACCAGGGCAACTACCGCAGCCTCATCCAGGTCAACACCGACCTCCCCATCTTCATCGACCGGGCGGTGGACCTGGCCTGCCACGAGGGGTACCCGGGGCACCACGTCTACAACGCGCTGCTGGAAAAGAGCCTGGTGCGCGACCGCGGCTGGTGGGAGTTTTCCGTGTACCCGCTGTTCAGCCCGCAGTCGCTGATCGCCGAGGGGAGCGCCAACTACGGCATCGCCATGGCCTTTCCCGGCGAGGAGCGCGTCCGGTTCGAGCGGGAGCGCCTCTTCCCGCTGGCCGGGCTGGACCCCGCCCGCGCCGGGGAGTACTACCGCGTCCAGGGCCTGGCCGACCGCCTGGGGTACGCCGGCAACGAGGCCGCGCGCCGCTACCTGGACGGCGAGATCGACGCCGCGGCCGCCGCCGACTGGCTCACCCGCTACGCCCTGATGGAGCCCGCCCGGGCGCAGCAGCGGGTCCGCTTCATCGACAAGTACCGCAGCTACGTCATCAACTACAACCTGGGCAAGGACCTGGTCCGCGAGTACGTGGAGCGGCAGGGCGGCGCCGACCCGGCCCGCCGCTGGGAGGTGTTCGGCGAACTGCTCTCCTCGCCGCGCCTCCCCTCCGGGCTCAAGTAGCCCCCCTCCGACGCGGAGACGCAGCGCCCCCGCCGGACCGTCCGGCGGGGGCGATGTCGTTCGGCCGACGCGGGTGCCCCGGCCGGGCCGCCGCCGCTATCTTGTCCGCCGGAAAAGTGGACGGCGGCGCGTACGACGGGGCAGGAGAGGGATCGTGAACCGCAGGACCGTGGGCTGGATCGCGCTGGCCGTGTACGCGGCGGCGATCCCGGCGGCGAACTGGCTGATCCGCAGCGCGGGCACCGTGGTGCTCCCCGACGGGACGCACCTGGCGCCCGTGGGGTTCGGGCTGCTGGCGCCCTCGGGCGTGTACGCGGCGGGGGTCAGCTTCGTGGCGCGCGACGTGGTGCAGCGGGCGCTGGGGCGGCGGCCCGCGCTCGCGGCCATCGCGGCGGGCACCCTGCTCTCGGTGCTGGTGAGCCCGCAGCTCGCCCTCGCCTCCGGCTCCGCCTTCCTCCTTTCCGAGCTGGCGGACTTCGCCGTCTACACCCCCCTGCAGCGCCGGCACTTCCTGCTGGCCGTGCTCCTTTCCGGGGTGGTGGGGAGCCTGCTGGACAGCCTGGTGTTCCTGGGCGTGGCCGGGATCCCGCTCCGGGTGGCGCTCCCCGGGCTGCTGCTGGGCAAGCTGTGGGTGCAGCTGGGCGCCCTCCCCCTCGCGGCCTGGCTGCGGCGCAGGCTCCCCCCGGCCGGGGCGTCGTAGCGGGCCGGCCGTGACTCGCCTCCGAGATCGACGAGAATGCACATGATCCCGCAGATGGACCGGTTCCGCGGCTGCCTGCTCGGCCTGGCGGTGGGGGACGCCGTGGGGAGCTCCGTGGAGTTCATGCCGCCCGGGTCCTTTCCCCCCGTCGCCGACATGGCCGGCGGGGGGCCGTTCGACCTCCGGCCGGGCCAGTGGACCGACGACACCTCGATGGCGCTGTGCCTGGCGGAGAGCCTGATGGAGACGCGGGGATTCGACCCCGCCGACCAGATGCGCCGGTACCTCCGCTGGTACCGGGACGGCCACCTCAGCAGCACCGGGCGGTGCTTCGACATCGGCACGACGGTGGCCGAAGCGCTGCACCGCTTCGAGTGGACCGGGGAGCCGTTCAGCGGGTCCGCGGATCCGCGCAAGGCGGGCAACGGCTCGCTGATGCGGCTCGCGCCCGTCGCCATGTGCTGGTGGAGGGACCTCGACGTCGCCGTCGCGCGGGCCGAGGACAGCTCGCGCACCACCCACCAGGCACGCACCGCGGTGGACGCGTGCCGCTACTTCGCCGCGCTGCTGGTGGGGGCGCTCCGGGGGATCGACAGGGACGCGCTGCTCGCGGAGGATTACTGGACCGGCGGTCCCCTGGCCCCGGAGATCCGGGAGGTCGCCTCGGGGAGCTTCAAGCGCCGGAATCCCCCGGAGATCGCGGGAACCGGGTACGTGGTGCAGTCGCTGGAGGCGGCGCTGTGGGCGTTTCACAACGCGCACTCGTACCGGGAAGGCTGCCTGCTGGCCGCGAACCTGGGCGACGACAGCGACACCACGGCGGCGATCTACGGGCAGATCGCAGGTGCGTATTATGGGATGCAAGGGATTCCAACAGAGTGGCTTTCCCGGCTGGCGATGCGCGACCTGATCGACTCGTACGCGGAGCGCCTGTACTCCCTGTCGATGGAGGTCGGCGCGGAGGCGTAGCGCGGCGCTACGCCGCGGGGGCGGCCCGGCAGCCGGCGCCCGCGGCCAGCGCGAACGGGCTGGCGTCCGGGTCCGGCAGGCCGGCGGCGCCGCCGGCCGCCCCGGCGCCGCGCAGCAGCGGCTCCAGCATGGCCGCCGTGGCCGAGTCCACCGGCTCGGGCGACCAGAGCATCCCGTCCAGCTGCCGCGCCATCCAGGTGCGCCCGGGGCGCCCGGCCAGGCGCTCCGCCTGCCGCAGCGCCTCGCCGCGGGCGCGGGCCTGCGCGGCAAGCGCCAGCACCCTGCCGCGGAGCGGGTCCTGGCGCAGCACGGCGCCGGGGGCGCACGCCGCGGCCGGGCCGGGCTCCGCCGCGGCGCCGCGCGGCGCCTCCAGCGCGGCCCGCACCGCCTCCGCCACCGGCGGCAGGCGCCCCGGCCCGAAGCGCCCCACGAACCAGCGCAGCTCCTCGTCCGGCACCGGCGCCACCTCGCCCAGGATGCGGGCCACCGCCGCGGCGGCCCGGCCCTCCGGGTCGGGCGGCAGGGCGCCGGCGTACCCGGGGAGGAAGGCGTCCTGCACCGAGCTGAGGTAGCCGCTGGACAGCCCGCGCCGCGCCAGCGACGCCGCCACGAACCAGTCCACGTGGCGGGCGAACACCTCCGCCGGGCGCCGGTCCGGGTCCGGCCGCCCCCGGTCGCCGGGGGCGGGCGGCTCCATGGGCTCGTCGGAGAGCGCCCGCACCGCGGCGGCCAGGTAGTCGCGGCGCAGGCGCACCGCGCGGTCGGTGCGGTACGCCCCGCGCACCCCGGAGCGGGCGCGCGCCGCCTGCCAGTCCAGGTCGTGGGCCAGCTCGTGCGCCAGCGTCCCCGCGGCGGTGGCCGGGGGGAGCGTCAGCCGGCGGCGGGCGGGGTCGTGGGTCGCCAGCGCCTCCTCGCGCTCCGTCTCGCCGAACCGGACCCGCAGCCCCTCCACCGTGAACGCCGGGAACACCAGCGCCAGGTCGCGCAGCGACGACCCCAGCATGCGCAGGTAGAAGGGGCGCCACGCCTCCGGCACGCTGTCGGCGAAGGTGATGGAGCGCAGCCCGAAGGCGGTGCGCAGCTCGCGCTCGGTGGGCGCGGGGAAGCCCGGGAACCACACCGGCTCCTGCGCCAGCGAGCGGAGCGACACCCCCACCGCCAGCGCCACCCCCGCCGTCCCCGGCCCCTCCGCCGCGCCGCGCAGCAGCGCCAGCTCCGCCACGAAGCGCTCCTCGCCGGTGGCGCGGCGCAGGAAGCGGCGCCGCGGCTCCGCGGGCTCGCCCTCCACGCCCGCCAGCAGCACCTCGCGGAAGGCGCGCACGGGGGTCGCCACCTGCGACTGCGGCGGCATCCCCGCCATGGCGACCACGGCCAGCCGCGCGGCCGCCCCCGGCCCCAGCAGCCCCGCGCGCCGGCGGGGCGGGTCGGGACTGCGCTCCGGCCGGCGCTCGGCCGCCTCGCGCAGCTCCTCCGCCAGCTCCAGCGCCGCCGCCATGGCCTCGCGCTCCGCGTCGGCCGCGGGGGGGAGCAGCAGCGGCGCCTCCACCGCGAAGCGGCGCCCCGCGCGCCACGCCGGCAGCAGCGCCAGCGGCGACGCCCGCGCCGAGTCGGCGGCGCGCAGCAGCGCCCGCGCGTCCTCGCGCGCCAGCCGCCGGTCGCGCAGCTGCGCCGCCGCGCGCGCGGCCAGCGCCGGTGCGCCGCGCCCGGCGTCCCCGCCCGCCGCGGCCACCGCGTACGCCATCCTCACCCCCAGCTCCCCGGCCCGCGGGTCGCGCGCGTCCTCCACCGCGCGCGCCACCAGCCCCAGGTGGAAGCCGCCGTCGCCGCGCACCGGGCCGGAGGCCCGCATCCCCAGCGGCTCCAGCGTGGCGGGGTCCACCTCGTACGCGCGCCCGTCCAGCGTGCGCGCCAGCAGCGCCCACGCCACCCGCGCCCGCAGCGTGTCCGGCAGGCGCGGGTCCGCGGCGGCCTGCTCCGCCATCCGGAACGGGCTCCCCATCCCCAGCCGCAGCCGCTCCAGGTAGCCCAGCGCCAGCGCCGCCTCGGGCGCCACCGAATCGGGGCTCGCCGCCTCGCGCGTCGCCCGGATCAGCGCCGCCGCCCACAGCCGCCCGCGCCGCAGCTCCCGCCCCGCGTCGGGCGCGGAGGGCTGCGGCGGCCGGCCGCACCCGGCCAGCAGGCCGAGCACGGCGGCGACGACGAGGGCGAGGCGGGCGCGGGGCATTCCGGGAACGTTGCGGGGGACGGCAGGTAGACATTACCCGGCGCGGCGCCGCGAGGGTCCGCCCGCGCCGGCGCCCCCTCGCTGCAAAGTCGCTGCCGCGCAAGGGGATCCGCCGCGTCCTCCCGGCCCCGCGCGGTCCCACCTCCCTCCCCGCCCGCCCATGTCCCGACGCTTTCCCCAGCTGTTCTGGGGGCTGGTCGCCCTGGCCCTCGCCCTGGTCGCCGCGGCCGCCCTGGGAGGCGCCGCCGTCCGCGACGCCAAGCGCGCCGGCGACCAGCTGGAGGTCACCGGCTCCGCCCGCCGCGCCATCCGCTCCGACTTCGTGGTCTGGCGCCTGTCGGTGTCCAGCCAGGCCCCCACGCTCCAGGAGGCCTACGCCGCCGTCACCGCCGACGCCGGGCAGGTGGCCGCCTTCCTGCGCGCCTCGCGCCTCCCCGACTCTCTGGTCACCGCCCGCCCGCTGGAGACCGCGCGGATGAACCGGCTGCTGGAGAACGGCACGGAGACGGGCGACCTGGTGGGGTACCGCCTGACGCAGACGTACGAGGTCCGCTCGCCCGACGTGGACGGCGTGACCGCGCTCACCCAGCGCGCCAGCGAGCTGATCAACCGGGGGGTGCCGCTGGTCTCCCAGCCGCCGGAGTACCTGTACACCCGCCTGCCCGAGGTGCGCACGCAGATGCTGGCGGAGGCCACCCGCGACGCCCGGGAGCGCGCCGCGGCCATCGCGGAGAGCGCCGGGAGCGGGATCGGCCCGGTGCGGAGCGCGCGGATGGGCGTGTTCCAGATCACCCCGCGCAACTCCACCGAGGTGAGCGACTACGGCATCAACGACACGTCGTCGCTGGAAAAGGACATCACCGCGGTGGTGCGGGTGACGTTCTCGCTGGAGTGATTTCTGAGCACGGGTGGGCCGCTCCGGAACCAGGCCAAACTGCCGGCCTGTTTCCTACGCGGGCTCCGCGAGCCTCCTCGGTCGGGCGCAAACAGCCGCGCCCGACGCTGCGGGGTCTCGCTCCGCCGGAGGGAGCCTCGCCAAACGGCCGGCGAGTCTCCCTCCGAACCGATCGATAAGGATACGGCAGGGAACCGCGACGGCGCACGGCAGCGAGCCCCGGCGGGTGCGTCCCCGCCGGGGCTCAGTCGTCCGCCTCGCGCCCGCCCTCTTCCTTCGAAGCCTTCCGCCGCAGGCGCTGCAGGCCGCGCTCGATGCGGTCGGCGAGGCCGAGCGTGTCCGCGATCGCGGCGATCCGCTCCGCCTCCCGCCATGCCTGCTCCAGGAAGGCCAGCTCGCCCTCCATGGCCCTGCGCTCCGTCTCCTCGTGGGCCGCCATCTCCAGCGCGAGCCGCACCGCCGCGGGCTGGTCCACGATCCGGAACGATGGGAAGCGGATATCCGCCCTCATCCATTCGTGCTCGGGGTAAGTCGCGGCCCTGTGCTTCTGCATGGAGGCGGCGACCCGGGCGAAGGCGTCCGTGGGGTGGCGGAGCCCCGCCAGGTAGCCGACCGCCTCCCGTACCCGCCGCGCCGAGCCGCCGTAGGAGTTCATGTGCGGCAGCAGCAGGCCCACGGCGTGGAGGGCCCGCTCGCCGGAGAGACAATGCTCCTCGCTCTTCCCCGGAACGGCGAGCTGCCAGGGCTCCCCGCTCTCCGATGGGAGAAGGAACACGTTGGGGAGGTCCCTGCGCTTCAGCTTCAGGTCCGGCTCCCTGTCCAGCGCCAGGTGCGCGACGACCTTGTCCGGATCGCCGCGCAGCGCGTTCCGGGTCTCCTTGAGCAGCATATACCAGAGCCCGAAGGCGCTTATGCCCCAGGCCCATCCCCCGGCGGCGACGATGCCGACGGCACCCAGTCCGAGCCCGGCCTGGAGCACCCTGCGCCTTCGCCTGCGGCCGAACCGGTCCCCGTAGCGCCAGGCGGCGAACTCCGGGCGCTCCGGTCTGCCGATGCGGACCAGCTCCAGGCCCTCGGAGAGCCTCGCCAGGCCGATGTTGTCGGTGGCGACGCGGAGCCGGGTGGAGCGGAAGTGCCTCTCGCACTCCTCGACCGCCTCCCATCGCTCCTCCAGCGGGGACAGGTTCCAGCGCTCGCACCGGGGGCAGACGACCCAGAGCCGCCCCCTGGCCGCGTCGAACGCGAGGCGCCTCCCCACCGGGAACGACTCCACCACCTCGTTCCTCCCGAGCGCCTGCCGGCAGAAGATGCAGTGCGAGTACATGCGATGGGGGAGGTGGTGATGCTCGACTCAGCTACGTCCGCCCTCGTTTCCGGCGTGCAGGACGGCCAGCAGGGCAAGGCAGCCCGCGGCCGCGAGCGAGGCGACGACGATCGCCGCCCGGCCCTCGTCGCTCAGCCTGCGGCGCTCCAGTCTCACGATCCGGTCGAGACCCAGCGAGACCCGGCCGCCTCCGCTGGGGTCGGTACCCACGAGGCTGTCCCGCTGCACCACGGCGTCCCTTACCAGGATCTCGCCGCCGCTTTTCAGAACGACGCGGGCCATGGCGATGCGGCGACCACCGGCCTGCGGAGAGGTGATGTCCTGACCCGCCCATTCCACGCAGGAGGACGAGAAAAGGGCGAGGAGGATCACGGTCGCACATCGAAACCCGCGAGAATGTCTCATACGAACACGGCTCCTGACGTGGCTCGGGATTCACCGCCCGGTGCGGCCACGCATCGACAGTCGGCCCCGCCGCCGCCGTTGCAGGCTGTCCCCTGTAACCTGTCCCCTGTAACCTCTCAGTGCCGGTCCGCCTCGTCGTGCGGCTGGTAGAGCAGCAGGTCGTTGCCGTCGGGGTCGCGCACCACGATCCGCCAGCCGTCCGGGTCCTTTCGCAGCGGGCCGGGCATCCGGGCGCCGCGCTCCTGCAGCTCCCCGAACGTGCGCTCCGCGTCGTCCACGTCCAGCACCAGCCCGGTGAAGCCGCCCACCCGCTGCTCCATCCCCATCGCCCGGCCCTCCGCCAGGATGACGATGGCGCGGCCGTCCGGGAAGCGCAGCCAGGCCATGCGCGGCTGCGGCGGCTCGCCGATCACCTTGTCCAGCTCCAGCCCCAGCACGCGGGTGTAGTAGTCGACGGCGGCGTCGATGTCGCCGACCCAGACGCTCGCCGCGCCGATGTGGGTGATGCTCACGGGCTCTCCTCGGGCAGGGTGTGGCGGCGCGCCCCCGCGCACCGGGTGCCCCGAAGAGAACGCCCGCGGCCCGCCGGGGCAAGGAGCCCTTGCGGCCCCGACCCGCTCCCGCGCACCTTGCGGGACGTCCGCTGTTTCCCGGTCCGCCACCCCTCCGCACCCCCATGCACGCGCGCACCTCCCTCGCCCTGGGCGCCGCCCTCGCCCTGCTCGCCACGGCCGCTCCCGCAGCCGGCCAGCAGCAGCCGAAGTACCCCAGCAACTTCACCCCGCGGCTGGCCGAGCGCCCCGCCGTGCGCGACGCGCTCGCCTGGATCGAGGGCAACTTCCCCCGGCAGGTGGAGGAGTGGATCCGCATCACCGAGATCCCCGGCACCTCGCGCCACGAGCAGGCGCGCGCCGCCTACGTCCGCGAGCAGATGCAGGCCGCCGGGCTGGAGGTGGCCGTGGACTCCATCGGCAACGTCGTTGGGCGGCGGCGCGGCACGGGCGGCGGGCCCACGGTGGCGCTGGCCGCGCACCTGGACACGGTGCACCCCCTGGACACCGACGTGAAGGTGAAGCGCGACGGCGACGTGCTGCGCGCCCCCGGCATCTTCGACAACTCGGCCTCGGTCGCCAACATGCTGGCCGTGGCGCGCGCGCTGAACCAGGCCGGGGTGCGCACCCGCGGCGACCTGCTCTTCATCGGCACCGCGCAGGAGGAGCTGGGGCTCAAGGGGATGGACTACTGGCTGGAGCACAACCCCGGCGAGGCGGACGTGCTGGTGGGGCTGGACGGCGGGCTGGGGCCGGTGATGTACGGCGCGCTGGGGATCTACTGGACGCGTTACACCTTCCGCGCGGAAGGCTCGCACACCAACACCTCGGCCGGCAAGCCGCACCCGGTGCGCGCCCTGGCCGACGCGGTGCGCTCCATCTACGAGCTGCGCATCCCGGAGGGGCGCGGGAACACGGTGTACAACGTGGGGATGGTCGACGGCGGCAAGATCTTCAACGCCATCCCCGAGGAGGCGTCCTTCACCATGGACCTGCGCTCGGTGAACCCCGCGCTGCTGGACTCGCTGGACGCGGAGATCACCGCGCGGGTGCGGCGGGCGGCGGAGGCGCACGGGGTGCGCTGGGACAAGGAGGACGTCACGCGCAACCAGGCCGGCGGCACCGAGGAGATGCTCCGCGGCCGCCGCGCCCACCCGCTGGTGCAGACGGCGCTGGACGTGCACCGCTTCCTGGGCATCGAGGCGGAGGCGCTCCCCACGGGCTCCACCGACGCCAACGCGGCCGTGGTGCGGGGGATCCCGGCCGTCTCCGTGGGACGCTCCCGCGGCGGCGACCAGCACACGCTCTCCGAGTGGGCGGACGTGCCCAGCGCGCTCCCCGCCACGCGGATGGTGCTGCTGCTGGCGCTGAGCATGGCGGGGGTGCGGTAGTCGGCAGGCCGACGCACGCTATGATGCTCGGGGCGAGGCGTTCGCGGACCAGCGGCGAAAGGTGGTATGACCCTCCGAGAAATCGAAGCCGAGGCGTTGAAGCTTCCTGAACAGGAACGGGCCCTGCTCGCCGAGCGCCTGCTCGCGAGCCTGCGCGAACCAGCCGGCCCGGTTGCGGACGACCCGATCTGGGGCCTGGGTACTGCCCCGGTCGTCTCGGGGGTTTCCAACGGGTCGGTGGAGCACGACCGGCATCTCTACGACGGTGAGCCGCTGCCGGGCACCGCATGAGCCCCGGCTTCATCGACCTGGCTGCGCTGCGGGGGACGCGCGCTCCGCCGCAGCCGTGGCTGACGCCGTTCGGCTCGCCGGAGCAGCTGGAGGCGATGCCGCCGGCGCACCGGGACCAGGTCCTGTTCCTGGACTCCCCCTCCACGGCGGCGGCGTACGAGGCGGTCCGCCGGCGCGACGTGCTCTGCGGCGACGACGGCTGGGGCAACTCGCCGTTCAGCGGCGGCTGCTGGCGCACGGTGGAGCGGACCCGCGTGGGCGAGGAGAGGGAGCTGAAGAAGTGGCTGCACCAGCGGGGGGTGCCGTACGCGGACGCGGCGCTGCTGCTCCCCGTGTTCGGCCCGGCGGACGAGCCGGCCGTGCTGACCACCTGGAAGATGGTGGTGAAGTACGCCGCGGAGCTGTTCGGCCGCGACAACCTGGTGGGGGTGGGCGCCCGGGCGGACTGGTGCCTGTACTATCACCACGACGACGTCCTGACCTTCGCCCGCGACCCCGACTTCGCCCGGGTGCGCTGGTAGGCGCCCAGCCCGATCCGCACCTGCGCGAATCGTACATCCTCACCGCCAACCCCGTCCGCGATGACACCACCCAAGACGCCGGCGCCCGAGCTGCCGGTCCTCCTGTTCGAGGACCAGGCCGCCTGGGCCGAATGGCTCGACCGCAACCACCCCGACGCGCCCGGCGTGTGGCTCCGGCACGCCAAAAAGGACTCCGGCATCAGCTCCGTGTCCTATGCCGAGGCGCTGGACGTCGCGCTCTGCTACGGGTGGATCGACAGCCAGAAAAAGAGCTGGGACGAGTCCACCTGGATCCAGAAGTGGGGCCCGCGCGGCCCCAGGAGCATCTGGTCCAAGGTCAACCGCGACAAGGTGGACGCGCTGGTGGCGGCGGGGCGGATGAAGCCGGCGGGGCTCGCCGCGGTGGAGGCCGCCCGGGCGGACGGCCGGTGGGACGCCGCGTACGACTCGCAGAGCAACGCCACCGTCCCGGACGACCTCCGGGCCGCGCTGGACGCCAGCCCGAAGGCGGCGGAGTTCTTTGCGACCCTGAACGGCGCCAACCGCTACGCCATCCTGTTCCGCGTGCAGACCGCGAAGAAGCCGGAGACCCGCGCGAAGCGGATCGCCGGCTTCATCCAGATGCTTGAGCGCGGCGAGAAGATGCACCCGTAGCCGCGGCTCCCGGCGGTCCCGTCCGCGCGAAACTCGCGGCTCCCCGCCGCGTAGTGCCGACGGGCCGGCGATCCTGACCGGCCGGATCGTGCGTCCACTTTTTCGGGAGCCCGGAGATGGAAACGTCGTCGCCCGGTACGAGTTCGGAGTTCGGCCTCCGCTTCTGGGTGGTGGCGGCGCTCCTCCTTGCCCTCGCCGTGGTGGTGGCCGTCGCCGGCCTGACGCACGGCGTCCCCGCCGCCCGGGCCCGCACGCTGCTGGCGGCCCTCATGCTCGCGTCGGCCGGCCATGCGCTGGTGCGGACGGTGCGCGCCGGACGCCTGCGCGAGCGAGCCGGGGCGCACTTCCTCGCGCGGGTGCGCGCCCACGGGGGCGGAGCCTACGGCGCCGCCGCGCTCGGCACCTGGCTCCTCCTGCAGGCCGGGGCGCTGCGGAGCGACTGGGCGGCGGCTCCCGGCCCGCGGGAGTTCCTGGAGCGGCTGAGCTGGGAGTGGTTCCTGGGCTTCGGCACGGACTCGCTCCTGCACGGTGCGCAGGCCGCCTTCTGGCCCGTGACCCTCCTGGGCAGGTACGGCCTCGCCCTCACCCTGGCCGTCGGTGCCCTGGGGTGGATGGCGGACCGGCTCACCCGGGGGTGGCAGCCGCGTGCCGCGGACTCGCCGGGAGAAGGCGCCGGCGCCGCCCACGACCCGGTGCCGGAGCCCGCCGCGTAGCCCGCGGCGGGCCGTTCCTCGACGCATCCACCGAATCTTCCCGTGACGATCAGCACCCCCGAAAACGACGCCGACATCGCCGCCACTTGGGAGGTGATGCGGCAGCTGCGCCCGCACCTCGCGCGGGAGGACTACGTGCCCATGGTGCGCCGGATGATGGAGAGCGACGGCTACCGGCTGGCCGCGCTGTCGGAGGACGGCGAGGTGCGCGCCGTGGCCGGATACCGCTACATGACCATGCTGTACTGCGGCAAGCTGCTGTACCTGGACGACTTCGTCACCGACGAGCGGGTGCGCTCGCGCGGCTACGGGCGGAGCCTGCTGGACTGGCTCAAGGACGAGGGGCGGGCCGCCGGGTGCGCCGAGATCCAGCTGATCTCCCGGGTGACGCGGGAGGGGGCGCACCGCTTCTACTTCCGCGAGGGGCTGGGGATCGAGTGCTTCCAGTTCCGCGCCGCGCTGGGCTGACGGCCGGGCGCGGCGCCGTCAGTGCTTCGCCGGGCGCAGCTCCCCCGCGGCGACGCGCAGCGGCAGGTGGTTCTCGCGCGGGGGGAGCGGGCAGGTGGCGAAGGCGGTGAAGGCGCAGGGCGGGTTGTGCGCCCGGTTGAAGTCCAGCAGCACGCGCCCCGCCGAGTCCGGCGGGCTCACGTACAGGTAGCGCCCGGCCTGGTAGGTGTCGGTGCTGCTGGTGGAGTCCTTGAACATCACGAACAGGTCGGCGCTGCCCTCCTCCAGCACCGGGCGCAGGGTGTGGCGCCGGCCGCCGGCCTCGAACTCGATCAGCCCGGGCGAGGGCTGCTTCTGCATCATCCCCAGCACGTTGACGATCTCCACCGAGTCCATGCGCTCGCTGCGCAGGAAGCGCGCGCGGATGCGCCACGCCGTGTCCGCGGGGAAGCTGCGCAGCCCGGGGAAAGCCGTCCGCGCCGGGTGCCGGCTGTCCTTGACCCGCAGCGCCAGCCGCTCGCCGCGCCGGATGGTCCGCAGCGTCAGCGAGCCGTGGGCGAGCACCGTCTGCGCGCCGTCGGCGTCGCTGCGCAGGCGGAGCGCGCGCGCCGGCGCGCCGGCGCTGGTGACCGCGGCGCCCGGCGCGGCCACGAAGCGCGCCGAGTCTCCCTCCACGAACACCGTGCCCAGCGCGGCCGGCGCGCGGTCGGCGGGGAGGCGCACGGCGGCGGCGGAGTCGCTCCCCACCGCGTTCGCGCCCGGGGCCAGCCAGAACAGCCCCACCAGCGTGTTCCACCCGTCCGGGCCGTTGACCTCCTCCGCGCGCTCCGCCCGGAACTCCTCCAGCGACCGCCGGTAGGCCGCCTCGTCGATCGCGACGGGCGGGGGATCGCCGCCGGCGCCGCAGGCGGCGAGCAGCGCCAGGGCGGCCAGCCCGGCGGCGAGCCGGGCGCGGGCGGAGGAGCGCGGTGCGTGCTGCATGGTCGGGGCTTCGGGAGTGGGGGAGGCCGGCGGGGCGGCGCGCCGCGCTGGCCCGGTCCTCGCGCGGAGGCGTGCGCCCGACCCAACGATATGTGGGCACGGGTGCGGCCGCAAAGGCGGCGCGCGCCGGTCCCCCGAACCCGGATCCCGATGACGCCGCGGACCGCCGGACCGCTCGCCGTGCTGCTCCTGCTCGCGGCGCCGCTCGCCGCGCAGCGCCTTGCCGACGTGCGGCCGGGCGCGGAGGTGCGGGTGGAGACGGCGCGCGACCTCCACGCCGGGCGGCTGCGGTCACTCGCTGCGGACACGCTGGTGGTGGAGACCGCCCCGGGCGAGTCGGTGCGCCTCGCCCTCGCCTCCGTGGCGCGGGTGGAGGTGCGCGACCGCGAGCCGCGGGCGCGCGTGGTGCTGCGGCGCGGCCTGCTCGGCCTGAGCGCGGGGCTGGCGGGCGGGTTCCTGGCGGGGAGCTGGCTGGAGCAGGAGTTCGGGCTGGAGGGCGCGCGCCCGGCGCTGCTCTTCGCGGCGGGGGCGACGGGGCTCGGCATGGGCGCGTACTCCGGCGCGGCGGCGCGCATCCCCGGCCGCTGGCGCCGGGTCCACCCCTGAACCGGCGGAGGACGGATGAGCGGATCGCTGGGGCTGGAATCGGGGACGGTGCGCGTGGTGCCGTACGACCCGGCGTGGCAGGCGCTGTTCGCCGCGGAGGCCGCGCGGATCCGGGCGGCGCTGGACGGCCTCCCCCTGCGGCTGGAGCACATGGGGAGCACGGGCGTCCCGGGGCTGGCGGCGAAGCCCATCGTGGACATCCTGGCCGGCCGCCCGCCGGGCTCGGAGGTCGCCCCGTACGTGGTGGCGCTGGCCCGGGCCGGCTACGTGCACCGCGGGGAGCAGGGCATCCCCGGCCGCGAGTTCTTCCGGCGGGGCGACCCGCGCGCGTACCACGTGCACCTGGCGGAGGAGGGGTCCGCCCCCTGGCGCACGCCCCTGGCGTTCCGCGACGCGCTGCGGGCCGATCCCGCCCTGGCCGCGGAGTACGGGGCGCTCAAGCTGGAGCTGGCGGCCCGCTTTCCGCGCGACCGCGAGGCCTACATCGAGGGCAAGGGGCCCTTCGTCGCCCGGGTGCTCCGCGGGGTCGCGGAGCCGGGCCCGGGCTGAGACGCACGGGGAGGAGAAGGGTGTCCGCTACGTTCGAGAATCGCACGGCCGCCGGCGCGCCGCTGCTGCTGGCGCGGCCGCAGGGGCGGGGCGGGCCGCTGCCGGCGGTGCTCTGGTTCCACGGCTTCGGCGTGGACAAGGAGACGCACCGCCCCGAGCTGGAGCGCATCGCCGCGGCCGGCTTCCTGGCCGTGGGGGTGGACGCCGCCGGGCACGGGGCGCGCCGCCTCCCCGACCTGGACGCCCGCATCGACGCGCCGCGCGAGGAGGCGCTGCGGGTCGCCGTGGAGCTGGCGGCCCGCACCGCGGCCGAGGTGCCGGGGGTGGTGCGGGAGCTGGCGGACGCCGGGCTGGCCGACCCGGAGCGGGTGTCCGCGGCGGGGATCTCCATGGGCGGCTACCTGGTGTACGGCGCCGTCCTGGCGGAGCCCTCCCTCCGCGCCGCCGTGTCCATCCTGGGCTCGCCCGAGTGGCCGCTCGGCGACAGCCCGCACCGCCGCCCGGAGGCGTTCCACCGGACGGCGCTGCTGTCCATCACGGCGGAATGCGACGAGAACGTGCCGCCGGACGCCGCGCGCCGCTTCCACCGGCGGCTCGCGGAGGGGCACCCGCAGCCGGAGCGCGCCCGCTACCTGGAGCTCCCCGGCGCCGTGCACCTGATGGGCGCGGACGACTGGGAGACCACCATGGGCGAAACCCTCCGCTGGCTTGCGCTGCACGCCCGCTGACGCGGCGGGAACGCGCGTTGCAGCGGCGCGGCGGCACACCCCTCACCCGGGAGGACCCATGAGCGAGGACCGCAGGCCCAACTTCGCCGGCCGGCCGATCGACGACGAGGACGCCCCGGAGCCGGAGACCGGCGGCGAGGAGCTGCGCAGCGAGGCGCGGCTCCTGCGCGACCGCCGCGGCGCCGACGGGCACGAGCCGTCCGAGTCCGGCCCGGACGAGACGACGGACCGAAGCGGGAGCTGACGGGGGCGTGGCCGTGAGATACGATCCCGAGCGCGCCCCGGACCCGGAGCAGTGGCTCGCCCTGGGGGAGCTGGAGCGGATCGAGATGGTGCGGCGGTTCCATCGGCGCGCAGGGATCCGGCTTCCGAACCCGGAGGTGCACGCGATCGTCCACGTGACGCTGGAGAACCAGGTGGCCATGGGCGACGAGATCCCCGTCGCCGCCACCGTGGCACGGCTCATGGGCGAGGGACTGAGCCGGCACGACGCCCTCCACGCGGTGGGAAGCGTGCTGTTGCAGCACATGGCCGCGCTGCAGAGCGGCGAGGTCGACATGGAGGCGGGTGACCCGAACGCCCGCTACTACGACCGGCTGAAGAAGCTCACCCGCAGGTCCTGGTACGACGAGTTCGGCCAGGGCGGCGCGCGTCCATCCCGTCATCCCGACCTCCGGTGACCGGTCCCACGAACGACCCGGCAGGGACCACCTTCCAGGACGTGCGCGGGTGGGCGCTCGCGCTCCCCGGCGTGGAGGAGGGGACTTCGTACGGGACGCCCGCGCTCAAGGTCCGCGGCAGGCTCTTCCTCCGGCTGTGGGAGGACGGCGAGACCCTGGTGCTGAAGACCGACGAGTACGAGCGCGACCACCTGCTGGAATCCGACCCCGCCGCCTTCTTCGTCACCGACCACTACCGCGGCTATCCCATCGTGCTGGTCCGCCTCCCCGCGATCCCGCCGGAGCGGCTCCGCCCGCTGGTGATGGACGCATGGCGCCGCCACGCCCCGGCCCGCCTGGTCGCCGAGTGGGAGCGCTCCGGCGGGTGAGCCGGCGGCGGCTCAGGCGCGGGCCAGCTGGAGCGCGGGCTCGTGGTGGCAGTTGTAGCAGGTCACCGTGTAGGGGACCTTGACCAGGGTGCCGGGGGCGATCGCGAGGGGCTGGCCGCAGCGCGGGCAGCTGCCCGAGAAGGCCTCCACCACGTACTCGCCGCGCAGGCTGCGCAGCGCGAAGTAGATCCCCGCCGCGAAGGCGCCCAGCGCCCACGGCAGGTGCGGGGGGATGAAGAAGACCAGCGGCACCAGCGCCCAGAACACCAGCAGCAGGGTGAGGGCGCGCACCATCCGCTGCTTGCGCGGGCGCGGGCGGACCTGCACCTGCGCGGGGACAGGCGCGTGGCCGGGAAGGGCGAGCCTGGCTTCGGGGGTCTGCGACGAGCTCATCGTTCTCCTGACGGGGGTGCGGCACGTCCCGGGTGGACGGCGCGGACTGCTACCCGGACGCGGCGGCCGGGTTTCGGAGGGGGGTAAACAAAAGGCTTGTGCTCCCGGAGGTGGCGGCATATACATGGGGCTTCCCACCTTGCAGGACTCCCCGCATCTCCGGAGGTATCGATGCTCCGCTTCATCCGCGACCTCGTCTTCCCCCGCCCCACCGAGTTCGGCAGCCGCGCACGCACGTCGCGCGCCGCCGCCGCGCAGCTCCGCCCCGACAGGCCGGAGGCCGCAGCGGCCCCCGCCGCAACGGCGGAGGCACGCGAAGGCTGAGCGCCGCCCGGGGCGCCGCTCTCCGGAGCCGGAGACGCGCGGAGGCGCCGGGATCCCCGTCCGGCGCCTCTGCCCGCATCGGGGCCGGCCCCTGCCCGCGGGCGGCGCGCCGGGCCCCCCGTCCGCGTCCACGACCGTTCCCGTCCGGCATCCAGTCCGTTCACCTCCGCCGACCTCACATGCGCCGCTTCCCGCTCGCCGCCGCCCTCGCCGCTCTCCTGTCGCTCGCCCCGTACGCCGCCGCGCAGCAGCCCGCCCTCGAGGCGGGCGTGCGGGTGCGCGTGCTGGACCCGGCGCTCGGCCCGCTCCCCCGCGCGGGGCTGGTCGCGGGGGCGTCCGGCGACACCCTGGCGGTGTACCTCAGGCGCGGCAGGGCGGCGGACACGCTCCTCCTTTCCCGGCTGGAGCGCGTCGAGATCAGCAGGGGATTCGGCGAGCCGGCCTACGGCCGCGCGGGCACCCGGGCGGCGTTCGCGGGCCTGCTCGCGGGGGTGGCCGTCGCGGCGGCGTTCCACCTGGTGGAGGACCCGGGCGGCTACGGGTTCGGGTTGACCGCCACCGTCCTGGGCGTCCCCGTCATGGGCGCGGGGATGATCCTCGGGCTGGTGACCGCGCGGCCGGAAGAGCGCTGGGAGCCGCTGCGGCGGGAGGGCGCCGCGCCCCCCTGACGCGGCGCGCACCTTCTCGGCCGGGTGCGGTGTATGCAACCCGCCTCGCGCGCGGGAGCCGCCGCGCGACGGCGCACCCGGGACCGCAGCAAGGTGGAGAGAGATGGCGCTGAAGCTTCCCCGCGGGTTCGGCGGGGTGGGGGCCGGCCGGGACGGCTGGGACGTGCTCCAGTACGAGCTGGTGCAGGAAAAGGTCTCCAACGTCGCCCGCATGGGGCGGCGGCTGGAGGAGGCGCTGGAGGCGCTGCGCCGCTTCGACGCGGCGCGGCCGGAGGGCGCCGAAGCGGCGGCGGAGGACGCCGCCGCGCGGGAGCGGCTGCTGGCGCGGGCCGGCGAGGCGCTCTGGTACTTCGTGGTGCAGCGCGAGGCGTGCGGCCTGCGCGACGCCGAGGCGGTGGTGCGCCAGATGGGCGTCCCCCGCGAGGTGCGCCTGCGCATGGGCCCCGCTCCCCCGGGCGCCCGCTGACCCGCGCCCGCCCGCCGGGGAGCTTGCGCCGCGGCGCCGCGGGCGGGACAATGCAGGAGGATCCACACGTGCAGGTCGTTCCACCCCCGCCGGAGGAGGCCGCATGCGCACCCGGAGTCTCGCCCCGCTCGCCGTCCTCGCCCTGGCGCTCGCCGCGTCCGCCTGCGCGCCCCGCCGCGGCGCCGAGCCGCTGGGCCCCGACCCGCGCGACTGGGGCGCCCTGGTCCACCCGGACGCCGAGGCGATCCCGCTCTTCACCTCGCACCGGGTGCCGGGGTGCCGCTACCGCCCCGCGGGGGAGCTGTCCGGCCGCAGCCTGAGCGAGCTCCGCGACGGCGCCCACCAGAAGATGGCCAGCGCCGTGGTGGACGTCCGCCGCCACGTGACCGCGACGCCGCGCACGCGGAGCACCGGCACCCGGGAGAACGTGCGGCCGGCGGTCGTCGAGTTCTATACCGGCCTGGCGGTTCACTTCGAGGAAGGCTGCACGTACTCCTGAGCTGCGGGAGACGGAGCGGGTTCGGGCGTGCCCCTCGCTGGCGCTCGGGTCGGGCTGCGGCTCCGTAGCAGACGAAACGACCGTCTGCAACGGAGGCGAGCCTGCGCAAACTGCCGCGCAGTCTCGCCGCTTCGCGCTCGCATCCCTCACGCGGGGGTGGAGCTGGCGTCCTCCGGGGCCCCCACCCGGCTCGCTTGAGGCTCGCCACCCTCCCCCGTGCCGGGGGAGGGCTTCCCGACCCTCGGCGCCCGCCGTGTCGTTCCCCCCCTCCCCCTTGCGGGGAGGGGGTCGGGGGGAGGGGGTCCGGCGGCGAGACGATGCCGAAGCCCCCACCGTCGTTCTCCCCCTCTCCCCTTGTGGGAGAGGGGGCCGGGGGGTGAGGGGTAGCCCTTCGCGCGGGAGCCAGCCTCCGCCGTGCCGCTGCAACACGCCCCCGCCGGACATCCCGGCGGGGGCGCTTTGCTCGTACTTCGTACTTCGTACTTCGTACTTCGTACTGCCGTGACGCTTCACGCTGCGCGTGAACCGGATGATCACTCCCGCACTTCGGTCCTCTACAGCCGCGACGCGTTGAACGTGTCGCACTGCTTCATGTCGCCGGTGTCGAAGCCGCGGCGGAACCAGCGGGCGCGCTGCTCCGAGGTGCCGTGCGTGAAGCTCTCCGGCACCACGCGGCCCTGGCTCTGCTGCTGAAGGCGGTCGTCGCCGATGGCGCTGGCGGCGTTCAGCGCCTCGTCCACGTCGCCGGGGTCCAGCACCACCTCGCTCACGCGGGGAGCGTGGAAGCCCCACACGCCCGCGTAGCAGTCCGCCTGCAGCTCCAGGCGCACCGACATCTCGTTGCCCTCGCTCTTGCTCAGCCGCTGCTGCGCGGCGTGCACCTGGTCCGAGGTCCCCAGCAGGTTCTGCACGTGGTGCCCCACCTCGTGGGCGATCACGTACGCCTGGGCGAAGTCGCCGGGGGCGCCCAGCTGCGTCTTCATGTCGCGGTAGAAGCTCAGGTCGATGTAGACGCCCTGGTCCGGAGGGCAGTAGAACGGTCCCATGGCCGACTGTCCCGTGCCGCATGCGGTGGGCGTCGTCCCGCTGAAGATAAAGAGCTCCGGCTCCTTGTACTGCTGCCCGGTCGCCTGCGGAAAGACCTGCTTCCACACGTCCTGCGTGCTCGCCAGCACCTGGTCCACGAACACGCCCATGGAGTCGCTGGGCGGCGCGCCCGGCGTGCTCCCCGGAGGCGCCTGCTCGACGGGCGCCTGCTGCAGCACCGCGCTGGGGTCTCCGCCCATGAACATCACGATCAGCGCGATCACCACCGCCCCGATCCCGCCCCCGGCCACGGCACCGCCCCCCATCCCCCGCCGGTCCGTGACGTTGCCGCTCCTCTTGTTGCCCGTAAAGCGCATCCTGGCCTCCGCTGTTGCGCGTCGCGTCCCGCATTCCGGCCTGCCCCTTCCGCAAGTGCGGCGCCAGCGCGAGCTTCCCCCCGGTTTTTACGTCCGCCGGAGGAGGAGACGATGGCCCGACTCGTCGCGCTGGGGGTGCTCTCGGCGCTGTTCTTCAGCAGCACCTTCGTGCTCAACCGCTCCATGAGCCTGGAGGGCGGCCACTGGGTGTGGACGGCCGCCCTGCGCTACGCCTGGATGCTGCTGATGCTCACCGGGTGGCTGGCTGCCACCGGGGGCGCGCGCGCGGTGGCGGCGGCGTGGGCCGCCTTCCGCGGGCACGCCGTGTTCTGGACCGTGGCGGGGAGCGTGGGCTTCGGGGCGTTCTACGCGCTGTGCGCGTTCGCCTCGGCGTACGCGGCGGGGTGGGTGGTGGCCGCCACCTGGCAGACCACGCTGCTGGCGACGCCGCTGGTGCTGCTCGCCTTCGGGCGGCGGGTGCCGGCGCGCGGGGTGCTGCTGATCCTGCTGATCTTCGCCGGGATCGTGCTGGTCAACGCCGAGCACGCCGGCTCCGCCGGCATGGGCGACGTGTGGCGCGGGGCGCTCCCGGTGGTGCTGGCGGCCTTCGCCTACCCCCTGGGCAACCAGATGGTGTGGGAGGCGCGGAACGGCGGCCACGGGCGCATCCCCCGCATCGCCGGCCCCGTGCTGGACGACCGCTTCGCCGTGGTGTGGCTGATGACGCTGGGCTCCGTCCCCTTCTGGCTCGTGCTGGCCCTGGCGGCGCGGCCCCCCGCGCCCACGCCCGGGCAGGTGGCGAGCACCGGGGTGGTGGCGCTCCTTTCCGGCGTGGTGGCCACCACGCTCTTCCTGCACGCCAGGCACGGCGCGCGCGAGCCGTACGAGATCGCCGCGGTGGACAGCACCCAGGCCGCCGAGGTGCTCTTCTCGCTGGCCGGCGAGGTGGTGCTGCTGGACGCGGCGCTCCCCGGCTCGGTGGGGTGGGCGGGGATCGCGCTCACCGTGGTGGGGCTGGTGCTGTACGTCCGGGCCCAGTCCGCGCCGGCCGCGGCGCCGGCGTGAGCCCTCGCCCGGAGTTTGCTGCACCCGCGCGCATGCAGCAGACCGGAGCCCCGCCCCCGCCCGCCCCCCGCGCCGGCCCCGCCGGACGGCTCGCCGAGTCGCTGCGCGCCTCGGTGAAGCCGGCGCCCGCGCCGCCCGCCGTCGCCGCCGGGCTGCGCACCGCCACGGCCACGGTGGCGCCGCTGCTCGCGGGGCACGCGCTGGGGATCCCCGAGGCGATGCTCGCCGGGCTGGGCGGGTTCATGGTGTCGCGCGCCGACAACGGCGGCGCGTACCGCAGCCGCGCCACCGCCATGGCGACACAGGGGCTGGCCGTGGCCGCCGGCGCCGTCGCGGGGGCGCTGCTGCGCCCCTGGCCGGGGGCCGCGGTCCCCGCCGTGCTGCTGTGGACCACGGCGGCCAGCCTGGCCAGGGCGTACGGCCCGGCCGCGGGAACGGCCGGCGTGGTCGCCACGGTGATGTTCGTGGTGGCGCTCTCCACCCCGTCCGTGGGGACCGCGGCGGCGCTGGAGCACGGCGGCTGGGTGCTCGCCGGGGGCGCCTGGGCCATGCTGCTGTCGCTGGCGCTGTGGCCGGTGCGGTTCTACCGCCCCGGCATGCTGGCGGTGGCGGCGTGCTACCGCGCGCTCGCCGACTACGCGGAGGCCATGGCGAGCCCGCCGGAGGCGACGGAGCCGGCCCCGCGGGGGAGCGCCGCCTTCCTGGCCGCGCGGCAGGCGGTGGAGGCGGCGCGCGCCACCCTGGCGGCGATCCGCCGCGGGCGCTCCGGCGAGAGCGTGCGCGGCGAGCGGCTGCTGGTGCTGCTGGAGAGCGCCGACCGCGTGCTGATCAACCTGGTGGCCCTGGGCGACGTGCTGGAGGGCGCCGCGGCGGCGGGGGAGCGCCGGGTCCCGCGGGCGGAGCTCGCCGCGCTGGCGGCGGAGCTGCGCGAGTGCGCCCGGCTGG
>DASVQR010000233.1:0-6493 GCA_036389055.1 Longimicrobiaceae bacterium | reverse complement strand
GCTCGTCCTCGCGCACGATCACGCGCGCCTCGCTCACCCCCTCGTGCGCGCACAGCACGGCCTCGATCTCGCCCGGCTCGATGCGGAAGCCGCGCACCTTGACCTGCTCGTCCACGCGGCCCACGAACTCCAGCTTCCCCTCCGCCGTCCAGCGCAGGCGGTCGCCCGTGCGGTACATCCGGGCGCCAGGCTCGGCCGCGAACGGGTCGGGGACGAAGCGCTCGGACGTCAGCTCCGG
Source organism: Longimicrobiaceae bacterium (assembly GCA_036389055.1). Classification (GTDB taxonomy): domain Bacteria; phylum Gemmatimonadota; class Gemmatimonadetes; order Longimicrobiales; family Longimicrobiaceae; genus JAFAYN01. The sequence continues at coordinate 6,255 of DASVQR010000233.1, read as the reverse complement.
CCGGTCCAGGTAGCCGCGCACCACGCCGTCGCCGCCCACGAACGCCTCGCCCGCCACGCCGACCGGTACCGGGTTCAGCGCCCCGTCCAGCAGGTAGATGCGCTGGTTCCCCGTCCCGCGCCCGACGGAGACCGTCAGGGCGTCGTCCGCCACGTGCTCCACGTTCTCGTACGAGCACCACGCCGTCGTCTCCGTCGGCCCGTACATGTGCAGCAGGCGCCGTGGCTTGCCCGCCTTCAGCAGCCGCCGCACGCTGTCGGCGTCGGCGGCCTGCCCGCCGAACAGCACCTCGCGCAGCGGGGCGAAGATGTCGGGCTGCTCGCGCGACAGCTGGTTGAGCAGCGCGGTCGTCTGGTACAGCGTGGTGATCCCCTGCTCGCGCAGCGTGTCGCGGAAGGCGGCGGGGGAGAGGAGCACGTCGCGCGGGATGCCGACGAGGGTGGCGCCATTGAGCAGGGCGCCCCAGGCCTCGAAGGTCAGCGCGTCGAAGCTGGCGTTCGACGCCTGCGCGACGCGGTCGCCGGGCGCGAAGCGGACGTAGTCCGTCTCGACGACGAGCTGGACGACGTGGCGGTGGGCGACCATGACGCCCTTGGGGCGGCCGGTGGAGCCCGAGGTGTAGACGATGTACGCCAGGTTCTCGGGATCGGCGCCGCTGCGCACCGGCCCGGCCGGCTGCGACGCGAGCGCGTCGGCGGACCGGTCGAGGTGGACGACCGTCAGCTCGTCGGCGTCGAAGGCGCCGGCCAGCTCGGGCGTGCCCGCCAGCTCGGAGCGGGTGAGCAGCACGCGCACGCCGCTGTCCTCCAGCATCAGGCGCAGGCGCTCGGCGGGGTAGCCGGGGTCGAGCGGCACGTAGGCGCCGCCGGCCTTGATCACCGCCAGGATGGAGACGACCAGCTCCACGCCGCGCTCCAGCATCACCCCGACCCGCGCGTCCGGGCCGACCCCCAGGCCGCGGAGGTGGTGGGCGAGGCGGTTGGCGCGCGCGTCCAGCTCGCGGTAGCTAAGCTCCTCGTCGCCCCAGGCCAGGGCGGGCGCGTCGGGGCGGGCGGCGACCTGCGCCTCGAACAGCTCGTTCATCCCCACGCCGCGCGGCCAGGGGCGCGCGGTGCGGTTCCACTCGTCCACCACCAGCGCGCGCTCCGCGGCGTCCAGCATCGCCAGCCCGCTCACCGGCCGGCGCTCGTCCTCGACCATCTCCCGCAGCACGCTGCGCAGGTAGCCGATCCAGCGCTCCACGGTCTCCTGCCGGAGGAGCGCGGTCGCGTAGGTGAGGTTGCCGACGATCCACCCGCCCGCCTCCAGCAGGGTGAGCGACATGTCGAACTGCGAGGTCACGTGGGGCGCCGACCCCGCGGACCCGAAGGTGAGGCCCGGCAGCTCCAGGCTGCCCCGCGGCGTGTTCTGCCAGGCGAGCGCCACCTGGAAGAGCGGGTTGCGGGCCAGGCTGCGCGCCGGCTGCACCAGCTCCACCACCTGCTCGAAGGGGATGTCCTGGTGCTGCTGGGCCGCGAGCACCCCCGCCTTGACCTGCGCCAGCAGGTCGGCGACCGTGGCCTGGCCGGACAGGTCGACCCGCAGCGCCAGGGTGTTGATGAAGAAGCCGATCAGCCCCTCGACCTCGCTGCGGCCGCGGTTGGCCGCCGGCGTGCCGACCACCACGTCGTCCTGCCCGGCCAGGCGGCCCAGCGTCGCGGCCCACCCGGCCAGCACCGTCATGAACAGCGTGGCGCCGTGGCGCCGGCTGAGCGCCTTGAGCCCGGCCGTCAGCTCCTCGTCCAGCTCCACCCGCACCGCGGCCCCGGCGAAGTCCTGCTGCGCGGGGCGCGCGTGGTCCGTGGGGAGCTCCAGCTGCTCCGGCGCGCCGGCCAGCGTCCGCTTCCAGAAGTCGGCCTGCTGCCCCAGCACGTCGCCGTCCAGCCATCTCCGCTGCCAGGCCGCGTAGTCGGCGTACTGCACCGGGAGCGGCGGGAGCGGGTCCTCGTCGCCCCGGTGGAAGGCGGTGTACAGGGCGCTCAGCTCGTCCATGAACACCCCCATGCTCCACCCGTCGGAGACGATGTGGTGCATGGTCACCAGCAGCGCGTGGTCGTCCGGCCCCAGGCGCGCCAGGCGGCCGCGGATCAGGGGCCCGCGCTCCAGGTCGAAGGGCGCGCCGGTCTCCTCCGCCATCAGCCGGAGCAGCTCGGCCTCGGCCGCGGCCTCGCCGAGCCCGGCGAGGTCGTGGTCCAGCAGGCGGAACGCGCTCTCCGCCACCGGCGCGATGCGCTGGGCGGGCTCGGCGTCCACCTGCACGAACGTGGTGCGCAGCGCCTCGTGGCGGGCCACGATGGTGTCCAGGGCGCGGACCAGCGCCCCGCGGTCCAGCTCGCCCCGCAGCCGCAGCCGCGTGCTGATGTGGTAGGCCGCGCCGGTGCCCCCCATCCGGTCCACGAACCAGAGCCGCCGCTGCGCGAACGACACGGGGAGGGGCGCGCCGCGGTCCGCGGGCTCGATGGGCGGCAGCTCGGCGCGCGCCTCGGGGTCCAGCCCGCGCGCGAAGTCCGCGAGCACGGGCCGCAAAAAGATCTCGCCGAGGGCCGCCTCCACGTGCAGCAGCTGCCTGACGCGCGACACCACCTGCACGGCGCGCAGCGAGTGCCCGCCCAGCTCGAAGAAGTGGTCCCGGCGCCCCACCCGCTCCACGCCCAGCACCTGCGACCAGATCCCCGCCAGCGCCTCCTCGATCTCCCCGACCGGCGCCTCGTAGGCGCGGGTGGCGTACGCGTCGCCCGCGGGGGAGGGGAGCGCGCGCCGGTCCAGCTTGCCGTTGGGGGTGAGCGGGAGCGAGTCCAGCCGCACGAAGGCGGTGGGCACCATGTACTCCGGGAGCCGCTCGGACAGGTGGGTCCGCAGCGCCTCCACCTCCACGGCCTCCGCCGCGACGTAGTAGGCCACCAGGCGCCGGTCCCCGGAGCCGGCGCCCTGCGCCAGCACCACCGCCTCGCGCACGTCGGGGTGCTCCGCCAGCCGCGCCTCGATCTCGCCCGGCTCGATGCGGAAGCCCCTCACCTTGACCTGGAAGTCCACCCGCCCCAGGAACTCGACCGTCCCCTCCGGCCGCCAGCGGGCCAGGTCGCCGGTGCGGTACAGCCGCGCGCCCGGCCGGTCCCCGAAGGCGTCGGGGACGAAGCGCTCGGCGGTCAGCTCCGGGCGGCCCAGGTAGCCGCGCCCCACCTGCACCCCGCCGATGTACAGCTCGCCGGGCACGCCGATCGGGGCCGGCTCGCCGGCCGCGTCCAGGACGTAGACCCGGGTGTTCGCCACCGGGCGCCCGATGGCGACCGGCTCGCCCGCCCGGCACGCGTGGAAGGTGACGTCCACGGCGGCCTCGGTGGGGCCGTACAGGTTGTGCAGCTCGGCGCCCGGGAAGCGGGCGAAGAAGCGGTCCTGGAGCTCCTGGGGGAGCGCCTCGCCGCTGCACACCACCCGGCGCACCGTGGCGCAGCACCCGGCGTCCGTCTCCTCCAGGAACAGCTGGAGCATGGGCGGGACGAAGTGCAGCGTGGTGACCCCCTCGCGCCCGATCAGCTCCGCCAGGTAGCGCGGGTCGCGGTGCCCCTCGGGGCGGGCGACGACCAGGCGCGCCCCGGCGATCAGCGGCCAGAAGAACTCCCACACCGACACGTCGAAGCTGAACGGCGTCTTCTGGAGCACCGCGTCCGCCGCGCCGAGCCCGTACTCGCGCTGCATCCACAGGAGCCGGTTGACGATCCCCCGGTGGGCGTTCATCGCGCCCTTGGGACGGCCGGTGGAGCCCGAGGTGAAGATCATGTACGCCAGGTGGTCCGGGCCCGGCCCCGCGGCCGCGCGGCGCGGGGGGCTCTCCGGCCCGCGCGTCCAGGCGGCCGCCGCGTCGTCCAGCTCCACCACCGGCAGCTCCGTCCCGGCGAACAGCCCGGCCAGGGGTGCCTGCGTCAGCAGCAGGGCGGGCGCGCCGTCCTCCAGCATGGAGCGCAGGCGCCCGGCCGGGTACGCGGGGTCCAGGGGCACGTAGGCGCCGCCGGCCTTGAGCACGGCGAGCAGCCCCACCACCAGCTCCAGGCTCCGCCCGGCGCAGACCGCGACGCGGGTGTCCGGCCCGACCCCGCGCTCCACCAGGTGGTGGACGAGCCGGTTGGCCCGGGCGTCGAGCTGCGCGTAGGTGAGGGAGCTGCCCTCGAAGACCACGGCGACGGCGTCGGGGGTGCGCCGCACCTGCGCCTCCACCAGCTCGTGGAGCAGCGCCTCGCCGCCGGGGAGCGCTTCCGCCGTGGCGTTCCACTCCTGCAGCACCCGGCGGCGCTCGGCGTCCCCGGGGAGGACCAGCTCCGAGACGGGCGCCTCCGGCCGGGCGGCGACCTGCTCCAGCACCCGCTCCAGGTGCCCCAGCATCCGCTCGATCGTGCTCCGCTCGAACAGGTCGGTGCTGTACTCCATCCCGCCGCTGATCCCGTCGGCGTGCGCAACCAGGGACAGCGTCAGGTCGAACTTGGCGACCTCGGACTCCTGCTCCACGCCCCCCACGCGCATCCCGGTCAGCCCGCTCCGGGACCGCGCGGTGTTGTCCAGCGAGAACATGGCCTGGAAGAGCGGCGAGTGGCTGAGGCTGCGCTCCGGCTGCAGCTCCTCCACCAGCTTCTCGAAGGGGAGGTCCTGGTGCTCGTACGCGCCCAGCACCATCTCCCGCACGCGGCGGAGCACCTCGCGGAAGGCGGGGTCGCCGGACAGGTCGGTGCGGAGCACCAGCGTGTTGACGAAGAAGCCGATCAGCCCCTCGGTCTCGCTGCGCGTGCGCCCGGCGATGGGGCTCCCCACCACCACGTCCTCGCTGCGGGCGTAGCGCCCCAGGAGCACCTGGAAGGCGCCCAGGAGCACCATGTACAGCGTCGCTCCCTCGCTCCGCCCCAGCGCGTCCAGCCGCTCCAGCAGCTCCCCGGAGAACGCGACCCTCTCGTACGCGCCGCGGTAGCTCTGCACGGCCGGGCGCGCGCGGTCGGCGGGGAGCTCCAGCAGCGCGGGCGCGCCGGCCAGCCGCTCGCGCCACCAGGCGAGCTGCCGCTCCATCGCCTCGCCCTGCAGCTGCTCGCGCTGCCACACGGCGAAGTCGCCGTACTGCACCGGCAGCTCCCGGAGCGGCGATTCGCCGCCCTCGCGGAAGGCCCAGTACAGCGTCCACATCTCGCCGAAGAGCACGCCGATGCTCCACCCGTCGGCGACGATGTGGTGCATGCGCAGGAGGAGCACGTGGTCCTCCTCGTCCAGCCGCAGCAGCTTGGCGCGGAAGAGCGGGCCCTCGGCCAGGTCGAAGGGGCGCGCTCCCGACTCGGCCACCTGCCGCCGCACCTCCTCCTCGCGCTCCGCGTCGTCCAGGCCGGACAGGTCCTCCGTCGCCAGCGTGAAGCCGTCGAACGGGGCGACCACCTGCACCGGGGCGCCCTCGCGCTCGTGGAACACGGTCCGCAGCGCCTCGTGCCGCCGGACGATCTCGCCCAGCGCGCGCTCCAGGGCGTCGCGGTCCAGCGCCCCGCCCAGCCGGCGCGCCACGGGGATGTTGTAGAAGGAGCTCCCCGGCTGCAGCCGGTCCAGGAACCAGAGCCGCTCCTGCGCGAACGACAGCGGCAGCGCCCCCGAGCGGTCGACCGGCGCCACCGGCGGGAGCACCGGGGCCTCCGCGCGGCGCAGCGCCTCCACCTGCTCGGCGAGCTCGGCAACGGTGGGGCCCTCGAACACGGCGCGCACCGGCAGCTCCACGCGGAACACCTCCCGCACCCGCGAGATCATGCGCGTGGCGAGCAGCGAGTGGCCGCCCAGCTCGAAGAAGTGGTCGTGGCGGCCCACCCGCTCCAGCTTGAGCACCTCCGCCCAGATCCCGGCGAGCACCTCCTCGGCGGGGGTGCGCGGCGCCACGTGCCGCCCGTCCGCGCCGAAGTCCGGCGCCGGGAGCGACCGCACGTCCAGCTTGCCGTTGGGGGTCAGCGGCAGCTGCTCCAGCGCGACGAACGCCGCCGGCACCATGTACTCGGGCAGCGACCGCCGCAGGTGCTCGCGCAGCGCGTCCGCGTCGGCCCCGCCCACCACGTACGCCACCATGCGCTGCTCGCCGGGCTCGTCCTCGCGCACGATCACGCGCGCCTCGCTCACCCCCTCGTGCGCGCACAGCACGGCCTCGATCTCGCCCGGCTCGATGCGGAAGCCGCGCACCTTGACCTGCTCGTCCACGCGGCCCACGAA
>DASVQR010000232.1:0-38198 GCA_036389055.1 Longimicrobiaceae bacterium | reverse complement strand
GCTCGTCCTCGCGCACGATCACGCGCGCCTCGCTCACCCCCTCGTGCGCGCACAGCACGGCCTCGATCTCGCCCGGCTCGATGCGGAAGCCGCGCACCTTGACCTGCTCGTCCACGCGGCCCACGAACTCCAGCTTCCCCTGCACGGTCCAGCGCAGCCGGTCGCCGGTGCGGTACATCCGCGCGCCGGGCTCCGCCGCGAACGGGTCCGGGAGGAAGCGCTCGGCCGTCAGCGCGGGGCGGTCCAGGTAGCCGCGCACCACGCCGTCGCCGCCCACGAACGCCTCGCCCGCCAGGCCGACGGACACCGGGTTCAGCGCGGAGTCCAGCAGGTAGATGCGCTGGTTGCCGGTCCCGCGGCCCACGGAGACCGTGAGCGCGTCCTCCTCCACGTTCTCCACGTTCTCGTACGAGCACCACGCCGTCGTCTCCGTCGGCCCGTACATGTGCAGCAGGCGCCGCGGCTTGCCGGCCTTCAGCAGCCGCCGCACGCTGTCGGCGTCGGCGGCCTGGCCGCCGAAGAGCACCTCGCGCAGCGGGGCGAAGATGTCGGGCTGCTCGCGCGACAGCTGGTTGAGCAGCGCCGTGGTCTGGTACAGCGTGGTGATCCCCTGCGCGCGCAGCGCCTCGCGGAAGGCGGGCGGCGACAGGAGCACGTCCCTGGGGATGCCGACCAGGGTGGCGCCGTTGAGCAGGGCGCCCCAGGCCTCGAAGGTGAGCGCGTCGAAGCTGGCGTTCGACGCCTGCGCGACGCGGTCGCCGGGCGCGAAGCGGACGTAGTCGGTCTCGACGACGAGCTGGACGACGTGGCGGTGGGCGACCATGACGCCCTTGGGGCGGCCGGTGGAGCCCGAGGTGTAGACGATGTAGGCCAGGTTCTCCGGATCGGCGCCGCCGCGCACCGGCTCGGCGGGCTGCGACGCGAGCGCGTCGGCGGCTTCGTCCAGGCGGACGACGGCGAGGCCGTCGGCGCCGAAGGCGCCGGCCAGCTCGGGCGTGCCCGCCAGCTCGGAGCGGGTCAGCAGCACGCGCACGCCGCTGTCCTCCAGCATCAGCCGCAGGCGCTCCGCCGGGTAGCCGGGGTCGAGCGGCACGTAGGCTCCGCCGGCCTTGATCACCGCGAGGATGGAGACCACCAGCTCCACGCCGCGCTCCAGCATCACGCCGACGCGCGCGTCCGGCCCGACGCCGAGGCCGCGCAGAACGTGGGCGAGGCGGTTGGCGCGCGCGTCCAGCTCCGCGTAGGTCAGCTCCACGTCGCCCCAGACCAGGGCCGGGGCGTCGGGGCGGGCGGCGACCTGCGCCGCGAACAGCTCGTTCAGGCCGACGCCGCGCGGCCAGGGGCGCGCGGTGCGGTTCCACTCGTCGAGCACCCGCGAGCGCTCCGCGGCGTCCAGCAGCTCCACCTCCGCGACCCGCTCCTCCGGGCGGGCGGCGAACCCGTCCAGCAGGCGCTCCAGCAGCCCCAGGATCCGCTCGACGGTCTCGGCGTCGAACAGGTCGGCGTTGTACAGGCAGATCAGGTCGATCTCGCCGCCCCGGTCCAGCGCGTCGATGCTGAGGTCGAACTTGGGCAGCGGCTTGGGCGCGCCCACCCCCTCCACCCGCATCCCCGCGAAGGTGCGCTCCCGCTTCTGTCCGCTCCCCTGCGGCACCGGCTCCAGGTTGAAGACCACCGGGATCAGCGGGGGGAGGGCGGGGCCGCGCGGCACCCGCAGCATCTCCTGGAGCCGCGCGTACGAGAACACCTCGTCGTCGTAGGCGCCCAGGAGCCAGCCGCGCACGTCGCGCATGTACTCGCGCACCTGCCGGCCGGCGCCCATGCGGCTGCGCACGGGGAGGACGTCCACGCAGTGGCCCACCATCCCCTCGGAGCCGGGGAAGCCCCGCCCCGCCGAGGGGATGCCGACGACCACGTCGTCCTGGTCGGACAGGCGGTGGAGCGTCGCCATGAGCCCGCCCAGCAGCGTCATGAACAGGGTGCACCCGTGCTTGCGGCCGAACTCGCGCACCCGGGAGGTGAGCGGCTCGCGGAGCGTGAGGGTGTGCGACCCGCCGCGGCTGGTGGGGAACTGCGGCCGGGGGCGGTCGTAGGGGAGCGCCAGCGGGGCCGCCCCCTCGAACTGCGCCAGCCACTCGGCCTCGCGGCCGGCGTGCGCGGCCACGTGCGCCGCCAGCAGCGCGGCGTACTCGCCGAACTGCATGGCCCGCGGCAGGGCGGGAGCGCGGCCCTCGCGGCGGGCCGCGAGGGCGGTCTCCAGGTCGCGGGTGAGCACTGCGGCGCCCAGGGCGTCGGCCACCAGGTGGTGGACGACCAGCTGCACCACGTGGTGCTCCGGGCCCTGCAGGTGGACGTGGACCCGGAACAGCGGCCCGGCGGCCAGGTCGAACACCCCGCGCACCGCCTCTGCCATCGCCTCCCGGAGCGCGTCGCGGTCGGGCCCGGCGGCGGCGTCGCCGTGGACGGCGAGCGGGACGGGGAGGGAGGGGAGCACGTGCTGGAGCTCCCCGGAGGGGTCGAACACGGTGCGCAGCGCCTCGTGGTGCTCCACCAGGTCGGCCACCGCGGCGCGCAGCGCCTCCGCGTCCAGCCGGCCCCGCAGGCCCAGGACGATCTGCTCGTTGTAGGCGCGCGAAGCGTCGTCGCCCAGCTGCGCGTGCACCCAGATCAGCCGCTGCGCCGAGGTGAGCGGAAACGACCGCGCGCCGTCCGGGGACGCGTGAACCCCCGGGGAGGGCGCCGCGTCCGCGGACGGCGCCGCCGTGAGCCCCGCTCCGGCGGGGCCGGAGGCCGGGGCGTCCCCGGAGGGCGAGGCCCCGCCGCCGCCCCCGCCGCCGGGGCCGGGCCGGTCCGGCAGGAACCCGCCGCGGCGCAGCTCCCCGATGCTTTCCCGGAAGGCCCGCACCAGGCGGTCGCAGTCCTCGTCGGTGTGCGCGGTGGAAAGGAAGCAGGCGCGCCCCTCCCAGATGTAGATGCCGCGCTCCAGCATGTGGTAGAAGAGCAGGTCGATGAAGTTGTTCTTCTGCTTCTTCGCCCTGAAGTGGAACAGCGAGGCGCAGTGCAGCATGTACATCGGCACCTCTTCCTCGTCGATCACCCGGCGCAGCGCCTCCACCAGGCGCGCGGTGCGGGCGTTCAGCTCGTCGTAGAGGGCCTGCCCCCGCTCCTTGAGGTGCCGGAGCACCGCGTACGCCGCGGCCATGGTGACCGGGTGCTTGCAGAACGTCCCGGCGAAGAACGTCTGGTTGGCGGGCGGGTAGCTGTCGTCGCCGAAATTCCACATCCCCCCGTCCACCGCGTCCATCATCTCGGCCCGGCCGGCGACCACGCCCAGCGGGAAGCCGCCGCCGATCACCTTGCCGTAGGTCGCCAGGTCGGCGTCGATCCCGTAGAAGCCCTGCGCGCCCCCAGGCTCCAGGCGCAGCCCGGTGATCATCTCGTCCCACACCAGCACCGTGCCGCTCGCCCGGGTCAGGTCGCGCACCTCGCGCAGGAACTCGCGCGGGTGGAACTCGGGGTTGCGGTTCTGCACCGGCTCCACCAGCACGGCGGCAAGCTCGCCGGCGTGCCTGCGCAGGTAGGCGAGCGCCTCGGGGGTGCCGTACTGGAGCACCACCACGTCGTCGATCATCCCCTGCGGCGTTCCCGGGGCCACGGGGCGCGACTGCGGCTCGTCGTCGCTGCCGCCGGCGCGGCGCGCCAGGATGCCGTCGAAGCAGCCGTGGTACGAGCCGTCGAACATCACCACGCGGTCGCGCCCGGTCACCGTGCGCGCGATGCGCAGCGCCGTCATGATCGCCTCGGAGCCGGTGTTGCAGAACGTCACCCGCTCCATCCCGGTGAGCTCGCTGAACAGCTTCGCCACCGGCCCGGCCAGGTCCGACTGCGGCCCCAGGTGGAAGCCGCGCCGGAGCTGCTCCTCCACCGCCTGCACCACGAACGGGGGACGGTGCCCGAAGAAGTGGACGCCGAAGCCGATGGTGAAGTCGATGTACTCGTTGCCGTCCACGTCCCACATCCGCGACCCGTCGGAGCGCTCCCCCACCACGGGGTAGAGCAGCTCCTTGTTGGCCATGCGGAAGTTGAGCGAGGCCCGGTTGTCGGCCAGGAAGGGCCGGTTGCCGGCGGCGTACGCCTTGGAGCCGCGGGTGCGCGCCGTGTAGCGCTCCACCAGCTCGGCGAAGTGGCGGGCCTGCCGCTCGGTGTAGCCGCCGCCCAGCCCCATGGTCTGGGCCACGGGGCGGTGCGGCCCGTGCGAGGGGAGCTCGGCCGCCGGGGCGGGCGGGGGCGCGGGCGCGGCCGGCGCCGCGGGGGCGCGCGGAGCCGCGGCCACGGGGGGCGCGGGTGCCGCGGGTGCCGCAGGGGGCGCCGGCGCGGGGTGCGCGGGCTCGACCGCGGCCGCGGCGGGCTGCCCGGCGCCGCGCAGCAGCTCCAGCTGGGCCTGCATGATCGCCAGCTGCTGCGCCACGATGTCCTGCACCGCGGAGCCGACCGCGGCCGGGAGCGCCGCGGGAGCGGGGACGGTCGCCGCGGCGGGCGCGGGAGCGGCGGGAGCGGCCGGGGCCGGGGCGCGGACCTCCGGGGCGGGCGCGGCCGCGGCCGGCGGGGCGGGGGGCTCGGCCGGGGCCGGGACCTCGCGCTCCAGGTGCGCCGCCAGCGTGCGGACCGTGGAAAGCCCGTCCAGCAGCTGCCTGAACGCCACCTTGACGCCAAAAGTGCTTTCGAGGTTCCTGCTGGCCTGCATCAGGAGCAGCGAATCGGCCCCCAGCTCCAGGAAGGTGGCGTCCGGGCTCAGCGAGGCCGCGTCCCTGCCCAGCAGCCGCGCGAAGATGTCGGCCACGCCCGCCGCCAGCCGGGCGGCGTGGTCCGCGGCCGCGGACGGGGCGGGTGCGGCCGCGGCCGGCGCCGGCTGCGGGGCGGCCGCCGCGGGCTCGGGGCGGCGGGTCGCGTGCCGGTCCAGGTGCGCCGTCAGCTCGGGGAGGGTGGCGAGCCCGTCCAGGAGCTGGCGGAAGGCCACCTTCGCGCCGAAGGTCCCCTCGATGTTCCTGCTCGCCTGCATCAGCAGGAGCGAGTCGGCGCCCAGCTCCAAAAAGGTGCGGTCGGGGTCGAGGGAGGCCGCGTCCCGCCCCAGCAGGCGCGCGAAGATCTCCGCCACCGCGGCGGCGAGCGGCGAGGGAGCCCGGGTGTCGGGAGCGGCTTCGGTACCCATGGACTGGAGCATCGGCTCGGCGTGGCGAGGTGCGGTGAGGTGTTCCGGCGCGGGCGCCCGCGGCTCGGCGGCGGCGGGGGCCGGGAGCGGCGCGGCCCTGCGGGGCTGCGGCACCCGGTAGACGGTCCGGTCGAAGGGGTACGTCGGGAGCTGCACCCGGCGGCGCGCTTCCCCGCGGCGGAGCGCGGCCCAGTCCAGCGCCACGCCCGCCGTCCACAGGGCGCCGGCCGCCTCCAGCACCGTCAGGTCGGCCGGCTCCGGCTGGCCGGCGCGGGCCAGGCTGCCCGCCACCACGCGGGCGGCGCCGCTCCCGCCGTGGCGGCGCGCGAAGGTCCCCAGCGTCTCGCCCGGGCCCACCTCCAGCAGCGCCAGGTCGGCGCGGTCCAGCAGCCGGCCCACGCCGTCGGCGAAGCGCACCGTCTCGCGCAGGTGGCGCACCCAGTAGCCCGGGTCGGTCGCCTGCCCGGCGGTGATCCAGTCGCCGGTGACGTTGCTCAGGAAGGGGATCGTGGGCGCGGCGGGGCGGGCCCGGCGCACCTCGGCGGCGAACTGCTCCAGGATGGGGTCCATCGCCGCGGAGTGGAACGCGTGCGAGGTGTGCAGCCGCCGCGCGGCCACCCCCCGCTCGGAGAGCAGCGCCTCCACCCGGTCGATCCCCTCGCCGTCGCCGGAGACCACGCAGTGGGCGGCGCTGTTGACGGCGGCCAGCGACACGCGCTCGCCCAGCAGCGGGCGCACCTCGGGCTCGGGGAGGGGGACTGCCAGCATCGACCCGCCGGGGAGCCCCTGCATCAGCCGGCCGCGCGCCTCCACCAGGCGGAGCGCCGCCTCCGGGGTGAACACCCCCGCGACGCAGGCGGCCACGTACTCGCCGATGCTGTGCCCCAGCATTGCCTCGGGCTTCACCCCCCAGCTCATCCACAGCTGCGCCAGCGCGTACTCCACGGCGAACAGCGCCGGCTGGGTGTAGCGGGTCTGCCCGAGCAGGGCGCCCGCCTCGTCCTCGCCGCCCGGGGCGGGGAAGAGCGCGGGGAGCAGCTCCAGCCCCAGCCCCCGCAGCACCGCCGCGCAGCGGTCCAGCTCGCGCCGGAAGACGGGCTCGCCCTCGTACAGCTCGCGCGCCATCCCGGGGTACTGCGTCCCCTGGCCGGGGAACAGGAAGGCGACCGGCGTGCGGTCCGCCGCGCGCCGGGCGGACGGGTTCCGCGCGGAGGTCCCGGCGAGCGCCGCCCGCGCCTCGTCGGCGTCGCGCGCCGCGGCCGCCCAGCGGTGCCGGTGCTCGGCGCGCCCCTCCTGGAGGGTGTGGGCCGCGTCCGCCAGCGACAGCTCCGGGCGGGAGGCCAGGTGCTCCGCCAGGTCGGCGCGCATCCGCTCCAGCGCGGCCTCGGTCTTGGCGCTGAGCACCAGCAGCTGCGGCGCGCCGGTGTCGGGCGTCGCGGGCAGCTCGGGCGCCTCCTCCAGCACCACGTGCGCGTTGGTGCCGCCCATCCCGAACGAGGACACCCCCGCGCGGCGCGGCGTCCCGTTCGCCGGCCACTCCCGCAGCGCGGCGACGACGAAGAAGGGCGAGTCCTCCAGCCCGGTGTCCGGGTTGGGCGTCTCGAAGTGGAGCGTGGGCGGCATGACCCGGTGCCTGAGCGCGAGCACCGTCTTGATCAGCCCGGCCACCCCGGCCGCCGAGTCCACGTGGCCGATGTTGGTCTTGACCGCGCCCAGGGCGCAGAAGCCCCGGCGGTCCGTGGACATGCGGAAGACCTCGGTGAGCGCCTCGATCTCGATGGGGTCGCCCAGCGCCGTGCCGGTGCCGTGCGCCTCCACGTACGACACGGTGGAGGGGTCCACGTCCGCCACGGCGAGCGCCTCGGCGATCGCCTGCGACTGCCCCTTCACGCTCGGCGCGGTGAAGCCGATCTTGTCCGAGCCGTCGTTGTTGATGGCGGAGCCCCGGATCACCGCGTGCACGGTGTCGCCGTCGCGCAGGGCGTCCGTCATCCGCTTGAGCACCACCACGCCGGCGCCGGAGCCGCCCACGGTGCCGGCGGCGCGCGCGTCGAAGGCGCGGCAGTGGCCGTCCGGCGAGAGGATCCCGCCCTCCTGGTGGTGGTAGCCCTTGCCCTGCTCCGGGAAGATGGTGACCCCGCCGCTCAGGGCCAGGTCGCACTCGCGGTTCAGCAGGCTCTGGCAGGCCAGGTGGACGGCGACCAGCGAGGTGGAGCAGGCGGTCTGCACCACCACGCTGGGGCCGCGCAGCCCCAGCTTGTAGGAGACGCGGGTGGTGAGGAAGTCGCGCCCGTTGGCGAACGACACCATCTCCTGGCCCACGTCGGCCACCAGCTCGCGGTTCTCCAGCACCCGGGCCTGGTAGGCGTTGCCGCCGGAGCCGCCGAACACGCCCACCGCGCCCGGGAAGCGCGCCGGGTCGTAGCCCGCGTCCTCCAGGGCGCTCCAGGCGCACTCCAGGAACACGCGGTGCTGCGGGTCCATCACCATCGCCTCGGACGGGTTGACGCCGAAGAAGGCGGCGTCGAACGCGAACGCGTCGGGGATGGCGCCGTACGACCGGACGTACGAGGGGCTGCGCAGCGTCTCGGGCGAGATCCCGGCCTCCAGCAGCTCCTCCTCCGAGAAGTGGGAGATCGACTCGACGCCCGCGCACAGGTTGCTCCAGTACTCGGACACGCTCCGCGCGCCGGGGAGGCGGCAGCTCATCCCGACGACGGCGATGTCGGCGTCCCGATCGTCCATCTGCATTCAGTGGCTCCTTGAAATCCTGATCGTGGAAGCTGGAATCGCCGTCTAGCCCCGGCCGCGCCGGCGGGACGCCCTGCGCTCCTCGGCCCGCGACAGGCTCTGCGCCAGGTGGCTGGTGTCCCGGGGCGCCTCCGCCGCGCCCAGGTGGGCGGCCAGCGCCTCCACCGTGGTGTGCCGGAACAGGTCCACGATGCGCAGGTCGCCGCGCACCTCGCGCAGCCGGCCGAACACCCGGGAGAGCAGGAGCGAGTTGCCGCCTAGGTCGAAGAAGTTGTCGTCCACGCCGATCTCCCCGACCTCCAGCACCTCCCGCCACACCGCCGCGACCCGCTCCTCCAGCTCGGTGCGGGGGAGCGAGGCCGACACGTCGCGCGGCTTCTGCTCGGGGGCCGGCAGCGCCCTGCGGTCCAGCTTGCCGTTGGGAGTGAGCGGAAGCGTCTCCAGCGCCACGAAGGCGGCCGGCACCATGTACTCGGGCAGCTCGCCGCGCAGCCGCTCGCGCAGCGCCTCCGCGTCCGCCGGGCCCACCAGGTACGCCACCAGCCTGCGGTCGCCGGGCCGGTCCTCGCGCGCCACCACCACGCAGTCGGCGACGCCCTCCTGGCGGCGCAGCGCCGCCTCCACCTCGCCGGGCTCGATGCGGAAGCCGCGGATTTTTACCTGCCCGTCCACGCGCCCGCCGAACTCCAGCGACCCGTCCGCCCGCCGCCGCACCCGGTCGCCCGTGCGGTACAGCCGCGCCCCCGGCTCCGCCGAGAACGGGTCCGGGACGAACGTCTCAGCCGTCAGCTCCGGCCGGCCGTGGTAGCCGCGCGCCACGCCCGCCCCGCCGATCAGCAGCTCGCCGGGGACGCCCACCGGCTGCGGGCTCCCGAGCGCGTCGCACACGTACAGCCGCACGTTGCCGAAGGGCCGCCCGATGGGGTGCCCCTCCACCACGCCGCCCTCCGGCACCGCGTGCGTGGAGGCGAGGATGGTCCCCTCCGTGGGCCCGTACAGCACGCTGGTCTCCGCCGAGGGCAGCGCCTCGCTCATCTCCACGAGCAGGTCGGCCGGGACCAGGTCGCCGCCGACGAAGGCGCGGCGCAGCCGGCCCAGGCGGGGCGCCTCGCGCTCGGCCTGCGCCACCTGGCGCATCAGCGCGGGCACCGCGTGCAGCAGCGTGGCGTCGGCGACCTCCGCGGCCAGCGCCTGCGGCTCCAGCACCCGCTCGCGGGCGACGATGCGCACGGCCGCGCCGGAGGTCAGCGGGAGCAGCGCCTCGAAGAGCCAGATGTCGAAGGCGAAGCTCGCAAGCGCCGGCATCACGTCGCCGGGCCGGACGCCGAAGCTATCCCGGGTGGCCGCCAGCAGGTTGGCCAGCGATCCGTGCTGCACCAGCACGCCCTTGGGCCGGCCGGTCGATCCCGACGTGTAGATGACGTAGGCCAGGGACTGCGAGTGCGGGAGTGCGAAAGTGCGGGAGTGCGAAAGTGCGCTCCCGTCCTCCGCTTCGGCGGACGCGTCGGCGGCGGGCTCGTCCACGCGCAGCAGCGTCGCGCCGTGCTCCGGGAGGGCGTCGGCGGCGGCGCCGGCGGTGACGATGACCGGGACGCCCGCGTCGGCGGCGATCCAGGCCAGGCGCTCGGCGGGGTAGCCGGGGTCGAGGGGGACGTAGGCGCCGCCGGCCTTCCAGAAGCCGAGCACGGCCGACAGCAGGTCGGGCGTGCGCTCCATACACAGGCCCACGGGGACCTCGGGCCCGACGCCGAGGGCGCGCAGGCGGGCGGCCAGGGCGTCGGAGCGGCGGTCGAGCGCGCCGTAGGTGACCGACTCCGTGCCGTGCAGCAGCGCGACGGCTTCCGGCGCGCGGCGGGCCTGCTCGGCGAACGCCGCGTGGGCCGGGGCGGGGGAGTAGCCGCGCCGGGTCTCGTTCGGGGCGGAGACCACCTCCTCGCGCTCGTGGCCGTCCAGCAATTCCAGCGCGGAGAGGGGCCGCTCGGCGTCGGCGGCGACCTGCTCCAGCAGCCGCTCCAGGTGGCGGAGCATCCGCGCGGCCGTGGCGTCGTCGAACAGGTCGGTGTTGTAGACCAGGGTCGCGCCCAGCCGGTGCGCGTCGTGGGCGAACACCAGGTCCAGGTCGAACTTGGTGGTCGCGATCTCGGCCCTGACCTGCTCCGCGCCCAGCCCCGGGATCCCCCGCCAGCTGCCGTCGGTGTTCCCCAGCGAGAACATCACCTGGAAGAGCGGGGACCGGCTGAGGCTGCGCTCCGGCTGCAGCTCGGCCACCAGCCGCTCGAAGGGGACGTCCTGGTGCTCGTACGCGCCCAGCGTGCTCTCGCGCACCCGCCGCAGCACCTGCCGGAAAGTCGGGTCGCCCGACAGGTCCGTCCTCAGCACCAGGGTGTTGATGAAGAAGCCCATCAGCTCCTCCAGCTCGCGGCGCGTGCGCCCCGCGATGGGGCTCCCCACCACCACGTCCTCGGTCCCGGCGTACTTGGAGAGCAGCACCTGGAAGGCGGCGAGCAGGGTCATGTACAGCGTGGCCCCCTCGCGCCGGCCCAGCGCCCGGAGCCGCTCCAGCAGGTCGCCACGGAATTCCACCGCCCGGCGGGCCCCGGCGTACGTCTGCACGGGGGGCCGGGGGCGGTCCGTGGGCAGCTCCAGCAGCGCGGGCGCGCCGGCGAGCTGCCCCCGCCAGTACGCGAGCTGGCGCTCCAGCGCCTCGCCCCGGAGCTGCTCGCGCTGCCACGCGGCGAAGTCCGCGTACTGCACCGGCAGCTCGGGGAGCGGCGACGGGAGCCCGTCCCGGAAGGCCGTGTACAGCGCCGAGAGCTCGCGGAAGAGCACGCCCATGCTCCAGCCGTCGCTGGCGATGTGGTGCATGCACAGCAGCAGCACGTGCTCCTCGGCGCCCAGGCGCAGCAGCCGGGCGCGGAAGAGCGGGCCCGTCTCCAGGTCGAAGGGGCGCGCCGCGTCCTCGCCGGCCAGCCGCTTCACCCGCGCCTCGCGCTCCTCCGCGCCGCGGTCCGACAGCTCCTCCACGGGCAGGGTGAAGCCCGCGAAGGGCGCCACCACCTGCGCCGACGACTCGCCCCGCTCCACGAACACGGTCCGCAGCGCCTCGTGGCGCCGGACGATCTCCCCCAGCGCGCGTTCCAGCACGCCCGCGTCCAGCGCCCCGGTGAAGCGCATGGCTGCGGGGACGTTGTAGACGGCGGTCCCCGGCTGCATCCGGTCCAGGAACCAGAGGCGCTCCTGCGAGAAGGAGAGCGGCAGCGGGCCGGCGCGGTCGGCGGGGACGATGGGCGGGAGCTGCGGCAGGCCGGCGCGGCGCAGCTCGTCCACCCGCTCGGCCAGCTCCGCCACCGTGGGGCCCTCGAAGAGCGCGCGCAGCGGCAGGCCGACGCCGAGCGCGTCGCGGACCCGCGACACCACACGGGTGACGAGCAGCGAGTGGCCGCCCAGCTCGAAGAAGTCGTCGTGGACGCCCACCGTCTCGACGCCGAGCACCGATCCCCAGATGCCGGCCAGCACCTCCTCGGTCGGGGTGCGCGGCGCCACGTGCCGCTCGTCCGCCCCGAACTCCGGCGCGGGGAGGGCCTTGACGTCCAGCTTGCCGTTCGGCGTCAGCGGGATCGCGTCGAGCGCCACGAACGCCGTCGGCACCATGTACTCGGGCAGGCTCCGCCGCAGGTGCTCCCGCATTGCGTCCGCGTCGGCCCCGCCCACCACGTACGCCACCAGGCGCTGCTCGCCGGGCTCGTCCTCGCGCACGATCACGCGCGCCTCGCGCACCTCCGCGTGCGCGGTCAGCACGGCCTCGATCTCGCCGGGCTCGATGCGGAAGCCGCGCACCTTGACCTGCTCGTCCACCCGGCCGACGAACTCCAGCTTCCCCGCGGCGGTCCAGCGAAGCCGGTCCCCGGTGCGGTACATCCGCGTCCCCGGCTCCGCCGCGAACGGGTCCGGGAGGAAGCGCTCGGCCGTCAGCGCGGGGCGGTCCAGGTAGCCGCGCACCACGCCGTCGCCGCCCACGTACGCCTCGCCCGCCACGCCGATCGGCACCGGGTTCAGCGCCCCGTCCAGCAGGTAGATGCGCTGGTTGCCCGTCCCGCGGCCCACGGAGACCGTGAGTGCGTCGTCGGCCACGTGCTCCACGTTCTCGTACGAGCACCACGCCGTCGTCTCGGTCGGCCCGTACATGTGGAGGAGCCGCCGGGGCTTGCCGGCCTCGATCAGCCGCCGCACGCTGTCGGCGTCCACCGCCTGCCCGCCGAACAGCACCTCGCGCAGCGGGGCGAAGATGTCGGGCTGCTCGCGGGAGAGCTGGTTGAGCAGCGCGGTCGTCTGGTACAGCGTGGTGATTCCCTGCTCGCGCAGCGTCTCCCGGAAAGCGGCCGGCGAGAGGAGCACGTCGCGCGGGATGCCGACCAGGGTGGCGCCGTTGAGGAAGGCGCCCCAGGCCTCGAAGGTGAGCGCGTCGAAGCTGGCGTTGCTGGCCTGCGCCACGCGGTCGCCGGGGCCGAAGCGCACGTAGTCCGTCTCGCAGACCAGCTGGACGACGTGGCGGTGGGCGACCATGACGCCCTTGGGGCGGCCGGTGGAGCCCGAGGTGTAGACGATGTAGGCCAGGTTCTCGGGATCGGCGCCGCCGCGCACCGGCCCGGCGGGCTGCGACGCGAGCGCGTCGGCGGCCCGGTCCAGGTGGACGACGGACAGCGCGACGTCCCCGACCGCCGGGGCAAGCTCCGAGCGCGTGAGCAGCACGCGCACGCCGCTGTCCTCCAGCATCAGGCGCAGGCGCTCCGCGGGGTAGCCGGGGTCCAGCGGCACGTACGCGCCGCCGGCCTTGATCACGGCCAGGATGGAGACCACCAGCTCCACGCCGCGCTCCAGCATCACGCCCACCCGCGCGTCGGGCCCCACGCCGAGGCCGCGCAGGCCGTGGGCGAGGCGGTTGGCGCGCGCGTCCAGCTCCGCGTAGGTCAGCTCCTCGTCGCCCCAGACCAGCGCGGGGGCGCCGGGGCGGGCGGCGACCTGGGCCTCGAACAGCTCGTTCATCCCCACGCCGCGCGGCCAGGGGCGCGCGGTGCGGTTCCACTCCTCCAGCACCAGCCAGCGCTCGTCCTCGGGGAGCAGCGCCAGCCCGTCCACGCGGCGCCCCTCGCCGGCCGCCATCCCCCGCAGCACGTTGCGCAGGAAGCCGGTCCAGCGCTCGATCGTCGCCCGCTCGAACAGCGCGGTGGCGTAGGCGACCGCGCCCACGATCCGCCCGCCGGACTCGCCCAGCGTGAGCGACAGGTCGTACTTGGCGGTCACGCGCTGCAGCGCGTCCACCGAGCCCAGGGTGAGCCCGGGGAGCTCCAGGGCGCTGCGCGGCGCGTTCTGCCAGGTGAGCACCGCCTGGAAGAGCGGGGCGTGCGCCAGGCTGCGCGCCGGCTGCACCAGCTCCACCACCTGCTCGAACGGCATGTCCTGGTGCTGCTGCGCGCCCAGCGTCAGCGCCTTGACCCGCGCCAGCAGCTCGGCCACCGTCGGCGAGCCGGACAGCTCCACCCGCAGCGCCAGCGTGTTGATGAAGAAGCCGATCAGCCCCTCGATCTCGCTGCGGCCGCGGTTCGCGGCCGGCGTGCCGACCACCACGTCCCGCTGCCCCGAGAGGCGGGCGAGCGTCGCCGCCCACCCCGCCAGCACCGTCATGAACAGGGTGGCGCCGTGGCGCCGGGCCAGTTCCCGGAGCCCCGCGGCGAGCTCCTCGTCCAGCTCCAGCTCCACCAGCGCCCCGTCGAAGTCCTGCCGGGCGGGGCGGGGCCGGTCCGTGGGCAGCTCCAGCAGCTCCGGCGCGCCCTCCAGCGAGCGCTTCCAGAAGTCGGCCTGCTCGCGGAGCACGTCGCCGTCCACCCAGCGGCGCTGCCAGGCCGCGTAGTCGGCGTACTGCACCGGCAGCGGCGGGAGCGGGTCCGCCTCGCCGCGCGAGAACGCGCCGTACAGCGCGCTCAATTCCTGGATGAACACCCCCATGCTCCACCCGTCCGAGACGATGTGGTGCATGGTGACCAGCAGCACGTGGTCGTCCGCCGCCAGGCGCACCAGCCGCCCGCGGATCAGCGGCCCGCGCGCCAGGTCGAAGGGGGCGTCCGCCTCCTCCTCCGCGATGCGCGCCAGCTCCGCCCCCGCCTCCGGGTGGCCCGTGAGGTCGCGGGCGAGGAGCCGGAAGCCGCTCTCCTCCGCCGGCGCGATGCGCTGCACGGGCTCGCCGTCGGCCTGCTCGAACGTGGTGCGCAGCGCCTCGTGGCGCGCGACGATGCGGTCGAGCGCGCGGACCAGCGCGGCCCGGTCCAGCGCGCCGTGCAGGCGCAGCCGCCGGGGGACGTGGTAGGTGGCGCCGGTGCCCCCCATCTGCTCCACGAACCAGAGCCGCTGCTGCGCGA
The DNA here is from genome assembly GCA_036389055.1 of Longimicrobiaceae bacterium. Classification (GTDB taxonomy): domain Bacteria; phylum Gemmatimonadota; class Gemmatimonadetes; order Longimicrobiales; family Longimicrobiaceae; genus JAFAYN01. The sequence goes on along the minus strand of DASVQR010000232.1, from coordinate 23,825 downwards.
ACGACAGCGCCAGCGGCCGCGCGCGGTCGGCGGGGACGATGGGCGGCAGCTCGGCGCGCCCGGCCCGCTCCAGCCCGCGCGCGAAGTCCGCCAGCACCGGGTGCAGAAACATCTCGCCGAGGGCCGCCTCCACCCCCAGCGCCTGGCGGACGCGCGACACCACCTGCACGGCGCGCAGCGAGTGCCCGCCCAGCTCGAAGAAGTGGTCGTGCCGCCCCACCCGCTCCAGCCCCAGCACCTCCGCCCACACCTCGGCCACGGCGGCCTCCACGGCGCCGGCGGGCGCCTCGTAGGCGCGCGTGGCGAAGGCGTCGCCCTCCGGCGCGGGGAGCGCCCGGCGGTCCAGCTTGCCGCTGGGGTTCAGCGGGAGCCGGTCGAGCCGCACGTACGCCGCGGGGACCATGTAGTCCGGCAGCCGCCCGGCCAGGTGCGCGCGCAGCGCGTCGATCCCGGTCGTGGCGGCGCCCACCCAGTAGGCCACCAGGCGCCGGTCGCCGGAGCCGGCGCCCTGCACCAGCACCACGGCCTCGCGCACCTCGGGGTGCTCCGCCAGGCGCGCCTCGATCTCGCCCGGCTCGATGCGGAAGCCCCGCACCTTGACCTGGAAGTCGTTGCGCCCCAGGAACTCGACCTGCCCGTCCGCGAGCCGGCGCCCCAGGTCGCCGGTGCGGTACAGCCGCGCCCCCGGCTCCGCGCCGAACGGGTCCGGGACGAACTTCTCGGCGGTCAGCTCCGGGCGGTCCAGGTAGCCCCGCGCCACCCCCGCGCCCCCGATGAACAGCTCGCCCGGCACCCCCACGGGCACCGGCTTGCCGGCCCCGTCCAGCAGGTAGATGCGCACGTTGGCCGTCGGCCGGCCGATGGGCACCGTGGCCCGCGCCTCGCCCGGCTCGCAGTGCAGCGCCGCCGCGGCGGTGGCGGCCTCGGAGGGGCCGTACAGGTTGTGCAGGGCGACGCCCGGCAGCCGCTCGTGGAAGCGCTGCAGGAGCGCGCCCGGGAGCGCCTCGCCGCCGCACAGCACCCGCCGCAGCCCGGCGCAGCTCTCCGCCACCCGCGGGTGCTCCAGCAGCACCTGGAGCATGGAGGGGACCAGGTTGACCGTGCCGATGCGCTCGCGGCGGATGGCGTCCAGCAGGTAGTCGGGGTCGCGGTGGCCGTCGGGGCGCGCGACCACCACCCGCGCGCCCACGATCAGCGGCAGGAATATCTCCCGCAGCGAGCCGTCGAAGCTGAGCGAGGTCTTGAGGAGGACGGACTCGTCCGCCCCGATCCCCCACGCCCGCGCGCCCCACGCCAGCCGGTTGACCACGCAGCGGTGCTGGTTCATCACCCCCTTTGGCTTCCCCGTGGAGCCCGAGGTGTAGATGACGTAGCACAGGCTGTCGGGGGAGAGGCCGGCCACCTCCGGGACGGCGGTCGGGAGGCCGGCCCAGGCGGCCGCGTCGGCGAGCAGGTCCACCGTCGGCACGCCGCTCCCCGCGAACGGGCCGGCAAGCTCCCCGTGCGCCAGCAGCACGGCGGGCGCGGCGTCCTCCAGCATGGAGCGCAGCCGGTCCGCCGGGTACGCCGGGTCCAGCGGCACGTACGCGCCGCCCGCCTTGAGCACGGCGAGCAGCCCCGCCACCATCTCGGGGCTCCGCTCCGCGCAGATCCCCACCCGCGCGTCGGGGCCCACGCCCAGGGCGCGCAGGTGGTTGGCGAGCCGGCCGGCCCGCGCGTCCAGCTCGGCGTAGCTGAGCGAGTGGTCGCCGTACGACACGGCCACGGCGTCCGGCGTGCGCTCCGCCTGCGCCTCGAACAGCCGGTGGACGCAGGCGTCGGCGGGGTACGGGGCCGCGGTCGCGTTGCACTCCTCCAGCACGGCGCGGCGCTCGTCCTCCGGGAGGAGCTCCAGCTCGGAAAGCCGCAGCTCCGGGCGCTCCGCCACCTGCTCCAGCACCCGCCCCAGGTGCCCCAGCATCCGCCGGATGGTGTCGCGCTCGAACAGGTCGGTGCTGTAGCCCAGGATGGCCCGCAGCCCGCCGGGGTGCTCGGCGAACACCAGCCCCAGGTCCTGGTTGATCCGGTCGGAGCCGGCCGGCATCCAGTCCACCTCCAGCCCGGCCAGCCCGGCCCCGCCGCCCGCCCCGGCCGCGTCGCGCAGCGCGAACGACACCTGGAAGAGCGGCGAGTGGCTCAGGGACCGCTCCGGCTGCAGCTCGGCCACCAGCTTCTCGAAGGGGAGCTCCTGGTGGTCCAGCGCGCCCAGCATGGTCTCGCGCACCCGCCCCAGCAGCCCGCGGAAGGTGGGATCGCCGGACAGCTCCGTCCGGAGCACCAGCGTGTTGACGAAGAAGCCGATCAGCCCCTCGGTCTCCCGGCGCGCGCGCCCGGCGATGGAGCTCCCCACCACCACGTCCTCGGTCCCCGCATACCTGCCGAGCAGCGCCTGCCAGGCGGCCAGCAGCGTCATGAACAGGGTGGCGCCCTCCCGCTGGCCCACCGCCCGGAGGCGCTCCAGCAGCTCCGCCGGGAATTCCGCGCGCTCGCTGGCGCCGCGCGACGACTTGACCGCCGGCCGCGGGAGGTCCGTGGGGAGCTCCAGCAGCGCGGGGGCGCCTCGCAGCCGTTCCTTCCAGTAGCCCATCTGCCGCTCCAGCTCGGCGCCCCGCAGCCGGGCGCGCTGCTGCACCGCGTGGTCCGCGTACTGGACGGGGAGCGCGGGGAGCGGCGACTCGCGCCCCTCGCTGAACGCCTCGTACAGCGCCGACAGCTCGCGGAAGAGCACCCCCATGCTCCACTCGTCGGTGACGATGTGGTGGAGGGTGACCACCAGAACGTGCCGCTCCGCGTCCAGCCGCAGCAGCCGGGCGCGGAAGAGCGGGCCCTCCGCCAGGTCGAAGCGCAGCTTGGCCTCGGCCCGGGCCAGCCGCCGCGCCTCCGCGTCGCGCTCCTCCGGGTCCGCGCCGGCGACGTCCTCCGCCGGCAGCGCGAAGCCGCCGAACGGCGAGATCGTCTGCACCGGCCCGCCCTCCCGCTCCTGGAAGACGGTCCTCAGCGTCTCGTGCCGCCGCACGATCTCGCCCAGCGCCCGCTCCAGCGCGGCCGCGTCCAGCCGGCCCCGCAGGCGCAGCGCCAGGGAGATGTTGTAGAAGTCGTTGTCGGGCTGCAGGCGGTCGATGAACCAGAGCCGCTCCTGGGAGAACGACGCCGGCTCGGTGCGCGTCCGGCTGATCCTCTCGACGAGGATCTTCCGGAGGAGCTCCTGCTTTTCCTTGAGCGACAGGCCGGCGGCGGGCTGGGAAGGCGCGGTCATGGATCCGGTGTTCAGGATTGGGCGCTCAGCAGGCGGTCCAGCTCTTCTTCGGAAAGGTCGTCGATCATCGACAGCAGCTGGTGCGTGGTGGAATCCTCCACGCTCGCCTGCTGACCGGAACTGTCCGCGCCCCCGGCGGAGCCCTGCTCCGCGAGGACCCTGGCGAGCCCCTCGATGGTGGGTTCTTCGAAGATGGCCCGCACCGACAGCGCGGAGCCGAACGCGTCGCGGGCGCGGGAGATCACCCGCGTGGCGAGGAGCGAGTGGCCGCCCAGCTCGAAGAAGTTGTCCTGGACGCCGACCCGCTCGATCCCCAGCACCTCGGACCAGATGGCGGCGAGCGTCGCCTCCGCCGGGGTCCGCGGGGCCACGTACCGCTCCTCGTCGGAAGCGTACTCCGGCGCGGGAAGCGCCCTGCGGTCCAGCTTTCCGTTGGGCGTGGCCGGAAGTGAGTCCATGAGCACGAAGGCCGCCGGGACCATGTACTCCGGGACGCAGCTCCGCACGTGCTCGCGCAGCGCGTCCACCTCCACGCCGCCCACCACGTACGCCACGAGCCGCTTGTCCCCGGGCTCGTCCTCGCGCACCAGCACCACGCACTCGGCGACGCGCTCGTGCCGCCGCATCACCGCCTCCACCTCCGCCGGCTCGATGCGGACGCCGCGGATCTTGACCTGGTGGTCGACGCGGCCCAGGAAGTCGATGACCCCCTCCGGGAGCCAGCGCACCCGGTCGCCCGTGCGGTACATCCGCGCCCCCGGCTCCCCGCCGAAGGGGTCGGGGCGGAAGCGGTCCGCCGTCATGTCGGGGCGGTTCAGGTAGCCCCGCGCCAGGCAGTCGCCGCCCAGGTACAGCTCGCCGGGCACCCCCTGCGGGACCGGGCACAGGTACCGGTCCAGGACGTAGGTGGTGGTGTTGGCGATGGGCCCGCCGATGGACGGGAGCAGGGGCCACTCCTCCGCCGGCCCGGCCAGGGCGAAGGAGGTCATGACGTGCGTCTCGGAGGGCCCGTAGTGGTTGTGCAGGGGGATCCCCATGGCACCGAACCACCGGCGGATCGCGTCCGTGATCCGCAGCTGCTCGCCGGCCGTCTGTGCCTCGCGCAGCGAGGACGGGGCGATGCCGCGCGACGCGCCGTACTCGGCCACGTGCTGGAGCGTGACGTAAGGGACGGAGAGCCGCTCGACTCGCTCCCGCTCCACCAGCTCCAGGAGCGCGGCGGGGTCGTGCCGCGCCTCCTCCGGGGCGACCACCAGCGTGCCGCCTACATTCCAGGCGGAAAATATTTCCTGGAGGGAAACGTCGAAGCTGATCGTCGTGAATTGAAGTGTAACAGCAGCGCGCGGATACCTCCAGTCCGGCTCCTGCCAGGCCAATAAGTTGACGAGTGGCCGGTGAGGCATGGCCACGCCCTTGGGGCGGCCGGTGGAGCCGGAGGTGTAGATGGCATAGACCAGGTTGTCCGGGCCGAGCACGCCGAGCCCCGGGTTGGTGCGGGGGTGGTCGGCCCACGCCGCCGCCTCCGCGCCCAGGTCCACGATCGGCACCCGGGTCCCCGCGAACAGGTCCCGGGGCGCCCCCAGCGTCAGCACCGCCGCCGGGGCGCTGTCCTCCAGCATGTAGCGGAGCCGGTCGGCGGGGTACGCCGGGTCCAGCGGCACGTAGCCGCCGCCCGCCTTGAGCACCGCCAGCAGCCCAGTCATCATCTCCAGGCTGCGCTCCACGCAGAAGCCCACCCGCTCGTCGGGCCCCACGCCGCGCTCCCGCAGGTAGTGGGCGAGCTGGTTGGCCCGCGCGTTCAGCTCGGCGTACGTCAGCTTCTCGTCCCCGAACACCACCGCCACGGCGTCCGGGGTGCGCTCCACCTGGTCCTCGAACAGCTCGTGCAGGCAGCGGTCGCGGGGGTACGGGGCGGCGGTGGCGTTCCACTCCTGCACCACCTGCCGGCGCTCGGCCTCGCCCACCACCTCCAGCTCGGACATGCGCAGCTCCGGCCGGACGGCCACCTGCTCCAGCACCCGCCCCATGTGCCCCAGCATCCGCCGGGCGGTGGCGCGCTCGAACAGGTCGGTGTTGAACGCCATGGCCACCTGCAGCCCGGTGAGGCCCTCGGCGAACACCACGTTGAGGTCGAAGGTGGTGGTCGCCACCTCCACGCCCAGCGGCTCGGCGTGCAGCCCCGGCATGTCGCGCCAGGCGCCGCCCGCCTCGCCCACCGAGAACAGCACCTGGAAGATGGGCGCGTGGCTGAGGCTGCGCTCCGGCTGCAGCTCGGCCACCAGCTTCTCGAACGACACCGCCTGGTGCTCGTACGCGCTCAGCGTGACCTCGCGCACCCGCCCCAGGACCTCGCGGAAGGCGGGGTCCCCGGACAGGTCGGTCCGCAGCGCCAGCGCGTTGACGAAGAAGCCGATCAGCTCCTCCAGCTCGCGCCGCGTCCGCCCGGCGATGGGGCTCCCCACCACCACGTCCTCGCTGCCGCTGTACTTGGACAGCAGCACCTGGAAGGCGGCGAGCAGCGTCATGTACAGCGTGGCGCCCTCCCGCCGTCCCAGCTCCCGCAGCCCGTCCAGCACCTCGCGGGGGAAGGTCGCCCGCTCCTCGGCACCGCGGTGCGTCTGCACGGCGGGGCGGGGGAAGTCCGTGGGCAGCTCCAGCAGCGCGGGGGCGCCGGCCAGGCGGTCGCGCCAGTAGGCGAGCTGCCGCCCCAGGATCTCGCCCTGCTGGTGCTCGCGCTGCCACACGGCGTAGTCCGCGTACTGCACCGGCAGCTCGGGGAGCGGCGACTCCCGCCCCTGGCTGAACGCCCCGTAGTGCGCCGAGATCTCCCGGTAGAGCACGCCCAGGCTCCACCCGTCGCTGACGATGTGGTGCATGGCCACCAGCAGCACGTGGTCCCGCTCGTCCAGCCGCAGCAGCCGGGCGCGGAACAGGGGCCCCGTCTCCAGGTCGAACGAGCGCGCCGCCTCCTCCGAGGCGATGCGCCGCGCCTCGGCCTCCATCTCCTCGTCCTCGTCCCCGCCGCCGACGGGCACGGCGACGTCCTCCACCGGGAGGGTGAAGCCGGCGAAGGGGAGGATCACCTGCACCGGGCCGCCCCTGCGGTCCGGGAAGACCGTGCGGAGCGCCTCGTGGCGCCGCACGATCTCGCCCAGCGTGCGCTCCATTGCGCCGTGGTCCAGCCCGCCGCGCAGGCGCAGCGCAAGGCACAGGTTGTAGAAGGCGCTGTCCGGCTGCATCCGGTCCAGGAACCAGAGCCGCTCCTGCGAGAACGACAGCGGCAGGTCGCCCCCGCGGTCCACGCGCTCCACCGGCGGGAGCACCGAGGCGCCGGCGCTGCGCAGCGCCTCCACGCGCTCCGCCAGCCGCGCTACGGTGGGGCCCTCGAACACGGCGCGCACCGGCACCTCCACGCCGAACACCTCCCGGGCGCGGGAGACCACGCGGGTCGCCAGCAGCGAGTGGCCGCCCAGCTGGAAGAAGTCGTCGTGGACGCCGACCGTCTCCAGCCCCAGCACCCCGGCCCAGATCTCCGCCAGCACCTCCTCCGCGGGCGTGCGCGGCGCCACGTAGCGGTCCGCGGACGCGTACTCCGGCGCGGGGAGGGCCCTGACGTCCAGCTTGCCGTTGGGGGTGAGCGGGATCGCGTCGAGCGCCACGAACGCCGTCGGCACCATGTACTCGGGGAGCGACCGCCGCAGGTGCTCGCGCAGGGCGTCCGCGTCGGCCCCGCCCACCACGTACGCCACCAGCCGCTGCTCGCCGGGCTCGTCCTCGCGCACGATCACGCGCGCCTCGCTCACCCCCTCGTGCGCGCACAGCACGGCCTCGATCTCGCCGGGCTCGATGCGGAAGCCGCGCACCTTGACCTGCTCGTCCACCCGCCCGACGAACTCCAGCTTCCCCTCCACGGTCCAGCGCAGGCGGTCGCCGGTGCGGTACATCCGCGTCCCCGGCTCGGCCGCGAACGGGTCGGGGACGAAGCGCTCGGACGTCAGCTCCGGCCGGTCCAGGTAGCCGCGCACCACGCCGTCGCCGCCCACGTACGCCTCGCCGGCCACGCCGACCGGCACCGGGTTCAGCGCCCCGTCCAGCAGGTAGATGCGCTGGTTGCCCGTCCCGCGGCCCACGGAGACCGTGAGCGCGTCCTCCTCCACGTTCTCCACGTTCTCGTACGAGCACCACGCCGTCGTCTCGGTCGGCCCGTACATGTGCAGCAGGCGCCGCGGCTTGCCCGCCTTCAGCAGCCGCCGCACGCTGTCGGCGTCCGCCGCCTGGCCGCCGAAGAGCACTTCACGGAGCGGGGCGAAGATGTCGGGCTGCTCGCGCGAGAGCTGGTTGAGCAGCGCGGTGGTCTGGTACAGCGTGGTGATCCCCTGCCCGCGCAGCGCCTCGCGGAAGGCCGGCGGCGAGAGGAGCACGTCGCGCGGGATGCCGACCAGGGTGGCGCCGTTGAGCAGGGCGCCCCAGGCCTCGAACGTGAGCGCATCAAAGCTGGCGTTGCTTGCCTGCGCGACGCGGTCGCCGGGGCCGAAGCGGACGTAGTCGGTCTCGCAGACCAGCTGGACGACGTGGCGGTGGGCGACCATCACGCCCTTGGGGCGGCCGGTGGAGCCGGAGGTGTAGACGATGTAGGCCAGGTTCTCGGGATCGGCGCCGCTGCGCACCGGCTCCGCGGGCTGCGTCGCGAGCGCCTCGGCGGCCCCGTCCAGGTGGACGACCGTCAGCTCCTCGGCGTCGAAGGCGCCGGCCAGCTCGGGCGTGCCCGCCAGCTCGGAGCGGGTGAGCAGCACGCGCACGCCGCTGTCCTCCAGCATCAGGCGCAGGCGCTCCGCGGGGTAGCCGGGGTCCAGCGGCACGTAGGCGCCGCCGGCCTTGATCACCGCGAGGATGGAGACGATCAGCTCCACGCCGCGCTCCAGCATCACCCCGACCCGCGCGTCCGGCCCGACGCCCAGGCCGCGGAGGTGGTGGGCGAGGCGGTTTGCGCGCGCGTCCAGCTCGCGGTAGGTCAGCTCCTCGTCGCCCCACACCAGGGCGGGGGCGTCGGGGCGGGCGGCGACCTGCGCCGCGAACAGCTCGTTCATGCCGACGCCGCGCGGCCAGGGGCGCGCGGTGCGGTTCCACTCCTCCAGCACCAGGGCGCGCTCGGCTTCCGGGAGCAGCGTCAGCCTGTCCACCCGGCGCCGGTCGTCGGCCGCCATTGCCTCCAGCACGTTGCGCAGGAAGCCGATCCAGCGCTCGATCGTCGCCCGCTCGAAGAGCGAGGTGGCGTAGGTGACGGAGCCGACGATGCGCGGCCCCACCTCCAGCAGGGTGAGCGACAGGTCGAACTGCGCGGTGGCGTGCGGCGTCCGGGCCAGGGAGCCCAGGGTGAGGCCGGGCAGCTCCAGGCTGCCGCGCGGCGCGTTCTGCCAGGCGAGCACCACCTGGAAGAGCGGGTTGTGGGCGAGGCTGCGCGTGGGCTGCACCAGCTCCACCACCTGCTCGAACGGCATGTCCTGCCGCTGCTGCGCGGCGAGCACGCCGGCCCGGAGGCGGGCCAGCAGCTCGGCCACGGTGGGCGAGCCGGACAGGTCCACGCGCAGCGCCAGCGTGTTGATGAAGAAGCCGATCAGCCCCTCGATCTCGCTGCGGCCGCGGTTCGCGGCCGGGGTGCCGACCACCACGTCGTCCTGGCCCGAGAGGCGGGCGAGCACGACGGCCCAGCCGGCCAGCAGCGTCATGAACAGCGTGGCGCCGTGGCGCCGGCTCAGTGCCCTGAGCCCCGCCGTGAGCTCCTCGTCCAGCTCCAGCTCGGCCGTGGCCCCGGCGAAGTCCTGCTGCGCGGGGCGGGCGCGGTCCGTGGGCAGCTCCAGCAGCTCCGGCGCGCCCGCGAGCGAGCGCTTCCAGAACTCGGCCTGCTCGCGGAGCACGTCGCCGTCCACCCAGCGGCGCTGCCAGGCCGCGTAGTCGGCGTACTGCACCGGCAGCGGCGGAAGCGGGTCCGCCTCGCCGCGGGCGAAGGCGGCGTACAGCGCGCTCAGCTCCTGGACGAACACGCCCATGCTCCACCCGTCGGACACGACGTGGTGCATGGTGACCAGCAGCGCGTGGTCGTCCGCCGCCAGGCGCACCAGCCGCCCGCGGATCAGCGGGCCGCGCGCCAGGTCGAAGGGCGCGGCCACCTCCTCCGCCATGACCCGGAGCAGCTCGCCCTCGGCGTCGGCGGCGCCGGCCAGGTCGTGCTCCGCCAGCCGGAAGGCGCTCTCCTCCACCGGCGCGATCCGCTGCGCGGGCTCGCCCTCCACCTGCACGAAGACCGTGCGCAGCACCTCGTGGCGCGCGACGATGCGGTCCAGCGCGCGGAGCAGCGCGTCGCGGTCCAGCGCGCCCACCAGGCGCAGCCGCGTGGGGATGTGGTACGCGGAGCCGACCCCGCCCATCTGCTCCACGAACCAGAGCCGCTGCTGCGCGAAGGAGAGCGGCAGCGGCCGCGAGCGGTCCGCGCGCCCGATGGGCGGCAGCTCGGCGCGCCCGGCCTGCTCCAGGGCGCGCGCGAAGTCGGCGAGCACGGGGCGGACGAACACCTCGCCCAGCGCCACCTCCACGCCCAGCGCCCGGCGCACGCGGGACACCACCTGCACGGCGCGCAGCGAGTGCCCGCCCTGCTCGAAGAAGTGGTCCCAGCGGCCCACCCGCTCCACCCCCAGCACCTCCGCCCACACCTGCGCCACGGCGGCCTCGAACTCGCCGGCGGGCGCCTCGTAGGCGCGCGACGCGAAGGCGTCGCCCTCGGGGGCGGGGAGCGCCTTCCTGTCCAGCTTGCCGTTGGGGGTCAGCGGAAGTCTCTCCAGCCGCACGAACGCGGCGGGGACCATGTACTCCGGCAGCCGCTCGGCGAGGTGCGCCCGCAGCGCCTCGGCGTCGGCGGCTCCGGCGCCGACGTAGTAGGCCACCAGCCGCTTCTCGCCGGGCGCGTCCTCGCGCGCCAGCACGACCACGTCGCCCACGGCGGGGTGCTCGGCCAGGCGCGCCTCGATCTCGCCGGGCTCGATGCGGAAGCCGCGGATCTTGACCTGCCCGTCCACGCGCCCCACGAACTCCAGCGACCCGTCCGCCCGCCGCCGCACCCGGTCGCCCGTGCGGTACAGCCGCGCCCCCGGCTCCGCCGAGAACGGGTCCGGGACGAACGTCTCAGCCGTCAGCTCGGGCCGCCCGTGGTAGCCGCGCGCCACGCCCGCCCCGCCGATCAGCAGCTCGCCCGGGACGCCCACGGGCTGCAGGCTCCCGAGCGCGTCGCACACGTACAGCCGCACGTTGCCGAACGGCCGCCCGATGGGGTGCCCCTCCACCACGCCGCCCTCCGGCACCGCGTGCGTGGAGGCCAGGATGGTCCCCTCCGTGGGCCCGTAGAGCACGCTTGTCTCGGAGGACGGCAGCGCCTCGCTCATCTCCACGAGCAGGTCGGCCGGCACCAGGTCGCCGCCGACGAAGGCGCGGCGCAGCCGGCCCAGGCGGGGCGCCTCGCGCTCGGCCTGCGCCACCTGCCGCATCAGCGCGGGCACCGCGTGCAGCAGCGTGGCGTCGGCGATCTCCGCAGCCAGCGCCTGCGGCTCCAGCACCCGCTCGCGGGCGACGATGCGCACCGCCGCGCCGGAGGTCAGCGGAAGCAGCGCCTCGAAGAGCCAGATGTCGAAGGCGAAGCTTGCAAGCGCCGGCATCACGTCGCCGGGCCGGACGCCGAAGCTCTCGCGGGTGGCCGCCAGCAGGTTGGCGAGCGAGCCGTGCTGCACCAGCACGCCCTTGGGCCGGCCGGTCGATCCCGACGTGTAGATGACGTAGGCCAGCTGCGACGGCGGGACGTCGAAGTCCGCCGCGTCCGCGGCGGGCGCGTCGGCGGCGAGCTCGTCCACGCGCAGCAGCGTCGCGCCGTGCTCCGGGAGGGCGTCGGCGGCGGCGCCGGCGGTGACGATCACGGGAACGCCGGCGTCGGCGGCGATCCAGGCCAGGCGCTCGGCGGGGTAGCCGGGGTCGAGGGGGACGTAGGCGCCGCCGGCCTTCCAGATACCGAGCACGGCCGTCAGCAGGTCGGGCGTGCGCTCCATGCACAGGCCCACGGGGACCTCGGGCCCGACGCCGAGGGCGCGCAGGCGGGCGGCCAGGGCGTCGGAGCGGCGGTCCAGCGCGCCGTAGCTCAGCGACTCCGTGCCGTGCAGCAGCGCCGGGGCGTCCGGCGCGCGGCGGGCTTGCTCGGCGAAGAGCGCGTGGGCCGGGGCGGGGGAGCGGGGGCGCGCGGCGTCGCCGGCGGCGGCCAGCACCGCCCGGCGCTCCTCGTCGCCCAGCAGCTCCACGGCGGAGAGGCGCCGGTCGGGGTCGGACACGACCTGGTCGAGGAGGCGCTCCAGGTGGCCGAGCATCCGCAGGGCGGTGTCGCGCTCGAACAGGTCGGTGTTGTAGGCCAGCACGGCGCCCAGCCGGTCCGCGCCCTCGGTGAACACCAGGTTGAGGTCGAACTTGGTGGTCGTGATCGCCGAGCCGATCCCCTCCGTCGCCACACCCGGGATCCCGCTCCAGGAGCCGTCCGCGTCCACCACCGAGAACATCACCTGGAAGAGCGGCGAGTGGCTGAGGCTGCGCTCCGGCTGCAGCTCGGCCACCAGCTTCTCGAAGGGGACCTCCTGGTGCTCGAAGGCGCCCAGCGTGCTCTCGCGCACGCGCCGCAGCGCCTCGCGGAACGTCGGGTCGCCGGACAGGTCGACCCGCAGCACCAGCGTGTTGACGAAGAAGCCGACCAGCTCCTCGGTCTCGCGGCGGGTGCGCCCGGCGATGGGGCTCCCCACCACCACGTCGCCGCTGCCGGCGTACCGGGCGAGCAGCGCCTGGAAGGCGGCGAGCAGCGTCATGTACGTGGTCGCGCCCTCGCGCCGGCCCAGCGCGCGCAGCCGCTCCAGCAGCTCCGCGGACAGGGCGATGCGCTCCCCCGCGCCGGCGTGCGTCTGCACCGCGGGGCGCGGACGGTCCGTGGGCAGCTCCAGCAGCGCGGGCGCGCCGGCGAGCTGCCCCTTCCACCAGGCGAGCTGCCCGTCCAGCACCCGGCCCTCCAGGTGCTCGCGCTGCCACACGGCGTAGTCGGGGTACTGCACCGGCAGCTCGGCGAGCGGCGAGGCGGCGCCGGCGCGGAAGGCGTCGTACAGCGCCGACAGCTCGCGGAAGAGCACGCCCAGGCTCCACTGGTCCCCGGCGATGTGGTGCACGCAGAGCAGGAGCACGTGCTCCTCCGCGCCCAGCCGCAGCAGCCGGGCGCGGAAGACCGGGCCCGTCTCCAGGTCGAAGGGGCCCGCCGCGTCCTCCGCCACCCGCCGCCGGGTCTCCGCCTCGCGCTCCCCGGCGTCCAGGGCGGACAGGTCGTCCACGGGGAGGCCGAGGCCGGCGAAGGGGAGGACCACCTGCGCGGGGGAGCCCCCGCGCGCCTCGAACACGGTGCGTAGCGCCTCGTGGCGGCGGACGACCTCCCCCAGCGCCCGCTCGAGCGCCGGCACGTCCAGCGCCCCCGCGAGCCGCAGGGCGGAGGGGATGTTGTAGAAGGCGCTCCCCGGCTGCATCCGGTCCAGGAACCAGAGCCGCTCCTGCGCGAACGACAGCGGCAGCGGGCCCGTGCGCGCGGCCGGCGCCACCGGCGGGAGCACGGCCTGCCCGGCGCGCCGGATCTCCTCCACCCGCCCAGCCAGCCCGGCCACGGTGGGGCTCTCGAAGAGCGCGCGCAGCGGCAGCTCGATCCCCAGCGCCTCGCGGACGCGCGACGCCACCTGGGTCACCAGCAGCGAGTGGCCGCCCAGCTCGAAGAAGCTTTCCTCCACGCCCACCCGCTCCAGGCGCAGCACCTCCGCCCAGATCCCCGCCAGCGTCTCCTCCAGCGGGGTGCGCGGGGCGACGTACCGGTCCTCCGCCGCGCCGAACTCCGGCGCAGGGAGCGCCCGGCGGTCCAGCTTGCCGTTAGGGGTGAGCGGAAGCGCGTCCAGCGCCACGAAGGCCGCCGGCACCATGTACTCCGGCAGCCCGCGCCGCAGGTGCTCGCGCAGCGCGTCCGCCTCCGCGTCGCCCACCACGTAGGCCACCAGCCGCTTCTCGCCGGGCTGGTCCTCGCGCACGACCACGGCGCAGTCGGCCACGCCGGGGGCGCGACGCAGCACGCCCTCGATCTCGCCCAGCTCGATGCGGAAGCCGCGGATCTTGACCTGCTCGTCCAGCCGCCCCAGGTACTCCAGCGTCCCGTTGGCCAGCCACCTCACCCGGTCGCCGGTCCGGTACAGCCGCCCCTCGCCGAAGGGGCTCTCGATGAAGCGCTCGGCGGTCAGCTCGGGGCGGTTCAGGTAGCCGCGCGCCACGCCGCCGCCGCCCACGTACAGCTCGCCGGGCACGCCCACCGGCAGCGGGTTGCGGGCCGGGTCCAGCACGTACAGCCGCAGGTCGGGGATCCGCACGCCGATGGGGCTTCCCGACCCCTCGAACACGTCCTCCCGGCTCAGCGGCCGATAGGTGACGTGGACGGTGGTCTCGGTGATCCCGTACATGTTCACCAGGCGCGGCGTGTCGATGCCGTGCCTCTCCACCCACTCGCGCAGGCTGGCCGGCTCCAGCGCCTCGCCGCCGAACACCACCTCGCGCAGCGCCAGCTCCCCGCCGCGCGCGGCGTCGGCGCGGATGAGCTGGCGGAAGGCGGAGGGCGTCTGGCTGAGCACGGTGACGCCCTCGCGCTGCACCAGCGCGTGGAAGGCCTCCGGGTCGCGGCTGGTCTCCAGCGGCACCACCACGACGCGGCCGCCGTACAGCAGCGCGCCCCACAGCTCCCAGACGGAGAAGTCGAAGGCGTACGAGTGGAACAGCGTCCACACGTCCGTCGGGCCGAAGCCGAACCAGGCGTCGGTGGCGGAGAACAGGCGGGCCACGTTCCTGTGCTCGACCAGCGCGCCCTTGGGCCGGCCGGTGGAGCCCGAGGTGTAGATGACGTAGGCCAGGCTCTCCGGCCGGGCGCCGGAGACCGGGTCGTCGGAGGGCCGGCCCGCGATCTCCTCGCGCTGCGCGTCCAGGCTCACCACCGCGACGCCGTCCGGCACCGGGAGCGCGGCGAGCTCCCACCCGGAGGTCACCAGCACCGGCACGCCGGAGTCCTCCAGCATGTACGCCAGGCGGTCGGCGGGGTAGCCGGGGTCCAGCGGCACGTAGGCGCCGCCGGCCTTGAGCACGCCCAGAATGGCGACGACCATCTCCGGGCCGCGCTCCAGGCAGATCCCCACCCGCGTCTCCGGGCCGACGCCGAGGGCTCGGAGGTGGTGGGCCAGGCGGTTGGCGCGGGCGTTCAGCTCCCCGTAGGCGAGCGACTCGCCCTCCCAGGTGACGGCGGGGGCCTCCGGCGTGCGCGCGGCCTGCGCCTGGAAGATCTCGTGGATGCAGCGGTCGGCGGGGAAGTCCGCCTCCACCCGGTTCCACTCCTCCAGCACCCGGCGCCTCTCTGCCTCGTCCGGCAGGACCAGGGCGGACAGGGGGCGGTCGGGGTCGGCGGCGGCCTGCTCCAGCACCCGCTCCAGGTGCCCCAGCATCCGCACCACGGTGCCGCGCTCGAACAGGTCGGTGCTGTACGCCACCTCGGCGTGCAGGCGCCCGGCCTCCACCACGAAGCCCAGGTACAGGTCGAACTTGGTGACGGTGTAGTCCGTCTCCACCCCGCCGATGCGGAGCCCGTGGACCTCGCCGCCGGACTTGCGGGCGTCCTCCACGGCGAACATCACCTGGAAGAGCGGGGAGTGGCTGAGGCTGCGCTCCGGCTGGAGCCGCGCGACCAGCTTCTCGAAGGGGAGCTCCTGGTGGTCGTACGCGCCCAGCGTGGTCGCCCGCGCCCGCCGCACCGCCTCGCGGAAGCTGGGGTCGCCGGACAGGTCGGTGCGGAGCACCAGCGTGTTGACGAAGAAGCCGATCAGCTCCTGCAGCTCCCACTTCGTCCGCCCGGCGATGGCGGTCCCCACCACCACGTCGTCGCTGCCGGCGTACCTGGACAGGAGCACCTGGAAGGCGCCCAGCAGCACCATGAACAGCGTGGCGCCCTCGGCCCTGGCGAGCTCCGTGAGCGGCTCCACCAGCCCGGCCGGGAGCGTGGCCCTTTCCAGCGCGCCCGCGTGCGTGCGCACCGCGCCGCGGGGGCGGTCGGTCGGCAGCTCCAGCACCGCCGGGGCGCCCGCCAGCTGCTCCCGCCACCACTGGACCTCCCGCTCCAGGGTGTCGCCGGACAGGTGCTCGCGCTGCCAGAGCGCGAAGTCGGCGTACTGGATGGGAAGCTCCTCCAGCGGCGACTCGCGGCCCTCCAGGAAGGCGTCGTACAGCGTCCACAGCTCGCGGAAGAGCACTCCGGCGCTCCACCCGTCGCTGACGATGTGGTGCAGGCAGAGCAGGAGGACGTGCTCCTCCGCCCCCAGCCGAAGCAGCTTGGCCCGGATCAGCGGACCGGCCGCCAGGTCGAAGGGGCGCGCCGCGTTCTCCGCGGCCTGCCGGCGGGCCTCGGCCTCGCGCGCCTCCGCGTCCAGCGCGGACAGGTCCTCCACGGGCACGGCGAAGCCGGCGAAGGGCTCGATCACCTGCACGGGGACGCCCGCGCTCTCCCGGAAGACCGTGCGCAGCGATTCGTGGCGCCGAACGATCTCCGCGAGGGCGCG
Source organism: Longimicrobiaceae bacterium (assembly GCA_036389055.1). Lineage (GTDB taxonomy): Bacteria > Gemmatimonadota > Gemmatimonadetes > Longimicrobiales > Longimicrobiaceae > JAFAYN01. Next base: position 7,844 of record DASVQR010000232.1, on the reverse strand, counting down.
CTCCAGCGCCGGGGCGTCCAGCGCGCCGCCCAGGCGCAGCGCGCGGGGCACGTTGTACAGGCGGCTCCCCGGCTCCATCCGGTCGATGAACCAGAGCCGCTCCTGCGCGAACGAGAGCGGGAGCGCCTCGTCCGACTCGAACGGGGCGTCGGCCGCCGCGGTGCCGGCCAGGTCGTCGTGGGCGCTGCTCACGGCCGCGTCGCTCCGGTCGTCGTGGGGAAAGGACATGTCGCGTTGCGTTCGGGTGCTGTGGACGTCTGCGTCAGGCCAGCGGCGCGCCCGGACGGCGGCGGCGCAGGATCGGGGTCTCGGTGGCGGGGCGGCCCGCGGCGCGCGCCGCGTCAACGGCCGCGGCCATGTCGGCAAGGGTGCGGGCTTCCAGCAGCGCCCGCAGCCCCAGCTCGCACCCCAGCTCGCGGCGGATGCCGGCCTGGAGGCGGATGGCGAGGAGCGAGTGGCCGCCCAGCGCGAGGAAGGCGTCCGTCGCGCCGACGGTCTCCACCTGGAGCACCGCGGCCCAGAGCGCCGCCAGCGCGCGCTCGGTGCCGGTGCGCGGCTCCACGTACGCTTCCGCGTCGGGGCGGGAGTCGGGGGCGGGGAGCGCGCGGCGGTCCAGCTTGCCGTTGGGGGTGAGCGGGAGCCGGTCCAGCACGACGAAGGCGGCCGGCACCATGTAGTCCGGCAGGGCGCGGCGCAGGCTCTCGCGCAGCGCGGCGACGTCGACCTCGCCCACCAGGTACGCCACCAGGCGCACGCCGCCGGGCCCGTCCTCCCGCGCCATCACCACGGCCTCGCGCACGCCCGGCTCCCGCAGCAGCGCCCCGGCCACCTCGCCGGGCTCCACGCGGAAGCCGCGCACTTTGACCTGGTCGTCCACGCGCCCAAGGAACTCCAGCTCCCCGTCCGCGCGCCGCTTCACCCGGTCGCCCGTGCGGTACATGCGCGCGCCCGGCTCGCCCGCGAACGGGTCCGGGACGAACGTCTCAGCCGTCTGCCCCGGGCGCCCCTGGTAGCCGCGCGCCACGCCGGCCCCGCCGACGTGCAGCTCGCCGGGGACGCCCGCCGGCAGCGGCCGGCCCCACGCGTCCAGCACGTACGCCCGCGCGCCGGGCAGCGGACGGCCCAGCGGCACGCTGCCGCTGCCGCCGCGCAGGTCGGCGCCGGGGCGCACCCGGAAGGCGAGCGCGCCCACGGTGGTCTCCGTGGGGCCGTAGTGGTTGGCGACTTCGCAGCCGGGGGCCAGCCGCTGGATCTCTTCCACCCAGTCGGCACGGGAGGCCTCGCCGCCCAGCACCAGGCGTCGGCGCGGCAGGCACCCCTCGCCGCCCGGCGCGGCCAGCAGCGCCGCCAGGTGCGAGGGGACGATCTTGAGGCAGTCCGCCGGGTTCGCGCGGAAGTACTCCGCGAGCGCGGCGCCGTCCGCCGCGATCTCGTGCGGGACGGGGAGCAGGCAGCCGCCGGAGACCAGGGGCGGGAAGAGCACGGTGTGCCCCAGGTCCGCCGCGGGGGTGGAGACCAGCGCAAAGGTCCGGGCCTCGTCCAGCTCCAGGCGCTCGCGTACTCCGAGGACGTAGGCGACCAGCTCGCGGTGCTCGACCATGACGCCCTTGGGCGTGCCGGTCGATCCCGAGGTGTAGATCAGGTACGCCAGGCTCTCCGGCGTGGCGGTCGATGCCGGCCGCTCCGCGCTCTCCATGGCGATGGCGTCCGCGTCGCCGTCCAGCCGGACGACGGACACCGGCGCATCGCCGAGGTCCGGCGCGAGGCGATCCACCGTCAGCAGCAGCGGGGCGTCCGCGTCGCGCGCCACCAGGGCGATGCGCTCGGCGGGGTGCGTGGGGTCGAGCGGCACGTAGGCGCCGCCGGCCTTGAGCACGGCCAGCAGCGCGACGACCAGCTCGGGCCCGCGCTCCAGGCACAGGGCGACGCGGGTCTCCGGGCGGACGCCCCGGCGCAGGAGGTGGTTTGCCAGGCGGTTGGCCCGCCGGTCCAGCTCGGCGAAGGTGAGGACCTGGTCCAGGAAGCGGACGGCGGGGGCGTCGGGCGTGCGCTCCGCCTGCGCCTCGAACAGCTCGTGGATGCAGATTCGCGTCGGGAAGTCAGCGCAAGTCTCGTCGCAGTCCGCGGCGGCGTCAAGGGGCTCCCCCTCGCCGGGCAGCTCCAGCCCCGACAGGCGGACGCCGGGGTCGGCGGCGACCTGCTCCAGGACGCGCTCCAGGTGCCCCAGCATGCGCACGACGGTGGCGCGCTCGAACAGGTCGGTGTTGTACGCCACGGCGCCGGTCAGCCCGGCGGCGTGCTCCCCGAACGCAAGGGTCAGGTCGAACTTGGCGGTCGCCATCTCCGCCCCGACCCCCTCCACGCGCAGCCCCGCCAGGGCCTCCGCGTCGCCCGAGGCGTTGTCCAGCGAGAAGCTCACCTGGAAGAGCGGCGAGTGGCTGAAGCTGCGCTCCGGCTGCAGCTCCTCCACCAGCCGGGCGAAGGGCACGTCCTGGTGCTCGTAGGCGCCCAGCGTGGTCTCCCTCACACGCCCCAGCACCTCGCGGAAGCCGGGGTCGCCGGACAGGTCCGTCCGCAGCACCAGCGTGTTGACGAAGAAGCCGATCAGCCCCTCCGTCTCGCGCCGCGTGCGCCCCGCGACGGGGCTGCCGACCACCACGTCGTCCGTGCCCGCGTACTTGGAGAGCAGCACCTGGAAGGCGCCCAGGAGCACCATGTACAGCGTTGCGCCCTCGGCCCTGCCCAGCGCCCGCAGGCGCTCCACCAGCCCGGCCGGGAGCGCGACCGGCTCGTGCGCGCCGCGGTGCGTCTGCACCGGCGGACGCGGGCGGTCCGTGGGGAGCTCCAGCAGGGCGGGGGCCCCGGCGAGCCGCCCGCGCCACCATGCCAGCTGCGGCTCCAGCGTCTCGGGGCGCAGGTGCCGGCGCTCCCACGCCGCGTAGTCGGCGTACTGCACCGGCAGCTCGGGCAGCGGCGACTCCCGCCCCTCGCGGAAGGCCGCGTACAGCGCCGACAGCTCGCGCAGCAGCACGCCCACGCTCCACGCGTCGCCGACGATGTGGTGCATGCACAGCAGCAGCACGTGCTCCTCCGCCGCCAGCCGCAGCAGGGTGGGGCGGAAGAGCGGGCCCGCCGCCAGGTCGAAGGGCCGGGCGGCCTCCTCGGCGGCGCGGCGGGCCGCCGCCGCGTCGCGCTCCGCGTCCCCGGCCGCCGACAGGTCCTCGACCGGGAGGGCGAGGCCGGCGAACGGGGCGACCCGCTGCACCGGGGCGCCCTCGCGGTCCGCGAATACGGTGCGCAGCGCCTCGTGGCGGCGGACGATCTCGCCCAGCGCGCGCGCCAGCGCCGGCTCGTCCAGCGGGCCGGACAGCCGCAGCGCGACGGGGATGTTGTACGCGGCGCCCGCCGGCTGCAGGCGGTCCAGGAACCAGAGCCGCTCCTGCGCGAACGACAGCGGCAGGGCGTCCGCGCGCCCGACGGGCGCCACCGGCGGGAGCTGGGGCCTGCCGGCGCGGCGCAGCGCCTCCACCCGGCCGGCCAGCTCCGCCACCGTGGGCGCCTCGAACAGGGCGCGCAGCGGCAGCTCCACCCCCAGCGCCTCGCGGACGCGGGAGACCACGCGCGTGGCGAGCAGCGAGTGCCCGCCCAGGTCGAAGAAGCCGTCCGCGGTCCCCACCCGCTCCACGCCGAGCACCTCCGCCCAGATCCCCGCCACCACCTCCTCGGCGGGGGTGCGCGGCGCCACGTAGCGCTCGCCGGCGGCCGCGTACTCCGGCGCGGGGAGCGCCCTGCGGTCCAGCTTTCCGTGCGGGGTGAGCGGAAGCGTCTCCAGCACCGCCACCGCGGCGGGCACCATGTACTCCGGCATCCGCCCGCCCAGCCAGGCGCGCAGCTCCGCGGGGTCGGCATTCGCCCCGTCCGCCGCCGTGACGTAGCCGACCAGGCGCCGGTCGCCCGGGGCCGGCTCGTGGACGACGACGGCGGCCTCGCGCACCGCGGGGTGCGCCGCCAGCGCGGCCTCCACCTCGCCCGGCTCCACGCGGAAGCCGCGGATCTTGACCTGGAAGTCCACGCGGCCCACGAACTCCAGCGTGCCGTCCGCGCCCCAGCGCGCCCGGTCGCCGGAGCGGTACAGGCGCGCCCCCGGCTCGCCGAACGGGTCGGGGACGAACCGCTCGGCCGTCAGCGCCGGCCGCCCCAGGTAGCCCCGGGCGACGGCCGGCCCGCCGATGCACACCTCGCCCGCGGCGCCGAGCGGCACCGCGCCCAGGTGCCGGTCCAGCAGGTGGACGCGCCGGTCGCCCACCGGCCGCCCCACCGGGAGCGACGCCCCCGCGAAGCCCGCCGGCACCGGGTGGCAGGTGGCGAACACGGTGCACTCGCTGGGCCCGTAGCCGTTGACCAGCCGCAGCTCCGGGTACAGCTCCAGCGCCCGCCGCGCGTGCGGCGCGCTGACCGCCTCGCCGCCGGTCATCACCTGCGCCACCCCCGCCAGGATCTCCGGGCAGGTGTCCACCACCAGGTTGAAGTACGCCGCCGTCAGCCAGAGCGTGTTCACCCCGTGCCTGCGCACCTGCTCCCCCAGCTCGCCCGGCTCGGAGGCGTGCCCCGGGTACAGCACGCAGGTGCCGCCCGAGAGCAGCGCCGGCCACAGCTCCAGCGTCAGCGCGTCCCACGACACCGAGGAATGCTGCAGCAGCACCGTCGTCCCGTCGAAGCGCGCGTAGCGGACGCCGCGGAAGAAGCCGGGGATCGCCCGGTGCGGCACCTCGGTCCCCTTGGGCAGCCCCGTGGAGCCGGAGGTGTAGATGACGTAGGCCAGGTGGTCGGACGACAGGGTACAGGGTTCATCCGGTGCACGCGCAGCGTGCAGCGCCACGGCGGCCCCGTCCTCGGCACCGTCGTGCTCCCCCTCTCCCCTTGTGGGAGAGGGGGCTGGGGGGTGAGGGGTGTCGAGCGCAACGACCTCGCCCGCGAAGGCGGGGAAGCGGCCGCGCAGCGCGTCCTCGGTGAGCAGCACGCGCGCGCCGGCGTCGGCCAGCATGAAGGCCAGGCGCTCGGCGGGGTACTGCGGGTCCAGCGGCACGTAGGCGCCGCCGGCCTTGAGGATGCCGAGCAGGCCGACGACCAGCCCGGGGCCGCGCTCCACGCAGATCCCCACGCGCGCGTCCGGCCCCACGCCGCGGGCGGCGAGCACGCGGGCGAGCGCGTCGGAGCGGGCGTGCAGCTGGGAGTAAGTCAGCGTCTCGGCGCCGGCCACCAGGGCCAGGGCGTCCGGGGTGCGCTCCGCCTGCTCGGCGAACAGCTCGTGGACGCAGCGGTCCGCGGGCGCGGGCGCGTCGCCCGAGCGGCTCCACGCCTCCAGCAGCCGGCGCTCGTCGCCGGCCGGCAGCTCCACGGCGGAGAGGCGGCGGTCCGGGTCGGCCGCCAGGGCCTCCAGCACGGCGCGGAAGTGGCCCAGCATCCGCCGGACGGTGGCCGGCTCCCACAGCTCGGCGCGGTACGACGCCGTGCCGGACACGCCGCCGTCCTCCTCCCCGAGCACCAGGCTCAGGTCGAACTTGGCGGCGGCGTCGCCGGTCTCCAGCCCTTCCATCTCCACGGCGCCCAGCCGGGCGGCCTCGTCCCCGGTGTTCTGGAGGGCGAAGAGCACCTGGAAGAGCGGGGAGTGGCTGAGGCTGCGCTCCGGCTGCAGCTCCTCCACCAGGCGCTCGAAGGGGACGTCCTGGTGCTCGTAGGCGCCCAGCGTGGCCTCGCGCACCCGGCGCAGCACGTCGCGGAAGCTGGGGTCGCCGGACAGGTCGACCCGGAGCACCAGCGTGTTGACGAAGAAGCCGATCAGCCCCTCCGTCTCCCCGCGGGTGCGCCCCGCGATCGGGCTGCCGACCACCACGTCGTCCGTGCCCGCGTACTTGGAGAGCAGCACCTGCCAGGCGGCGAGCAGCGTCATGTACAGCGTCGCGCCCTCGGCGCGCGCCACGGCGTGCAGGCGCTCCACCAGCGCGCCGGGGAGCCGCACCGGCTCGCGCGCGCCCCGGTCGGACTGCGCGGCGGGGCGCGGGCGGTCCGTGGGGAGCTCCAGCAGCGCGGGCGCGTCCGCCAGGCGCTCGCGCCAGTACGCCAGCTGCCGCTCCAGCGCCTCGCCGCGCAGCTGCTCGCGCTGCCAGGCGGCGAAGTCGGCGGGCTGCACCGGCAGCTCGGCCAGCGGCGACTCCGCGCCCCCGGCGAACGCCGCGTACAGCTCCGACAGCTCGCGGAAGAGCACGCCCAGGCTCCAGCCGTCGCTGACGACGTGGTGCATGCACAGCAGCAGCACGTGCTCGTCGTCCGCCAGCCGCAGCAGCCCGGCCCGGAAGAGCGGGCCCGCCGCCAGGTCGAACGGCCGCGCGGCGTCCTCCGCCGCCCGGCGGCGGACCTCCGCCTCGTGCTCCGCGTCCCCGGCGGACGACAGGTCCTCGACGGGGAGGGCGAAGCCCGCGAACGGCGCGACCACCTGCACCGGCGCTCCGCCGCGCTCCGCGAAGATGGTGCGTAGCGACTCGTGCCGCCGGACGACCTCGCCCAGCGCCCGCTCCAGCGCGGCCGCGTCCAGCGCGCCCCGCAGGCGCACCGCGGCGGGGATGTTGTAGACGGCGCTGTCCGGCTCCATGCGGTGCAGGAACCAGAGCCGCTCCTGCGCGAACGACGGCGGCAGCGCCCCCGTCCGCCCGACCGGGACCACCGGCGGCAGCTGGGGCCGGTCCGCCCGGCGCAGCTCCTCCACGCGCGCGGCGAGCTCCGCCACCGTCGGCCCCTCGAACAGCGCGCGCACCGACACCTCCACCCCGAACACCGCGCGGACGCGGGAGATGACGCGCGTGGCCAGCAGCGAGTGCCCGCCCAGCTCGAAGAAGCCGTCCGTGGCGCCCACCCGCTCCACGCGCAGGATCTCCGCCCAGATCCCCGCCAGCACCTCCTCGGTCGGCGTGCGCGGCGCCACCCGGCGCGCCGCCGCCGCGCCGTACTCCGGCGCCGGGAGCGCCTTGCGGTCCACCTTGCCGTTGGGGGTCAGCGGCAGCGCGTCCATCGCCACGAGCGCGCCGGGGACCATGTGCTCCGGCAGCGTCCGCCGCAGCCGGTCGCGCAGCGCGTCCGCGTCCACCCGCCCGACGACGTAGGCGGCGAGCCGCTTCTCGCCCGGCGCGACCTCGCGCGCCACCACCACGCAGTCGCTCACCCCTTCGACCTTCCGGAGCGCCGTCTCGATCTCGCCCAGCTCGATGCGGAAGCCGCGCACCTTGACCTGCGAGTCCAGCCGGCCCAGGTACTCCAGCGTGCCGTCCGTCCGCCAGCGCACCCGGTCGCCCGTGCGGTAGAGCCGCCCGCCGTCGGCCGAGAACGCGTCCGGCACCCAGCGCTCCGCCGTCAGCGCCGGCCGGCCCAGGTAGCCGCGCGCCAGCCCCAGCCCCGCCAGGTACAGCTCGCCGGGGACGCCGACCGGCGCCGGCCGCAGCGCCGCGTCCAGCACGTACGCGCGCGTGTTGGAGATGGGCCGGCCGATGGTGGCGGGGCCGCCGGCCGCGCGCAGCGTCCAGGTGCTGTAGGTGGTGTCCTCGGAGGGACCGTACAGGTCGTAGACCCGGTCGATCCCGCCGCGCGCGTACAGCGCGTCCACCAGCTCCGCCCGCAGCGGCTCGCCGGCCAGGTTGACGGTGCGGATGCCCGCGGGGATGCCGCCGCTCTTGAGCAGCGCCGCGATGGCCGAGGGCACGGTGTTGACCAGCCGCACCTGGTCCGCGGCGGGGGCGTGCGGCAGGGCGAGCGCGTTGTCCACCAGCACGATGCGCCCGCCCAGCGACAGCGGC
>DASVQR010000231.1:0-2173 GCA_036389055.1 Longimicrobiaceae bacterium | reverse complement strand
GCGACCATCGGGGCAGGCGCGCTGGGGTGCGTGGTGGCGGGCGCGTGGGCGGACCGGCTGGGGCGGGAGCGCGTCACCATCTGGGCGATGGCCGCGAGCGGGGCGTGCGCGCTGCTCATGGGCTGGCTGCTGCACGCGCCGCTTGCGCTCGTGCTGGCCGTCGCCCTGGTCTGGGGTTTCGCGGTGGTGGCGGACTCGGCGCAGTTCAGCGCGGTGGTCACCGAGGTCGCGCCGCCGCACGCGGTGGGGACGGCGCTGACGTTCCAGACGGCGCTCGGGTTCCTGCTGACGTCGGTGACCCTGACCGCTGTTCCTTACCTGCGGGAGGCAGGTGGGTGGCCGCTCGCGTTCGGCGTCCTGGCGCTGGGCCCGGTGGCCGGGATCGCGGCGATGAGAAGGCTTGAAAACACGCGGATTCGCGGGGCGGAGGGGTAGCCCTGATCAGGCTCCGTTCCAGAATCGGTTCTGACGTGGCGCGCCGATCCGCTCTCCGTTCAGCCCTCGACGTCCGGCTCTCCAGGCGTCGGGAGGGTTCCGCGCGCGCTGCTCGGACGTGAGATCGACGATGCGAGGCTTCTTCGGATGGAAGCCCCTCCGGGAGGGGCCTCCATGCCATGCATGTTCGCCCGGCTGCGCTCACATCACGACCCCTGTGGCCGACTGCCGGCGGTGGTGGATGTCAGCTCCGCGAGTCGAAGCAGGTAGCTCTCCAGCGCAGCGTCCACGTCCACCCGGCTGAAGAAGCGGTCGTCGTATTCCACGAGCAGCTTCGCGCCCTCGCCCCGGGGCGAGAGGCTGACGGCCAGGTTGAAGGGGAGGTGAAGCCGGTCGAGCCCGTACACCGGCTCCACGCGCGCCCCCCGTACCGCGTCCCCACCGGACCAGTTGCGGAAGTGGAGGAAGTTGAAGGTGGCGAAGAACGGCTCCCGCCCGCCGCGCTCCGCCACGATCTCCGCCAGCGGATAGCGCCCGAACCGGTCGGCCTGGAGGAGGTCCCGGTGGACCGCCAGGGCACGCCCCGCGGCGTCGCCGGGGGCGGCGGAGGGCCGCGCCACCGGCACCAGGTTCCAGAACAGGCCCAGCGCGGTGAGCGGATCGGAGAGCCGCTCCGACCTCCCGTTCCAGACCACGCCGGTGCACGCCTCCTCCCCTCCCGAGAGCGCGGCCACCACGTCCAGGAAGGAGCTCAGGTAGAGCGCCTTCAGGGCGACCCCCTCCCGCGAAGCCGCTTCACGCAGGGCCGCGGTGAGCTCCGGCGCGGCCTCGCGAACGACCAGGCCCTCGCGCGGCGATCCGCCGGTGCCGCCGCGTGGAGCGGGCCAGGGGGAGGACACGTGCCGCATGCGGTCCCGCCAGAAGGTCCGCGCCTCGTCCGACGCCAGGATTTCCGCCTCCAGCGCGACGAACTCGCGGTACGTGTCGGGCAGGGGCGCGGCGGAGACCGGCCAGCCGTCCCGGGCGTCGGCGTACGCCTCGAATAGGGTGTTGAGGAAGTGCACGTTGCCCCACCCGTCCTCGACGGCGTGGTGCGCCGAGACCAGGAGATCGGCCACGTGGTCCTCGCGGCGGAAGATCACGAAGCGCATGAGCGAGCCGCGGGGGTCGAACGGGTCGAATGGCGTGTCCAGGTCCTCCGCCACCCCGGCCCGGACGGCGCGGTCCTGCTCGTCGGGGGCAAGCCCGCGCAGGTCCCGGTAGCCGATGGGCACGCAGGGGCTCTCGCGGACCACCTGCAGCAGGGTGCCGTCGCTCCCGGTCGCGAAGACGGTGCGGAGGATTGCGTGCCTGCGGACCACCTGCTCGATCGCGTGGCGGAGCGCGTCGATCGAGAGGGAGGGGTCGGTGAGCCGGTGGCACTGCTGCGGGTGATAGACGCCGGCGCGAGCGGTGTCCCTGGCGTATTCGGAGAGCATCACCGCCTGCATCCGGCTCGCCGGGTACACGTCCTGGAACGGGTCCGGGAACACGGCCCGCACGCGGGACCACTCTCGCTCGGGCAGGTCGGCCAGGTGGTGGGGAACTCCGGCCTCCTGCGCCCCGCCCGCCCGGGCGGCCGCGTCGGTACGCTCCGCCAGGGCGCGGATGGTCGGCTCTTCGAAAAGGTCGCGGACGGTGAGCGCCATTCCCCGCTTCCGCAGCGCGGCCACCATCTGCACCGCGCGCATGGAATCCC
>DASVQR010000230.1:0-41531 GCA_036389055.1 Longimicrobiaceae bacterium | reverse complement strand
TGGTTTGCCAGCCGGCCGGCGGCGCGCGCCAGCTCCGCGTAGGTCAGCGTCCCGCCGCCGTGCGCCACGGCGACGGCGTCCGGCGCGCGCGCCGCCTGCGCGGCGAAGAGCGCGTGCACCGGCGCCGCGAACGGCTCGTCGCGCGCGCCGGCGTTCCAGGTGCGCAGAACGCGCGTCCGCTCCTCCGGCCGCACCAGCGGCAGCTCGGAGACGCGGCGGTCCGGGTCCTCCGCCACCGCCGCGAGGAGCACCAGGAAGTGGTCGGTGAGGCGAACCACGGTCTCCCGGTCGAACAGCTCGGTGCTGTATTCCCACCCGGCGAGCATCCCGCGCTCCCCGGCGAACACGGTGAGCGCCAGGTCCAGCTTGGACTTGCGGTGGTCCAGCGGCAGCGGGTGCATCTCCAGCCCGGCGAGCCCGCCCTGCGGGCGCGGCGCGTTCTGCAGGACCAGCAGCACCTGGTAGACGGGGTTGTAGCTCAGGCTCCGCTCGATCCGCAGCTCCTCCACCACCTTCTCGAAGGGGAGGTCCTGGTTGGCGAAGTCCTCGAACACGGCGTCCCTCACCCGCCGGAGCAGCTCGCGGAAGGTGGGGTCGCCGGACATGTCCGTGCGCACGGCGAGCGTGTTGGCGAACAGGCCCACCACGTCCTCCAGCTCCGGCCGCGTGCGGTTTGCGATGGGCGAGCCGATCACCACCTCGTCCTCGCCGGTGTAGCGCCCGAAGAGCGCGCTCATGGCCGCCAGCACGGCCATGAACAGCGTGGCGCCCTCCGCCTGCGCCAGCGCGCCCAGGCGGGCGGCGGCCTCCTCCGGCACGGCGAAGTCGTACGAGGCGCCGCGGTAGGTCTGCTCGGCGGGGCGCGGGCGGTCGGTGGGGAGGGCGAGCAGGGTGGGGGCGCCGCGGAGCCGCTCCTTCCAGTAGGCGAGCTGCCGCTCCAGCGCGCCGCCCGCCAGGTGCTCCTCCTGCCACACCGCGAAGTCCCCGTACTGGAGCCCCACGGGCGGGAGCGGCGAGGGATGCCCCTGGCGCGCGGCGGCGTACAGCGCCAGCAGCTCGCGCCAGAAGATCCCCTGCGACCACCCGTCGGTGACGATGTGGTGAACGGGGAGGAGCAGGGCGTGGTCGCCCTCGCCCAGGCGCAGCAGCGTGGGGCGCAGCAGCGGCCCGCGCGCCAGGTCGAACGGGCGGTAGGTGACCTCGTCGGCGATGCGCCGCACCGCCGGCATCCGCTCCTCCTCCGGGAGCCCGGACAGGTCGCGGACGTCCAGGCGCACGGGGGAGTCCGGGAGGACCACCTGGGTCGGCTCGCCCTCCTCCTCCACGAACACGGTGCGCAACGACTCGTGCCGGCGCACCACGCCGTCCAGCGCCGCCTCCAGCGCGGCCGCGTCCAGCGGCCCCAGCAGCCGCCGCCCGAACACGTCGTTGTAGATGCGCGTCTCCGGCTCCAGCTGCTCCAGGAACCAGAGCCGCTTCTGCGAGAAGCTGAGCGGCACGCGCGCCCCCTGCGGGCGCGGGCGGATCACCTCCGGCCCCGCGTCCTCGATCCCGGCCTCCTCCAGGAGCAGGGCCATCAGCTCCAGGTCCTCGGCCGAGAGCCCCGCGGACCCGCTCACCGCGCGCCTCCCGCGCGCCCTTCCGGCGTCGTCCTCGTCATCGGCGCCCCGCAGGTTCGCTGGTGTCTGCCTTCCCTCCGGCGGCTCAGACGGGGATCCGCAGCGCGGCCCGGATCGCCTGGCGCACGTCGCGGGTGACCTCGCCGGCCAGGTGGTTGAGGAAGAAGTGCCCGCCCGGGTACACCTTGAGGTCGAACGGCCCGCTGGTGTAGCGCTCCCATCCCTCCAGTCCCTCGCGGCTGACCTCCTCGTCGGCGTCGCCGCCCATGGCCAGCAGCGGCAGCTCCAGCGGGGGCTCGGGGACGTGGTCGTACGCCTCGTTGACGGCGAAGTCGGCGCGCAGCAGCGGCACCAGCATCTCCATCAATTCCTCGTGCTCCAGCACCGCCTCCGGGGTGCCCTCGAAGCGGCGCAGCCGGTCCACGAACTCGTCGTGCGGCAGCGGGTGCATGAGCGGGTCGCGCGGCGGCATGTGCGGCGCATTCCTCCCCGAGGCCACCAGCGCCACCGGCAGCGTCCTCCCGCGCCGGCGGAGCTCGCGCACCAGCTCGAAGCCGATCAGCGCCCCCATGCTGTGCCCGAACACCGCGTACGGCCGGGCGTCCAGCGTCCCCTCCAGCACGTCGGCGATCGACGTCACCAGCGGCCCCACGCGGTCGAACGGGGGCTCGCGCAGCCGCATCTCCCGCCCGGGGAGCTGCACCGCCGTGACCTCCATCTCCGGCCCCACCAGGTCGCCCCACTGGCGGTACGCGGACGCCGCGCCCCCCGCGAACGGGAGGCAGAAGAGGCGCACCGCCGCGTTGGGCTTGGGGCGCGTGGTGACCAGCCAGCGGCCGGGATCCATGCTGATCTGCATGCTTCTCGTACGGTTCGGAGGGTTGCGAAGGGACGCGGCCGGACGGAACAGGTGGCCCGGCGTGTCTCAATCTATTCGATCGGGGAACGGCAGGGAATAACGGCCAACTGCAGGGGACAGGTTACAGGGGACAGGGGACAGCCTGCTTCATTCGGTTCACGGGTAGCGTGAAGCGCCACTGCGGGCCCGCTCACCCGGCTCCCTCCAGCGGATCCGCCCCAAGGAGTCCTGTGTCCACCTAGTTGAATCTTCCTGACGGGAGAGCGGCCGGCATTGCTGATTCCGCCCCACTGTCTACAACATATGTTCGGACAAAAAGAGCGTAAATCGGTACACAACATGCGTTAGGGATGCATGCGGAGAAAACCGACTCCGTATGCATCGTGCACTTTTCCCAACCTTGGAGGCGACGATGAGGAATTCCTTTGGGTGGCTTCTCGTGGCGACAGCGCTGAGCACGACGGCGGTCGCATCGGCAGGCGCGGCACAGGAAGCGCCGGCACCGCAGCAGAGCGAGCAGGGCGCCGTCCTCGACGACGCGGAAGCGCTGGCAATCGACGCGAAGCACTATGCTGCCGAGTTCGGAGTCTCGTTCGACGAGGCGGTCGAGCGCCTCACGATCATGATCTACGGCATGGATGCGGTCTCGCAGGCGGCGGCGGCGGAGGGGAACGACCTCGCGGGCCGGTACTTCGACAACGGGGCCGCCGAATTCGGTCTGGTCGTGGCGACCAGGAAGGCACAGGCCGCTCCGAAGACCGTATCCTTCACGCCCCGGACCCGGGTGAACTACGGCCGCATGACGGCGGAGGCGCGCCAGGCGCGCAACGCCGAGCGGCAGGCGGCGCGGCGGATCGCGAAGCTGACCGATGCCGAGGTGGCCAGGGCCGAGCAGGTGCTCGGCAGGCCGGTCAACGCCCGGGTCCGCTACCAGGTCGGCCGTGCGCACAGCCTGCTCGAGCTCAGCGAGGCGGTGGTTACCCTGTCCGACAGGAAAGAGTCGATCCCGGGCTTCCAGATCGCCTTCGTCGACGAGATCAACGGGAACGTGCGGATCCTGACCACGGCACAGGTGACCGATGCCCAGGCACGGGAGGTGAGACAGCTGGTCAAGGTGCCGGTCGAGTTCGAGTTCACGCCGACAGGCCTCGTGCCCGTCGCCAACATGCGCGGAGGGAGCAAGCTGTATTCGTCCTCGACGGCCACCTCGGCGAGTCCGCGGGCGTGCATGACCGCCTTCGGCGCCCGGCATGGCTCGATCACGACGTCCACCGGAGCCGCGATGACCGGCATGATGACGGCGGCGCACTGCACCGGCGCGACCAACGTCATCGCCGACGACGGCCGCAACTACACCGTGACGCACGGGCCCGCCGACGACACCCGCGGCACCCTGAACGAGACGGACCTCATGTTCGTCCACGGAGCCAATGGCGACCCGGCCGGCCTCGGCACTTTCTATTATGACGGGACGACGAACCTGCGAGCGGTCGCCGGAACCCAGTCGCGCGGCGGGACGGCGGTGGGCAGCGGAACCTGGAACCAGGTGACCGGCACCGCGGTCGGCAGCTACATCTGCCACCTCGGCCAGACCGCGCCGGGGAGCACGACCAGCATGCAGAGCTGCGGCGAGGTCATCTCCGTGAATGCCGCGCAGAACAGCACCGGCTCCTCGGTGACCCAGACCGGCGGCTATTTCGTGATGGTGCGCAACACCCAGTCGGGCAAGGGCACCGTGAGGACGAGCGGGACCGGAACTCTGCGCTGCTACAGGGGGGATAGCGGCGGCCCCTGGTTTGCTGGAACGATCGCCTACGGCGTGATGTCGGCCTGCGGCTGGGCGGACTACATCGATTCCAACCAGGCCGCGTACTCCATCTACACGAGCACGGACTACTTCCACTGGACCGGAGCATCGATCATTGTCCCGTAACCTTGCCCTGATCGCCCTTGCCACTCTCATGCAAGGATGCCAGCAGCCCGAGCCGGAGCCGAGGAACAGCCCGAGCCCTCCGGTCGAACAAGGGCAACCCGCGACGCCCGAGCAGGTGGGGGAGACGACCGAGGTTCGTCTGTCCTACTGGGGCGTCGGAACGGCGCCGCCGGATGGGCCGGTCGGCGGAGCGGCGGCCCGGATCGACGGGGTCCTGTCGCGGGTCCGCGGCTGCCTGGTGGTCCAGACCGACGGCGGAGTCCGGGTGCACCCGGTCTTTCCGGCGGGCAAGGCGCGATGGAATGCGGCCACCGGTACGCTCAGCTTCGCGGGCAGGCAGTATCGGCCGGGCGACCGCATCACGCTCGGCGGCGGCGGCGTCACCTCACCGTCCGCCTACCGCCGCGAAGCCGGCGTCGAGATCGCCCCCTGCGAGGTCGGCAACCTGTGGGCGGTGATCGCCTAGCACTTCAGCCGGCCATCGCAGCCCCATCGTTCGGCCCGAGTGCGGAAGTGGCATCTCCGTGCTCGGGCCTGGTGCTTCCTTCGCCGGTCGGACCAGGCAAGCAAACGACGGCGTGGGGGGCGAGCTCCGGCGCGAGGGGCGACCCCTCACCCCCCGGCCCCCTCTCCCCTTGTGGGAGAGGGGGAGCACGACAACAGCGAACCCCGGACAGCCCTCCCCCGGCACGGGGGAGGGTGGCGAGCCTAAGCGAGCCGGGTGGGGGCCCCCGAGGACGCCAGCACCAGCCCCGCGTGAGGGATGCGAGCGCGAAGCGGCGAGACCCGGCGGCAGTTTGCCGGGGCTCGCCTCCGTTGCGGACGGTAGTTTCGTCCGCTACGGAGCCGCAGCCCGACCCCGCGCCAGCGGGGGCACGCCCAAAGCCAAGTCGTTCAGCCGTCCACGGGCTCGACCAGGCTGGACGGCGGACGCAGCGGAAGCCGGACGGTGAACGTGCTGCCGCGTCCCGGCTCGCTGCTGGCGACCACGTCGCCGCCCATGAGTCGCGCCAGCCGCCGGGTGACGCTGAGGCCCAGCCCGGTGCCCCCGCTGCGGCGGGTGGTGCCGCCGTCGGCCTGCCAGAAGGGCTCGAAGATGCTCTCCAGGTGCTCCGGCGCGATCCCCACCCCCGTGTCCGAGACGCGGAACAGCACCTCGCCGCCCACCTCCTCCACGGCCAGCGACACCTCGCCGGCGTCGGTGAACTTGATCGCGTTGCCCAGCACGTTGATCAGCACCTGGCGGAGCTTGCGGGCGTCCGCCTCCAGGCGGACCTCCGCGGACGGGGCGTGCACGCCGAAGCCGAGCCCGCGCGCGGCGGCGAGCGGCTCGGTGAGCGCCACCACCTCGTCCAGCAGCCCGCCCAGCTCCACGGGGGCGGCGTCCACCCGCTCCTCGCCGGCCTCCAGGCGCGAGAAGGTGAGGATCTCCTCGATCAGCCCCAGCAGGTGCCGCGCGCTGATGCCGATGCGGTCCACCTTGCGGGCGGCGGCGGGGGGCACCGCCTCGGGGATGCCGGCCAGGAGCAGGTCGGAGTAGCCCATGATGGCGTTGAGCGGCGTCCTCAGCTCGTGGCTCATGGTGGCCAGGAAGTCGCCCTTGACCCGGTTGGCGCGCTCGGCCTCGGCGCGGGCGTGCTGCTCGGCCTGGAAGAGGCGCGCGTTGTCCATGGCCACCGCGGCCCACCCGGCGATCCCCACGGCGAGGCGCTCGTGCCGCTCGGTGAACACCCCGGGCTCCGCGTGGCCGAAGAACAATCCGCCCAGCACCTGTCCGCCGTGGGAGACCACCGGCACGGCCAGGTACGAGGTGACGGGGAGGTGGCCGGCGGGCATGCCGTGGTGCGGCGCCATGTGGCCGTAGCGGGGATCCTTGGTGATGTCGTCGCTGCGGACCACGCCCTCGTTGTGGAAGGTGGGGCCGAACACCCGGGTGGCGCGCGGCATGGGGAAGCGCGAGAACGCTTCGCGCGGCACGCCGGACAGGGTGTAGAGCGTGTACGCCTCGCCCGCCTCGCTCACCACGTTGTAGAAGAAGGCGCCGAACTGCGCCCCGGTGAGCTCGGTGGCGGCGTCGGTGACGTCCTGCACCACCGTCTCCAGGTCCAGCTCCGCCGCCAGCGACTGGCCGATGCGGTGCAGCGTCTCCACCAGCCGCGCCTCCTCGCGGCGGGCCTCCTCGGCGGCGCGGTGCTCGGTCACGTCCAGCGCCACCAGCCCCACCCCGGTGACCTCGCCGTCCGGCGTGCGGACCGGGAAGTAGTCCGCCAGGAAGTGCCCGGCCTCCCCCGCCCCGCCGCGCGGGCCGCTCACCTCCATGCCGCGCACCGGCTCGCCGCTCTCCAGCACGCCGCGGTACACGGGCTCCAGCGCGGGGGCCAGGTCCGGGCGCACCTCCGCCAGGCGCCGCCCGATGGCGTCCTCCGGGGCGAGGCCGTCGATGTCGGCGAGCGCCCGGTTCATGCGCACGTAGCGGAGGTCGCGGTCCAGGAAGCCGGCGGGGACCGGCGCGGCCTCGAAGAACGCGTCCAGCAGCGCGCGCGACTGCTCGGCCGTGCGGGTGCGCTCGGCGAGCTCCTGGTTCGCCGCCTGCAGCTCGTCGTTGACGGCCTCCAGCTCGGTCTGGATCTCCTCCATCAGCACCGCCTGGTGCTGCATCTCGTCGGCCTGCTCCTCGGCCTGGCGGCGGCCGCGCACCAGCTCGGTGACGTCCACGCCGAACGCCATGATCCCCGAGACCGTCCCGTCCGGGTCGGGGAGCGGCTGGTAGACGAAGTTGAGGAAGCGCTCCTCCAGCTCCTCCGAGCCCTCGCGCCGCAGCCGGATGGGCACCTCCGTCCCCACGAACGGCGTCCCCGACTCGCGCACCCGGTCCAGCAGCTCCATGAAGCCCTGCTCGGCCACCTCCGGGAGCGCCTCGCGGGCGGGCCTCCCCAGCACGGGGCGCCCGTCCATCAGCCGGGCGTACGGCGGGTTGAACAGCTCGAAGACGTGGTCCGGGCCGCGCACCACGGCGATGTACGCGGGCGCCCACTGGAACACGGTGCGCAGCCGGTGGCGCTCGGTCTCCAGCTCGTGCAGCAGCCGCGCGCGCTCGGCGGCGGCGCGCTTCTCCTCCGTGATGTCGCGCACCTCGATGATGGTGCCCACGGTGCGCGCGCCGTCGCGGATGGGGCTGGCGGTGAACGCCACCGGGTAGAAGTGCCCGTCCCGGTGCACGAACACCTCCTCGCCCTGCTCGCGCATGTTCTGCGGGAAGGCGCGGTCGATGGGGCACTCCTCCAGCGGGTAGTGCGAGCCGTCGGGGCGGGTGTGGTGCACCACGTCGTGCAGCGGGCGGCCCTGCACCTCGGGCAGGGTGTAGCCGGTGAGCCGCTCGGCGGCGGGGTTCATGTACGTGCAGAACTGGCGCTCGTCCATGATGAAGAGCGCCAGCGTCGCGTTCTCGGCGATGGTCGCCAGCTGGCGGCTCAGCTGGTCGGCCCGGGCGGAGGCCTCGTGGTGCTGGCTCGTCGGGCTTTCGTCTGGACGCATGCTGCGGGCGTGTGGGTTCGCGGCTCGGATCGGGGCCGCTTCCGCAACGATCGTGCTCCGGAAAAGATGGAACGGCTTTGAACTGCAGGAACAGCGGGGTTGGGCGTGCCCCTCGCTGTCGCTCGGGTCGGGCTGCGCGCTGCGTAGGGGAGCAAACAACGCTCCCCAACGCAGCCGAGCCCCCGCGGAAACTGCCCCGCGGGGTCTCGGCCCTCCGGGCGCGCATCCCTCACGCAAGTGCCGACGTGGCCTCGATCTCCCGCCGTTGCCCCCTCTCCCAGGATTGGGAGAGGGTGGCGGCTCTCAGGCCGCCGGGTGAGGGCCCTCCGGGCGCGCATCCCTCACGCGGGTGCCCGGTCTACTTCGGGATCGCACCGCCGGGCGGGGTCCTCCGGCGGCCCGTGCGGGCCGCGGGGACGAGCGCGGGCTCGGCCGCGGCGCCCTCCGTGCGCGGCGCGTCCAGGCGGGCGGCGAGGGCGGCGACGGTGGGGGCCTCGAAGAGAGCGCGCAGGGACAGCTCCACCCCCAGGGCGTCGCGGACGCGGGCGACCACGCGGGTGGCCAGCAGCGAGTGGCCGCCCAGCGCGAAGAAGTCGTCCGCGGCGCCCACGCGCTCGGCACCCAGCACCTCCGCCCAGATCGCGGCCAGCAGCTCCTCCGTCGGCGTGCGGGGGGGCACGTAGGCGGCGTCGTCCGCGCTCCGCTCGGGCGGGGGGAGGGCGCGGCGGTCGGTCTTGCCGGTGGCGGTCAGGGGGAGCGCGTCCAGGGCGACCCAGGCGGAGGGGACCATGGACTCCGGCAGGCGTCCGGCGGCCCAGGCGCGCAGCTCCGCGGCGTCCGGCGCCGCGCCCGCCGCGGGGACCACGTAGGCGACCAGGCGCGCGCCGCCCGGCGCGTCGCCGCGCACCACGGCGACGGCCTCCCGCACCGAGGGGTGCCGGCGGAGCACGGCCTCGACCTCGCCGGGCTCCACGCGGAAGCCGCGCAGCTTCACCTGCTGGTCGATCCGGCCCAGGTACTCCAGCTCGCCGGCGGGGAGCCAGCGCGCGCGGTCGCCGGTGCGGTACATGCGCTCGCCCGGCGCGCCGAACGGGGCCGGGAGGAAGCGCTCGGCCGTCAGCTCCGGGCGGCCCACGTAGCCGCGCGCCAGCCCGTCGCCGGCCAGGTACAGCTCGCCCGCGGCGCCCGCGGGCGCCAGCTGGAGGCGCGCGTCCAGCACGTACGCCCGCGTGCCCGCCAGCGGCCGCCCCACCGGGACCGCCGCCGCCCCGCGCTCCACCACGGCGCAGGTGGAGTAGGTGGTGTCCTCCGTGGGGCCGTACAGGTTGCGGACGGTCCGCACGGTGCCCAGGGCGTACAGCTCGCGGGCGAGCTGCGCCGGCAGCGCCTCGCCGCCCAGGTTCAGCGTCCGCACGCACGCCGGGATCCCGCCCGTGCGCAGCAGCTCGGCGGCGGCGGTGGGGACCATGCTCGCCGTCGCCACCGGCTCCCCGGCCGACGCCAGCTCCAGCGCGTTCTCCACCAGCACCAGCCGCCCACCCCAGGCGAGCGTGCCGAACACCTCCGCCACCGACACGTCGAACCCGACCGAGGTGGACCAGAGCACGGAGGCGCGCTCCTCGTCCGCCATCGCCTCCCGCATCCAGTGCAGCAGCACGACCGTGGACGAGTGGCGGATCATCACCCCCTTGGGCCGGCCGGTGGATCCCGAGGTGAAGATCACGTGCGACAGGTTCTCCGCCGTGACGCCGCTCTCCGGCGCGGCGGCGGACTCGGCCTCGATCGCGCCCCGCTCCGCGTCCATCCGCAGCAGCGCGGCCGCCCCCGCGGGGAGACGGTCCGCCAGCGCCGATTCCGTGATCACCAGGCGCGCGCCGGCGTCCTCCAGCACCCCGGCCAGCCTCTCGCGCGGGTGGGCGGGGTCCAGCGGCACCCAGGCGCCGCCCGCGCGCAGCACGCCCAGCATCGCCACCGCCAGCTCCGGCGTGCGCCCCAGGCAGATCCCCACCCGCACCTCCGGGCCGACGCCGCGGCGGCGCAGCGCGTTCGCCAGCCGCGCCGAGCGCCGGTCCAGCTCGGCGTAGGTGACCGTCTCCCCCCGGTGCGAGAGGGCGGCGCCGTCCGGCGTGCGCCGGGCCTGCGCGGCGAACAGGTCGTGGACGCGCACCCCCGCGGGGTACGGGCGCGCGGTCGCGTTCCACTCCTCCAGCACCCGCGCCCGCTCCGCGGCGTCCAGCAGCGGCAGGTCGCCGGCGGCCCGCTCCGGGTCCGCGGCGATCCCGGCCAGCAGCGTGCCCAGGTGGCCGAGCATCCGCCCGGCGGTGGCGCGGTCCCACAGTTCCGCGCGGAAGACCAGCGCGCCGCGGACCTCGCCCGCCTCCTCGCCCAGCTCCAGGTGGAGGTCGAACTTGGCCGGCGGGTCGCCCGCGGCCAGCGGCTCCACGGCAAGGTCCCCCAGCCGGGGGTCGTCCTGCGCGGGGTCGCGGAGCGCGAACATCGCCTGGAAGAGCGGCGTGTGCCCCAGGCTGCGCTCCGGGGCGAGCGCCTCCACCAGCCGCTCGAAGGGCACCTCCTGGTGCTGGTAGGCGCCCAGCGTGGTCTCGCGGACCCCCGCCAGCAGCGCGCGGAACGGCGCGTCGGCGTCGGTCCGCGCGCGCAGCGCCAGCGTGTTGACGAAGAAGCCGATCAGCCCCTCCGTCTCCACCCGCGTGCGCCCGGCCACGGGGGTGCCCACCACCACGTCGTCCTGGCCGGACCAGCGCGCCAGCAGCAGCTGCCACCCGGCGAGCAGCGCCATGAACAGCGTCGCCCCCTCGCGCCGCGCCAGCGCCCGCAGCCCCGCGACGACCTCGGCGGGGACGGCGAACGGCGCCGACTCCCCCGCCCCGCCCTGCACCACGGGGCGCGGCCGGTCCGTGGGCACCTCCAGCAGCGGCGGCGCCCCGGCAAGGCTGTCGCGCCACCAGCCGACCTGCGCGTCCAGCACGGGCCCGGCGAGCCGGACCCGCTGCCACGCGGCGAAGTCGGCGTACTGCACCGGCAGCTCGGGCAGCGGCGACGCCCCGCCGCGCGCGAACGCCGCGTACAGCGCGGCGACCTCGCGCACCAGGATGCCCAGGCTCCACCCGTCCGAGACGGTGTGGTGCATGCCGACCAGCAGCGCCCAGTCGTCCGGCCCCAGCCGCAGCAGCCCGGCGCGCAGCAGCGGCCCCGCCGCCAGGTCGAACGGGCGCAGCGCCTCGGCGCGCGCCAGGCGCGCGGCCTCCGCCTCGCGCGCGGCCGGCGCCAGCCGGCCCAGGTCGGCCAGGGGGAGGGCGACGGGGCCGGGCCCGTGGACCACCTGCACAGGCTCGCCCGCGTCCTCCGCGAAAACGGTGCGCAGCGCCTCGTGGCGGCGCACCACTTCGGCCAGGGTGCGGCGCAGCGCCGGCACGTCCAGCCGCCCGCGCAGGCGCAGGGCGGCGGGCAGGTTGTACGCGGCGCTCCCGGGCTCCAGCCGGTCGATGAACCAGAGCCGCCGCTGCGCGAACGACGCCGGGAGCGGCCCGCCGCGCGGCACGGGCACCAGCGGCGGCGCCCCGTCGGCGGCCCCGGCACGGAGCAGCGCGTCCGCCCGCGCGGCCAGGGCGCGGACCGTCGGCGCCTCGAACACCTCGCGCAGCGGCAATTCCACCCCCAGCGGCTTCCGCGCCCGCGCCACCACGCGCGACGCCAGCAGCGAGTGCCCGCCCAGCGCGAAGAAGTCGTCCGCCGCGCCCACCGTCTCCACGCCCAGCACGGCCGCGAAGATCCCGGCCAGGATCTCCTCCGTGGGCGTCTCCGGCGCCGCGTAGCCCGGCCCGTCTTCCGCGGACGGGCCGGGCTCCGGCAGCGCGCGCCGGTCGGTCTTGCCGCTGGGAGTCAGCGGGAGCCGGTCCAGCGCCACGAATGCGGCGGGCACCATGTACTCCGGGAGCCGCGCCCCCACCCAGGCGCGCAGCTCCGCCGCGCCAGGCGCCTCCGCCCCCTCCTCCGCGACCACGTACCCGACGAGCCGCCGCCCGCCCGGGCCGCCGTCGCGCGCGACGACCACCGCCTCGCGGACCGCCGGGTGCGCCTCCAGCGCGCCCTCCACCACGCCCGGCTCGATGCGGAAGCCCCGCACCTTGACCTGCTGGTCCACGCGCCCCAGGAACTCCAGCTCGCCCGCCGCCGTCCAGCGCGCCCGGTCGCCCGAGCGGTACATCCGCGCCCCCGCCTCGCCGCCGAACGCGTCGGGGAGGAACCGCTCCGCCGTGAGGCCGGGCCGCCCCAGGTAGCCGCGCGCCACGCAGTCCCCGGCCAGGTACAGCTCGCCCGGGACGCCCACCGGCGTGGGGCGCAGCCCCGCGTCCAGCACGTAGCAGCGGGTGTTCGCGATCGCCCCGCCGATGGAGGGAAGCAGCGGCCACCCGGCCGGGTCGCCGTCCAGCGTCAGCCGCGTGGCGACGTGCGTCTCGGAGGGCCCGTAGTGGTTGTGCAGCGGGATCCCCAGCCCGCCGAGCCAGGCGCGGATCGCGTCCGTCACGCGCAGCTGCTCGCCCGCCGTCTGCACCTCGCGCAGGCGCCGCGGGAACGCGCCGCGCTCCAGCGCCTCCTCCGCCAGGTGCTGGAGCGCGACGAAGGGGAGGAAGAGCCGCTCCACCCCTTCCCGCTCCAGCAGCTCCAGCACGGCCGCCGGGTCCCGCCGCGCCTCCTCCGGCGCCACCACCAGCGTCCCGCCCTGCGCCCAGCACGAGAACATCTCGTGGAACGACGCGTCGAAGCTGATGGTCGCGAACTGGAGCGTCACGGCCGGTCCGGGCTCCCGCCAGTCGCGCAGCTGCCAGGCGACGAGGTTGAGCAGCGGCCGCTGCTGCATCGCCACGCCCTTGGGGCGCCCGGTGGAGCCGGAGGTGTAGATGACGTAGGCCAACGACAGGGAACAGGGAACAGGGAACAGGGAACAGCCTGCAACTGCCTGCCCGTCCTCTGCATTGCCGTGCTCCCCCTCTCCCCTTGTGGAAGAGGGGGCCGGGGGGTGAGGGGTGTCGAGCAGCACGACCTGGCCCCCGAACTCCGGGAGCCCCGCCGCCACCCGCTCCTGCGTCAGCAGCACGGAGATGCCGGCGTCGGCCAGCATGTAGGCGACGCGGTCCTCCGGGTACGCGGGGTCGATGGGGACGTAGGCGGCGCCGGCCTTGAGGATGCCGAGCACGCCCACCACCATCTCCAGCGAGCGCTCGGCGCACAGGCCCACGCGGGCGTCCGTGCCGGCGCCCAGCGACCGGAGGCGGGCGGCGAGGGCGGCGGCGCGGCGGTCCAGCTCGGCGTAGGTCAGCCGCTCCCGGCCGAAGACCAGGGCCTCGGCGTCCGGGGTGCGGGCGGCCTGCGCCTCCCACAGGCCGGCGAGCCCGCCCTCCGTGGGGTAGTCGGCGGCGGTGGCGTTCCAGGCGCGCAGCACCTGCTCGCGCTCGCCGGGGGCGAGCAGCGGGAGCGCGTCCAGCGGCTCGTCCGGGGCCGCGACGGCGGCGGCGAGCAGGCGCAGCCAGGCCGCGGCCAGGCGCTCCGCCGTCCCGGGGAGGTAGAGGCCGGCGTCGTACTCCAGCTGCCCGACGATCCCCTCCTCCCACTCCTCCAGCGCCCACTGCACGTCCACGCCGGCGCCGCCGGCCGCGAACGGCAGCGTCTCCGCCTCCAGCCCGGGGAGCGCGAGGTCGGCGGGGGCGGCGCGGGACACGTTGACGACGCTGCGGACCAGCGGCGTGCGTCCGGGCTCGCGCGGGGGCTGGAGCTCCTCCACCAGCCGCTCGAAGGGGAGCTCCGCGTGCCGCTGCGCCTCCAGCACCACGCCGCGGACCCCGCGCAGCAGGTCGCGGAAGCGTGCGCCTCCCTCCACCCGGAAGCGCAGCGCCAGCGTGTTCGCCAGGCTCCCCACCAGCCGCTCCGTCTCCGGCCGTGTCCGGCCGGCGACGTAGGTGCCCACCACCAGGTCGTCCTCGCCGGTCCAGCCGCGCAGCAGCACCAGGTACGCGGCCAGGAGCACCATGTACGCCGTGCCGCTCTCCGCCCGCGCCAGGCGCCGCACCGCGTCGCCGGTGT
The DNA here is from genome assembly GCA_036389055.1 of Longimicrobiaceae bacterium. Taxonomy (GTDB): domain Bacteria; phylum Gemmatimonadota; class Gemmatimonadetes; order Longimicrobiales; family Longimicrobiaceae; genus JAFAYN01. The sequence goes on along the minus strand of DASVQR010000230.1, from coordinate 27,487 downwards.
CCGGCGGGACGCGCACGGGGAGGCGGACCAGCTCCATGGGGCGCGAGCCGCGGGGGTGGTCGGCGGGCGGGCTCTGCGGAGGCGGCGCGCCGGCCAGGTGGCCCTTCCAGAAGGCGAGCAGCCGCTCCAGCGCCTCGCCGCCCATCCGCTCGCGCTCCCAGGCGGCGTAGTCGGCGAACTGGATGCGCGGCTCGGGGAGCGGCGACGGCGCGCCCTCACGGAACGCGCGGTACAGCGCCGCCATCTCCCCCAGCAGCACGCCGGACGCCCAGCGGTCGCGCGCGACGTGGTGCATGAACAGCCCGAGGACGTGGTCGCGCGGGCCCACGCGCAGCAGCAGCGCCCGGAACGGCGGCTCCGCCGCAAGGTCGAAGGGGCGCGCCGCCTCGGCGTCGGCGCGGGCGAGCGCGGCGGCCTCCGGGTCGGGCTCGCCGGACAGCTCCGCCTCCACGAGGGGGGCGCCGCGCGCGGGGGCGACCACCTGCACGGGGCCGTCGTCCCGCAGCTCGAACACCGTGCGCAGCAGCTCGTGCCGGCGGACCAGCTCGTCCAGGGCGCGGCGGAGCGCGTCCCGGTCCAGCTCGCCGCGCAGGCGGAGGACGGTGGGGACGTTGAAGAGATTGCCGTCCGGGTCGAGCTGGTGCTGCAGCCAGATCTGCTGCTGCGCGAACGACAGCGGCGCGGGGCCGGATTCGGCGCGGCGGGGGATCGCCTCGACAGCGGGGGCCGGCGCCTGGGCCGGCGCCCCGGCGCGCAGGGCGGCCATGCGCGCCTGGAGCTTCTGGAGCTGCTCCGGGGTGAGGTCGTCGATGGAGAGCGCGGGCTTGCTCATCGGCTACAGCTCCGCCAGGGCCTGGGCGAGCAGGTCGGCGTCCAGCTGCTCCGCCTGCTTCTTGACCACGACCACCGCGAGCCGCGCGGGGGTCACCGCCTCGAACAGCGTGGCCAGCGGCAGCTCCACGCCGTAGCGCTCGTTCAGCGCGGCGAGCAGCTGCGTCGCCAGCAGCGAGTCGCCGCCCAGCTCCCAGAAGTCGTCCTCCGCGCCGATCCGGTCGATGCCCAGCGCGCGCCCGTACAGCCGCGCCACGGTCGCCTCCAGCTCGGTGCGGGGCTCCACGTACTCCGCCGCGAGCCGGGGCCGGGCGTACGCCGCGCGGTCGCCGCCCGCCGCGGCCTCCCCCGCCCCGGCGCGGGATCCGATCGTCACGACCGTCGCCGGCCCCGCCCCCCGCGCGAACACGCGGCCCAGCACCTCCGCCGCTTCGGGACCGGAGATCCCGGCCAGCGGCGCGTCGCCGCCCGCTCCCCCGCCCTCCCAGGCCACGGCCACCGTCGGCCGGCCCCGGACCAGCGCCCGCTCGGCGGCCAGCGCGTGCAGCACGGCCGCGTCCGCGCGGGCCGCGGCGTCCCCGCCCGGCGCCGCGAAGAGCGCCAGCAGGTCCGGCGCGCCGTCCCCGAGCGCCGCGTCCAGCGCGAGCGCCGCGGCGGCGCCCCCGTCCGCCGCGACGGCGCCGTGCAGCGCCCCGAAGCGCGCCCGCGCGTCGGCTAGGGCACGGCGCAGCGCGTGGGGATCCGTCGGGTCGGCGTCCACGATCTCGGCCTCGCCGCCGAGCGAGCGGAGCGCGCCGACCGCGAACGCGCGGCGCGTCTCGTCGTCCCCGCCGGCCGACGTGTCCACCAGCACCAGCCGGGCGCGCGCGTGCTCGGCCAGGTACCCGGCCACCGCGAGCCCCACCCCCTCCACCCCGCCGACGACCAGCCAGGCGCCGCCCTCGCGGAGCCGCGAGCCGCCGGCTTCGACCGGGGCGCGGAACGGCTCCCAGCGCACGCGTCCGCGGCGCGCCACCGCCGCCGGGCCGCCGCCGTCGCGCAGCAGCGCGGCGGCCTCGTCCAGCACGGCGGCCTCCCGGCCGCGCGCGTCCACGTCCACGTCCACGTCCACGTCCACGTCCACTGCGCGGACGCGGAGGCCGGAGTGCTCGCCCGCGGCGGCGAGGACCGACACCGCGACGGCCGCCATCGACGGACGGGCCTCCTCGCTGCCGAGGACGACGTGCGCGCCGCGGGTCGCCGCGAGCAGCGTGCTCCCCTCGCCGGGGAATCCCGCCTCCGCCAGCGAACGGACCCAGTGCGGGATGCCCGCGCCGCCCGCCGTCCCCCTGTGTTCCTCCAGGCTCCACAGGTGGAGCGTGTCGACGGGACCGTCCCACCCGCGGGCCCGGAGCGAGTCCGCGAGCCGCGCGAAGTCCTCCGGCCGGTCCGGGCGGACGGTGAAGCGGCCGCCCTCGTCCGCGAACCAGTCGCCCGCTTCGGCGCGGACGACCTCCGCGCCCGCATCGCTCAGCCGCTCGACCAGCGCCGCAGCATCGGGCCCGGCGAAGGCGACGACGCGGCGGCCCCGGAACGCCTCCGCCGTCCCCGGCTCGACGCCGGGGAGCTGGCGCCACAGGACCGTCTCCACCCGCGCCGCGCCGTTCCGAGCCTGCGGCTCGACGGTGGACGCGGCGGGCGCGCCATCCACCGGGTCCGCGAGCCAGTAGCGGCGGCGGTTCATCGGGTGGCCGGGGAGCGGCACCCGGGTGCGGCCCTCCGCGCTCCCCTGCCGCCGCCAGTCCACCGCGACGCCCCAGCTCCACATCTGGCCGAGCGCCCGCAGCAGGACCGCCGCGTCGTCGTCGCCCTGCTCCGCGTGGCGCAGGCTGGACGCGACGCGCTCCGCGCCGCCCTGCCGCGCCCACGAGCCAAGCGTGGCGCCGGGGCCCAGCTCCAGCATCACCGGCTCGCCCGCGGCGTCCGCGAGGCCGCGCAGGCGCTCCACGCACTCCGCGAAGCGCACGGGGGAAAGGAGATGCTCGACCCAGTAGTCGACCGAGGTCGCCTGGTCGGCGCGGAGCCAGCCGCCCGTGGCGTTCGCGGCGATGGGGATGCGTGGCGCGCTCCGCCGCGTCTCCGCGACGATCCGTGCGAAGTCGTCGCGGACCGGCTCCAGCAGCCCGGAGTGGAACGGGTGCCGCACCGCCATCGGCAGCACCACGGCGCCGAGCGCCCGGGCGCGCGCGCCGAAGCGCTCCACCGCGTCATTCGTCCCTGACACGACGCAGGAGCGCGGCGCGTTGACGGCGGCGAGCCAGAGCCGGGCTCCGTCGGCAGCGATCTCGTCCACCAGGGCGCGGGTCTCGGCCTCGGAGAGCGTCGCGGCGGCCATGCTCCCGCGCACGGGCTCCAGCAACGCCGCGCGCCGGACGACCAGGCCGAGCGCGTCCTCCAGCGAGAACACGCCGGCCACGCACGCCGCCACGTACTCGCCCAGTGAGTGCCCGGCGACGGCGCGCGGCTCGATGCCGCGGCTCCGCCACGTCTCCGCCAGCGCGTACCCGACGGAGAACATGGCCGGGTGCCCCCAGCGGGCGCCCTGGAGCGGGTCGCCCTCGGAGCGGGCGGCGGGGCCGCGCAGCATCGCCCGCAGGTCCATCCCCCGGCCGCCGTCCGACGGGGAGCCGCCCGACGCGAAAAGGACGGAGCGCAGCTCCATCCCCCAGCCCTCGCGCAGCACGGCGAAGCAGCGGTCCATCGCCTCGCGGAAGGCGGGCTCCGCATCGTACAGCCCGCGCGCCATCCCCGCGTACTGCGTCCCCAGCCCGGAGAAGAGGAAGACGACGCCCGGGTCGGAGTCCGCGGCGCGCCGGGTGGCGACCAGCGACGGGTCGCCCTTCCGGAGAAGGGCGGCGGCCTCCGCCGACGTGGACGCGACCAGGGCGCGCCGGTGCGGGAAGGCGCGGCGCCCCCGCTGGAGCGTGAACGCCACGTCAGCGAGCGCCGGCTCGGGCGCGCTCTCCAGCCGCGCCGCGAGCGACGCGCCCAGCTCCTCCAGCGCCTCCGGCGTCCGCGCCGAGAGCACCAGCAGCTCCGGCCGCGCGTCGGATGGGACGGCGGCCGGCCGCGGCGCCTCCTCCAGCACCACGTGCGCATTGGTCCCGCCGATCCCGAACGACGACACCCCCGCGCGCCTCGGCACGCCCGCCGGCGGCGTCCACGGCCGCAGCCGGTCCGCGACGAAGAAGGGCGAGCCGGTGAAGTCGATCGCCGGGTTGGGCCGCTCGAAGCCCAGCGACGGCGGGATCTCGCCGTGCTCCAGGGCGAGCACCGTCTTGATGAGGCCGGCGACGCCCGCCGCCGCGTCCAGGTGCCCGACGTTGGTCTTCACCGAGCCGAGCGCGCAGAAGCCGCGCGCCTCCGTGTCGAAGGCGCGGGTGAGCGCGGCCACCTCCACCGGGTCGCCCAGCGGCGTCGCGGTGCCGTGCGCCTCCACGTAGCTGATCGTGTCGGCGGGGATGCCGGCGGTCGCGTGCGCCGTGGCGATCACCTCGATCTGCCCCTCCACGCTGGGCGCCGTGTACCCCACCTTGGCCGCGCCGTCGTTGTTGACCGCCGACCCCAGGATCACCGCGTGGACGCGGTCGCCGTCGCGGAGCGCGTCGTCCAGGCGCTTGAGGACGACCACGCCGACGCCGTTGCCGACCACCGAGCCGTCGCCGGCGGCGTCGAAGGCGCGGCAGTGTCCGCTTCGCGACATCACCCCGTCCACCGCCAGGTAGCCGCCCTCCTGCGGCACCGTCAGCGACACGCCGCCCGCGAGCGCCACGTCGCACTGCCGGTCCAGCAGGCTGCGGCAGGCCAGGTGCGTGGCCACCAGCGAGGTGGAGCACGCCGTCTGCACGGCGTAGCTGGGGCCGCGCAGGTTCAGCTTGTACGACGCCAGGGTGGTGAGGAAGTCCTTGTCCGAGCGGATCTTTGCCTGGAGCAGGTCCGCCGCGCGCGGCCCCCGCCGGGCGAGCACCGCCAGCAGGTAGGTGTTCATGTTGGCCCCGGCGAACACGCCGATGGGCCCCGGGAACGTCTCCGGGTCGCACCCGGCGTGCTCCAGCGCCGCCCACGCCTGCTCCAGGAAGAGCCGGTGCTGCGGGTCCAGCAGCTCGGCGTCGCGCGGGGTCAGGTCGAAGAACTCCGCGTCGAACAGCTCGGCGCCTTCCAGCACTCCTCCGGCCCGCACGTAGTCCGGCCGGCGCAGCAGGTCGGGCTCGGTGCCGGCGGCGAGCGCCTGCTCCTCCGTCAGCGGGACGATGGACTCCACGCCGCCCCGCAGGTTGCGCCAGAAGGCGTCCAGGTCCGGCGCGCCCGGGAACCTCCCCGCCATCCCCACCACGGCGATCCGCTCCGTCCCCCCGTCCGCCGGCCCGCCGCGCCGCAGCGCCTCCGCGCGCTCCTGCCCCCGCTCCACGGCGGCGCGGTCGGCCTCGCGCGCGCCCAGGTGCGCGGCGAGGTCGGCCACGGTGGGGTAGCGGAACAGGTCCACGATGGCGACCGGCCGCCCCAGCCGGTCCGCGAGCGCCCGCTGCACCGCGGCGATGCGGACGGAGGTGCCGCCCAGCTCGAAGAAGTGGTCGCGCACGCCCACACGCTCCACGCCCAGCACCTCGCGCCACACCTCGGAGATCACGGCCTCCGTCGCGTTCCGCGGCGGCGCGTACTCCGCCTCCGCCGGGGCGCGCAACGCTCCCGTGGCGGCCAGCGCGTCGCGGTCCGTCTTGCCGTTGGGCGTGAGCGGGACGTGCTCCAGCGCCACGAACAGGGAGGGCACCATGTACTCCGGCAGCCGCTCCGCCAGGTGCCGCCGCAGCTCCGCCGCCGCGGGAGGCGCATCCGCCGCCCGCGGGACGAAGTACGCCACCAGCCGCCCGTCGCCGCCGCCCTCGTCGGCGAGCACCACGCTCTCCCGCACCTCCGGGTGCGCGTCCAGCGCCGACTCCACCTCGCCCGGCTCGATGCGGTGCCCGCGCACCTTGACCTGCCGGTCGGCGCGGCCCAGGAACTCCAGCACGCCGTCCGCCCGCCACCGCGCCAGGTCGCCCGTGCGGTACAGCCGCGCGCCCGCCGCGCCGGAGAAGGGGTCCGGGACGAAGGTCGCGGCGGTCAGCTCCGGCCGCCCCAGGTAGCCGCGCGCCACGCCCGCCCCGCCGATCAGCAGCTCGCCCGCGACGCCCGGCGGCACCGGCTGCATCCGCGCGTCCAGCACGTACACCCGCGTCCCCGCGATCGGCCGGCCGATGGGCACGGTGAGCCCCGCCTCCCCGATCTCGTGCGCCGCGGACCACACGGTGGTCTCCGTGGGCCCGTACATGTTGAGCAGGCGCGCCGCCGTCGCCCCGCGCAGCTGCCCCGCGAGCGCCCCCGGCAGCGCCTCGCCGCCCAGGAGCATGCACTTCACCCCGCCCAGCGCGCGGAGCGTGTCGGGATCGCCCGCCAGCAGCGCCGCATGCGAGGGCGTGCACTGCACGTGGGTGACGCCGTGCGCGCGGACCAGCTCCGCCACGGAGGCGCGCCCGCCCTCCCGCTCGCGCCCCGCGTGCAGCACCACGGTGGAGCCCCGCGTCAGCGTCCACAGCAGCTCCAGCACCGAGATGTCGAAGGCGATGCTGGTGAGCGCCAGCCACGTCCCCGGCTCCCCGCCCACCCGCTCCGTCATCGCCGCGAAGAACGCCGCCACGTTGCGGTGCTCCACCACGACGCCCTTGGGACGGCCGGTGGAGCCGGAGGTGTAGATGACGTAGGCGGACGACAGGGAACAGGGTTCATCCGGTGCACGCGGAGCGTGCAGCGCCACAGGGAACAGGGAACAGCCTGCAACTGCAACGGCGGACCCGTCCTCTGCACCGTCGTGCTCCCCCTTCCCCCCGCTTGCGGGGGGAGGGGGGCCGGGGGGGTAGGGGGCCTGGATGGCGGCCGGCACTTCAGTCCCGTCGAGCGCGACGATCTCCCCCCCGAACTCCGCCGCCCGCTCCGCCAGCCCCGTCTGCGTCAGCAGGACGCGGGCGCCGCTGTCGGCCAGCATGTAGGCCAGGCGCTCGTCCGGGTGCGCCGTGTCGAGCGGGACGTAGGCGGCGCCCGCGGCGAGCACGCCCAGCATCGCCGCGACCATCTCCGGCGAGCGCTCCAGCAGGATGCCGACGCGCGACTCCGGGCCCACCCCGCGCGCGGCCAGCTCCGCGGCGACGGCGGCGGCGCGGCGGGCGAGGTCGGCGTAGGTCAGCGACCCCGCGCCGGCGACCAGGGCGACGGCGTCCGGGGTCCTCCGGACCTGCGCCGCGAACAGCTCCGCGACGGTCGCGGTCGATTCCGGCAGCTGCGCGGTCCGGTTCCAGTCGTGGAGGATCCGCGCGCGCTCCGAGTCGTCCAGCAGCGGCGCGTCCGCCAGGGAGAGCGACGGGTCGGCGGCGAAGGAAGCGAGCAGGCGGCGGTAGTGCCGCATCCAGCGCTCCACCGACTCGCGCGCGAACAGGTCGGTGTCCAGCTCCACCAGCGCGGCCAGGGCGCCGTCCGGCTCCTCGCGCAGGTACACGCTCAGCTCGTAGCGCGCGGTGCGGCCCTCCACCTCCAGCACCTCGGCTTCCAGCCCGGGGAGCGAGAAGGCGGCGGGCCCGGTGTTCTGGAGGGCGAAGAGCACCTGCACCAGCGGGCTGCGGCTCGCCTCGCGCGCGATGCCGGCGGCGTCCACCACCTGCTCCAGCGACACCTCCTGGTGCGCGTAGGCGTCCAGCGTGGCGGCGCGCGCGCCCCGGAGGAGCGCGCGGAAGTCGTCGCCGTCCCCGATGCGCGCGCGGACCGGAAGGACGTTGACGAAGAAGCCGATCAGCGGCTCCAGCGCCGGGTGGTCGCGCCCGGCCACCGGCGTGCCGACCACCAGGTCGCCCTGGCCCGTGTAGCGGTGCAGCAGCGCCTGGAAGCCGGCGAGCAGCGCCATGAACTGCGTCGCGCCCTCGCGCCGGGCCATTGCGCCCACGGCGGCGGCGAGCGGCGCGTCGATGCGGAAGCCGAACGTGGTGCCGCGGAAGCGCTGCACGGGCGGGCGATGGCCGTCCACCGGCAGCTCCACGGCGGACGGCGCGCCCGCCAGCTCCCGCGCCCAGAACTCCAGCTTGCGCGCGAAAGCGGGCGACCCGATGCGCCGCCGCTCGCGGGCCGCGTAGTCGCCGTACTGCACCCGCAGCGGCGGGAGCGCCGCCGCGCGCCCCTCGACGGCCGCCGCGTAGTGCTCGCGCAGCTCGCGCGTCAGCACCCCCGCCGACCAGCCGTCGAACGCGACGTGGTGCGCGGCGACCAGCAGCACGTGCTCGTCCGCGGCGAGCCGCAGCAGCGCGCCGCGCGCCAGCGGCGCCCGCTCCAGGTCGAACGGGCGCGCCCCGTCCGCCGCGGCGTGGCGGGCGACGCCCGCCTCCCGGTCGGCAGGCGCGAGCCGGGACAGGTCGACGACGGGGAGCGGCAGCGGCAGGGGCGGCTCCACCACCTGCACCGGCTCGCCGCCCTCCTCCACGAAGCGCGTCCGCAGCGCCTCGTGCCGCGCGACCACGGCCTCCAGCGCGCGTCGCAGCGCCGCGGGCGCCAGCGGTCCGCGCAGGCGCAGCGCCACGCCCAGGTTGTAGCTTTCCGGCGCGGGGCTCAGGTGGTGCTGCAGCCAGATGCGGCCCTGCGCGGGGGAGACGGGAAGCGGCCGGTCCCGCGGGACGAGCTCGATGGGCTCGCGCGCGGCGTCGCCGCCGGCCCGCAGCGCGTCCACGCGCCGCGCCAGCCCGGCGAGGGTGGGCGACTCGAACAGCGCGCGCACGGGGAGCGCGACGCCCAGCGTCTCGCGCACGCGGGCAACGACGCGCGCCGCCAGCAGCGAGTGCCCGCCCAGCGCGAAGAAGTCGTCGCCCGGCGCGGGGCTCGCGACGCCGAGCACCTCCGCCCACGCGTCCGCCAGCAGCAGCTCGGTCGGCGTCGCGGGGACGGTCCGCTCGGCGGACTCCCCGCGCTCCGGCGCGGGGAGCGCGGCGCGGTCCAGCTTGCCGGCGGGCGTCAGCGGCATCCGGTCCAGGACCACGAGCGCCGACGGGACCATGTGGTCCGGGAGCCGGTCTCGAATCGCGGCGCGGACCCCGGTCGCGTCCACCGTCCCGCCCTCCGCCGGGACGACGTACCCCACCAGCCGCCTGCCGCCGGGGCCGTCGCGCAGCTCCACGGCGGCCTCGCGCACGCCCGGCTGCTCCAGCAGCGCCGCCTCCACCTCGCCCGGCTCGATGCGGAAGCCGCGCACCTTGACCTGCCGGTCGTTCCGGCCCAGGAACTCCAGCTCGCCCGTGGGGAGCCAGCGCGCCCGGTCGCCCGTGCGGTACGCGCGCGCGCCCGGCTCGCCGGAGAGCGCGTCCGGGACGAACTTCTCCGCCGTCAGCTCCGGCCGCCCCAGGTAGCCGCGCGCCACGCCCAGGCCGCCGACGTACAGCTCGCCCGCCACCCCGGTCGGCACCGGGCCGCCGCGCGGGTCCAGGACGCGCACCCGCACCCCGTCGATCGGCCGGCCGATGGACGGCGCGCGCTCCGCGCCGCCCGGCGGGACCGGGCCGGAGGTGGCGACCACGGCGGCCTCCGTCGGCCCGTAGTTGTTGACCAGCGCGAAGGGGAGCCCCGGGCGCGGGCGCACCCGCAGCGCGTCGCCGCCCGTGAGCAGCGCGCGGAGCGGCGTCCGCTCCGGCCACTCCAGGGCGAGCAGCGCCTCCGCCAGCGCGGTCGGCGCGAAGGCGAGGGTGATGCGGCGCTCCAGCAGCAGATCCCGCAGCGCCTCCGGCGCGGCGCGCGTCTCTGCGTCCACGGGGTGCAGCGAGGCGCCCGCCAGCAGGTACGGCCACGTCTCCCATACCGCCGCGTCGAAGCTGAACGACGCGAGCTGCGTCGCACGGTCGGCGGGGGTCACGGCGAAGGCGCGCGCGTGCCAGTCGGCGAGATTCAGCAGCGCCCCGTGCGACACCATCACGCCCTTGGGCCGCCCGGTGGAGCCGGAGGTGTAGACGACGTACGCCAGGCTCTCCATCCCGACCTCGACGTCGGGGGCGTCGGCGCTCTCCGCCGCGATCCGCTCGGCCTCGGCGTCCAGGTCGACCCGGACGATGCGCTGCACACGGTCGGTCGATACCCGCTCCGCCGTCCGCCGTGACACGACGAGCACCGGCGCCCCGGCGTCCTCCAGCATCCAGGCGAGCCGCTCCGCCGGGTACTCCGGGTCCAGCGGGAGGTATGCGGCGCCGGCCCTGAGAACCGCCAGCATCGCCACGACGCGCTCCGCCCCCGGCTCCAGGCAGATCCCGACGCGAGTCTCCGGGCCGACGCCGAGCCCGCGCAGGTGCCGGGCGAGGCGGTTGGCCCGCGCGTCCAGCTCCGCGTAGCTCAGCGTCTCGCCCCCGGACTCGACCGCCACCGCGTTCGGCGCGAGCCGCGCCCGCGCGCCGACGCGCTCGTGCACGGACCCGTCCGGCCGCGCGGCTTCGCGCCCGGCCGACCACGTCTCGACGCGCTCACGCTCGCCCCCGGTCAGCAGCGGCAGCTCGGAGATGCGGCGGTCCGCCGCGGCGGCGATCCCGTCCAGCAGCACGGCGAAGCACTCCAGCATCCGCGCGACGGTGGCGGCGTCGAAGAGCGCCGTCGCGTACTCCGCCACCCCGGCGACGCCGTCGGCGTCCGGCTCCATCCGCAGCGTCAGGTCGAACTGCGAGAGCCCGGGGTCCACCTCCGCGGGGGCCAGCTCCAGCCCCGGCAGGCGCGGCGGCTCCGGCGCCGCCGTGTCGCCCGCGTCGAACGAGAACGCGACCTGGAAGACGACGGTGCGGCCGAGGTCGCGCTCGGGGCGCAGCTCCTCCACCAGCCGCTCGAAGGGAAGCTCCTCGTGCTCGTACGCGCCCAGCGCCGCCTCGCGAACGGCGCGGAGCGCCCCGAGGAAGGTGGGATCGCCCGAGAGGTCCGCCCGCATCGCCAGCGTGTTCGCGAAGAAGCCGACCATCCCCGCCGTCTCGGGGCGGCCGCGGTTCGCCACCGGCGTGCCGACGACCACGTCCTCCTGCCCGGTGAGCCGCGCCAGCAGCACCTCGAACGCCGCCAGGTACACCATGAACGGCGTCGCCTCCTCGCGCCGTCCCAGCCGCCGCAGCGCGTCCGCCGTCGCCGCGGGGACGCGGAACCGCCGCCGCGCGCCGTCGAACGACTGCACGGCCGGACGCGGCCGGTCCGCCGGCAGCTCCAGCGCGGGGGGCGCGCCCGCGAGCCGGGCCGTCCACCAGTCCAGCTGCTCCCGGAGCGCCGGCCCCCGGAGCTGCTCCCGCTGCCACGCCGCGTAGTCCGCGTACCGCACCGGCAGCTGCGGCAGCGACGGCTCGCCGCCCGCGACGCGCGCCGCGTACAGCGCCGACAGGTCGCTCACCATCACGCGCAGCGACCAGCCGTCCGTGACGGCGTGGTGCGCCACGAGCATCAGCAGGTGGCGGTCCGGCGCCACCCGGACCAGGAGCACGCGCAGCAGCGGCCCCGCCGCCAGGTCGAAGGGGCGGCGCGCGGCGGCCCGCAGCAGCCGCGCGGCCTCGGCCTCACGCGCCTCCTCCGGGAGCCCCGCCAGGTCCGCCGCTTCCAGCGGCACCGAGATCTCCGGGAGGACTACCTGCACCGGCCCCGCGTCGCCCGCGGCGAACACGGTGCGCAGAGCCTCGTGCCGGCGCACCAGCGCGGCGACGGACGCCCGGAGCGCGGCGGCGTCCAGCGCGCCGTCCAGCCGCACCGCGCCGGGGACGTTGTACGCGGCGGCGCCGGGCGCCATCCGGTCCAGGAACCAGAGGCGCTGCTGCGCGAAGGAGAGCGGCGCGGGGCCGACGTCGGCCCGGCGCGGGATCGTCTCGACCGCGTCCGGCCGCATCCCGCCGACCAGGCGCGCCAGCGCCTCGACGGTGGGCGCGCGGAAGAACGCGCCCAGCGGCACCACCACGCCGAACGCGTCGTGCACCCGCGCGGCCAGCCGCACCGCGAGCAGCGAGTGGCCGCCCCGCTCGAAGAAGTCGTCGCGCGCGCCCACCCGCTCCACGCCCAGCACGTCGGCCCAGATCGCGGCCAGCGTCCGCTCCGCGTCGTCGCGCGGCTCCACGTGCTCCCGGTCGCCGGCGCCGTCCGCCGCCTCCGGGCGCGGCAGGGCGCGGCGGTCCAGCTTGCCGCTGGGGGTGAGCGGGAGCGCGTCCATCACCCGCAGCGACGAGGGCACCATGTACTCCGGCAGCCGCCCGCGCAGCCAGTCGCGCAGCTCCGCCGGCCCGGTCCCCGGCTCGCGGAGGGCGACGTACCCCGCCAGCCGCGCCTCGCCGGGGCCGTGCTCCCACGCGACCACGGCGGCCTGCCGCACGGCGGGGTGGCGGGCGAGCGTCCCCTCCACCTCGCCCGGCTCGATGCGGAAGCCGCGCACCTTGACCTGCCGGTCCATCCGCCCGATGAACTCCAGCTCTCCGGCCGGGTTCCAGCGCACCCGGTCGCCCGTGCGGTACAGCCGCGCGCCGGGCTCCGCCGCGAACGGGTCCGGCACGTAGCGGTCGGCCGTCAGCTCCGGGCGCGCGTGGTAGCCGCGCGCCACCCCCGTCCCGCCCACGTACAGCTCCCCCGGCAGCCCCGGCGGCGCCGGGTTGCGCTCCGGGTCCAGCACGTACGTGCGCGCGTTCGCCACCGGCCGCCCGATGGGCGCCGCGCCGCGCACCTCCTCCACCCGGTGCACGGTGCACCACACGGTGGTCTCGGTGGGGCCGTACAGGTTCCACAGCTCGGCCACGCGGGGCCGCAGCCGCTCCGCCAGCTCGCCGGTGAGCGCCTCCGCCCCGCAAAGCGCGCGCAGCCCCGGGCGTCCCCCCCAGCCCCCGTCCAGCAGCATGCGCCAGGTCGCCGGGGTCGCCTGGAGCACGGTGGCGCCCGCGTCGTCCAGGGCGCGGGCCAGCAGCCGCGGGTCGCCGGCGACGGCGCGGTCCGCCAGCACCACCCGCGCCCCCGTGGTGAGCGGGAGGAACAGGTCCAGCCCGGCGATGTCGAAGGCGAGCGTCGTCACCGCGAGCAGCACGTCGTCCGGGGCCATGCCGGGGCGGAGGCGCATGGCGTGGGCGAAGGAGGCCAGAGAGCCGTGCTCCACCAGCACCCCCTTGGGGCGCCCGGTGGAGCCGGAGGTGTAGAGCACGTACGCCAGGCTGCCGGGCTCCGCGGCGCCGGCGGGCGCCGCTTCGGGCCGCGCGGCGATCGCTTCGCGCTCGGAGTCCAGCTCCATCCGCGGCACCGCGTCGCCCAGCCGCTCCGCCAGGTGCCGCTCGGTGAGCACGAGCGCCGCGCCGGAGTCCTCCAGCACGTACGCCAGCCGCTCCGCCGGGTGCGCCGGGTCCAGCGGCACGTACGCCGCGCCCGACTTCAGGGTCGCCAGCACCGCCACCACCGTCTCCGCGGTGCGCTCCAGGCAGAGCGCCACCCGCGTCTCCGGGCCCGCGCTGCGGGCGCGCAGGTGGTGCGCCAGCCGGTTGGCGCGCGCGTCCAGCTCCGCGTAGGTGAGCCTTTCCTCGCCCGAAACGAGCGCCACGCGCCCGGGCTCGCGGGCCGCGAGCACCTCGAAGTCGCGGTGCACGCAGCCGGGCGCGTGGCCGTCCGCGGTCCGGTTCCACTCCTCCAGCACCCGCCGGCGCTCGGCCGGGGTCGCCAGGGCGAGGTCGCCCACGCGCAGCGACGGGTCCGCCGCGGCCAGGGCCTCCAGCAGCGCCCGGTAGTGCGCCAGCAGCCGGCGCGCGTCCGCGGGGTCCAGCGAGGCCGCGTGCGTCAGCTCCAGCGCCACCTCGCCGCGGGGGACCACGGTGAGCATCAGCGTGTTGCCGTACGCGCCCTCGGGGGGCACGCGCTCGAAGCCGGAGATCTCGGCGCCGCCCAGCTCCGCGCGCGCGACGGCGACGTCCGGGAGGTTCTGGAACAGGAAGAAGTGCTCGAACAGGCGCTGGCCGTGCGGCAGCCCGCTCCACTCGCGGATGCGGGCGAGCGGCGCGGTGTCGTGCAGCCGCGCCTCCTGGCGCGCGCGCTGGAGCGCGGCGAGCCAGTCGCCCACGCCGGCGGCGGGCTCCGGGCGCACCCGCACCGGCACCGTGCGCAGCAGCACGCCCAGCATCCCCTCGGCGCCCGGGAGGTCGGCGGGGCGCCCGGCGGCCCCGGCCCCGAACACCGCCTCGTCCGCGCCGGTGTAGCGCGCCAGCAGCAGCCCCCACGCCGCCTCGTACAGCGTGTTGGCCGACACCTGGAGCCGCCGCGAGGCCGCGCGCAGCGCCTCGCCCGCCTCCGCCGGGAGCGTGGCCGTCTCCACCCGGTACCCCGCCCCGTCCGCCTCCCGCGCACCCTCCAGCGGCAGCGGCGCGGGCGGCTCCACCCCGGCCAGCGCGGCGCGCCAGAAGCGCTCCGCCCCCGCCGGGTCGCGGCGGGCGAGCCAGGCCACGTAGTCGGCGTACGGGGCCGCGGGCGCGCGCGGGGGCACGGCGCCGGCCGCCAGGGCGGCGTACGCCTCCAGCACCTCCCGCACGCACGCCATCGCCGACCACCCGTCCAGCAGCAGGTGGTGGTAGCACCAGGCGAAGCGGTACGCGTCGTCGGCCGTGCGCAGCACGCGCACGCGCAGCAGCGGCGCCGCCGCCAGGTCGAAGTCGCGCGCCCGCTCGGCACGCAGCAGCGCCCGGAAGCGCTCCTCCTGCTCCGCCGCCGGGACGCCGCGCCAGTCCTCAGCCTCCACCGGGACCGCCACCCCGCGCCGCACCACCTGCACCGGGTGGTCCAGCCCCTCGTGGAAGAACGACGTGCGGAGCGTCGGGTGCCGCGCCGCCGCGTGCCCCCACGCCGCCGCGAACGCCGCCGGGTCGAACGGGCCCCGCAGCGTCCAGGTGACCAGCTCCACGTACTCGTGCAGGGCGGGCGCCCGAAGGGTGCGCAGCAGGATGTCCTGCTGCATGGGCGAGAGCGCGTACACGCTTTCGACGTTCTCCATCATACGTCCGCTCTCGTCTGCTTCGTTCGGAGGATCCGGGGCGCGCACACCTGCCGGGAGGGCGATGCGGGGCTGCGGGGCCCCGGAAAATCGACCGGGCGGGACGGCCGGTCAAGACTTGAATTATGCTGTGGAGGTCGAACCGGAACAGGGGAAAATTCACCAGCCCGGCCGGGGAGCCGGCCCGCGCCGGGGTCGGTCCGGCGGCACCGAAACGGACCGGCCCCGCGCCTGGGGACGCGGGGCCGGTCCGTCGCGGAGTCCCGGACGGGCTCAGGGGATGTAGCCGCAGTGGCAGAAGCCGTCCGAGCCGCAGTAGCCCACCTGCTCCACGCAGCCCTGCGCGCAGTAGAAGGTGTAGTAGGGCTCCGACGGGTCGGTGGTGGTGAGGCATGCCAGCGGCCCCGGCTCCGGGTCTGCCATTGCGAACGCCTGCGGGGCTCCGAAGCCGAACACGACGGTGCAGGAGACGCCGAGCAGCGCGCGGCGCAGGCGGGCGAACGAACGGCTCATGACGACCTCCGGGTGTGGGGATGCGCTTTCGCGCATGGCGGCGCGCGACCGAGGGAGCACGTTAAGCGCCATTCGCCGGCACTGCAACCGTCTCGTGCGTGCGGCGGCGGCTCGGCCCCGCAACGAAGGGGCGCCGGATCGGCCAATCCTTGCTAAAGTCTCCCGCGCCCCGTGCCGAAGCTGGATCAGGCAGTCGAGTCACGGCGGGTGACCTTCCGGCCCATTCCGGCCCTGCGGCATCCCTCCGGGCGGTCCGACCGGACCGCTCACCCACTTCCCCGTTATGAGGTTGTTTCCCATGAGTGCAGTGACCACGCAGGCCATCCAGGTAGGACAGATCATCGGCGGCAAAGCGGCCCCCACTCCCGCCACCACCGTGCTCCAGGGCTACGACACCTTCGCAGGAAGCGCCCGCAGCACGGCCGTAACGGGGACGCCGAGCACCCCGAGCGCCGCGGGCAAGCTGTCGTACACCGTCTGCTACGGCGTCGACGAGTTCTACCAGACAATCGGCATCGACGCCGCCGTGAAGGCGAGCTCCGGCATCGGGACCCTGGACGCCAAGATCGACTTCGCGAGAAAACTGGCCGTCACCACGACGACGGTCACCATCGTGGTGCACTGCACCGTGGCGCACCTGCAGTCGTACACCTCGGTCAAGGTCAACGAGGGCATCGACACCACCGACCTGAAGCGGTTCTACGAGGTCTATGGCGACTCGTTCATCAACTCCGTGACCACCGGCTCGGAGTACATCGCGGCCTACGCCTTCTACACGCAATCCACGGAGGAGCAGAACGACCTGAACGCGTCGCTCCAGGCGAACGCCATCTTCTCGGGCGGCGCGCTGAGCGGATCGCTGCAGGTGTCTCTCCAGAACGTGAGGAAGCAGGCCAAGTGCCGCCAGAACATGCAGCAGGTCGTCAGGGGCATCAAGAAATTCAAGGTCCCGCGCGCGAACAAAATCATCGACTACGCCTTGGAATTCGGCACGCTGGATGCCGACGAGCCTGCCGTACTCGACTTCGGCACCGCCGGCTACGAGAGCGTGGCCGGGATGCCGGACATGGGCCTCATCACGGCGAACCGCGCGCTCCTGCAGGACGCTCGCGGGAACGCGGGCCCCGTGATGAGGCAGAAGGCAGCGCTGGAGGGCATCGCCAACCAGATCGCCTGGCTCAGCGACAGCCGGACGGGGATCTACGCGGCCTACGGCTACACCGGCGATACCGCCCTGGAGACGAGGGCGCGGCAGAACCGCACCGACACCGCGGCCCTCACGGACTTCATCTCCAGGCTCGCGGCGGACCCGACGCAGAGCCACCCCCGACCGCCGATCCCCAGCCTCTCGGCCGCCAAGCCGGTGCCGGTGCTCGGGTTCTCGGTCAATCCCGGGCCGTCGTACGGCAAGGCCAGCGGCACCAGCTTCCAGGACATCACGGCCAATCAGATCGTAGACAAGGTGAAGCTGACCTCGCTCCAGCTCAGGGCGAAGGACGGCGTGGTGGCCGCTCTCCTGGGCAGCTATGCGATGCCGAGGGGGACCACCCCGTTCGACCACGGTGGTCGCAAGGGCACGGCGGGCCATATCATGTCTCTGCAGCCGGGCGAGTTCGTTACGACGATCTCGATCGTCACCGAGGACGACGAGATCACGAAACTTAGGTTCGTGACCAACCAGGGCCATGGTCTGAGGTTCCCGGTCGGGTTCCCAGGGGAGGGTAAAGGCGTCAAAACCTGGAAAGCTGACCCGGGGCAGGTGTTGATCGGGATCCAGGGATGGTACAGCGAAGACAAGCTGACCGCTATCCAGCCGGTCACGGTGGCCCTGAAACCGGCCAGGTGGAGTCCTCTTCCCTCTGGCCTGCTCTAGCGGCCCGCTTTCGTCCAGGCCGTCGCAGCGAAGCCTCCTCCCGGCGCGGCCGGGAGGAGGCTTCCGGCATCGTGTGCCGATGCCGGTGGGAGGGAGCCTCCTACCCCGCCCCCAGCGGCAGGCGGAAGCCCATCACCAGCTCGGCGCCGGGCGGCTGGAAGCCGCGCTCGGGTGCCCACAGGAACCCCATCCGCTCGTACATGCGGAGGCGACGCAGACCCGCTGGCACACTAGTCTCGCCCAGCTCCGCTCAGGAATCCTATGGCCCCTCCAACCAGCCCACCGATTGCCGCGTAGGACACGGTATAGGTGCCACAGAACCAGTTGTCCCCGCCTCCGCAATCGGAATCACGATGGAGGCCGTATACTCCGCCGACGGCGGCTCCCACACCGAAGCCGATCAGGGGAGCCTGCCACCAGGGGTGTCTACGCTCCCCAGGCTCAGCGACATTGAAGAAATGAGGTCGAGGGTAGGTCCACGCTTCGCCCGCCACCTGCACGCCCCCCTGCCCAGCAAGCTCCGGCAGGACGAGCGAGACAAAGGCGGCTGGAGCCGGCCGCTCCGCTTGGCGGACGACCACCGGTCCGGGCATCTGGCTCGAACCGCTCACGGGCGATGCGAGCAGGCCGAGCACGCTCACTGCGAGAAGAACTATGCGGGTGGCATCCATATGGGTGGCTGGAGTGGATGGTGTCTCCCGGCGCTCATCGCATCCCCAGCGGCAGGCGAAAGCCCATCACCAGCTCGGCCCCGGGCGGCTGGAAGTCGCGCTCCGGCGCCCGCCGGAACCCCATGCGCTCGTACATGCGGATGGCGGCGCGCAGGCTCTCCGAGCTGTGCAGCCCCAGCTCCGCCGCGCCCATCGCGCGGGCGCGGCGCACGCACTCGTCCACCAGCGCCTGCCCCACGCCCTGCCCCCGCGCCTCCGGCGCGACGGCCAGCAGTCGCAGCACCGGCCACTCCGCCTCCCCGGCCGCGCCGCGGTACGCGTCCGTCGCGGGCGGAAAGAGCATCACGCTCCCCAGCAGCTCGCCGCCGCGCTCCGCCACGATGCGCTGCTCGCCCCCGTCGCCGTCCAGCGCCGCGCGCACCGCCGCGTCCAGCCCCGCCCACGCCGCCGGCGCCATGACCGTGGCGTACTCGGCGTACGCCCGCAGCGTCAGCGCGCGCACGGCGCCGCGCTCCTCCGGGCGCGCGTCCCGCACGACCAGCCCGCCGCCCGCGCTCACGCGCCCAGCCCCGCCCGGTCGTGCGGCGCCGTCCAGTCCACCAGCGGCCCCAGCGGCACGATGCGCGAGGGATTGAGCCGGTCGTGCGTCATGTAGTAGTGCCGCTTGATGTGGTCCAGGTTCACCGTCTCGCCGAAGCCGGGGGTCTGGTACAGGTCGCGGGCGTACCCCCACAGGCTGGGGTAGTCCACCAGCCGCCGCAGGTTGCACTTGAAGTGGCCGTGGTACACCGCGTCGAACCTCACCAGCGTGGTGAACAGCCGCACGTCCGCCTCGGTGAGCCGCCCGCCGACCAGGTAGCGCTGCCCGGCCAGGCGCTCGTCCAGCCGGTCCAGCCGCGCGAACAGCGCCGTGACCGCCTCCTCGTACGCCTCCTGCGAGGTGGCGAAGCCGGCCCGGTAAACCCCGTTGTTCACGTCCTGGTAGACGGTCTCGTTGACCGCGTCGATCTCCGCGCGCAGCGGCTCCGGGTACAGGTCAGGGGCGCCGGGGCGGTGGAAGGCGGTGAACTGCGTCTCGAAGTCCAGGGTGATGTCGGGATAGTTGTTGGTCACCAGCCGCCCGGTCACGCGGTCCCAGATGCACGGCACGGTGTAGCGGCCGGTGTACTCCGGGTCGGTGCGCAGGTACGCCTCCGACAGGAACTGGAAGTCGCACACCGGGTCGGGGCCGTGGCCGGGCCCCTCGCGGAAGGCCCAGCCGCGCTCGTCGCGCACCGGGTCCACCACCGACATGGAGACCACGTCCTCCAGCCCCAGCAGCCCGCGCACGATGACGGCGCGGTGGGCCCAGGGGCAGGCCAGCGACACGTACAGGTGGTAGCGCCCGGCCTCCGCCGGCCACCCCGAGGAGCCGTCGGCCGTGAACCGGCCGCGGAACTGGTACTTCTGCCGCACGAACGCGCCAGACGCGCTCGTCTCGGCGGGGAACTGCGCGGTGGTACTCATGATCTGCATCCTGTTCTCGACGGCTTTGAACGGCGGGTTTGGGCGTGCCCCCGCTGACGCGGGGTCGGGCTTCGGCTCCGTAACGCACGATAAAGCTGTGCGTAACGGAGTCGAGCCCCCAACGATACTGCTGTTGGGGTCTCGCCCCTTCGGGCCGAAATCCCTCACGCGGCTCCGCGCTGCGCCCGCAATCTCCGGGCTCGCCGGTCAGCGCGTCCGCGCCACCATCTCGCCGATGCGCCGCACGCCCTCCGCCACCGCGGCCTCCTCCGGCCCGAAGGAGAAGCGCGCGTAGGTGCGGAAGCGCGAGGGGCGGCCGCTGCGCCGCTTGCCGGGGTTGATGTCGAAGAACTCGCCGGGGACGCAGATCACCTTCTCCTCCAGCGCCGCCTCGAAGAAGCCGGCGCCGTCCGCCAGCGGCTCGGGGAGGCCGGACAGGTCGGCCCACACGTAGAAGGTGCCCTCCGGCTCCACGTCCAGCCGCATCCCCGCCCCGCGCAGCCCGTCCACCAGGATGCGGCGCTTGCGCAGGAAGGCGTCGCGGATGGCGGCGGTCTCGGCGCGCACCCCGGCCGGATCCAGCAGGGGGAGCGCGGCGCGCTGGAGGGGGCGGCTCCCCCCGCCGTCCAGGAACGACCCCGAGCTGGTGACCGCGTCGATCACCGAGCGCGGCCCCACCACCCAGGTGGTGCGCCACCCGGGGTAGCGCCAGTTCTTGGTGAGCCCGTCCATGATCACCACCGGGTCGCGGTCCACGTCCTCCACGTAGCGCGCCGCCGACACCAGCCCGCCCTCCTCCGGCGTGGCGGACCAGGCGTAGTGCGAGTAGAACTCGTCCAGCAGCAGCGTGCACTCCAGCCGCCGCGCCGCGTCCACCCACCCGGCCAGCTCCAGCCCGCGGATGGTGCGCCCGGTGGGGTTGGAGGGGTTGGAGAGGAGCAGCGCCGAGAGGCCGCGCCCCATGATCTCGCGCTCCAGCCGCCCCATGTCGAAGCGGTAGCCGTCGCTCCCCTCCAGCAGGATGGGGATCGCCGTGAAGGCGCGGAAGATGTCCAGCAGCTCCTCGTACGCCGTGTAGTCGGGGAGGAAGTGCCCCAGGTTGACCTCGCCCAGCGCCGCCACCGTCCGCGTGAGCCCCAGCCGCCCCCCGCCGCAGATGCACACGTTGTCCGCCGTGTACTGCGACGCCTTGCCGCGGCGGTACAGGTCGTTGTACAGCGCGGCGACCGCGGCCCGCAGCTCCGGGATCCCCGCCACGGGCGCGTACTCCTGGTCTGCCGGGGAGATGGGCGCCTCCAGCACGCGCGGCGGCGCCCCGGGGAGGGGGCCGGTCTCCGGCATCCCCTGCCCCAGGTTGCACCAGTCCGGGTGCCCGTACGCGTAGCCGCGCCGGGACGCCTCGGACATGACGTAGATGACGCCGGTGAAGGGGACGGCGCGGAAGCCGGGGACGTCGGGCGGGGGTACGGCGATGCGTCTGCGTTCCATCGTGGCGGTGCCGGGTGCGTGGCTCGGTTCGGGCGGGGAGTGTGCCCGCGCCGCGCACCCGGAGCAATTCACGCTCCGCCGCGGCTACCCGCGCGGCCGCGGCGGCTCGATCTTTCCCAGCACCTCGCCCGCGGTGCGCAGCTCCAGCGCCAGCTCCAGGGCGCGCGGGTCCTCCGTGCCGGACGCCGGGACGCACACCGCCCGGGCCCACACGGTGAGCCGCGGGGCGGCCGGGCGCTCCTCCACCGTCACCCCCACCACGAAGCCGGGGCCGGCCTCCCGCGCCCAGGCGCCGTAGTCGATCCCCGCCGGCCACCCCGCCACCGGCAGGGAGCGCCACGCGTCGCGCTCCTTCACCGCCGGGTCCGGCGCGAATCCCAGCTGCGCGAGCACGGCCGGGACCTTGGCCCGCAATTCCGCCGCGGACAGGCGCGAGTCCACGCTCCTGCGGATGTCCTCCAGGTCCGCGGGGCCGGAGGGGCACGCCTCCGTCGCCCCGGCGGGGCGGAGGATGGCGCGCACGAACCCCTCCGCGAAGGCCGCGGCCAGGGAGTCGCGCCCGGCGCCCGGCGGAAAGGTGGCCCGCACCCGCGCCAGGTAGCTGCCCACGCCGTACACCACCAGGTGCGAGCGCACCGGCCTGCCGCGCGCGGAGCCCCGCAGCGCCAGGTGTCGTCCGTGCGCCACGGCGCCGCGCTCCTCCACCCGCACCGGCGCGTCGGACGCGACGGTCAGCGAGTCCAGCTCGCCGGCGCCGACCAGGGCCGGGAGGGTGGCGGGGAACGCGGCGACCTCCGCGGCGGCCGCGACGGAGTCGCAGGCGCTCTCGCAGCCGGGGACGTCCGGGAGCGGGTACAGGAAAGCGTCCAGCTCCACCCCGGCGGGGGAGCGGTAGTGCATGTGGCCCCCCGCCCCGCCCTCCATCTGCCGGATGGAGGTGAGGCGGAACCCGCCGACGCGCTCGGGCGGGGTGAGGCGGGTGCTCAGCGAGCGGCCCTCCTGGGCGTGCGCGAGCGCGGGGAGGAGCAGGGCGGCGAGCAGCAGGATGCGCGGGGATCTCATCGGGCTCCGGCGGAGGCGCGGGCGGAGGGTGCGGGCAGCCGGGAGGCGGCGGCCGGGTGGTCGCGCGATGACGCGCGGGGGGCCGTTTTCGTCACCGGAAAAGGCGCAATCGGGGCCCGCTCCGAATTCGAAGCACGACCCTTGCAGTCGTGCAGACGGAAGTCGGAGCAGTTCTGATTCAACACCGGGAACGAGGATGGAGCAGATGGCACGCGAGACGGGCACCGTAGAGCGGTTCATGGACGAGAAGGGCTTCGGCTTCATCAAGCCCGATGCCGGCGGCAAGGACGTGTTCGTCCATCACTCTGCCATCCAGGGGAGCGGCTACAAGTCGCTGGCCCAGGGGGCGCGGGTGGAGTTCGACCTGGTCCAGGATCCCAAGGGTCCGCGGGCGGAGAACGTGGTCGCCATCGACGGCTGACCTCCCGGCACCGCCGGGACACACGACGGGCCGCGCGCCGGCCGACCTCCAGGGGTCGGCCGGTGCGCGGCCCGCCGCGCTCGCCCTGGTGCGGCGTCAGAGCTCCACGGTCACCATTGCGCGGAGCTGACGGGGCGACGATCCGCACGACACGCACACCGGCACCCCCACCCCCAGCTCCACCCCCTCGCGCGGCCGGAAGAAGGCGCCCGGCACCGCGTACTCCTCGTCGTCGGCCGACCAGGTCAGCTCCAGCGTGGGCGTGAGCCGCCCCGCGTCCAGCAGCGCGGCCGCGGTCCCCGTGACCGACCGCGCGGGCTCGGCCAGGCCGGCCGCCACGCTCCCGTGCAGCTGCACCCTCCCCCACTGCTTCGCGGCGATCAGCGACGGCTCCCATTCGGCGGCCTCGCCGTCGGCCAGCGACGCCTCCAGGCTCACCGAGAGCGCCAGCGGGCTCCCGCCGGGGAGGAGCGCGTACATCACCCCCAGCTCCCAGGGCTCCTCGTCCTCCTCCGCGTCGCCCTCCAGCGCGGGGGTGAGGACGGACGCCTGGAAGCGGTCGGTGAAGCCGTACTCGCCCAGCAGGCGGGTGTGCGGGCCGGACCGGAAGCGCGAGTGCGCGGTGAGCTGCACCTGGCCGCGCTCCTGGGGATAGACGGTCTCGGCCAGGAACAGCTCCTGGGCGAGCTGGGGGAGGCCGGGCTCGCCGGCCTCCTGGGCCCGGGCGGGCCTGCACCGGAGCAGGGGCACCGAGGCCAGCACGAGCAAGAGGATGGATGTTTTCATGCCCGGCGCACCTCGCAAAAATCGGGTCACTCCGCCGCGCCGGGCGCCGGTCGGGAGCGGGGTTTCGCGAAGAGCGCCACGTTGCGGCGCGGGGTCTCCAGGCGCCAGCCGTGGCGCGCGGCGATCCACTCCAGCGTGGCGGGGCGGTAGAAGCAGGCGTGGGTGGGATCGCGGGCGTAGCGCCACTCCCCGAACGGCCGGTCCTCCGGCAGCCACTCCGTCATCACCCCCAGCCACCCCCCCGGGAGCAGCAGCCCGTCCAGCCGCCGGAGCTCCTCGCCAGGGCGAAAGAAGTGCTCCGCCGTCTCCGTGCACGCCACGAAGTCCCACGTCCTCCCCAGCGGCGCCGGGTCCGGCGCGAAGAACGGGTCGTACACCTCCACCCGGAAGCCGCGCTCCCGCAGCATCGCCGCCAGCGCCGCACCCGGCCCCGAGCCGTAGTCCAGCCCCTCCGCGCCGGGCGCGAGCCGCTCCGCGAGCGGCGCCGCCAGCCGGTCCAGGAACGCCCGGTACCCGGGATCCGCCGGATCGTTGACGTGCGTCCCGTAGTGCGCCCGCTCCGCCGCCGCGTCCGGCCGGTCCGCCGGATGCATGTGCACCAGCCGGCACACGCCGCACTCCAGGTAGCCCCGCCCGTGCACATCCGCGAACGGCCGGGTGCCGGGCGAGCCGCACAGCGGGCAGGGGGACGGTTCGTCGTGCGGCATTCGCGTGAGCGGCGGCTACGGCCCGCACCCGGCTCGCTTGAGGCTCGCCACCCTCTCCCAATCCTGGGAGAGGGGACAACGACAGCGCGCTTCGGGTGGCTCCGTTGTAGGTGGTCGGCCGGGGGGTGAGGGGGCCCGATCTCGCGGACGCCAGCTCCACCCCCGCGTGAGGGATGCGAGCCCGAAGGGGCGAGACCCGGCGGCAGTTTGCCGGGGCTCGACTCCGTTGCGGACGGCAGTTTCGTCCGCTACGGAGCCGCAGCCCGACCCCGCGCCAGCGGGGGCACGCCCAAACCCGTCGTTCCCCACAGTTGCAGCAAAAAGATCATCCGGCACGGAGGATGCCGGCACGCCGCACGCACGTTCACGTCGCCCCCAAAAAACCGCGCACAGGCAGCCGGGATGAGCGTCGAGCTGGGGATCGTCGAGGGATTCTATGGCAAGCCGTGGAGCTGGCGCGAGAGGGAGGACGCCGTCGCCTTCCTGGCGCCGCACGGCTACCGCTTCTTTCTGTACGCCCCCAAGGGCGACCCCTACCTGCGCCGCCTGTGGCGCGAGCCCATCCCCCGGGAAACCGCCGACGGGCTCGCCGCCCTGGCGCAGCGGTGCAGGAAGGAAGGGGTGCGCTTCGGCGTGGGGGTGAGCCCGTACGAGATCTTCGCCGGCTTCGACGCGGCGGCGCGCGAGGCGCTGGCCGACAAGCTGGAGTTCCTGGACGGGCTGGGCGTGCAGGACCTGGCGCTGCTGTTCGACGACATGCGCGGCGACCTCCCCGACCTGGCCGAGCGGCAGGTGGAGGTGGTGCTCTGGGCGCGCGAGCGGAGCGCGGCGGACCGGGTGCTGGTGTGCCCCACCTACTACTCGGACGACCCGGTGCTGGACCGCGTGTTCGGGGAGCGGCCCGCCGGGTACCTGGAGGCGCTGGGGCGCGGGCTGCCGCCCGAGGTGGAGATCATGTGGACCGGCGAGGAGGTGGTGGCGCGGCAGCTCTCCCCCGGGCACCTCCGCCGCGTGGGGGAGCAGATGGGGCGGCGGCCCTTCCTGTGGGACAACTACCCGGTCAACGACGGGCAGCGGATGTCGCAGTACCTTCACCTGCGCGGCTTCACCGGCCGCCCGGCCTCCATCGCGGGGCTGGTCTCCGCGCACGCCGTCAACCCCGCGCTCCAGCCCACGCTCTCGCGCATCCCGGCGCTGACGCTGGCGGAAAGCTACCGCCTGGGCGACGACTACGCGTACGGCGACGCCTTCCGCCGCGCGGCCGTGGAGGTGCTGGGGCCGGAGCTGGGCGCGCTGCTGCGCGAGGACCTGCTCGTGCTCCAGGACGTGGGGCTGGACCGGCTGGAGGACAAGGAAGCCGCGCTGCGCGGGCGCTACGGGGGGGTGGACCACCCGGCGGCGCGGGAGATCGTGGAGTGGCTCGACGGCGGGTACCGGATCACCGACGAGATCGTGCAGACGCAGTAGGCCGCCGCGCCCGGCACGCGGCCCGGGCTTGTGCGCGATGCCTCCGGCGAACACCTTTGCGGCCATGACACCTCCCGCGCAGGACGGCGCCCGGCGCCCCGGACTCTCGCTGGAGCGCAGGCTGCCGCTCCTGATGACGGCCCTGCTGCTCGCCACCATGGCCGCGGGGCTGGCCTCCGCGTACGTGGAGGTGAAGCGGACCGCGCTGGACACGGCGCTGGAGCGGCTCAAGGCCGTGACGGAGCAGCTCGCCGCCAGCGTCGGCCCTTCCATGGGCCAGCAGGTGGCGGCGCTCGGCGAGGTGGGCCGCGAGCCGGCGGTTCTCGGCTTCCTCGCCGCCCCGACGGAGGCGGCGCGCCCCGCCGCGGAGGCCGCGCTCGTGCGCCTCCGCATCCCCCAGCAGCCGCCGCTCGCCCTGGAGCTCTGGTCGCCCGCGCGCGCGCCGCTCCTGCGGATGGACGGGGCGACCGCCCCCGCGGGAGTCCACGCGCCCGGGGTCCTCCCCGGCGCCACGGGGGTGGGCCCCTTCTTCGACGCCGGCGGGCGCGCCGCGTTCTGGGTGGTCGCGCCGGTCCGCCGGGACGGCGACACGCTGGGATACGTGGCCGAGCTGCGGCCCGTGGGCGGCGCGAACACGGCGCGCCAGGTGGAGGCGCTGGTCGGGCGCGGCATCAGCGTCTTCTTCGCCAACACCGCCGGCGCCACCTGGGTGGCGCTGGGCGGCACCGTCGCCCCGGCCCCGCGATCCTGGCCCTTCTCCGGTCCCGCACGGTACTCCGGCCCCGGCGGCGAGGTGTTCGCACACTCGGCGGCGATCCGCGGCACGCCCTGGAGCATGGTGGCGCAGCAGCCCCGGAGCGCCGTGCTTGCGCGGCCGGACACCTTCCTGCGCCGCGGGACGATGGCCGCGCTGCTGCTCAGCCTGGCCGGGGCGCTGGGCGCCTGGGCGCTGAGCCGCGGCATCACCCGGCCGCTGCGCGCCCTGCGCCACGCCGCCGAGGCCATCGCCCGCGGCGACTACGGGCGCCGCATCGAGATGCGCCGCACCGACGAGCTGGGCGTGCTGGCGAACAGCTTCAACCGCATGGCCGAGCAGGTGCAGAGCTCGCACGGCGAGCTGACGGCGCAGTACCAGACGGCGCGCACGCTGGCCGGCGAGCTGGAGCTGGCCAACGAGCACCTGGAGGCGGCGATCGGCGAGGCGGACGCGGCGCGCTACGAGGCGGAGACGGCCAACCGGGCAAAGAGCGGCTTCCTGGCGACCATGTCGCACGAGATCCGCACGCCCATCAACGCCATCGTGGGCTACACGGACCTGCTGGACCTGGGGATCGCCGGGCCGCTGACCGCCGGGCAGCGCGAGCAGCTGGAGCGGATCCGCGCCAGCGGGCGGCACCTGATCGGGCTGGTGGACCAGGTGCTGGACTTTGCGCGCATCGAGTCGGACGTGCTGCGGGTGGAGGCGCGCACCGCCTCGGTGGCGGACGCGGTGGAGACGGCGCTCACCGTGCTGCGCCCCCAGGCCGAGGCGCGCGGAATCGAGGTGTGCGCCCCCTGCGCCGACGGGGCCGGCCTGGCCTACGTGGGCGACCCGCAGCGGGTGGACCAGGTGCTGGTGAACCTGCTCTCCAACGCGGTCAAGTTCACGCAGCCGGGCGGGCGGGTGACCATCGGCTGCGAGGTGCGCGAGGGGACGCTCCCGGGCGGGACGGTGCCGGGGCGCTGGACCTGCATCGCCGTGGAGGACACGGGGATCGGGATCGGGCCGGAGGAGCGGGAGCGGATCTTCGAGCCGTTCATCCAGGTGGACAGCGGCTACACGCGCCGCCACGGGGGCACCGGGCTGGGGCTCGCCATCAGCCTGCGCCTGGCGCGCTCCATGGGGGGCGAGCTGGTCGTCGAGAGCACGCCCGGCGAGGGGTCGCGATTCACGCTGTGGCTTCCCGCCGCCTGAAGCTGCTTTGAACTGCGGGTTCGGGCGTGCCCCCGGCTGGCGCCGCAGGGCTGTTTCATTGTAGCAAGCGGCAGAGGGCGGGCACATCGTGAGCGAGCCATCGCACGGCTGCGGTGAGGGAGCGGAAGCCGGCCAGGCGCAAGAGCGTGATCATC
>DASVQR010000229.1:0-25029 GCA_036389055.1 Longimicrobiaceae bacterium | reverse complement strand
CGCGCGGCCCGCGCCGTCGTTGACCGCCGCCGCCCGGCGCGCTACCCTGTCGTCGGCATCGGCCCCGCCCGCGCCGGGCCGCAGGACCTTTCCACCGAAACGAGACCCGCAGCATGGCTTCCATCGCAGACGATTTCGCGGGCGCGCCGGGAGGCGCGGCCGCGGGCGAGCTCCGCTTCCCCGACCACGTGCGGCACGAGGGGCTGCGCGCCTGGATCCGCGACGCGGTCGCGCTCTGCCGCCCGGACCGCGTGCACTTCTGCGACGGCTCGCGGGAGGAGTACGACGCCCTGTGCGGGGAGCTGGTGCGGGCCGGCACCTTCCGGCGGCTGGACGAGCGCAGGCGCCCCAACAGCTACCTGGCCTGGTCCGACCCCTCGGACGTGGCGCGCGTGGAGGACCGCACCTTCATCTGCACGGCGCGGCGCGAGGACGCCGGCCCCACCAACCACTGGGTGGCCCCGGCGGAGATGAAGGCCACGCTGCGCGGGCTGTTCGACGGCTGCATGCGGGGGCGCACCATGTACGTGGTCCCCTTCAGCATGGGGCCGCTGGGCTCCTCCATCTCGCACGTGGGGGTGGAGCTCTCGGACTCGGCGTACGTCGCGGTGAACATGCGTCTCATGACGCGCATGGGGAGGGCGGTGTACGACGTGATCGGCGAGGCCGGCGACTTCGTCCCCTGCCTGCACTCGGTGGGCGCGCCGCTGGAGCCCGGGGCGGAGGACGTGCCCTGGCCGTGCAGCCCCGAGAAGTACATCGTGCACTTCCCGGAGGAGCGCTCCATCTGGTCGTACGGGAGCGGCTACGGCGGCAACGCGCTGCTGGGCAAGAAGTGCTTCGCGCTGCGCATCGCCTCGGCCATGGCGCGCGAGGAGGGGTGGCTGGCCGAGCACATGCTGATCATGGGGGTGGAGTCGCCGGAGGGCGAGAAGACCTACGTGGCGGCCGCCTTCCCCAGCGCCTGCGGCAAGACCAACTTCGCCATGCTGATCCCGCCGGCCGCCTTCCAGGGATGGAAGGTGACCACCATCGGCGACGACATCGCCTGGATCAAGCCGGGCGCGGACGGCCGGCTGCGCGCCATCAACCCGGAGGCGGGCTTCTTCGGGGTGGCGCCGGGGACCAACGATAAGTCCAACCCCAACGCCATGGCGACGCTGCGCGCCAACACCATCTTCACCAACGTGGCGCTCACCGCGGACGGCGACGTGTGGTGGGAGGGGATGACCGAGACCCCGCCCGAGGGGCTCACCGACTGGCGCGGCGAGCCGTGGACGCCCGGGAAGGGAACCCCCGCGGCGCACCCCAACGCCCGCTTCACCGCGCCCGCCGGGCAGTGCCCGTCCATGGACCCGGCGTGGGAGGACCCGCAGGGGGTGGAGATCGGCGCCTTCATCTTCGGCGGGCGGCGCAACGGCGTGGTGCCGCTGGTCTACGAGTCGGCCAACTGGGACTTCGGCGTGTACCTGGCGGCCACCATGGGCTCGGAGACCACGGCGGCGGCGGCCGGGAAGACGGGCGAGGTGCGGCGCGACCCGTTCGCGATGCTCCCCTTCGCCGGGTACCACATGGCGGACTACTTCGACCACTGGCTCGCCGTCGGGCACTCCCTGCCGGACCCGCCGCGGATCTTTGCGGTGAACTGGTTCCGCAAGGACGCCGACGGCCGCTTCCTGTGGCCGGGGTTCGGGGAGAACATGCGGGTGCTGCGCTGGATCGTGGAGCGGGTGCGCGGCCGGGCCGACGCGGTGGAGAGCCCGCTGGGGTGGATGCCGCGCTACGAGGACCTGGACTGGGCGGGGCTCGACTTCCCGCGCGAGACGTTCGCGCGCGAGCTGATGGTGGTGGACCGCGAGGAGTGGCGGCGCGAGGTGGAGCTGCACGACGAGCTGTTCGCGCGCCTGGCGGACCGGCTGCCGGAGGAGCTGACCTCCATGCGCGACCTGATCCGCGCGGACATCGGGCGGTCGCCGGAGCGCTGGATGGTGCCGGTTTCCTGAACGGCTGTTGACGGCGGGTTCGGGCGTGCCCCCGCTGACGCGGGGTCGGGCTGCGGCTCCGTAGGCGAGCAAACAACGCTCGCTAACGGAGGCGAACCCCAACGGTACTGCTGTTGGGTTTCGCCGCTTCGCGCTCGCATCCCTCACGCGGGGCTGGTGCTGGCGTCCGCGGGGGCCCCCTCCCCCGGCCCCTCCCCCGCAAGCGGGAGAGGGGAGAACGACTTGCCGAACCTGGATATCCAGCAGTTGCCCCCTCTCCCAGAATTGGGAGAGGGTGGCGAGCCTCAAGCGAGCCGGGTGAGGGCCTTCACCGGCGCACGACGGGCCCGCGGCATGCGCCGCGGGCCGTCGTGCTTTCGCTCGCGCCGGAGCCGCGGGCGCGGCTCAGGCGGCGGCCGTCTCCTTGCTGCCGCGCACCGCGGTCAGGTGGTAGTGGCGCATCTCGGCGATGTCGCCGACGTACGGGCGGATGGCGGCGAAGAAGTCGCGGAACTCGGGGCTGCGGCGGAAGCCCCGCATGTGCCCCTCGGCGGAGTCCCACTCGATGCGCAGCACGTAGCTCGCCGGGTCCTCGGCGCACACGGACAGCTCGTACGCAAGGCAGTGGGGCGAGGCCGCGAGCGGGCCGGAAGCTTCCGCGTAGGCCTGCTCGAAAGCCGCGCCGCGGCCCTCCGGGATGGTATAGCGGACGTATTCGACGATCACGCGCGGCTCCTCGTGGCGGGGAAGGGGATGGAAGACGCCCCCACGATGCGCCGAAACCGGAGCCGCGGCAATCGCCCATGCGGCGGATGCGCGCGGGAAGCCGGGGAGCACCGCCGCGGACGCCAGCGACGACCCGCGTGAGGGATGTCGGCCCGAAGGGGCGAGACCCGGTGGGGCAGTTTCCGCCGGGGCTCGACTCCGTTGGCGAGCGTTGTTTGCTCGCCTACGGAGCCGCAGCCCGACCTCGCGCCAGCGGGGGCACGCCCGCACCCGCTGTGCCGGCAGTTCCCTACGACGATCCCAGACGATCGAGAACTCGCTGGGCGGCGGTGATCCCGTGGTCCTGCGCCTCCTCGAACAGCGACAGCCCGCTCAGGTCCGAGTGCGCGTAGAACACCGGCCCGTCGGCTTCGGAAAGCGCCCGGCGCGCCGGCGAGGCCAGGAAGCCAGGCGTCGGACGGACCATGGCGTGCCCCATCCGCATCACGTCCACCCGCGACACGCAGCGCCGGATGTCCGGGTGCGCCCGCTCCAGGTCGGCGAGGACCAGCTCGGTCCACTCCCGCCAGCTCCGCCGCAGCAGCGTCGCCCGGGCCTGCGCCGGGGGCTCGTCGGCGAGCGCCCAGTAGTAGGTCCACACCGAGCGGTCGTGGTGGGTCCGCAGCGACTGGTGGTTGGCGACCACGTAGCCCAGGGCGGGCGAGTCGAAGAGCACGTTGTCCCAGGCCGGCGGGGCGGCGCGCTCCTCGGGCGGGCGGTCCAGCGTCAGGTTGGCGGTGAGCCAGGGCGAGTACGCGAAGTCCACCGCGGGGGCGCCCTCCACCAGCCGGGAGGCCAGGAAGGACGGGGCGGCGAAGACCACGGCGTCGGCCAGGTACTCGGCGTCGCCGGCCAGCACGCGCGCGCCCGTGCCACGGCGCTCCACGCGGTGCACCAGCTGCCCGACCCGGACGCGCTCCCGCCCCAGCCGCTCCAGCAGCCGGCGCACGACCCAGCCGTTCCCCTCGGCCCAGGTGAGCGGCGCGTCCGTCTCGCCCTCGCGCGCGGCGAAGTAGTGGATCCCCGCCCAGGCCGAGGTGTCCGCCGCCCGCGCGCCGTAGTCGTCGCGGCAGGCGTAGTCGGCGTACCAGCGCACGGCCGGGGTGCGGAAGCCGCGCTCGTCCAGCCAGCGGGCGAAGGACACGCCGTCCAGCGCGGAGGGGCGGCGGCCCAGCGAGGAGGGGATGGTGAACTCGCCGCTCCCGCGCAGGCGCTCCACCTCCTCGTGGAAGCGGGCCATCTCGGCACGGTCGGCGGGGGTGTCGGCGGCGGTCTCCTCCAGCCCCTCGTGCCAGCGCCCCCAGCGGAAGACACGCTCCTGGGGGGAGTACGCCAGCATGGTCTCCTCCCAGGCGCCGTCCCGGAGCGCGCCCAGCTCCGCGAACAGCTCGCGCACGTGCGCGGCGCGCGGGCCCGGCACCGGCACGTAGTGCGCGGCCCAGGGAAAGGGCGTGGTCTCGTTCTCGCCCCAGCGCGAGTTGCCGCCGGCCTGGTCCTCCATCTCCAGGAGCAGCCAGTCGCGCATCCCCCGGCGCTCCAGCCACCAGGCCGCCGAGAGCCCGGCGATCCCCCCGCCCACGATCACGGTCGGCACCCGCTCCGTGCGGCGCGGGGCGGGGAAGGGCGCGCGGTCGCGCAGCCGGTGGCCGCGCGCTCCGCCGTCGTCCGCGAAGCCGCCGGCGAGCGGGCGGTCCGTCTTGGGCGCGCACCCCACCAGCGCGGAAGCGGCGGCGCCCGCTGTCGCCGCCAGGAACTCGCGGCGGGACAGCGTCACCGCTCGATCTCCTTCCACTCGCGGCCGTAGTACCTCACCAGCACCTGGTCGTCCAGCCGGTTGGGCTCGGCGGGGACGGGGAGCATGTCCACGGGGAAGTCGAACATCTGCGGGAGGACGCGCGGCGTGAGGTACCGGAGCCCCGCGGGGAGCGCCGTCGGCGGTGCGAAGCCGCCGCGGCCGGCGAGGACGAAGCCCCACTCGCCGAAGGAGGGGACGTACAGGTGGTAGGGCCAGGCGCTCAGCCCGGAGGCGCGCAGCGTCTCCACGATGCTCCAGTACGCCGTGCGCGCGAACATGGGCGAGGTGCTCTGCACCACCATCAGCCCGTCGCGGCTCAGGTGCCCCTGGAGCAGGCGGTAGAACGCCGTGGTGTACAGCTTCCCCACCGCGTAGTTGGACGGGTCGGGGAAGTCCACCACCACGAAGTCGTACATCTCGCGGTTGCCCGCCAGCCACACCGCCGCATCCGCGTTCACCACCTTCACCCTCGGGTCCCGGAGCGACCGGCCGTTCAGGCGGGTCAGCTCCGGGTGCTCGGAGAAGATGCGCGTCATCTCCGGGTCCAGGTCCACCAGCGTCACCTCGCGCACGCCGGGGTAGCGCAGCACCTCGCGCACGGCCAGGCCGTCGCCGCCGCCCAGCACCAGCACGCGCCGGGCGCCCGGGAGCGCGGCGAGCCCCGGGTGCACCAGCGCCTCGTGGTAGCGGTACTCGTCGCGCGAGGAGAACTGCAGGTGGCCGTTCAGGAAGAGGCGCAGGTCGTCGCGCCAGGCGGTGAGCACGATGCGCTGGTAGGGCGACTGGCGGGAGAACACCACCTCGTCCGCGTACACCTGGCGCTCCGCCAGCCGGGTGATGCGCTCCGCCCCCGCCATGGCCCCGCCGAGCAGGACGATCACCGCCACGCACGCCGCCTGCAGGATGCGCCGCGCGCCCAGCACGTCGCGGAACAGGTGCGTGGACCAGAGCGCCACCACGGCGTTGACCAGCCCGAAGGCGAGCGCCGCCCGCACCAGCCCCAGCTGCGGCACCACCACCAGGGGAAAGGCAAGGCAGGCCGCCAGCGCGCCCAGCGAGTCGAAGGTGAGGACGTTGGAGACCACGTCCTTGAACTCGTAGTGCTTGCGCAGGATGCGCATGAGCAGCGGGATCTCCAGCCCCACGAAGATCCCCACCAGCACCACCAGCAGGTACAGCAGGAAGCGGAACGAGTCCGTGTAGGCGAAGGCCAGGAAGAGCAGCGTGGACGAGAAGCCGCCCACCAGCGCCACCATCAACTCCACCGTGACGAAGCGCGCGGCAAGCCCGCGCACCACGAAGCGCGAGAGCCAGCTCCCGATCCCCATGGCGAACAGGTAGGTGCCGATCACCGTGGAGAACATGGTGACGCTGTCGCCCAGCAGGTAGCTCGCCAGGGCGCCCGCCACGAGCTCGTAGATCAGGCCGCACGCCGCGATCAGCAGTACGGTGACGAAGAGGGCTGCGTGCAACTGCTTGTGCCTGCCGTGGGTGGGATCTGTGCCTTGGGGCCGCTCCGGAACCAGGCCAAACTGCCGGCCTGTTTCCTACGCGGGTCGCGGAGCCCCGCCAAACTACCGGCGGGTCTCCGCTCCGGCTCCGGGAGCCAGCCGAAACTGCCCGGCTGTCTCCCTCCGCAAAAGGATCATGTGGGTACTGCGGAACGGCGGGAACGGCAGAAGACCAAAGTCCCCTCTCCCAGAATTGGGAGAGGGTGGCGAGCCTGAAGCGAGCCGGGTGAGGGCCGTCTTTGCAGGCTGTCCCCTGTAACCTGTCCCCTGTCCCCTGCCGTCCCTACACGATCGCCGCGGCGATGACGATGGCCAGGGCGATCGAGACGCCCGCCATCATGATGGCCAGCGCCGTGTTGTGCTCCTCGATGATCTCCTTCCACAGCGTGCCGGGCGTGGTGCGGTCCACCGCGACCAGCGCGGCCACGAAGATCACGATGCCGAGCACCGCGTACACCGTGCCGGCGAGGAGGCCCCTCACGAGTTCGTTGTTCATTTTCCGGGTCTCACTTTCCGCCGACGTAGCGGCCCGAGCCGTAGTAGTGGGGGCGGTACGCGCCGGGGTTGTCGCGCACCGTGGGGGAAACGCTCCGGACCTCGTTGGTGCGCAGCATGCTCCACCCGCGGTACTCCGCCAGGCCCAGCACGCCCAGCACCCCCAGCCCGAAGAGCAGGTACATCCGCGCGCCTCTCATCATCAGTCGTCCTCCGGGGCATAGTCGCTCTCGGCCCAGCGCGAGCTCTCGAACGCCCCCGCGCCCAGCAGGGCGAACACCGGCGGCACCAGCAGCACCAGCAGCGCCAGGAAGAAGAAGCCGATGCTGGGCACGTCGCGGGTCACCTTTAGCGTGTAGGAGACCGGCGCCAGGCCGTCCGGCTCGATGCGCAGCACGTAGCGTCCCGGCGGCACGGAGGGGACGCGCGCCTCGTCGTTCCTGTCGCCCTCCGTCCAGTCCTCGCCCTGGTCGCGCCCGTAGTAGAAGCTCACCTCGCGCCCGAACTCGATGGCCTGGCCGGTCTGCTGGTTGATGAGCGCGTAGTTGAAGAACACCCAGCTGTTGGAGACGTCCGTCCGCACCTCCACGCCCAGGGCCGAGGGGCGCCCCGTCAGCTCGAAGGGCGGGGTGGTCGCCACCGTGAGATCCTCCACCCCCGGGGCGTAGCGGTAGCTCTGCGTGAACAGCTCCTGGGAGCCCACCCCGAAGCGCGCGACCAGGAACACGAGCCAGAGCAGCAGCAGCAGGCCGAACGCCTTCCAGTACGCGCCCGCCCTTCCCCGGTGGGGAGAGGGCTGGTTGGCGTACACGCCGCGGGGCGCAGGCGGCTTCCCCTGCAGCCCGAACGCCTTCCACACCTTTTCGCCGGGGGTGTACTCGCCCAGCGACCAGGTGATCTCGTCGCCGGTGGTCTCCTTGGAGAGCATCCGGGGCGGCGCGATGAAGTCGCTGGTCTCCGCCACGTCGCCGAAGCGCACCTCCCAGGGGAACTCGCCCAGCACGTACGTGGTCTTCGCCCTGGCCTCCTGGAAGTGCTTGAAGGTCTCGCCGTGCAGGCGCGCGACCGGCCGGCCGCCCTCCTGCAC
Organism: Longimicrobiaceae bacterium; assembly: GCA_036389055.1. GTDB lineage: Bacteria > Gemmatimonadota > Gemmatimonadetes > Longimicrobiales > Longimicrobiaceae > JAFAYN01. The sequence continues at coordinate 17,394 of DASVQR010000229.1, read as the reverse complement.
CCGCTCGGGGACCTTCTTCAGGACGATGACGTCGTTCCAGTGGCCGTCGTACTCGGTGAGGTAGCGGTACCCCTGCCCGGGGCTGTACAGCAGGTACTCGCGCCAGGAGTAGTCCGTCCCCTCCACGCGGGTGGTGCGCTGCTGGAAGCCGAGGACGCGAAACTCCTCGCCCTTCCACGTCCCCTTCGCCCCCAGGGGGATCAGGGGCTTCACCTTCTGCTTCGCCTTGAAGGTCTGGAGCACCTTGAGCGACGGCGACCTGGCGTCCAGCACCGAGCTGCACGAGCCGCACACCACGTTGAGGGCGTGCTCCGGGTCGCGGATCTCCACCCCGGCGCCGCAGTTGGGGCAGTTCAGCGCGCGGGCGCCCTCCACCCGCCGCGCGGGGCTGTCGCGCAGGTCGGTGAGCCAGAGGTTGTCCAGCTCCACGTACTCGCCCAGGTACAGCAGCGGCGTGGGCTCGCTGAAGTCCAGCGTGGCGAAGCGCCCGTCCGTGGTCCTGAGGTCCACGAACGGCACCTGCTCCTTGTCCCAGTATTCGAAGGGGAGCTCCCCCTCCACCCCCACGTAGCGGGCGCGGGTCACGGCGGCGGCCTGGTACTCCGTGCCGCCCCAGCTGAAGCGCTGCCCCGTGCGGATCTCGGCCGGGGCGGGGAGCGGGCCCGGGTCGGGCGCCAGGAACGACACGGCGTACTCCGCCTGCGCGTCCGACAGCCAGCCGCTGCCTCCGTCGCTCATGGCCAGGTGCCACTCGCTCCAGCCGCCGCGCTCGTACTCGTAGGCGATGCGTCCGGTCACGGTGAAGGCGCGCTCGCGGTAGCGGCCGCGCGTCCCGATCTGGATGGGCGAGGTGACCGGCGGCGGGAGCGACTTCACGCCCACCGCCTCCAGGTCCAGGTCGTGGCGCACCAGCACCGACTGGCAGTACGCGCAGACGGTCTGCACGGCGCCGGCCCAGTGGAACTCCACCGGGCCGCCGCAGCTGGGGCAGTTGGCGACGGGGCCGCTCATCGGGCGGGGACGGGGGCGGCGTAGGGGCGGTCCAGGGCGCGCACCTCCACCGTCTCGGCGCCCACCAGCTCGCGCAGGCGCCCCGCGTAGTCCCACTCGGGGCGCGGGGTGCAGCAGAACAGGTTGAGGCAGAGCGAGCCGTGCTCCGGGAAGGTGTGGCAGGCCAGGTGCGACTCGGCCAGCATGCACAGCCCGGTGATGCCGCCGGGGCCCGGGAACCTGTGCCAGAGCGGGTCGGCCACGGGGTGCAGCCCCAGCTCGTCCACCATGCGCGCGAACAGCGCCCGCAGCGCGGACAGGTCGGCCAGGGCGGCGGGGTCGCAGCCGTGGGCCTCCACGATCCACTCGCGGCCGTTGGCGGGCGCGAGGCCGGCGGGTTCCGGAAGTGCGTTCACGTGCGGATCGGGCATCGGGGAGCGCGCGGGACGGCTGTTGTCCCGCGAGGGTCTACGGCGTGCTCGGAGGTGGAGTTTCGGAACAGACGGAAGGCGTGCTCGACCGGGCCGGATTATAGTGGCCGCGCGGGATCGCGACAAGGAACGCGGCTGAGCTTCGTCGGCGCGGCACTTGTTTTGCGACATTGTTTGGAAGCCGGCAATGTCGGTTCATCCATCCCCTTGCAGGAGGCTCGTCATGCCCAAGTCTGCCGCCGCGAAGAGAAAGCTGGTGCTGAGCAGGGAGACGGTCCGCGCGTTGAGCGAAGTGAAGGGAGCCGGACAGGGCTTCATCACGACGCGAGGGCCTACCCAGGTCTACACCTACTGCGATTGCATCTCGAACGACACCGAGTGCTAACGACGCTCCGAACAGGTGCCGTTAGGTCTCACCGGGCGGCTCGGCCGACTCGCGCCAAGAGGCCCTCCCCCAGCTCCGGGAGAGGGCCTCTTCGCATTGCCGACTCGACGTGTCAGCGCGCCGGGTGCTGCCCGGCGTGGCCCTCGGTCTTGTGCCCGGCGCCGTGGTGCCCAGCCTCGTGGCCGGCCTCCGCCTTGGGGCGGGCAGCGTGCAGGCGGGCAAGGCTGGCGAGCTGCGCGGGGGTGAGCGCCGCGGCCGCCTCGGCCTCGTGGCGGTCGTTGATCGTCTTCATCTCCGCGTGGTGCCGCTCCTCCTCGGCCGCGGTGGGCTTGGACGCGTGCATGGGCGCGCAGTGCACCCGGTGCGCCTCGCGGAGCGCGCCGCGCGCGGCCTCGATGCGCGCCGCCTGCTCCGCCGTGAGCCCCAGCGCCTGCCGGTGGTCCAGCGCGGCGAACGCGCTGGGCTTCACGTCCTCCACGCGGCAGTTGCCGTTGGCGGCGGCGCAGGTCTGCGGGTGCTGGGCGGAGGCGGCGGCCGGCGCGGCGGCCAGGCCCAGGGCGAGCGATGCGGCGGCGAGAAGCCTGTTCATGACGGTCTCCGGGGTCGGGGTCGGCGGGCGGGGCCCGGCGCGGGCGCCGTGTGCGCCACCGCGCGCCACGCTAACGGTTCGCGCCGCGGACCGCAACGACCCCGTGCGCCCGGGGCCGTCAGCCCGCCGGCTCGACGCTGTCAGGAGAGCCGGACGCCGACGCGTCGATCATGCGGCGGACGCGCCCGGGAGCGCCGTGCACCAGGTCGGAGATCACGGCGGCCTCGGGGAGGTTGCGCCAGTAGCGCTTGGGCATCTCCGCGCGCATGGCAGAGGGGCGCAGGCGCGCGGGGTTGAAGGTGTGCGCGTAGTAGGTGCGCCACAGCTCCTCCAGCTCGTCCGCGTCCGGCGCGGCGGAGCGGGGGAGGCCCGGCGTGAACTCCAGCGCCTCGCCGTCCCAGTGGGCGCAGCGCTCCGGCGTGAGGATGGACCAGCGCATGGCCGCGAAGCGCCGCGCGAAGAACGGCGTGGCGCGCTCCACCACCGGGTGCTCCGGCTCGAACCAGGCCACGTAGCAGGGCTCGTCCGCGCCGTCGGCGTGGACGGCGCGGAAGCGGACGAAGGCGTGCATCTTGTGGATCTCGCGGCGCACCGCCTTCTCCATCCTCAGCAGCCGGTGCACGTCCGGGTCGCTGGCGACCTGGAGCAGGTGCCGCTCGCCGTGGGTGATGCGCCACACCAGCCGGTAGAACAGCGCCCACCGCTCCGGGTCGCGGAAGCAGGCCGCCGCCTCCACCAGCTCCAGCAGCGCGCGCGGCACCCGCCGCGTCGGCCCGGCCGGCGCGTCGGCCGGCGCATCGTCCAGCCCCTCCAGCAGCGGGGCCGCGTCGTCCGCGCCCCAGAGCACGTCCTGCGGCGGCGCCTCCGCCGCGAGCAGCGCCCGCGCCGCGTCGCGCCAGCCGGCCAGCGTGCCGTCGAAGGCGGCGCGCCTCACAGCTCGCCCGTGGCCGCGAGCGCCGCGCTGGCGAACAGGTCCACCTGCGCCCGCTGTGGAAAGAGCCGGTCGCGCAGGTCGCCCGCGTCCAGCGCCGCCCGCGGCGTGTGGTCGGCCGTGGTGACGAAGGGCATGGTCTTTCGCAGCGACACGCCCAGCCGCGCCAGGTCCTCCAGCCGGATCCGGTGCCAGGCGCGGATCTCCAGGATGCGCTTGACGTTGCGGACGCCGATGCCGGGCACGCGCAGCAGCGCCTCCCGGGGCGCCGCGTTCAGGTCCACGGGGAAGCGGTCGCGGTTGCGCAGCGCCCAGGCCGTCTTGGGGTCCAGCTCCAGGTCCAGGTCCGGCGCGCTGGCGGGCGCCACCTCCGCCGCGTCGAAGCCGTAGAACCGCATCAGCCAGTCCGCCTGGTACAGCCGGTGCTCGCGCACCAGCGGCGCCCGCGCCGAGGGGAGCACCGCGGAGGCGTCGGGGATGGGCGAGAAGCCCGAGTAGTACACGCGGCGCAGCCCCTGCCGGTGGTACAGCGTGGAGGCCGCGGACAGGATGGTCGCGTCCGACGCGTCGGTGGCGCCCACGATCATCTGCGTGCTCTGCCCGGCCGGCGCGAAGAGCGGCGCCCGGGGCGAGCGCTTCCGCTCCTCCCTGGCCCCGTCGATCCCCGTCTTCAGGCGGTCCATCGCCCCGGTGATCTGCACCAGCTTCTTGTCGGGCGCCAGGCGGTCCAGCCCCTCCTGGGTGGGGAGCTCCACGTTGACGCTGAGCCGGTCGGCCCAGCGCCCGGCCTGCTCGATCAGCTCCGGAGCCGCGTTGGGGATGGTCTTGAGGTGGATGTAGCCGTGGAAGTGGTGCTCCTGGCGGAGGGTGCGCGCCACCGCCACCAGCTGCTCCATGGTGTAGTCGGGGTTGCGGATGATTCCCGAGCTGAGGAAGAGCCCCTCGATGTAGTTGCGCCGGTAGAACTCCAGCACCACCCGCACCAGCTCCTCCACCTTGAAGCGCGCCCGCCGCACGCTGCTGGACTTGCGGTTGATGCAGTACGCGCAGTCGTAGATGCAGACGTTGGTGAGCAGCACCTTGAGCAGCGACACGCACCGCCCGTCCGGCGTGTACGAGTGGCAGATCCCCATCCCCTCCGTGTTCCCCAGCCCCTTGGGTCCGCCCGCGCGCTTGCGGCTGGACCCGCTGCTTGCGCACGACGCGTCGTACTTGGCCGCGTCGGCGAGGATGGACAGCTTCTCGCGCAGCTCCGTCATGGCGAATCCTGGGGCTCGGGTGCCGCCGAATATAACCCGAACGTGGACGCTGCGGAACGTTTGTAGAAACCTGCTCCACCCCCGAACGACGAAGCCCCCTCCCGCACCCGGGAGAGGGCTCCTGTCGCCCCGCGCTTTCGCACTCTCGCACTTCCGTTCGGCTCACCCGTCGCCGAAGTCCAGCTTGAGCGGCCGCGACGAGCAGTGCTCGCCGCACCCGAAGCGGTAGCGGTTCTTCGCGAACCAGCGGTAGAACCGGTCGATCAGCCCGCCCACGAAGGGGACGTCGAACACCCACCCGATCAGCCCGCCCTTGGGGAGCACCTCCAGGAGCTGCTCGATTGCCGCCGCGCCCTGCCACGTCTGTCCGCCCGGGCCCACCAGCTGCACCGCCTTGCCGTACTCCTCCGCTGGGATCCAGGGAAAGCGGTCCAGCACCGTGGTGTTCTGGAAGGGGACGATCTCCAGCGCGCCCCGGGTGTCCCACTTCCTCAGCAGCGTCACCAGGCGGCCGCACACCTTGCAGACGCCGTCGTACACCACGGTGTAGGGGCGCCCCAGCCCCGCGGCGGCGGCCTGCTCCCCGCCGTAGACGAAGTGCACCACGGGAAAGCTCACGCGGACCCCGCGGGCGCGGCGCTCGGGGGGGACGCGGGGGCCGCCGCCGTCGCGCCGGAGGTCGCCACGGTGGTGGAGACCGTGGGCGGCTGCTCCAGCGTCTTCTTGACGGTGCAGAGCGCCGCCACCCGCTCGGCGGCGGCGCGGCGCGCCTCGGGAAGCGAGGGCCAGTCGACGTGCACCGCCATGCTCCCCACCCGGTGCGGCTCCTCCACGAAGCTCCACCCCACCTCCACGGCCAGGTCCTCCACCGTGAGCTTGGCGTTGGTGCCCCAGGAGGCGAGCACCGAGTAGGTGCAGGTGGCCAGGCTGCTCGCCAGCATGTGGAAGGGGGAGTACTGCATCTCCGGCGAGTCGGCCTCGATGGTCATGGGCCCCGCCTTCCCCTCCAGCCGGATCCGGTCGTCCGATACAAGCAGGATCTTCACGGTTTCGCTCGTCCTGGTCTCGTGGGGCCTCACCCCTTGAGGCCCAGCAGCGACTCCCCGCCGTCGATCCAGATCTCGGTGCCGGTGATGTGGCGGGAGGCGTCGGAGGCCAGGAACAGCACTAGCTGTGCCACCTCCTGCGAGGTCCCGGGCTCGCCCTTGAGGGGGTGCGGCCCCTCCGGGAACTCCTGCGGCATGCCGATGTCGTCCAGGTCGCGCCGCTCGGTGTTCTCGTCGATCTCGGTGTCGATCGCCCCCGGGCAGATCACGTTGACGCGCACCTTGTGCCGGGCCACCTCCAGCGCCAGCATCTTGGTCATCGCCACCTGCCCGGCCTTGGAGCTGGCGTACGCCGTCGCGCCGGAGTTGCTGAACACGCGGGTGCCGTTCACGGAGGCGTTCACGATCACCGAGCCGCCGCGCTCCTTGAGGTGTGGCATGGCGTACTTGAGCGTCAGGAAGGTGCCGGTGAGGTTGATGGAGATGGTCTTCTCCCACTCCTCCACCTCCAGCTCCTCTATGGGCGCCCACACGCCGTTGACGCCCGCGTTTGCGAAGACGACGTCCAGCCGCCCCCACTTTTCCACGGTGCGCCGGACGGCTTCCTCCACCTGCTCCGGCTTCGACGTGTCGGCGACCACCACCAGCCCCTCGCCGCCGCCGTCCTCGATCTCCTTCAAGGTCTTTTCCAGCTCCTCCTGCGTCCGGCTGAGCACGGCCACCTTGGCGCCCTCTTTCGCCAGGAGCACGGCGGCGGCCTTGCCGATCCCCGACCCGGCCCCGGTCACGAGCGCGACCCTGTCCTGAAGCTGCATCGTTGCCCCCTGGTTCCCCGCGTGGTTTCCGTTCGGTGCCGGGCGGGGGGAGCCGCGATTGTCGTACCAGCCGGCGGAACCCCCGGCGGGCTGGGCGGTACGTGACGGGCCGGAGGCGGAAACCATTCGCGGCGGCGCACGGTGCGCCGCCGCTGGCTTTTTTTCACGGACGGGAGGCGGTCCCGCGGGGACGGCCGGAGGCGGAACGGGAGATGTCGATCGAGGCGTGGATCGGGGTGCTGGGCATCATCGGGACGATGCTGCTGGTGGGCGTGGGTCTCTTGAACTTCTCGGTGTTCACGCGGCAGCTGCACATCGCCAAGGAGCAGATCGAGACGGCGGTGCGGCACCTGGAGATCGCGCAGCAGCAGCCGGACCTGCAGCTGATCCAGCGGGCGATCACCGAGACGTCGGACCACGTGCGGCTGTTCGTGGAGCGGCCGTACCTGCGGCCGTACTTCTACGCGGACGCGGAGTGGCGGCCGGGCGACGCGGCCTCGCTGGACGAGGTGCGGGCCATGGCGGAGCTGATCCTCAACAACTTCGCCTCGGCGCTGATGCACTCGGCCACGTTTCCGCAGTACCCGGTGCGCGGCATCGACCGCACCATCATGTTTCACATGCGCCACAGCCCGGCACTGCGCGAGTGGGTGGCGGAGAACTTCGACCGCTTCCCGTTCAGCGGCCTGACGCTGCTCTGCTTCAAGAGCGGCACGCGGGAGGAGGTGGAGGCCGACCTGCTCCGGCTGATCGACCAGCCCGGGGTGGACGAGCCGGAGCGGGAGCGCCGGCGGGAGCTGCTGCACGTGTTCCGGACCACGCAGGTGCGCGAGCCCATAGAGTTCACCGCGCTCAGCATGCGGAAGCGGAGGTGAGAGTCGAGGCCCGTAATCCAATGGCTGCCCGGCAGTGCTTGGCTGGCGTCAGTGATCCTCGCTGAAGCCGCTTGGTGTGCCTGGGCTTCAACCAGACACTGACAATGCTCATCCGCTGAAACTTACAAGCCGCCACTGGGCTGCTTATAATTGCTACACGGATGTAACCCGGGTTGCACTGCCGGGCCGATCAGAATCTGACGTTGCCGAGTGCTAGGCCGGTCTTATTTTAGCTTTTTAGCTGGTTTGAATTACCTGTCACAGATAACCTTGGAATTTCGCATGGACATCGGAGCACTGCGCAGGGTTCAGAACATCGGGCGAGGGGGGTTTGGGGTTGTTGATGAGGTCGTTGACGAAACGGGAAACCACTATGCGCTGAAAACTTTTGTCATCAATCAGCCGGTACCTCTATCCCCTGCGATGGAGGCCAACGTACGCAGGCGCTTTGAACGGGAAGCGCGGATTCAGAGCGGGATTGAGCACAAGAATATCGTCCCTGTCCTAGAAAAGGATCTCGCGTCGGACCCTCCCCGCTTTGTGATGCCCCTCGCGGAGTCATCCCTGGCTAGAGATGTGGCGGCAGACCGGACTCTCGGTGGAAACTTCATGCAGGCCATCATGGACATCATCTCTGGCCTTGAAGAGCTTCACTCATTGCGGATTTACCACCGCGATCTGAAGCCTCTCAATGTGCTCCGCTTTCGAGAACAGACGAACGGTGGAGAATCTAGTTATTATGCAATCGGTGATTTTGGCCTGATGTCACTGAAGGAGACAGAGGTGACAGTGCTCACCCATCTCGGCATGGCAATGGGTCGTGACATGTACACGGCTCCCGAAGTCACACAGGATCTTCGTGGCGCATCTCCACAGTCGGACATTTTCTCTCTAGGATGCATCCTTCACGACTTTGTCGGTCAGCGACCGCGTAGCGCATGTTCGGAGATCCGTGACGAAGGTGAGTTCGCAGGGATCCTACTGAACTGCACGCGAACTGACCCGAAACGGCGTTTTCCCAACGTAGGGGCGGTTCGCGAAGCTTTGTTATCGCTGGGCGACATCACGATACAGGCGTCAACGCACGAGGGTAGTACGATCGCTGCGATGCTTGATTCCGAGGAGAACTTGGATGAGAAGGAATGGAGCATCATCGTTAATTTTTTGGAAGACAATCAGGATTCTTTAGACGAGCGTGCTGTTTGGAAGAAGCTTGGAACACGTCGAATTGACGAAGTTGCCGCTCAGTACCCGCAGATGGCGTGGCGCCTCGGGACCATGTACGCGGCTTGGGTGCGGGATGGCACGTTCAACTTCGAGGACTGTGACGGAATCTCCGTTCGCTTGGAGCATTTTATTAAGAGCTCTTCTCTGGATGTACAGTCAGAATGCCTGATGGCAATGCTGTATATGGGCACGAGTCATAACCGATACTATGTGGAGCGAAAGTTCATGAATCTCGCAGGGCAGCTCATGCCGGAGGAACTGGCGCGGCGTGTCGCTGTAGAGTTCCGCGCGGATGACGACCGGGTCTGCAGCGCTGTGCGCCATCTTGAGCGATCAATTAGCACCAGTCGCAGCCTCCTTCATCCGCAGTTAGTGCAGACACTTAACCATATCTGCAAGTGACACTGGATTACGCGGCTGTATCTGAGCCTGGTCCACGTGCGGAAAACCAAGATACGTGGGGTGCCCAATGGCTAGGTAATGGCTCACTAGCTGTCTGTGTCGCTGATGGGGTTGGAGGTGCTCAGGATGGCGCTCGTGCTTCCAACCTCGCCGTCAGCGAGTTTCTTCGGAAACTTGCTGACAACCCGCTAGCGAGTCTCGATTCGCTCGCTCTCGTCAGCCACAAGCGTATCCTGAAGGAGGCTCAGCAAGCAGGGCGTGAGCCACGTACGATGGCCACAACCCTGACAGCATGCGTTCTTACAAAGGGGCGGCTGTCTTTAGTCCACACCGGCGATAGTCGTGCGTTGTTGTTGAGAGGGGAAGGCGTTCAGCAACTCACGACTGATCAAACAGAGGTGGCACGGCTGCTCCGCGAGGGTGCTATCACACGAAAGGCCGCAATTGACTACCCGCGGCGCAATGTGTTAGACAGTGCTCTCGGGATTGAGGGTAATCCCGATCTCGAATGCTTCCAGGGGGCGCTCGACTCAGGAGATCGATTAGTGTTAACTAGTGACGGCGCCCACTCCAGGTTCACAAAGCGCGAACTCCGCGATCTTACAAAGGATTCCGAGAATCCCGCTAGCTTGACTGCAAAGCTGGCACGATTGGTAAGGCGTAGACGGCCAGACGATAACTTCACGATTTTAGCGGTCTTCGCGAACTAACCTGATTCTCAGTCACTGCGTAGAAGACCCGCAGATGAGGACCGCACAGCCGTTGTCAGGAAGTACGAGTCGGGCTCCCCGTCCCGGCGAGCGTGGCGCCGGATGCGATGCGCGGCGGGAGCCCCGCCGGACGAACCGGCGCCGACGGGGAGTCCGTCGCGAGAGATCGAGCGCTCATCGTCACGCCGGCTGGAGCGCCGGCACCGGAACCGCAGCGCGCGGCGGCTCGGGCGCGGCGGCCGGCGCAGCCCGCACCTCCACCTCCGGCGCGAGCAGCCGGTACATCACCGGCGTCACCAGCCGAGCGAGGATCGTGGACGACACCAGCCCGCCGATGATCACCCAGGCCAGCGGCGAGTACAGCGCCGAGCCCTGGAGCGCCAGCGGGAGCAGCCCACCGATCGCCGTGAGCGTGGTGAGCACGATGGGAAGGAACCGCACCTCGCCCGCGCGGCGGATCGCCTCGTCCAGCCCCATCCCCTCCTCGCGCAGCTGGTTGGTGAAGTCCACCAGCAGGATGGAGTTCTTGATCTCGATGCCGATCAGCGCCACGAACCCGATCATCGCCGTGAACGACAGCGTGTAGCCGCTGAACAGCAGCGCCAGGATCCCGCCCGAGATCCCCAGCGGGATCACCGAGGCCACGATCAAAGTGCTGCGGAAGGTGCGGAACTCCAGCACCAGGATGGCCAGCACCATGAAGACCGCCACGATCACCGCGTTCCCCACGCCGCCGAAGCTCTCCTGCCGGCTCTCGAACTCCCCCGCCGGCTCCCAGCGGTACCCCTCCGGGAACTCGGTCCCCTCCAGCGCGTCCATCACCTGGCCGGTCACCCGGTCCGTGTTGTAGCCCGAGCGCACCCACGACGTCACCGTCACCGAGCGCTCCCGCCCGAAGTGCTGGATCAGCGGCGGCGACGACTCCAGGCGCAGCTCCGCCACCTGCCGCAGCGGCACCTGCGCGCCCGTGGTGGACGCCACGTACACCCGGTCCAGCGCCTCCAGCCCGGGGCGCCCCTCGTGCGGCAGCCGCACCGTGATGGGGTGCTCGTCGCCGTCCGCCTCGCGGAAGCGGCCCGCGGGGAGCCCGGCCAGCCCCAGCCGCACCGTGCGGTCCACCTCCACCGTGGGGATCCCCAGCATCCCCGCTTTCACCGGGTCGATCGCCACCCGCAGGTCCGTGCGGTCCAGCCGCACCGGGTTGTTGACGTACATGGTGCCCGGCGTGGCGCGCAGCACCCGCTCCACCCGCCCGGCCAGCGCGCGCAGCGTGTCCAGGCTCTCGCCGGTGAGTCGGACGGCGACCGGGGCGTCCAGCGGCGGCCCGTTCTCGAACTCCTTGAGCTCGATGCGGGCGCCGGGATAGGCCGCGAAGCGCGCCCGCAGCGAGTCGTACAGCCGCGGCGTGCGCTCCGGGTCGAACTCGCGGAGCAGCACGAACAGCTGGGCGACGCCGTTGTTCTCGTTGCGCGGGGAGACGTTGTAGTAGACCTGCGGGTTGCCCTGGCCCACGTTGGTGAGGATCCCCCTCACCTCCGGCCGAGCGGCCAGCTCCCGCTCCACGAAGCGCGCGGCGCGGTCGGTCGCCGCCAGCGAGGAGCCGTCCGGCGTCTCCACGTCCACCAGGAACTGCGGCGTCCCCGCCTTGGGGAAGAGCGAGAAGCCCACCGCCGGCACCAGCGCCAGCGTCGCCAGGAAGAAGACCCCCGCGGCGGCGACGGTGAGCCGCGGGCGGGCGAGCGCGCGCCCCAGCACCGGCCGGTAGCCGGCGGCGATGCCGCGGTTCAGGGCGCGCAGGAACACGTTGCCGTGCTCGTCGCCATCGCCATCGCGCAGCAGGTGGCTGGCCAGGAAGGGGATCACGGTGAGCGACACCAGCAGCGAGGCCAGGATGGTGTAGACCACCGTCAGGGGCATGGCGCGGATGAACTTGCCCGCGTTGCCGGGGAGGAAGAGCAGGGGGAGGAAGGCGAACACCAGCGCCGCCGTGCACCCCAGCACCGCCACCGAGATCTGCCGCGTGGCGAGCATGGCCGCTTCGCGCCGGGAGTGCCCCTCGCGCAGGAAGCGGGCGATGTTCTCCACCACCACGATGGAATCGTCCACCAGCAGCCCCAGGGCGATGACGAAGCCCACGATGCTCATCTGGTTGATGCCGAACCCGGTCAGGTCCAGCGCCGTGAGCCCGATCGCCATGGAAAGGGGGATGGACACCATCACGATCAGAGCCGGCCGCACCCCCAGCGGGAGCAGCGTCACCAGCACCAGCCCCAGGGCGATGGCGAAGTCCATCCCCAGCGCGGCGAGGCGCTTGCGGACGTTGACCGACTGGTCGAAGGGGCGCTCCAGCTCGATCCCCGCGGGCAGCGTCCGCTCGAACGCGTCCAGCTGCGCCCACACGGCGTCGCGCACCCGCTGGACGTTCTCCCCCTCCTTCATGTTCGCCGTCACGAACACCGCCCGCTGCCCGTTGTAGCGGCCCAGGTACTGCTGGTCGGCGTGGCCCCAGCGGACGTCCGCCACGTCGGCCAGGCGCACCACGCTCCCCCCCGCCCCCCCCACGACGGTGTTGCGGACCTCGTCCAGCGAGGTGTAGTCGCCGCTGGTCTTGACGTTGAGCTTGCGCCCGCCCGCGTCCACGCTCCCGCCCGGCACGTTGGCGCTCTCGCTGCCGATTGCGCCCAGCACCTGCGCGGGCGCGATCCCCAGCCGCGACAGCCGCCCCAGGTCCAGCGACACCCGCACCTCGCGCTCCGGCGCGGCCCACACCTCGGCCTCGCGCACGCCGGGGACGCTCTCCACCCGGTCCTCCAGCCGCTCCGCTTGGTCCTCCAGCTCGCGGTACGGCAGGGCCCCGGAGACCAGCGCCAGCTGCACGATGTTGACGTCCGCGGCGTTGGTGCGCTCCACCTCCAGCGAGCGCAGGTCGGCCGGGAGCGAGGGGCGCAGCGTGTTGACCTCGCGCAGCGTCTCCTCGTACTTGCGGTCCGCGTCGGAATCGGCGTCGAACTCCACCAGCACCACCGCGAGCCCGTCCTCGACCCGCGTCTTGATCGTCCTGACGTCCTCCAGCTCCCCCAGCGCGTCCTCGATGGGGTCCACCACCAGCTTCTCCACGTCGGCCGGGCTGGCGCCCGGGTACACCGCCACGATGGGGAAGGTGGCGATGGGGAAGGTGGGGTCCTCGGAGCGCGGGATGCGCAGCAGCGAGTTGAGGCCCATAGCCACCAGCATCGCCGTCATCACCACCGTGAACTGCCAGTTCTTGACGGCGAAGTCGGAGAGCCTCATGGGGCCACCTTCCGGGTGGGGGTGCCGTCCTCCAGGTACGCGGCGCCGTCCGTGACCACCTCGGCCACGCCGTCCAGCCCGCTGCGCACCGCCGCCCGGCCGCCCTGCAGGAAGGCGATGCCGACGGGGACGCGCCGCGCCCGCCCGTCCGCGCCCAGGGTGTAGACCACGCCGCGGTCCTCGTCGCCCTCCAGCACCGCCTCAACCGGCACCAGCCGCAGCCGCTCCGCCCGCGAGGGGCGGATCTCCACCCGCCCGATCAGCCCGGCCGCGAGCGCGCGGCCGCCGGGCTCCACCGCCACCTCCACCTCGTAGGTGCCGGTTCGCGGGTCCGCCGCGGCCGCCGTTTCCGTCACCCGGCCGGCCAGCTCCGCGCCGGGAAAGGCGCCGAACCTCACCGTGGCCGCGTCGCCGCGCCGCACCCGCACCGCGTCGCGGTCGGCCAGGCCCACGCGCAGCACGGTGCCGGCGCCGCTCCCGGCCAGGGTGAGCACCGGGGCGCCGGGCGCCGCCGTCTCGCCCTCCTCGGCCGTGCGGCGCAGCACCGTGCCGGACACGGGCGCCACGATGCGCGCGTGCTCGCGGTTGAAGCGGGCGATGCGCAGCTCCGCCTCCGCGGCGCGGGCGCCGCCGGCGGCGTCCTGCATCTGCTCCAGCGTGGCGACGCTGTCCGCGTACAGCGCCCGGGCGCGCGCCAGGTCGCGCCGCGCCTTGTCGGCGGCGGCCCCGGCGCGCGCCACGTGCGCGTCGATCTCGGCGGGGTCCAGCAGCGCCAGCGTCTGCCCGGCGCGGACCGCGTCGCCCTCGTCCACCAGGATCCGACCGACGATGCCGCCGGTCTTGAAGGACAGGCGGACCTCCTCCTTTGCCGCCAGGGTGCCGGTGCCCCGGACGGGCTGGGCCACTTCCGCCTCGACCACCGCCGCGGTGCGCACGGGGACGGCGGGGGAGGGCGGGGGCGACTCCTCGGCGCCGGCGTCGCCGCAGGCGGCCGCGGCGGCGAGGAGCAGGACGAGAGCGGGGGTGCGCGCGGTGCGCCGGTGCGTGCTCATGGCGGTCTCCGGGATGGTCGGTGTCCGATGGGGTCTCACGATTCCAGCTCGCGCAGCGCGGCCGCGCGCTCCAGCTCCACGCGGCGCAGGGCGTGGTCGTACAGGGTGAGCACGGCGTTCAGCCGGGCGGCGGTGTAGGCGGTGCGCGCGTCCACGAACTCGATGTGCGGGGCGATCCCCTCCTCCCAGCGGCGCGACACCAGCTCGAAGGTGCGCCGCGCCGCCGCCAGCCGGTCGTCCGCGGCGGCGCGGGCCGCGCGGGCGGTCGCGGCGGCCTCCCAGGCGCCGCGCACCTGCATCTCCACGGCGCGCTCCAGCTCGGTGCGGCGGGCGCGGGCGCGCTCGGCGTCCAGACGGGCCGCCTGGGAGCGGGCGGCGTCCTGGCCGCCGTTGAACACGCTCCACTGGAGCACCAGCGAGGCGACGGCGAAGTCGTCGTCCGCGCCGAAGCGGTAGCGCTGCCCCTGGACGCCGTAGTCCACCGCCAGCGACACACCGGGGAGACCCGAGGCGCGCGCCAGCCGCCCCTGCGACTCCGCCGCGCGAATCCCGAAGTCGGCCTGGGCCAATTCCTCGCGGCGGGCCAGCGCGGTGCGCAGCGCCTCCTCCAGCGGGACGTCGGGCCGGGCGTCCAGCGCCGAGTCGGGGAGCACCTGCACCGCGGCGTCCAGCGGCCGCCCCAGCAGGAAGTTGAGGCCGCGCGCCGCCGCGTCCCGCCGCGCCTCCGCCTCCGCGAGCTCCTGGAGCGTCCCGCTGCGCTCGGCGCGCGCGCGGTACACCCCCTCGGAGGTGGCCCTGCCGTGGGCGACCAGCCGCTCGTTGACGCGGAGGTTCTCGTCCAGCAGGGGGAGCGTGGCCCGGTAGGTCTCCACCACCCGCGCGGCGCTGGCGTGGGCCAGGTAGGCGCCCTGCACGTCGGCGGCGAGCCGGCGGGTGGCGGCGGCCAGCTCGGCCCCCTGGAGCCCGCGGAGAGTGCGGGCCAGCCGGTGGTTCTCGCGCACGGCGGGCTGGAAGAGCGGCTGCGTCAGCCGCAGCTTGGTCTCCTGCGCCAGCGGGAGGCGCGCGTCCACGTCGGTGGGGAAGGCGTCGCTGCGGGTGAGCTGGTTGAGCGCCGCGTACGCCGGGTTCACCAGCTCGCCGATGTCCAGCACGCCGCTGGTGCGCGAGTAGCGCGCGTCCAGCGCCACCGACGGCAGGTAGAGCCCGCGCGCCTGCCGCACCGCCGCCTCGCTGCGGGCGTCCTCCAGCCGCTCCTGCCGCAGCCCCAGGTTGTTGCGGACCGCCTCGCGCACCAGCGGGTCCAGCGGCCCCTCCTGCGCCGCGGCGGGCGCGGTCGCGAGGAGGGCAAGGGCGGCGAGGATCCTCGCCGGGCTTCGGGTGATGCGGGTCATGGCGCCTGCTCCTGCGCTGGGGGTGGTCGGGTGCTGCGGCTTGCCGGTTCTCATCTGTTTATTGGCGTTACATTTTGTAACATCGTTAAGTGACTCGGCAAAAAAAAGATGCGGGGGCGCCGGTGCGCCCTTCACGCATCCGTCCGGGTGATCCCCCGGACGGTCACCTCGGTCACCCGCTCCACCAACTCCATGACCGGGGCCCAGTCGATCCACGTGTCGTTGCCCTTGGCGATGCGCAGCGACACCACCCCGTGCACCCCCGCCCAGACGAGCTGCGCCAGCTCCTCGGGGTCGTCCAGCTCCGGGCGGAAGCGGCCGGCGCGGATTCCCTCCTCCACGGTCTGCTTGAGGAAGAAGTAGGCGTCCTCCTCGGGGTTGCCGCGGTGCACCCAGCGGGTGTCGTCCGGGTCCAGGCGGGGACCCGGCGTCGGGGTCATGAACATCAGCCGGTAGTGGTGCGGGAAGTCGATCGCGAACTGCGCGTAGGCGCGGCCAGCCGCCCGCAGACGCTCCACCGGGTCCTCCACCGTGGCGATCTTGCGGAAGGTCTTCCCCAGCGTCAGGAAGTCGGTGGCGCACAGCTCCTGGAAGAGCGCTTCCTTGTCCTTGAAGTGGAAGTAGATGGCCGTGGGCGAGTACTCGATCCGCTTGGCAATCATGCGCATGGACACGCTCTCGTAGCCGTGCTCCACGAACAGCTCGCGCGCGGCATCCAGGATCTTCTGGCGGAGCTCGGTGCGCTCCCGCTCACGTCGTTCTGCGATTCCCACCCTGCGGCTCTCCCGTTTGTTCGTTGACCTGCGTTGGAATACTTAACGCTGTTAAGATGCCGGCGCAAGAGCTTCGTCGTGGGGTCCGTGCACGTGAAGCTTGCCCGCGATCGGGTCGCGCTGCATCCTCCGGGACGCCGTCCCGCCTTCCGTCCCGCCCGCAATCGCCTCCTGGAGATCACGATGCCGCAGACCGGAGCAGTTCCGTCTGGAGCGCCCGACCCGCCCCTGGTGCTCGTCGCCGGGGGCACGGGCACCCTGGGACGGCAGACCGTCGCGCGGCTGGCGGCGCGCGGGCTGCGGGTGCGCGTGCTGACGCGCGACCCCGCGCGCGCCCGGCCGCTGGAGGGCCCAGGGGTGGAGGTCGCGGTCGGCGACGTGCGCCAGCCGGAGACGCTGGCGCGGGCGGCGGAGGGCGCGCGCACCGTGGTCTCTGCGGTGCACGGCTTCGTCGGCCCGGACGCGGGCGGCCCGCAGGCCGTGGACTGGCGGGGCAACCTCGACCTGTTCCGCGCCGCCGCGGACGCGGGCGTGGAGCACGTGGTGCTCCTTTCGGCGCAGGGCGCCGCGCCCGACCACCCCATGGAGCTGTACCGCATGAAGCACCGGGCCGAGGAGGCGCTCCGGGCCAGCGGGCTCGCGTGGACCATCCTGCGCGCGACCGCGTTCATGGAAACGTGGGCGATGCTGGTCGGCGAGCCGCTCGTCCGGACCGGGAAGACCACGGTGTTCGGGCGCGGGCGAAACCCGATCAACTTCGTGTCGGCGCACGACGTGGCGGCGTTCGTGGAGCTGGCGGTGACGGACCCGGCGCTGCGCGGCGCGACGGTGGAGGTGGGCGGCCCGGAGAGCCTGACCTTTCGCGAGGTCGTGGCGACCTTCGAGCGGGAGACGGGCAGGCGCGGCAGCACGCGCCACGTGCCGCTCCCGGTGATGCGGCTGGTCTCGGTGCTGATGCGCCCGCTCAACCCCGGCCTGGCGCGCCAGATCCAGGCCGGGGTCGTCATGGACACCTTCGGCATGGCCTTCGACGGCACCGGGCGCGCCCGCCGCTTCCCGTCCATCCCGCTCACCACGCTCGCCGAGGTGGTGCGGCGCGACCACCTGCCGGCAGGCGCGCCCGCATCCGCACGCTGACCGGCGGGGCCGGATGCGCGGGGGGGCCCGCGGCCGGTCAGGCCGCGGGCCCCTCGTACGACGCCGCGTGATTCAGGGCGGCATGCCCCG
>DASVQR010000228.1:0-5585 GCA_036389055.1 Longimicrobiaceae bacterium | reverse complement strand
CTTGCGGGGAGGGGCCGGGGGAGGGGGTCGCCGTTGACGGACGCGCGCGAGATCCGCTTTCCCGGCCGGGGCCGTGCGCTGGTGTGCGCGGACCCGGCCGCCGCGGCGCGCCTGTGCGCGGAGCGCTTCGCGGAGGCCGCGCGCGCGGCCGTGGAGGCGCGGGGGCGCTTCCACGTGGCGCTGGCGGGCGGCGGCACGCCGCGCCTCGCATACGCGCTGCTCGCGCAGGAGCCGCTCGCGTCGGCCGTCCCCTGGCACGGGGTGCAGTTCTGGTGGGGGGACGAGCGCTGCGTCCCACCGGGGCACCCGCGGAGCAACTTCCGCATGGCGCGCGAGGCGCTGCTGTCCCACGTCCCGGTCCCCGAAGCCCACGTCCATCGCGTCCAGGGGGAGCTGGGCGCCGCCCGCGCCGCCGACGCGTACGAGCGCGAGCTGGGCGAAGCGTGGGGCGGCGGCGTGCCCCGGCTGGACCTGGTGCACCTGGGGATGGGCGGCGACGGCCACACCGCGTCGCTCTTCCCGTTCGGCCCCGCGCTGCTGGAGCGCCGCCGTCCCGCCGCGCCCGCGCTGCACGAGGGCGAGCCCCGCGTGACGCTGACCGCCACCACGCTCGACTCCGCGTCCCGCGCGGAGTTCCTGGTCACCGGCGCGGACAAGGCGCAGCGGGTGCGCGCCGCCCTGCGGGGCGCGCTGGACCCGCTGCGGATCCCCGCGCAGCTCGTCCGCCCGTCCGCCGGCGAGCCCGTGTGGATCCTGGACGAGGCCTCCGCCTCGCGCCTGGAAGCGCCGGAGTAGAGGGTTCACGCGACGCCGGGAATGGGGCCGTTGCAGGCTGTCCCCTGTTCCCTGTTCCCTGTTCCCTGTCAGTCCCGGCACGCACCTCGCATGGGGGCGGCACCCGGGCACAGGTTCTGGACAGAAAACTACAGAGGAAGATGGTGTCGGTCACGCTGGAGCACGACGTAAACCTGATCGTTCACGGGGACCACCCGGATCCCTTCCGGGTGCTTGGCCTGCACCGCGTCTCGCTGGGGGGGGAGATCCGCCAGGTGGTGCGCGCGCTGCTCCCCGGCGCGGCACGGGCGGCGACGGTGAACGCGGACACGGGGGAGGCGCACCCCATGGAGCGGGCGCACCCCGCCGGCTTCTTCGAGGTCCTGCTCCCGCGCGGCACGGAGTCGTTCAGCTACCGCCTGCGCGCCGAGTGGGAGGAAGGCGCGGAGACGGAGGCCGCCGACCCGTACGCCTTCGGGTCCACGGTCGGCGACTTCGACCTGTACCTGATGGGGCAGGGGACCCACTACCGCCTGTACTCCGTGCTGGGGGCGCACCCCTGCGAGATGGACGGCGTGCGGGGGACGCGCTTCGCCGTGTGGGCGCCCAACGCCCGGCGGGTGAGCGTGGTGGGGCCCTTCAACGCGTGGGACGGGCGGCGCCACGTCATGCGCAGCCACCCCGGCTCCGGCGTGTGGGAGATCTTCCTCCCCGGCGTGGAGCGCGGCGCCGTGTACAAGTACGAGGTCCGCGCCCCCTCGGGCGAGCTGCTGCTCAAGGCCGACCCCATGGCCTTCGCCGCGGAGTACCGCCCCGCCACCGGCTCGGTGGTGTTCGGGCTGGGGCCCTACGGGTGGGAGGACGAGGAGTGGATGCGGTCGCGCGCGGAGCGCAACCCGTGCGAGGGCCCCATGGCCGTGTACGAGGTGCACCTGGGCTCCTGGCAGCGCGGCGAGGACGACCGCGTCCTCGACTACCGCGAGGTCGCGCACCGCCTGGCCGACTACGTGTGCGACATGGGCTTCACCCACGTGGAGCTCCTCCCCGTGGCCGAGCACCCGTACGACCCCTCGTGGGGCTACCAGGTGACCGGCTACTACGCGCCCACCTCGCGCTTCGGCACCCCGGACGACTTCCGCTACTTCGTGGACCACCTGCACCGGCGCGGGATCGGGGTGATCCTGGACTGGGTGCCCGCACACTTTCCCCGCGACGCGCACGCGCTGCGCCGCTTCGACGGGACGCCGCTGTACGAGCACGCCGACCCCCGCCAGGGCGAGCACCCGGACTGGGGGACCATGGTGTTCAACTTCGGGCGCAACGAGGTCCGCAACTTCCTGGTGGCGAACGCGCTGTACTGGCTGGAGGAGTTCCACGTGGACGGGCTGCGCGTGGACGCCGTGGCCTCCATGCTGTACCTGGACTACTCCCGCAAACAGGGCGAGTGGGTGCCCAACCGCTACGGCGGGCGCGAGAACCTGGAGGCCATCGCCTTCCTGCAGCAGCTCAACACCGCGGTGCGCGAGCGCGTCCCCGGGACGCTGATGATCGCCGAGGAGTCCACCGCCTGGCCGGGGGTGACGCAGCCCGCGCACCTGGGCGGGCTGGGCTTCCACCTCAAGTGGAACATGGGGTGGATGAACGACTTCCTCCGCTTCGCGCACGAGGACCCGGTGTACCGGCAGTTCCACTTCAACCTGGTCACCTTCTCGCTGATGTACGCCTTCAGCGAGCGCTTCGTGCTCCCCCTGTCGCACGACGAGGTGGTGCACGGCAAGGGCTCGCTGGCCAACAAGATGCCCGGCGACGCCTGGCAGAAGCTGGCCAACCTGCGCCTCGCCCTGGGCTACATGTGGGCGCACCCGGGAAAGAAGCTGCTCTTCATGGGCGGCGAGCTGGGGCAGTGGCGGGAGTGGAGCGAGGGGCGCGCCCTGGACTGGGAGCTGCTGGACGACCGGCTGCACGCCGGGGTGCAGCGCTTCGTGCGCGACCTGAACGCGCTGTACGGCCGCGAAAAGGCGTTCTGGGAAGTCGACTTCTCGCACGAGGGGTTCGAGTGGATCGACTTCCACGACGTGCTGAACTCGGTGGTGTCCTTCGTCCGGCGCGGCAGGGAGCCGGGCGAGGAGCTGGTGTTCGTGTGCAACTTCACCCCTGTCCCGCGCATGGGGTACCGCGTGGGGCTCCCCCGGGCCGGGCGGTACGCGGAGGTGCTGAACAGCGACGCGGAGGTGTACGGGGGGAGCAACCTGGGGAACGGGGGCGTCGTGGAGACGGAGCCCGTCCCCGAGCACGGGCGCGCGCAGTCCGCGCCGCTGGTGCTGCCGCCGCTGGGCATGCTGGTCCTGAAGCACCGGGAAGCGTAGTCCGGATCCGGCCGGAGGCGCCGGCCGACCACAACCACCAGGGAGACCGACCCATGGCGAAGAGCGAATCCACCAGGGGGAAGGGCGCGAAGGACGGCGCGGCCGCGCGCGCGGCCTCCGGCGCCTCCACCTCCAACGGAAACGGCAGCGGGGGCGCGGAGGGCGGCGCCACCGCGAAGAAGAGCACCGCGAAGTCCGCGAGCAAGACCCCCGCGGCGAAGCGCGCCGCGGCCCTGGGCGTCCCCGGTGCCGCGGCCGAGACCTCCTCCGGCGGCGGCGCGGGCGTCGGGGGCAGCGAGTCCTCCTCCGGCGGCGCGACGGGCAAGCGCGCTCCCGCCAGGAAGTCGGCGGGGGCGAGCGCCGCGGCCGGCGGCGACAGCGGCGGCGCCACGGCGACGGCGAAGAAGCGCTCCGGCGGCGCGGGCGGCGGCCCCGCTGCGGGGCTGGGCGACGGGAGCCCGGGGCTGGAGGGCGGCACGTCGAGCGGCGCGGCCGGCGGCGGCGCGGCTGCCGGGGCGACCAAGAAGCGCTCGAGCGGGGCGGGCGGCGGCGGCGCGGCGGCCAGGAAGAGCGCCGGCGGGACCGGCGGCGGCGGCGCGACGGCGAAGAAGGGCCGCGGCGGCGGCGCGGGCGGCGGGTCGCACGGGATCGGCGAGCACCTGCGGCAGTTCGCGCGCTCGCGCCCGGAGGGGTGGGGCCACAACGACTGGCTGGGGCTGCTGGAGGAGCTGCGCGGCCACGGCCACGACGTGTCCGACGAGGGCTCCGTGGGGAGACAGCTGGAGCGCGAGCGGCTGCTCCACCAGCTGGAGGGCGTGGACGGGCTCGGCAGCCGCGCGGACGCGCTCGCGGACCGCTTCGGCACGCTGTACAGCCTGCGCCACGCCGGCGTGGACGAGCTCGCCGGGGTGCAGGGGATCGACCGGGAGACCGCGGAGCGCATCCGGCAGCACTTCGGCTGACCGGCGGGCGGCCCGCCCCGCCCGCGACGCCCCCGCCGCCGAGGCGGGGGCGTCGCCGTTTGCGGCCGGCGCGCTTCCGCGCCCCCGCCGCGGGGCGTACATTCCGCTCCCGCAGGCGACCGTCCCCGCGCGATGAATCCGCCCCCCCCCGGCACCCCGTATCCATTCCGGGGAGCGACCCCCACGCAGTCCGGCCTCCGGCAACGGTACAGACTCGAATGCGCCTCGCCATGCAGAAGTCTATGGAGAGCCCCACCCGGGCCGGCGCGCCCCGCCCATGAGCGCGACGCTGGCGCACGACGAGCTGCGCGCCATGCTGGCCGCCGAGGCGCTGGGCGCGCTCGCCGGGCCCGAGCGCGACGCGCTGCTCGCCCACGTGGCCGGGTGCGAGGAGTGCGCGCGTGAGCTGGCCTCCCTGCGCGACGCCGCGGGCGAGCTCGCCCTTGCCGTCCGCCCCGTCCCCCTGGACCCGGAGCGCTCCGCCGGGATCCGCGCGCGCCTCCTGGCCCGTGCCGCCGCCGACCGCGACTCCCCCGGCCGCGCGGACGGCACGGGCGCCGCGGACGAGCCGGCCGGCGCCCCGGTGATCCCCCTGCGCCGCGAGCCGGCGCCCGCCCCCGCCCGCCGCGCGCAGCGCGCGGGCTGGTGGGCCGCGGCCGCGGCCGTGGCGCTGCTGGTGGGCGCCTCCGCCTGGGCCGTGTCGCTGAACGGGCGGGTGGAGGCGCTGCGCGGCCGCCTCGCCGCCGTGCAGGCCGAGCGCGAGGCCCTGCGCGGCGAGCTGCTGCGGCGCGAGGGCGCCCTGGACGAGCTGGCCGCCCCCGGGGTGCGGGTGATCGACGTGGCCTCGCCCGCGCGGCGCGCCCCGTCCGGGCGCATGTTCTGGAACCCGGCCACGGGCACCTGGACCTTCTTCGCGCACGACCTCCCGCCGATCGCCGACGGGCGCGAGTACCAGCTCTGGCTGGTCACCCCCGCCGGCCCGCGCAGCGCCGGCACCTTCCGCCCCGACTCCCGCGGCGGGGCCCGCGTCAGCGCCCGCTACGACCTCCCCGCCGATTCCCTGCGCGCCGTCGCCGTCACCGAGGAGCCCGCCGGCGGCCTCCCCGCTCCCTCCGGCGAGATGGTCGTGGTGGGGACCTTCTCCACCCTGTGACCCTCCCCGTCCGCGGGCGCTCCCAACGAGGGGCGCGGACCACCCCTGTGGCCCGCGCCCCTCGGCTTTTTTGCGTCCGTACCCAGACGGCAACGACGGCGCGCTCCGACCGGACCCCGGCGTAGGGGGTCGGCCGGGGGATGCTGCTCCGGGGGAGCCGAACTCGCCCGCCCTCCGTCTGCGCTGTCGGGATCACGCTGGCTTCGAACATGACGTTCCCCCTGCGCAGCCTCCCCCGACCTCCCTGCGCAGATCGCAGGAACTGCAACCGCGCCGCCGGGCTGTCGCAGTGCTCCCCCTCTCCCGCTTGCGGGGGAGGGGGCCGGGGGG
>DASVQR010000227.1:0-6459 GCA_036389055.1 Longimicrobiaceae bacterium | reverse complement strand
GACGGCGTCTCGAAGCGACCTACGGGAATTACAGTATTTCGAAGCCGGCACCTCCGCAAGCATCTCGTCGGCGCACGCCCCCAACGCGCCGCTCGATTGCAGTGCGCAGTTCCGTAGTACCCCCCTGAATATGTTCGGGGGGAGACTCACGCGGCCGCTTGCGTGAGGCTCCCCCCGGCGCAGGGAGACACGGGGGCAGTTTCCCGTGGCTCCCGGAGCCCGCGCAGGAGACCGGACGGCAGTATCGTCCGGGCTCCGGAGCGGCCCGCCAACCTCAAGGCATCAAGCGCAACCCCTCACGGCACGTCCACCACGTTGGGCGCCATGAAGTAGTCGAAGTTGTGCTCGGAGCTGCGCCACGCCCGCACCCGGAAGATGCGCGCGGGAGCCCCCGGGTCCAGCCAGATCCGCTGCCCCGACCCCTGCCAGAAGTGCCGCTCGCCGGTGAGCAATTCCTCCACCTCCCAGGGGTCGTGCGGCCCCATCCCCATCAGGTCCAGCGGGAACCAGAGCGTGGCCTCGTGCCCCTGGAACGGGTCCAGGTTCACGGCCACGAACACGATGTTGGTGCGGTCCGGCGTGGCCTTGCCGTAGAACAGTACGTGGTCGTCGTCCGCGCCGTAGAAGCGCAGGTTGTCGTACTCCTGGAGCGCCGGGTTGGCCCGCCGCACGGCGTTGAGCCGGGTGATCAGCGGGCGGATGTTCCCCTCGCGGTCCCAGTCCCACGCCTTGATCTCGTACTTCTCCGAGTCCAGGTACTCCTCCTTGCCCGGCCCCAGCGGCGTGTTCTCGCACAGCTCGAAGCCGGAGTAGATGCCGTACACCGACGACAGCGTGGTCGCCAGCACCGCCCGGATCATGAACGCCGGCCGCCCGCCGCGCTGCAGGAACTCGGGGAGGATGTCCGGCGTGTTGGGGAACAGGTTGCCGCGGAAGTACTCCCGCATGGGCCCCTGGGTGAGCTCCTCGAAGTACTCGGTGATCTCGCCCTTGAAGTTGCGCCAGGTGAAGTAGGTGTAGCTCTGCGTGAACCCGGCCTTTGCGAGGGCGCGCATCATCTTGGGGCGCGTGAACGCCTCGGACAGGAAGATGGTCTCCGGGTGGTCGCGCTGCACCTCGCGGATCACCCACTCCCAGAACTGCACCGGCTTGGTGTGCGGGTTGTCCACGCGGAAGATCTTGACGCCCTGCTCGATCCAGAACAGGAACACGCTCTTCCACTCCTCCCACTGCGCCGCCCAGTCCTCGCCGTAGAAGTTGAGCGGGTAGATGTCCTGGTACTTCTTGGGCGGGTTCTCGGCGTACTTGATGGTGCCGTCCGGCCGCACGTAGAACCACCCCGGGTGCTCCTTGGCGTACGGGTGGTCCGGCGACACCTGGATGGCGAAGTCCAGCGCGATCTCCAGCCCGTGCTCGTGCGCCGCGGCCACCATGCGGCGGAACTCCTCCAGCGGCCCCAGTTCGGGGTGGACGGCCTTGTGCCCCCCCTGCTCGCTGCCGATGGCGTACGGCGAGCCCGGCTGGTCGGGCCCGGCGTTGAGCGTGTTGTTCTTGCCCTTGCGGAACTGCAGCCCGATGGGGTGGATGGGCGGAAAGTACAGCACGTCGAACCCCATGTCGCGCACGTACGGCAGCTTCCGGATGACGTCGTCCCAGGTGCCGTGCCGCGCCGGGTCGTCCGACATGGAGCGCGGGAACAGCTCGTACCACGCGGCGAAGCGCGCGGCCACGCGGTCGCACTGCACCGGGAGCTCGCGGTCGTGGCGGGTCAGGTCGGCGCGCTCCTGCCAGCGCTCCATCAATTCCAGCAGCCCGGCGTCCAGCGCCGCGGCCACCCGCTCGGCCTGCGAGCCGTCGCCCATCTCGCGCAGGTACGCCTCGATCCGCTCGCGGTCGCCGCCCTCCGCGCGCGCCGCGGCCTTGCGGAGCAGCGCCTCGCCCTCCAGCAGCTCGCTCGCCACGTCCTGGCCGGCGTCGTACTTCTTGCGCGTGTCGGAGGCCCAGGTGCCGAAGGCGTCGGTCCACGCCACCACGGTGAACAGCCAGCGCAGGTTCTCCGTCACCGGGAAGGAGCCGCCCCAGCGGTCGTTGTCCACGAACCGCATGCGCGACTCCCGCCACTCCGTCTCGCGCTCGGTGCGGTACCACACCGCGGCGGCGATGGCGTCGTGCCCTTCCTTGAAGATGTCGGCCTTCACCTCCACCACGTCCCCCACCTCGCGCTTCACCGCGTAGCGCCCGCAGTCCAGCTCGGGGTACACGTCCTCGATCACGATCTTCCGGCTGGCGTCGATCTTCGGCGGCATCGGCGTCTCTCTGGCTCTCTCTTCGGATGTCTGGCTGGCGTGCTCCGGTCGCGGCGGGCGGGCCGCAAGGGGTGGGCCAGACGACGGCAACTGCTAGAGACGGCGGGTTCGGGCGTGCCCCCGCTGGCGCGGGGTCGGGCTGCGGCTCCGTAACGCACGGTACAACTGTGCGTAACGGAGGCGAGACCCGCCAAACTGCCGGCGGGTCTCGCCGCTTCGCGCTCGCATCCCTCACGCGGGGCCGGTGCTGCGTCCTCGGGATTCTAGAAACGACGAAGGGACGCCCTCGCAGACGCCCCTTCGCTGTGGCGGGTTCCGTCGATTCTACTTCGCCGGACTCATTCCCGGAGTGCGGTCGAAGGAACAGGGCCCAGCGCCAGCAAGGTGGCTTCGGAGACCGGGAGCCGCGCGAAGAGGGTGCGGTCCGGCCCGCACGCGAGCACGTCGATCGAGCGGTCCGTCCGGTTGAGCACCGCTTTGTCCCCGAGCCCGGTCATCGCGGTGCGGAGCAAAGGCAGATCCGAGCGCTCGAGAGCCGAGCGGACCTTCTCGACCCCGTCGTTCAAAGCCGAGCTGCACCTCCCGTGGTTGTCGTAGCATACCCCCGCCACGAACGACGCATGGCATCCACTCGGAGTGGAGCAGTCGAAAGTCGCCCCACCGAAGCCGGCGAACGAGTGGCACAGCTGGTCGCCCGGACACCGGTAGTCGGAACACAACCCACACGCGAACCCCTCCTGAGCCGACACACGCTCCGGAACCGCGAGCCAAACCATGCACACCGCAGCGAGACGGAGCATCATCCCCATTCTGCTCATCATTCCCCCCGAGTGGTTGAAGTTGACAGCCTCACCCGCCACACGTCCACCACGATGTTCCCGTCCGCGTCTTCACGGCGGGTGACCACCATGCTCCCGTCCCCGACGAACTCGGAGATGGACTGCTCGAACCGCCTCTGCGCCAGGAGACGGCCGCTGCGCGGGTCGAGCACTTCCAGGATCGTGTCGAACTCGGTGTCCGCGTCGACCTCGGTGATGGGTACTTCCCGGGTTCCGCTCGCCGGCCGGTGCTTGGGGTCGCGCACGAGGATGCTCACCCAGAGCCTTCCCTGCCAGTCCTCGGCCAGGTCCACGACGCGGGGGCGCTCCAGCCCTTCGGCGGACCGCCTGACCTCGTGCTCCCACGGCCGGAACCAGCTCGCATTGCGCACGACCGTGAGCGGATTCGAGCCGTCCGCCCCCCACAGCTCGACGCGGTACGAGCCCGCGCGCGCCGACCAGATCCGGTTCCCGGACGCCGGCGCGATGTTTCGCATGCCCAGGTAAAGCTTTGCCGGGTCCCACTTCTCCGTTCCGGCGAACGACTGCGCGATCCGGCCGGCCGGGTCGATGACGTGGAGCGGCTGGCCCACCCCGCCGCGCCCCATGACCATCTGGTGGGCGACCATCCGCCCGTCGTCCAGGAACACCACCTCGTTCGGCTGGACCGGGAGCATCCGGACCGATCCGAACGAGCTCAGGGCGGGGGCGAGGACCGTGTGCCGGGGGCCTTCGAAGACATGGATCGAATCGCCGGGACCCGCCCGGAGCATGTGGATGAACCCACCGAACTCGCCCGGCCCCCGCCCCGCCCGCCCGAACCTGCGGACGAACCTTCCGCCCGCGTCGTACATCGCGATCTCCCCACGGTTGTACGTGGGAGCCGCGAAGAACCGCCCGCGGCTGTCGACCGCCACACGGGTGAGCCGCGTGAGGGCCGGATCGCCCGAACTGCCCAGGGTCACCACCCGGTCCAGCGCGATCCTGCAGGTGGGACACGCCGGGGTGGAGGAGACGATGCGGGTGTTGTTCTGGCAGGCCAGGGGTACGATCATGCCGAGCGACAGCGCGAGCAGGATGCGCAGGGCCCTGGCGGCAAGCAGCATGAGAAGAAACGGTTCTGGGGAATTGAGTACAAACCGCGGGAACTTGACATCGCGTGGATAGCGAAGCGGGGCATCGATCCGCTGCCCTGCTCCTGCTATGTACGATCTGAATGGCAGAGTACTCGGGCAGCGGACGGATGTCAACAGATTTTGGCGGGCGCGGGGCGCTTCCTTCTCCGATTACTCCCCCTTCCCCGCCGCCGGCGGATCGAACCCCGCCAGCTCCGGGTTGAACCCCCGCTCCGCCAGACCCCGCACCTCGCGGCGGGGAAACATCCACCGCCCCAGCTCCGGCGCGAAGCGGATGGCGGCGGTGCCCACCAGCGACAGCGCCAGCACCAGCATCGCCACCAGCGCGGCAAGCTCGTGGAACCCCGCGGTGGCGGCGATGCCGGCCAGCACGATGGAGAACTCGCCGCGGGGGATGAGCGTGAGGCCCAGCGCCAGCGCGCTGCGGGGGGGGAGCCCGTCGCGCTGCCCGATCCACCACCCCGCGGCCACCTTGAGCGCCACCCCCACCAGCACCAGCGACAGCGCCTGGGGCCACACCGAGGCGAAGGTGGCCGGATCGATGGAGAGCCCGAAGCCCAGGAAGAACACCGCCGCGAACAGCCCCTGGAGCGGCGCGAACAGCCGCTCCACCCGCTCGCGGTGCTCCGTCTCGGCGAGCGCGAGCCCGGCCAGGAACGCCCCGATCGCCTCCGAGAGCCCCGCCGCCAGCGCCGCCCAGGAAAGGAGCAGCACCAGCGACGCCGCCAGCAGCAGGAACAGGTCGTCGCTCTCCAGGTCGAAGGCCCGGTCCAGCAGGCGCCGCCCCCACAGCGCCGCCCCCACCACCGCCCCGAAGAAGAGCAGCGCCTTCCCCACCCCGCCGGCCACCGCCAGCGCGCTGGGCTCCGCCACCAGCACCGCGCCGGAGAGCACCGCCAGCAGCAGCGCCACGAACAGGTCCTCGAACACCAGCACCCCCAGCGCCGTCTCCGTCTCCGGGTTGGCGGTGCGGCGCATCTCGATCACGCTCTTGGCGATGATGGCGCTGGAGGAGACGTAGAAGGCCCCCGCCAGCAGCAGCCCCCCCGTCCACCCCCACCCCATGGCGAGCGCGGCGACGAACCCCGCGGGAAAGCACACGACGAGGTCGATGGAGCCGTTGCGGAGGATGCGGCGGCGGTTGCGGAGCAGCGCCGCCAGCGAGAACTCCACCCCCATCAGGAAGAGCAGCAGCACCACGCCCAGCGTGGCGAGCACCTTCACCATGTGCTCGTCCACCGCGTAGGGGCGCGCCGCCATCCCCAGCAGGATGAAGGCGGGGATCACCGACTGGCGAAGCCGGCTGAACAGGAGCCCCCCGAGCGCGAGCACGCCCAGCAGGACGCCCGCGCCCAGGAGGAAGCCGCCGTGCTCCATGCGGGCGTCAGCCGGCCGGGGCGCGTCCGCGGAGCAGCGTCCCGAAGCGCCCCACCTGCTCGCGGTCGCCGATCACCATCAGCGTGGCCCCGGCCTCGATGCGCTGGTCCGGCTGCGGGTTGGGGATCGCTTCCCCGCCGCGCAGCACGGCGATCACGCTGGCCCCCGTGCGCTCGCGCACCCGCGCCTCCAGCAGCGTCATCCCGGCCAGCGGCGACGAGGCCTCCACCTTCATCCACTCCACCGAGAGCTGCCCCAGCACCATGTCCATGCTCTCGGCCGTGGCGGGCTGGAAGTAGGCGCCGCCCAGGATCGCGCCCAGCTTGCGGGCCTCCGCGTCCTCCAGGCGCACCGCCGCGTGGGGAAAGTCCTCGCCGCGCTCGAACAGGTAGATCTCGCGGGCGCCGGTGTTGTGGATGATCACCGTCAGCCGGTCGCCGTCGTCGGTGGTGAGGGCGAACTTCTTCCCCACGCCGGGGAGGTCGTGCTCGCGTACGTCCATGGTCCGGGGGGTCTCGGGTGCGGTTGGCTTGCCTGCGCCGTCCTCGGCACGATGCGCGCCAGGGTCGGCTTTGAACCGCTTCAACTGCGGAGTTGGGCGTGCCCCCGCTGGCGCGGGGTCGGGCTGCGGCTCCGTAGGCGAGCAAACAACGCTCGCCAACGGAGGCGAGCCCCGCCAAACTGCCGGCGGGTCTCGCCGCTTCGCGCTCGCATCCCTCACGCGGGGCTGGTGCTGGCGTCCGCGGGGCCCCCCACCCGGCTCGCTTAGGCTCGCCACCCTCCCCCGTGCCGGGGGAGGGCTGTCCGGGGTTCACTTTTGTG
>DASVQR010000226.1:0-23756 GCA_036389055.1 Longimicrobiaceae bacterium | reverse complement strand
GCTCGTCCTGCGCGGCGGCCGGCGCCGGAGCCGGGGCGCCGACGAGCGTCGCGGCGAGGAGCAGGGTGCGCGTGAGCCGGGTCATCGGGGGTGGTGCCGGGTGCCGGGGAGGCCGGGCGCGCCGGGGGTGCCCCGGCGGCCCGGACGGGACGCGCGGTGGTGTACACGCGGCGGGCGCCGCGGGGTCCGGGGCTCCGGATCGCTGCGCGGCCGGGCGAGGTCCCGACCACGGGGAGACGGAACACCTCCGCGTCCCCCGCAGTACACCGAGCGACGCCGGCCACCGCTCCCCGCCTCCCCGCCCGCCCATGCGCCTCCTCGCCGCCCTCCTGCTGCTGCTGTGCGCCCTCCCCGCCACCGCCCAGATCGCCCCGCCCGACGACGCGTACCGCGACGCCCGCGCCCGCGAGCTGGTGAGGCTGGCCCGCGCGCGGCGCGCCGTGGTGGACACCCGCATCACCGGCTACCAGGTGACGGCGCGCGAGCGGTTCTCGGCGCGCATGTCGGTCGCCGGGGCGGAGCGGCTGCTGTTCCGGCGCGAGACCGCGGCGCGCATCGACTGGTCGCGCGACACGGTGAGGATCCGGGTGCTGGGCGCGCGCGAGGCGCAGCCGCTGATGCGCGCGGGGGCCCAGCTCCCGCCGCCCGACATCGCCGGGGCGGTGCCGTCGCTGGCCTTCGACCCGGTGGAGTCGGAGATGCTCCTGCGCTTCGACTCCACCGTCATCCGCCACCCGCTCGCTCCGGGGAGCGAGGCATTCTACCGCTTCTCCGGCGGGGACAGCACCGCCATCCGCCTGCCGGACGGGCGCGGCGTCAAGCTGCTGGAGCTGCGGGTGGCGGCCCGCCGCGCCGACCCGCGGCTCATCAACGGCTCCTTCTGGGTGGACGCGGCAACGCACGCGGTGGTGCGCGCGGCGTTCCGGCTGAGCCGCCCCCGCACGGCCGCGGGCTCGGGCGTTTCCGTGCTCGCGCCCGAGATCACGACCGAAGTGGACCACGTCGCCATCGACTACGGGCTGCTGGACCTGCGCTGGTGGATGCCGCGCACGGTGGTCGCCGCCGGCGTGGTGAGGGTGGCGGGGACGCGGTTCCCGCTCTCCTACGAGCGCCGCTACGAGGGGTACAGCGTGCAGGGCGACACCCTGGCGGGCGCGCCGCCGGCCGGGGCGGCGCTCGCCGCCGCCGCGGAGCGCCCCTGCCGCCCGCAGGCGTTCGCGACCATCACCATCAGCAACCGGGCGCCCGTGGCGAGCGACTCGGCCCTGGCGGCGCGGTGGGACTCGGCGTGGACCCGGGCCGCCGCGCGCGTGCAGGCCGGCGACAGCGCGGCCGCCGCGCAGGGGAAGGGCTGCGACCGCGCCTTCCTGGTGACGCGCGCCGCCACCGCGGAGCTGGTCGCCAGCCCGGAGCTCCCCGGGGACGTGTACGACGAGGGCGAGGGCCCGGTGGGCGAGGCGGAGCTGCGCGAGCTGGCCGGGCTGGCGCGGAGCATCCCCGGCGTGCCCTGGAGCGTGGCGCGGCCCACCGTGCAGCTCCTCACCCCGGAGCTGGTGCGCTACAACCGGGTGGAGGGGCTTTCGCTGGGGGCCCGGGCCACGCTCCCGCTGGGCCCGGCCGAGCTGCGCGGCGAGCTGCGCGCGGGCACCACCGGCGAGGTGGGGGCGCGGCTCTCCGGGGCGCGCACGGGCGCCGCCCTGCGGACGGAGGCGGCGGCGTACCGGGGAGTGGAGGCGGTCGACGTCGCCTCGCAGCCCTTCTCGCTGGCGAGCAGCGCGAGCGCGCTGCTCCTGGGGCGCGACGAGAACGACTACTTCCGCGGCACCGGCGCCGAGCTGCGCGTCTCGCCCTCGCCGGCGCGGCCAGACCGCTGGGAGCTGCGGCTCTTCGCCGAGCGGCAGGAGCCGCTGCGGGCCCGCTCCGACCTGAGCCTGCGCGGGCTGGTGGACGGCGACTTCGACGCGCGCGGCAACCTGGACGCGGAGCGGATCGACCAGGCCGGCGCGACGCTTTGCCTGCGCGGCGCCCGCGGCGACGACCCGGCGCGGCTGCGCGCCCGCGCCGAGCTGGAGCTGCACGGCGAAGCCGGCGACCGCAGCTTCGCCCGGCCGATGCTGCGGCTGGCGGCGGACCGGCCGCTGTGGGGCGGCGTGGGCTTCGGGGCGGCGGTGGCCGTGGGGACGGGCTTCGGCGACGTGCCGGTGCAGCGCGCCTGGCAGATCGGCGGGGCGACCACGGTGCGCGGCCACGACCCGGCGGCGCTGCGGGGGGAGGCCCTGTGGCTGGCGCGCGGCGAGCTGACCCGCGGCAGCCCGACGCTGCGGCTGTCGCTGTTCGGGGACGCGGGGTGGGCGGGTGACGCGGAGGACTTCTGGAGCGGGCGGCCGATCCGGGGCGCGGGCGCGGGGGTGTCGCTGCTGGACAACCTGCTGCGGGTGGACCTGGCGCGGGGGATCGGCGGGGGCGGGTGGCGGCTGCACCTGCGGATGGGCGGCGCGCTCTGACGGGGGGTCTGTCTCTTACGGCTCTGAACGGCGGGTTCGGGCGTGCCCCTCGCTGACGCTCGGGTCGGGCTGCGCGCTGCGTAGCAGACGATACGACCGTCTGCAACGCAGCCGAGCCCCCGCGAAACTGCCCGCGGGGTCTCGGCCCTCCGGGCGCGCATCCCTCACGCGGGTCCCGCGGCATTCCCGGAGTCCGGAGACGGCGCGAGGCTCGCGCGTCAGCCCGAGCGGTCGGCGTCGGCGAGGAGGCGCGCCACCTCCTCGTCCGACAGCTCCTCCAGGCGGCCCAGCGCCTCGTCCACCTCCCAGGGCTCCAGCTCCGCCGGCAGCCCCGCGGCGCCCCGCGAATTCTGACGGGCCACGCCGCGGCGCGCCTGCCGGGCGATGGCGTCGTCGGCGCCGGGCGCGCCGGCGGCGAGGAGCGCCTCCACGCGCCGGGCCAGCGCCTCCACGGTGGGGTCCTGGAACACGTCCGCCACCCGCAGCTCCACGCCGAGCGCCCGGTGAACCCGGGAGACCACCTGGGTGGCGAGGAGCGAGTGCCCGCCCAGGTCGAAGAACGAATCGTGGACGCCCACGCGCGGCGCGTGCAGGACGTCCGCCCAGATGGCGGCGAGCCGCTCCTCGGTCGGGGTGCGCGGCGCCACGTAGGCGTCGCCGGAGCCGGCCATGGGCGCGGGGAGCGCGCGGCGGTCCAGCTTGCCGCTCCCGGTGCGCGGCAGCGCGTCCAGCGGCACGAACGCCGCGGGGACCATGTACCCCGGGAGCCGGTCGCCCAGCCAGGCGCGCAGCTCCTGCCCCCTGGCGGCCGCATCGGAGGGATCCACGGGCACCAGGTAGGCGACGATGCGGCGCTCGCCGGGGACGTCCTCCCGCACCACGGCCGCCGCCTCCCGCACCTCCGGGTGGGCTCGCAGGGCCGCCTCGACCTCGCCCAGCTCGATGCGGAAGCCGCGCACCTTGACCTGCGTGTCGGTGCGGCCCAGGTAGTCCAGCTCGCCGTCGGCGCGCCAGCGCACCCGGTCGCGCACCCGGTACATGCGCGCGCCCGGCCGGGACGAGAACGGGTCCGGGAGGAAGCGCTCGGCCGTGAGGTCCGGCCGCCCCGCGTAGCCGCGCGCCAGCCCGTCGCCGGCCAGGTACAGCTCCCCGGCCGCGCCCGGGGGCACCGGCTCCAGCGTGTCGTCCAGCACGTACGCCCGCGTGTTCGCCACGGGCCGCCCGATCGCCACGCGCGCGCCGCCCCGCTCCACCACGGAGCAGGTGGAGTAGGTGGTGTCCTCCGTGGGCCCGTACAGGTTCCTGATCGTCTGCACCGTCCCGAGGGCGTACAGCGCGGCCGCCAGGTCGGCCGGCAGCTCCTCGCCGCCCAGGCTCAGCGTCCGCACCGAGGCAGGGATCCCGCCCGAGCGCAGCAGCTCGGCCGCCGCCGTGGGGACCATGCTCGCGTGGACGACGGGCTCCGGGAGCGCGGCCAGCTCCAGCGCGTTCTCCGCGAGCACGATCTTCCCTCCCCAGCACAGCGTACCGAACACCTCCGCCACCGACACGTCGAAGCTCGCGGAGGTGGCGAAGAGCACGGCCGAGCGGTCCGCGTCGGACACGCTCTCGCGCAGCCAGTGCAGCAGCGTGACCACGGACGCGTGGCGGATCATCACCCCCTTGGGCCGCCCCGTCGATCCCGAGGTGAAGATCACGTGCGACAGGTTCTCCGGCCCCGCGCCGCTCTCCGGCGGCATGTCCGGCTCCGCGGCGGCCTCGCCCTCCACGTCGTCCAGCACCAGCGCCGTCGTCCCCGGCGGGAGCACGTCCGCGAGGGCGGCGGAGGTCAGCACCAGCGACACCTCCGCGTCCTCCGCCATGTGCGCCAGGCGCTCGCGGGGGTAGGCGGGGTCCAGGGGGACGTACGCGCCGCCCGCCTCCAGCACGCCGAGCATCGCGGCGACCAGCCCCGGCGTGCGCTCCAGGCAGATGCCCACCCGCGACTCCGGCCCGACGCCGCGGCGCCGCAGCGCGTGCGCCAGCCGGGCGGCGCGCGCCGCCAGCTCGCCGTACGTGGTCGCCTCGCCCCGGTGGGAGATCGCGACGGCGGCGGGGTCCCGCTCCGCGGCGGCCCGGAACAGGTCGTGGACGCACGCGCCGCGCGGGTAGTCGCGTCCGGTGTCGTTCAGCTCCACGAGCACCCGCTCGCGCTCGGCGCCGGAGAGCGGGTCGAGCCGGGCCAGCGGCGCGCCGGGATCGGCGGCCGCCGCGGCGAGCAGGCGGAGGTACGCGTCCGCCAGGCGGGCGGCGGTCTCCGGGAGGAAGAGGCGGGCGTCGAACTCCAGCGCGCCCCGCGCCTCGCCGTCCGCCTCCTCCAGGAACCAGTGCAGGTCCACCCCGGCCCCGCCCACCTGCACCGGGAGCGCCTCCATCTCCAGGCCGGGAACCTCAAGCCGGGTCGCGGGGGCGCGGTGCAGGTCCAGCGAGGCGTGCACCAGCGGGATCCGCCCCACCTCGCGCGCGGGCTGCAGCGCCTCCACGAGCCGGTCGAAGGGGAGCTCCTGGTGGCGGTGGGCCTCCAGCACCGTCTCGCGGACCTCGCCGAACAGCTCGCGGAAGGTGCCCGCCCGGCTCCCGCGGAAACGCAGCGCCAGCGTGTTCGCGAAGCTCCCCATCAGCCGCTCCGTCTCCGTGCGGATGCGGCCGCCCACGTTGGAGCCCACCACAAGGTCGTCCTGCCCCGCCCAGCGGCGCAGCAGGAGCAGGTACGCCGCCAGGAACGCCATGTACAGCGTCCCCCCGCCCTCCCCGGCGAGGGCGCGCAGCCCGCGCACGGTGTCCGCGGGGAAGCGCACGGGGTGGATTCCCACGCGGAAGCTTCCGGGGCGGCGCGGCAGGTCCGTCGGCACGTCCAGCGACTCCGGCGCGTCCTCCAGGTGCCCCCGCCAGAAGTCGAGCAGGGCGTCGATCGCCCGGTCCGTGAGCCGCTCCCGCTGCCAGGCGGCGTAGTCGGCGTACTGCAGCTCGGGCTCGGGGAGCGGCGACGACGCGCCGCGGGAGAACGCCGTGTAGAGCGACGCGAGCTCGTCCAGCAGGATCCCGCTGGCCCAGCGGTCCTGGACGATGTGGTGCATGGCGAGCACCAGCAGGTGCTCGCCGTCGTCCACGCGCACCAGCGTCGCGCGGAACGCCGGCTCGCGCGCCAGGTCGAACGGGCGCGCAGCGGCCTCCCGGGCGAGGGCGAGCGCCCGCTCCGCCGCGTCCGTCCCGCCGCCGGCGTCCGCCTCGTCGAACGGCACCCCGTCCGCCGGGAGGACCACCTGCACCGGGCCCTCGTCCCGCAGCTCGAACACGGTGCGGAGCACCGTGTGCCGCCGGACGATCTCGTCCAGCGCGCGGCGCAGCGCCGCCCGGTCCAGCGCGCCGCGCAGGCGGAGGGTGACGGGGACGTGGAACAGCTTCGCGTCGGGATCGAGCCGGTCGTGCAGCCAGATGCGCTGCTGCGCGAACGACAGCGGCGCCGGGCCCGTCCCGTCGCGGCGGGGGATGCGCTCCACGGGCGAGTCGTCCAGCGGGTCCGCGCCGCCCTCCGCCGAGCGCTCGCGCGCCACCGCCTCCGCCAGGCGCGCGGGCGTGGAGGAGGCGAACAGCTCGCGGAGCGGGAGGTCCACCCGGAAGCGCTCGTTGACGGCGGCCAGGAGCTGCGTGGCGACCAGCGAGTCGCCGCCCAGCTCGAAGAACCCGTCGTCCGCCCCCACCCGCGCGATCCCCAGCGCCCGCCCGAACAGCTCCGCCAGCGCGGCCTCCAGCGGGCCGCTCGGCGCCACGTACTCCGCCGCCGACTCCGGCCTGTCGTGCAGGCCCTCCCGCCCGCTCGCCTCCCCGCCGCCGCACAGCCGCGCCGCCTCCGCGACGACCGCCGCCTCCCAGCCCTCCACCTCCACCTCCACCTCCACGTCCACGCCGCGCGCGCGGACCGCCGGGTGCTCGCGCTCCACGGCCGCCAGGACGGCGCCGAGCATCGCCCGCCAGGCGCCCGCGGCGCCGCCGGACGGGCGGGCGACCGCCAGCAGCGCGCTCCCCTCGCCCAGGAGACCGGCCGCCGCGGCGGCGCGCACCCAGCGGACGAGCCCGCGCACCCCCGAATCCAGCCCCTCGTCCAGCGCCGCGAGGGCGGACTCCCCCGCCCCGCCGTCCGCCGGCGGGAGGTGGACGGTCAGCACGTCGCCGTCCCATCCCCGCCCGCGCAGCGCGTCCGCGAGCCGCATGTAGTCGTCGGTCGAAGCCGGTCGGACCGTCAGGGTCGCACCGTCGTCCCGGAACGCGTCGCCGGCCTCGACCCACACGACTTCGACGCCCTCGGCACGCAGTCGGCCGACCAGAGCGGTCGCGTCCTCCCCACAGAAGACGACGGCCCGCCGCCCCGCGAGCGCACCTTCCGCGACGGGATCCGTGGAAGCCCGGCCCCAGCCAGCGTCCGCCCCACGGTCCGTACGCGGAGAGATGTCCAGCCAGAAGCGCTTGCGGTCGAGAGGGTGCCCGGGGAGGACGACGCGGCGGCGCCCCTCCGCGTCGCCCTGGCGCTTCCAGTCCACCGGCACGCCCCAGCCCCAGAGCTGCCCCACGGCACCGAGCAGCACGGCCCGGTCGCTCCCCGGCTGCTCCGCGTGGCGCAGGCAGGCCGCGACCCGCTTCGCCCCCTGCTGCCGCGCCCACGAGCCCAGCGTGGAGCCGGGCCCCACCTCCAGCAGCACCGGCTCGTCCTCCGCGTCGGCGCCCAGGCCGCGCAGCGTGTCCACGCACTCCGCGAACCTCACCGGCGCGACCAGGTGCTCCACCCAGTGCTCCACGGACTGCGCCCGGTCGCCGCGCAGCCACCCCCCGTCCACGCCGGTGGCGAGCGGGATCTCCGGCGCGCGGCGGCGGACGGCGCCCACCGCGTGCCGGAACGGCTCCCGCAGCGGCTCCAGCAGCCCGGAGTGGAAGGGGTGCCGCACCGCCAGCGGGAGCACGGCCGCGCCCGCGGCGCGCGCCCGCTCCCCGAAGCGCGCAACCGCCTCGGCGCTCCCGGCGACCACGCAGGAGCGCGGGGCGTTGACGGCGGCCAGCCAGGCGCGGTGCCCCTCGCCCGACAGCTCCTCCAGCAGCGCGCGCGTCTCGGCCTCGGAGAGCGTCGCGGCGGCCATGCGCCCCTCCACGGGCTCCAGCAGCTCCGCGCGGCGCACCACCAGGGTGAGCGCGTCCTCCAGCGAGAACACGCCGGCCACGCACGCCGCCACGTACTCGCCCAGCGAGTGCCCGGCCACCCCGCGCGGCTCGACGCCGCGGGCACGCCACGCCTCGGCGAGCGACCAGCCGACGGCGAACATGGCCGGGTGCCCCAGCCGCGCGCCCGCCAGCGGCCCCTCCGGCGAGCCCCCGCCGCGCAGCAGCGCGCGCAGGTCCGGCCCGGCCGACGCAGAGGCCGGAGCGGCGCCCGCGGCCCCGCCGTAGAGCGCGCCGCGCAGGTCCATCCCCCAGCCGTCGCGCAGCACGGCGAAGCAGCGGTCCATCGCCCGGCGGAAGGCGGGCTCCGTCTCGTACAGCCCGCGCGCCATCCCCGGACCCTGCGCCCCCAGGCCGGAAAAGAGGAACGCGACCCCCGGGTCCGACTCCGACGCCCGGTGGGTGGACACCCGCGTGGCGTCGCCGCCGCGCAGCAGCGCCGCGGCCTCCGCCGCGCTCTCCGCCACCAGCGTGCGCCGCCAGGGGAAGGCGCGGCGCCCGCGCTGCAGCGTGAAGGCGACGTCGGCGAGCGGCAGGCCGGGGTCGGACTCCAGGCGCTCCGCCGTGGCCGCGGCCAGGCGGTCCAGCGCCGCCGGGGTGCGCGCGGAGAGCGCCAGCAGCTCCGGCCCCTCCGCCGCGGGGGCGGGCTCCGGCCGCGGCACCTCCTCCAGCACCAGGTGCGCGTTGGTGCCGCCGACGCCGAACGCCGACACGCCGGCCCGCCGCGGCGTCCCCTCCGGCGGCGTCCAGGGGAGGAGCGCGCCGGGGACGTAGAACGGCGTGCTGCCCAGGTCCAGGCGCGGGTTGGGCTCGGCGAAGTGCAGGCTCGCCGGGATCTCCCCGTGCTCCAGCGCGAGGACGGCCTTGATCAGGCTGGCCACCCCGGCCGCGGCGTCCAGGTGCCCGATGTTGGTCTTCACCGAGCCCAGGGCGCAGAAGCCGCGCTCGTCCGTGGCGAAGGCCCGGGCCAGCGCCGTCACCTCCACCGGGTCGCCCATGGGAGTGGCGGTGCCGTGCGCCTCCAGCAGCGTGATGCTCTCCGGCGGCACGTCCGCCACGGCCTGCGCCATGGCGACCACCTCCACCTGCCCGTCCACGCCGGGGGCGCTGTACCCCACCTTGGCGGCGCCGTCGTTGTTGACGGCCGAGCCCAGGATCACGGCGTGGACGTGGTCGCCGTCGGCGAGGGCGTCGGAGAGGCGCTTGAGGACGACGACGCCCACCCCGCTCCCCCCGACGGTCCCCCCGCCCGCGGCGTCGAAGGCGCGGCAGCGCCCGTCGCGCGAGAACACCCCCTCGCGGGCCAGGTAGCCGGCGCGGAGCGGGGCGCCCACCGCGACGCCGCCGGCGAGCGCCGCGTCGCAGTGGAAGTCCAGCAGGCTCTGGCAGGCCAGGTGCACGGCCACCAGCGAGGTGGAGCACGCCGTCTGCACGGACATGCTGGGGCCGCGCAGGTCCAGCTTGTACGAGGCCAGCGTGGCGAGGAAGTCCTTGTCGCTGCGGATGCGGTTGAGGAGCAGGTCGCCGCGGGTGCCGTGGCGCGCCACCAGGTGCAGCAGGTAGCTGTTCATCCCCGCCCCGGCGAACACGCCGATGGGGCCGGGAAAGCTCCCCGGGTCCAGCGCCGCGTGCTCCAGCGCCGCCCACGCCTGCTCCAGGAAGAGGCGGTGCTGCGGGTCCATCAGCTCGGCGTCGCGCGGCGGGAAGTCGAAGAACTCCGCGTCGAACAGGTCGGCGCCCTCCAGGTGGCCGCTCGCCGGGACGAAGTCCGGGTGCCGCAGCACCTCCGGGTCGTTGCCCGCGTCCAGCAGCTCCGCCTCGCTGAAGCGGGAGATGGAGTCCACGCCGGCGCGCAGGTTCCTCCAGAAGGCGTCCACGTCCGGCGCGCCCGGGAAGCGGCAGGCCATCCCCACCACCGCGATCCGCTCCGGGCCCTCGAAATTCTGGTTGCTCATCCCTGTTCGTTCCCGGGTCTGGTGGCGCGGCGCTGGCGGGCGGCGAGCTCGCGCGCCCGCTGCGCGGCCGAGGGCGCGGCGTGGGTGGAGCGCGCGGCGCGCGGCCGGCGCGCGTACAGGTTGTGGAGGTGGGAGCCCACGTACATGTCGTCCTGCTCGGCCGTCACCTCGAAGCCGTGGCCGTCGAGGAGCCCGGCCATGCGGTCCAGCGCGCCGTCCAGGTCGTGGACCTCCAGCACCACCTGCCGCACCTTCGGCCAGTCGGCGGGCTCGATCCCGTCCAGCACCTGCATCTCGCTCTTCTGGCAGTCCACCTTGAGCAGGTCGATGCGCTCCACGCGGTGCTCGTAGATCACCTGCGAGAGCGGGCGCAGCGAGGCGCGGAACGTCTCGCTGCGGAAGCGCTCCTCCAGCAGGTCGTCGGCGTGGCGCATCACCCCGTCCATCCCCTGCATGCCATCGCGCAGCTGGTTCTCCATGATGGCGAGCAGGGTGTCGCGCTCGTCCTCCAGCCGCGGGTGGAAGGTGGACATCCCGGGGCTGTTGGGATAGAAGGTGAACTCCGCCTCCGCGGCCCGGTCCGAGATGCCGTAGTTGAACAGCTTGGCGCGCGGGGCGTAGCGCGACGCGTTGACGCGCAGGATCTCGTAGACGCGCGGGGCCGGCTCGAAGGAGTACGACGCGACGCGGTGCCCCAGCCCGTGCACGAACAGCGTGAACAGGCCGATGTTGGCGCCCACGTCGAACACGCAGTCGCCGTCCGCCAGGGTGAAGCCGTGGCGCAGGTACACGCGCTTCTCCCAGATGTCGTGGTAGAAGTAGCGCGCCTCCGCCTTGCTCTGGTAGACCACCTCGTAGCCGTTGGGGAGGTGGACGGTGCGCCCCTGGAACGCCGCAGGGACCGGGGGGAGGCCGCTCATTCGCGCCCTCCTCCGCCCGGCGCGCGCGCCCCCCGGGCGCGGCGCTGCCGCTCGGCGCGGTCGCGCGCCGCGGCGTGCGGCGTCGCCGCCGGCCGCTGCGCGTCCCCGTCCGCGTCGGCCGGCGCGGACAGGTGCTCGGCGAGGGCGGCGACGGTGGAGTGGCGGAACAGCTCCACCACCGCGAGCGGGCGGTCCAGCCGCTGGGAGAGCGCCTGGTGCACCGCCGCCAGCCCCACGGAGGTTCCCCCCAGCTCGAAGAAGTTGTCGCGGATCCCCACCCGCTCCACCCCCAGCACCTGGCGCCACACCTCGGAGATGGTGCGCTCCAGCGCGTTGCGCGGCGCGGCGTAGTCGGCCGCCTCCGGCGGGGGCGGCGGCGCCGCGGCGCGGGGGAGCGCGTCGCGGTCGGTCTTGCCGCCGGGGGTGCGCGGCATCCGCTCCAGCGCCGCGAACCGGGAAGGGACCATGTAGTCGGGGAGGCGCTCCGCCAGCCAGGCGCGCAGCTCCGCGGCGGTGGGCGGGGCGGTTCGCGCGGGGGCGGCGCCGGGCGGGGTGCGCCGCAGCGGCGCGCCGTCCCCCGGGCGCTTGGCGTACAGCAGATACACGTACTCGCCCTCCGGGTCCTCCGGCACCAGCGGCTGCCGGTCCACGAGGTGATCGAAGCCGTGCCGCTCCAGGAGCGCGGTGACCCTGGCCAGCAGCTCGTCGGTGTCCACCTCCATCACCACCTGCCGGATCCGCGGCCAGTGCTCGTCCTCGATCCCAAGGAGCACGTCGTACTCGCTCTTCTCGGCGTCCACCTTGAGCAGGTCGATGCGGTCGATCCCCTCCTCGCGGATCACGGCGGAGAGGGTGCGCAGCGGGCAGGTGAAGGTCTCGGCCCGGAAGCGCTCCTCCAGGAAGGCGTCCACGTCGGCGGCGCCGGGGTCGCTCCCGCCCCCGTCGCGGGCCCAGCTGCGGATGGCGTTGCGGACCACGTCGCGGTCGCGCACGGGGTCGGCGTAGCGCCCGGACAGCCCGGAGGAGGCGGGGTAGAAGGTGAACTCGGCCGCGCCCTCGGCGTCGGCGAGCCCCACGTTGAACACCCGGGCGTCCAGCCCGAAGAGACGGGTGTTCGCCCGCAGCGTGGCGAAGGTGTCCGGGATGGGCTCGAACGACCAGCTGCGGACGCCGGGGGCGCGGGTGTGGGCGAACAGGGTGAACATGCCGATGTTGGAGCCCACGTCCACCACGCGGGCGCCGGCCTCCAGGGTGATG
The DNA here is from genome assembly GCA_036389055.1 of Longimicrobiaceae bacterium. Lineage (GTDB taxonomy): Bacteria > Gemmatimonadota > Gemmatimonadetes > Longimicrobiales > Longimicrobiaceae > JAFAYN01. The sequence continues at coordinate 11,873 of DASVQR010000226.1, read as the reverse complement.
CCGTGGCGCAGGTACGACGCGTCCTCGAAGATCTCGTGGTACAGCCCGCGGGTGACGGAGTCGCGCTGGTGCGCGACCACGGTGCCGTCCGGGAGGGTGAAGCGCGGGCGTCCGGCCAGGATGCGCTCCCGCTCCTCCGGCGCGACCGGCACCAGCGGCCGGCCGCCGCCCGCCGCCGCCGGGACGAAGTACGCGGCCAGCCTCCACTCGCCGGTGGCGCCGTCCTCCACGGCGACCACGGCGCTCTCCGCCACCCCGGGGTGCGCGTCGAGCGCGGCCTCGATCTCCCCCGGCTCGATGCGGTGGCCCCGCACCTTGACCTGCCGGTCGGCGCGGCCCAGGAACTCCAGGACCCCGTCCGCCCGCCGGCGGGCAAGGTCGCCGGTGCGGTACGCCCGCGCTCCCGGCTCCACGGCGAACGGCTCCGGCACGAACGCCCCGGCCGTCAGGTCGGCGCGGCCGTGGTAGCCGCGCGCCACGCCGTCCCCCGCCAGCAGCAGCTCCCCCGCGACGCCGGGCGGCGCGGGGTGCAGGCGGGCGTCCACCACGTAGGCGCGGGTGTTTGCCAGCGGCCGCCCGATCGGCACGGCGCCGCCTTCCTCGCCCACCTCGTGCGACGTGGACCACACCGTCGCCTCCGTGGGCCCGTACAGGTTGAGCAGGCGGACGGGTCCGGCCCCGCGGATCCGCGCCGCCAGCGCGGGCGGCAGGGTCTCGCCGCCCAGGAGGACGCACTCCAGCCCGCCCAGGGCCTGGAGCGCGTCCGGGTCGCGCGCCAGCATCCCGGCCATGGTGGGGGTGCACTGCAGGTGGGTGACGCCCTCCGCGTGGATCTGCTCCGCGATCGGCGCCTCGTCCGCCGCCCCGGGCCCGGCCGGCGCGCTCGGGACCGCCGACGCCGCCCGGTCCGCCTCCATCACGCCCCGCAGCCGGTCCAGGCTGGCCAGCACCAGATCGTCGTCCACGCCGAAGTCCACCAGGCAGGCGACCTCGTCCACCCCGGCCGCGCGCACCCGCCGCACCGTTGCCAGGCACGCCTCGGGGGTGCCCATCAGCCCGCTGGTGCGGTAGAACCTCTCGAACGCGGCGTCCAGCATCGCCTCCACGTCCCCCGGCGACAGCGTGGAGGGGTCCGCCGTGCCGCTCCCCGCCAGCCGCAGCACCAGGTCGAACGAGGTGCGCAGGTACTCGCGGAAGGGTCCGCGCACCGTGGCCCGCACCTCCGCGTCGTCGTCGCCCACGTAGGTGTGCAGCATCAGCGCGACGCGGCCCGCCTCGGGGTCGTGCCCGCCCTCGCGCCGCCCCTCGCGGTACGCGCCGACCCGCTCGGCCAGCTCCTCCACGCTCTGCCCCAGCAGGTGGGTGAGCAGGTCGGCGCCGGCCCGGCCGGCCAGGCGGAAGGTGTCCGGGCTCCCGGCCGCGGTGACCCACACCGGCAGCTCCGGCTGCACCGGCCGCGGCAGCGTCCCGATCTCCACCGGCTCCCCCTTCCCCCCGACGCGCGACACGGTGCCGCCGCGCCACAGCCGGCGGACCTCCTCGATCCCGTCGAACATCGCCTCGCGGCGCCGCTCGAAGCGCTCCGGCGCCAGGACGAAGTCGTCGGCGTGCCAGCCGGAGGCGAACGAGATCTCCACGCGTCCGTCGGAAAGGTTGTCCACCACGGCCCACTCCTCCGCCACGCGGATGGGATCGTGCAGCGGCAGCACCACGCTCCCGGCGCGCAGCCTGACCCGCTCCGTGATGGTGGCGAGCGCCGCGCTGGTGACGGACGGGTTGGGGTACTGCCCGCCGAAGGCGTGGAAGTGCCGCTCGGGCGTCCACACCGCCTCGAAGCCGTTGCGGTCCGCCCAGCGCGCGCCTTCCAGCAGCAGCCGGTACTTTGCGCTCCCCCGCCCCTCCCCGCCCGCGGCGAAGTAGAACAGGCTGAACGCGGTCGGGCGGTCGGCCGGACGCCCCCCGACGGGGGGCGCGGCGGCCGCGGCGGAGGCGCGCGGCCCCGGGGCGCGCAGCACCACCTTGGCCCCGCGCGACAGCGTCCACAGGATCTCCACCACGGAGATGTCGAACGCGATGCTGGTGACCGCCAGCCAGGTCCCCGGCCCGCCGCCCACCCGCTCGTCCATCGCGGCGAAGAAGGACGCCACGTTGGCATGCGTGACGACGACGCCCTTGGGGCGGCCGGTGGAGCCGGAGGTGTAGATGACGTAGGCGGACGACAGGGAACAGGGAACAGGGAACAGGGAACAGCCTGCAACGGCTCCGTCCTCCGACTCCACGTCGTGCAGCGTACTGCGTACTTCGTACTCCGTACTTCCGTTCACCAGCACGACCTCGCCCCCGAACTCCGCGGCCCGCTCCCGCAGCCCCGCGCGCGTCACCAGCACCCGCGCGCCGCTGTCGGCGAGCATGAAGGCGAGGCGGTCGGACGGGTACTCGGGGTCGAGCGGGACGTAGGCGCCGCCGGCGGCGAGCACGCCGAGCATCGCCGCGACCATGTCGGCGCCGCGGTCCAGGAGGATGCCGACGCGCGCCTCCGGGCCCACTCCGGCGGCGGCGAGACGGCGGGCCAGCGCATCGGCGCGGCGGGCCAGCTCCGCGTAGGTCAGCCGCTTCCCGCCCGCGACCAGCGCCTCGGCGTCCGGGGTGCGCCGGACCTGCGCCGCGAAGAGCTCGGGGAAGGCTGGCGCGGGGGTTCCGGCCCCGACGGCGGGGTTCCACCCGCGCACGACCTGCTCGCGCTCGGCGGCGTCCAGCATCTCCGCGTCGCCCACGGGGAGCTCCGGGTCCGCGGCCAGGGCGTCCAGCAGCCGCGCGAAGTGCCGCATCCAGCGCTCCACGCTGGCGCGGTCGTACAGGTCGGCGGCGAACTCGACGTGGGCGCCGAGGGCGCCGTCCGGCTCCTCGCGCAGGTACACGCTCAGGTCGTAGCGCGAGGTCCGCCCCCCCACCTCCACCGGCTCCGCGGCGAGGCCGGGGAGCCGCAGCGGCTCCAGCGGCGTGTTCTGGAGCGCGAACAGCACCTGCACCAGCGGGCTGCGGGCGGGGTCGCGCGGCAGGCCGGCCGTCTCGGCGATCCGGTCGAAGGACACGTCGCCGTGGGGATACGCGTCCAGCAGCGCGGCGCGGACGCGGCGGAGCAGGCCGCGGAACCCCTCGCCGGCGTCCACGCGGACGCGCACCGGGAGCACGTTGATGAAGCAGCCGATCAGCGATTCCAGCGCGGGGTGGTCCCGCCCGGCCAGCGGCGTCCCCACCACCAGGTCGTCCGCGCCGGTGTAGCGGGCCAGCCAGGCGTCCCAGCCGGCCAGGAGCACCATGAACAGCGTGGCCGATTCCCGGCGCGCCAGCGCGCGCAGGGCGTCCACCCGCGGCGCGTCCAGCCGGAAGCGGAAGGTGTCGCCGCGGAAGCTCTGCGCCGGCGGCCGGGGGCGGTCGGCGGGGAGGTCGAGGGAGGCGGGGACGCCCGCCAGCGCGCGGCTCCAGAACTCCAGCTTGCGCTGCCACGCCCCGCCCACCGCGAGCCCCCGCTGCCACACCGCGTAGTCGCCGTACTGCAGCGGGAGCGGCGGGAGCGCCGCCTCGCGCCCGGCGATCCGGGCCGCGTAGTGCGCGCCCAGCTCGCGGACCAGCAGGGCCTCCGACCAGCCGTCCGAGGCGACGTGGTGGACGGTGAGCAGGAGCACGTGCTCGCCCTCGCCCAGCCGGAGGAGTGCGGCGCGGAGCAGCGGCGGCGCCTCCAGGTCGAAGGGGCGCGCGGCCTCCTCGGCCGCGTAGCGCTGGGCCGCGGCCTCGCGCTCCGCCTCCGGGAAGGGCGCCAGGTCCACCACGGGGAGGACGAAGGTGCGGGCGGGCTCCACCACCTGCACCGGCTCGCCGTCCCGGAGGACGAGACGGGTGCGCAGCACCTCGTGCCGGGCGACGACGGCCTCCAGCGCGCCGCGGAGCGCCTCGGCGGGGAGGTCGCCGCGCACGCGGAGCGCGACCGCCAGGTTGAAGCCGGCCGGGGCCAGCTGGTGCTGGAGCCAGATGCGCCGCTGCGCGAAGGACGTCGGCAGGGGCGAGCCGTCGCGCGGGAGCGGCGCGGGCGGCGGCGGCGCCGCGGCCGCTCCGTCGCCGCGGAGCGCCCGGATGCGCGCGGCGAGCCCGGCCACCGTGCCCGCCTCGAACAGCACGCCCACCGGCAGCTCCCCCCCGAAGGCCTCGCGGAGGCGGGCCGCGGCGCGCGCCGCCAGCAGCGAGTGCCCGCCCAGCTCGAAGACGTCCGCGCGCGCGCCGACCGTCTCGACGCCGAGCACCTCCGCGAAGATCCCCGCCACCACCTCCTCCACCGGCCCCTGCGGCGCGTCGTCCGCGTCGCTCCCGGCCCCGGCGTCCGCGCCCTCCGGCGCGGGGAGGGCGCGCCGGTCGATCTTGCCGGTGGCGGTCAGCGGGAACGTGTCGAGCGCCACGAACGCCGCGGGCACCATGTACTCCGGGACGTGCTCGCGCAGGTGCGCGCGCAATTCCGCCGCGGCGGGGGCGGCGCCGTTCGCCGGGACCAGGTAGGCGACGATGCGCCGGTCGCCGCGGGCGTCCTCGCGGGCCACGGCCGCGGCGTCGCGGACGCCGGGGTGCGCGCGCAGCGCGGCCTCGATCTCGCCCGGCTCGATGCGGAAGCCCCGCACCTTGACCTGCGCGTCGGTCCGCCCGAGGTACTCCAGCTCCCCGTCGGGGCGCCGGCGGACGCGGTCCATCACCCGGTACATCTGCGAGCCCGCGGCGCCGAAGGGGTCCGGGAGGAAGCGCTCGGCCGTCAGCTCCGGCCGGCCCGCGTACCCGCGGGCGAGCCCGTCGCCGGCCAGGTACAGCTCGCCGGCCACGCCGGCCGGGGTCGGCTCCATCTCCCCGTCCAGCACGTACGCCCGCGTGCCCGGCAGCGGCCGCCCGAGCGTGACCGCCTCGGCGTCCCGCGGGACCCGCGCGTACGTGGAGTAGGTCGTGTCCTCCGTGGGCCCGTACAGGTTGCCCACCTTCCGGACCGTCGGCAGGGCGTACAGCTCGCGGGCGAGGTCGGCCGGGAGCGGCTCGCCGCCCAGGTTCAGCGTCCGCACCGAAGCCGGGATCCCGCCGCTCCGCAGCAGCTCCGCGGCGGCGGTGGGGACCATGCTGGCGAGCACGACCGGCTCGCCGGTCGTCGCCAGCTCCAGCGCGTTCTCAACCAGCACCAGCGTGCCGCCCCAGCACAGCGTGCCGAACAGCTCCGCGACGGAGACGTCGAAGCTGACGGAGGTGGAGAACAGGACGCACGCGCGCTCATCGTAGGACACCGCGTCGCGCAGCCAGTGCAGCAGCGCGGCCGTGGACGAGTGGCGGATCATCACGCCTTTCGGCCGACCCGTGGAGCCCGACGTGAAGATCACGTGCGACAGGCTCTCCGGACCCACCTCGGACACCGGCGCCGTCTCCGGCTCGGCTGTCGTGTCGACCGAATCCAGCGCGAGCACGGCCGCGCCCTCCGGGAGCACGTCCGCGAGCGCGGTGGAGGCGAGCACCAGCCCGGCGCCCGCGTCCTCCAGCATGGCGCGGAGGCGGGCGCGCGGGTACGCCGGGTCCAGCGGCACGTAGGCCGCGCCGGCCTTGAGCACGGCGAGCAGCGCCACGACCAGCTCCGGCGTGCGCTCCAGGCACACGCCCACCCGCGCCTCCGCGCCGACGCCGCGCGCCCGCAGGAGGTGCGCGAGGCGATTCGCGCGCCGGTCGAGGTCGCCGTACGTCGTCGCCGCGCCCCGGAAGACCAGCGCCGTCCGCTCCGGCGTGCGCGCCGCCTGCGCCGCGAGCAGCCCGTGCACGGTGTCGGTGGAGGCGTCAACGCGCGGCGGGCCGTGCCCCTCCTCCAGCACCCGATCCCGCTCGGCCGCGCCCATCAGCGGGAGCACCGCGGCCCGCGCGCCCGGGTCGGTGACGATCGCGGCCAGGAGCGTGGTGTAGTGCTCCGCCATGCGCGCGGCGGTGGCGGCGTCGCGCAGCGCCGCCGCGTACTCCAGGCCGCCCGCCAGCCCCCCCGCCCCGTCGTCGTGCAGGGCGAGCGACAGGTCGAACTTGGCGGACACGCTCCCCGGCCCCAGCGGCGACACCTCCGCGCCGGCGAGCCGCAGCTCCGCGTGCCCGGCGCCCTGCATGGCGAACGCCACCTGGAAGAGCGGCGCGTGGGCCCGGCTGCGCCCGGCGCCCAGCGCCTCCACCAGCCGCTCGAAGGGGAGGTCGCCGTGCGCGTACGCCTCCAGGGCCGTGCGCCGCACCCGGCGGAGCAGCTCGCGAAAGGCGGGATCGCCCGACAGGTCCGCGCGCATCACCAGCGTGTTGACGAAGAAGCCGACCAGCCCCTCCGTTTCCAGGCGGTCGCGCCCGGCCACCGGGGTGCCCACCACCAGGTCGTCCACGCCCGCGTAGCGCGCCAGGAGGAGCTGCCACGCCGCCAGCAGCGCCATGAAAGGCGTCGCCCCCTCGCGGCGGGCGAGCGCGCGCACCCCGGCCAGGAGGCCGGCGTCCAGGCGGAAGTCGATCCGCCCCCCGGCGTCCGGGAGCACCGCCGGGCGCGGACGGTCCGCGGGGATCTCCAGCAGCGCGGGGGCGCCGCGGAGCGCGCCGCGCCAGAAGGCGAGCTGCCGCTCCAGCACGGGGCCCGCGAGCCACGCCCGCTGCCACACGGCGAAGTCCGCGTACTGCACCGGCAGCTCCGGCAGACGCGCCGGCTCGCCACGCGCGTGGGCCGCGTACAGCGCCGACAGCTCGCTCACCAGGATCGCCAGGCTCCACCCGTCGCAGACCACGTGGTGCAGCGTGAGGAGCAGCGCGGCGTCCCGCGCGCCCAGCCGCACCAGCGCGGTCCGCAGCGCGGGGGCCGCCGCCAGGTCGAAGGGCCGCCGCGCCTCCGCGTCCGCGAGCCGGGCCAGCTCCGCCTCGCGCGCGGGGCCCGGGAGCCGCGACAGGTCCACCCGCGGCGGCCGCGCCGGCCGGGCGGGCTCGATGCGCTGCACCGGCTCGCCGTCCTGCTCCGGGAAGCGGGTGCGCAGCGTCTCGTGCCGGGCCGCCACGTCCGTGAGGGCCCGCTCCAGCGCGCCCCGGTCGAGGGGGCCGCGCACCCGCAGCGCGTACGACAGGTTGTAGGCGGCGCTCCCCGGCTCCATCCGCTGCAGCAGCCAGAGCCGCTGCTGCCCGAACGACAGGGGGAGCGGCGCGCCGTCGCGGGGGACCGGCACCAGCGGCGGCGCCTCGCCGCCCTGGCCGGCGTGCAGCAGCGCCTCCACGCGCCGGGCCAGCGCCGCCACGGTGCGCGCCTCGAAGAGCGCGGGGAGCGGCAGCTCCACGCCCAGCGCGTCGCGCAGGCGCGAGACCACCCGCGCGGCCAGCAGCGAGTGCCCGCCCAGAGCGAAGAAGTCGTCGTCCGCGCCCACCCGGTCCACCCCCAGCACCTCCGCCCAGGCCGCCGCCAGCACCTCCTGCACCGGGGTGCGCGGCGCCTCGAACCCCGCCCCCGCGGCGGCGTCCGGGGCGGGGAGCGCCCGCCGGTCGGCCTTTCCGCTGGGAGTCAAGGGAAGCGTCTCCAGGAGCACGAACGCGCCCGGCAGCATGTACTCCGGCAGCGCCGCGGCCAGGTGGGCGCGCAGCTCCGCGGGCGACGGCGCGGCGCCCGGACGCGGCACCACGTACCCCACCAGCCGCCGCTCCCCCGCCGCGTCCTCGCGCGCGTGCACCAGCGCCTCCCGCACCCCGGGGTGCGTCTCCAGCGCCGCCTCCACCTCGCCGGGCTCCACCCGGAAGCCGCGCACCTTGAGCTGGTGGTCGGTCCTCCCCAGGAACTCCAGCGTGCCGTCCGCCAGCCAGCGCACCCGGTCGCCGGTGCGGTACATCCGCCCGCCCGCCCCGGGGGAGAACGGGTCGGGGAGGAACCGGTCGGCGGTCGAGTCCGGGCGGTCCAGGTAGCCGCGCGCCAGGCTGTCTCCGGCCAGGTACAGCTCGCCGGGGACGCCCACGGGGGCCGGCCGCAGCCACCCGTCCAGCACCCAGCAGCGGGTGTTGGCGACGGGGCGGCCGATGGGCGGGAGGACGGGCCACGCCGCGGGATCGCCCTCCAGCGTGTGCCCGGTGACCACGTGGGTCTCCGAGGGGCCGTAGTGGTTGTGGAGCGGCGCCCCCAGCGCCGCCATCCAGGCGCGCACCGCCTCGCTCACGCGCAATTGCTCGCCGGTGCTCTGCACGTCGCGGAGCCGCGCGGGCGCCGCGCCGCGCTCCCGCGCGCGCTCGGCCAGCTGCTGGAGCGCGACCCAGGGGAGGAGGAGCCGCTCCACTCCGTCGTCCTCCAGGCGGCGGAGGAGGGCGTCGGGGTCGCGCCGCTCCTCCTCGCGCAGCAGCACCAGCGTGCCGCCGCCGGTCCAGGCGGAGAAGATCTCCAGGAAGGAGACGTCGAAGCTGAGCGTGGCGAACTGGAGCACGCGCGCGGCGCGCGGGCCGCGCCACACGCCCCGCTGCCACTCCAGCAGCGCGACCAGCGGCCGGTGCGGCATCGCCACGCCCTTGGGGGTGCCGGTGGAGCCGGAGGTGTAGACCACGTACGCCAGGTTGTCGGCGTCCACCCCGGTGCGGGGCGCCTCCTCCGCCTCGCGCGCGGTCTCGCCGCGCACGGCGTCCACGCACACCGTCTCCGCCGCCGAGGGCGGGAGCGCCCCCGCGAGCCGCGACTCCGTGAGGAGCACCCGGGCCGCCGAGTCGCGCAGCATGTGGGCGAGCCGCTCCGCCGGGTACGCCGGGTCCAGCGGCACGTAGCAGCCGCCCGCCCGGAGGACCGCCAGCACCGCCACCACCTGGTCCAGGCCCCGCTCCATGCACAGCGCCACCCGCGCGTCCGGCCCCACCCCGCGCCGCGCCAGGAAGCGCGCCAGCCGGTTGGCCCGCGTCTCAAGCTCCGCGTAGCTCAGCGACTCGCCGTCCAGCACCACCGCGTCCGCGTCCGGCGTGCGCGCCGCCTGCGCCGCCACCAGGTCGTGGACGCACAGGTCGCGGGCGAAGGGCGCTGCGGTGGCGTTCCACCCCCGCAGCACCTGCTCCCGCTCCGCGGCGGAGAGCGGCTCCAGCTCGCCCAGGCGCGGGTCGGGGTCGCCCGCCAGCCCGTCCAGCAGCGCCCCCAGCTGCTCCAGCGCCCGGCCGGCCATCTCCGCGTCCCACCCGCTCCCGTCGTACGCCAGGCTCAGCGCGGCGCCGCCGCCTCGCACGGACACCTCCAGCATCAGCGCGTGCCCCAGCGCCGTGTCCGCGGGGACGCCGCGGAGGCCGCGCACCTCCAGCCCGGCCACGCGGGCGCCCTCCACCGCGCGCAGCGGGTAGTTCTGGAAGACGAGCAGCGTGTCGAAGAGCCGCTCCCCCGCCGGCACCCCGCTCCACGCCTGCACCTGCTGCAGCGTGTAGTGGTCGTGCTGCCGCGCGCGCGCCTGCGCCGCCTGCAGCTCGCGCAGCCAGGGCGCCGCCTCCGCCTCCGGGCGCAGCCGGGCCCGCACCGGCACGCCGGCCACGAACACCCCCAGCATGGACTCGGCGCCCGGCAGCCCGGCGGGGCGCCCCGCCGACACGGCCCCGAAGACCACGTCGTCGTCGCCGCGCCAGCGGCCCAGGAGCAGCGCCCAGGCGCCCTGGAACAGCGTGTTCAGCGTGACGTGCCGGCGCCGCGCGGCCTCCTCCAGCCGCTCCAGCCGCGGCGCGGGGATGGTCGCCTCGGCGTGGCGCGGGCCCGCGGGAGCGGCGGCGTCCGTCGGCAGTCCCGGGGGGAGCGGCGAGGCGGCGGCGACGCCGGCCAGCGCCTCGCGCCAGAACCCCTCCGCCGGCCCGTCCGGCTGCGCCTGCAGCCACGAGATGTACGCCCGGAAGGGGGGCGCCGGGGGGAGCGCCGGGGCTTCCCCGCCCCGGAGCGACTCGTACAGCGCGAACACCTCCTGCAGCGCCCGCGCGGCCGACCAGCCGTCCAGCAGCAGGTGGTGGCAGGTCCACACGCAGCGGTGCTCCCGCTCGCCCACGCGGGCGCAGGCCACGCGGAACAGCGGCGCCGCCTCCAGGTCGAAGCGGCGCCGCTCCCGGCGCACCAGCGCGTCGACCCGCGCCTCCAACTCGTCCGCCGGCGCGCCGCGCCAGTCCAGCACTTCGGGCTTCACCTCCACCGTGCGGCGCACCACCTGGAGCGGGGTGTCCAGCCCCTCCCAGAAGAACACGGTGCGCAGCACGGGGTGCCGCTCCGCCAGCCGCTGCCAGGCGCCCGCCCAGGCCCCCGCGTCCAGCTCGCCCTCCAGCGTCCAGCGCACCTGCTCGGCGTACTCCGCCGCCTCCGGCGCCCGCAGCGAGCGGAGCAGGATGTCCAGCTGCATGGGGGAGAGGGGATAGACGCTCTCTACGTTCTCCATTCGCGCGGGCTGCCGGGTTCGGGGAGGGCGGCGTGAACCGAAAGCTGTCGGAAAGTAACTCGGGCGTGAGGCGACTTCAACCTGCGCGCGGCCGCGCCGCGCCACGCCGCCCGGCAGCGCTTGACTGGATCCATGCGGCGGGTTATCCATCGGGCTGCGCGGGCCGTCCGGCCCCGACACCCAACCCGCGAATCCGTGGAGTGAACCGATGAGCGTCGCCAACGAGCCCGTGCAGGCCCCCGACGGCCGCGTGCGGACCGGCTTCCTGGACGGCTTCCCCGCCGCGCCCGTGCTGGTCCGTCCCGCGGAGCCCGGGGTGGTGCTGGCCGACTGGGCCGGCGAGAACCGCCCCTGGGTCGAGACCACGCTCCGCCGCGCGGGCGGCATCCTGTTCCGCGGCTTCGGCGTGGACGACGTGGACGAGTTCCAGCGCTTCATGCTCTCCGCGTCGGGCGAGCTCCTCCCCTACACCTACCGCTCCTCGCCGCGCACCCAGGTCAAGGGCAACGTCTACACCTCCACCGAGTACCCGGCGGACCAGACCATCCCGTTCCACACGGAGATGTCGTACACCCGCAGCTGGCCCATGAAGATCGGCTTCCTGTCCATGATCGTGGCCGAGACCGGGGGCGAGACCCCCATCGCCGACAGCCGCCGCGTGTACAGCCGGCTCCCCGCGGAGATCCGCGACCGCTTCGAGCGGCTGGGGGTGATGTACGTGCGCAACTACACCGAGTGGATGGACCTGCCCTGGCAGAACGTCTTCCAGGCGGAGACGCGCGAGGAGGTGGACGAGTACTGCCGCGCCGCGGGGATCGAGGCCGAGTGGGTGGACGACGACCACCTGCGCACCCGGCAGGTGTGCCAGGGCGTGGCCGTGCATCCCGCCACCGGCGAGAAAGTGTGGATGAACCAGGCGCACCTGTTCCACGTGTCCAGCCAGGACCCGGACGTGGTGGAGGTGCTGCTGGAGGACTTCGGCGAGGAGAACCTGCCGCGCAACACCTACTACGGCGACGGCTCGCCCATCGACCCGGAGGTGTTCGGGGCGATCCGCGAGGCGTACGACGCGGAGGCGCTGGTGTTTCCCTGGGAGAAGGGGGACGTGCTGCTGCTGGACAACATGCTCATGGCGCACGCGCGTTCGCCGTTCACCGGGCAGCGTCGGGTGGTCGTCGGGATGGCGGAGGCGTACGAGTCGCCGTGGCCGCAGGGCTAGCTGCTTCTGGAACTGCTTTGAACGGCGGGGGTGGGCGTGCCCCCGGCTGGCGCCGCAGGGCTGTTTCATTGTCATTTGAGCTAGTGTCATGCTGGCATGACACTGCTTGAATCACTTGCGCGGGTGCCGGACTTCCGGCATCCGCGCGGACGCCGCCATGAACTGTGGCTAGTACTGGCCTGCATCCTTCTGGGCACCCTCAGTGGAGCCAAGACCTGGCGCGACTT
>DASVQR010000225.1:0-9060 GCA_036389055.1 Longimicrobiaceae bacterium | reverse complement strand
CCACTGCGGTACTGCCCCCACGGCGCGACCGAGCGCGGGGTGTTGAGGCACGGCGCGCGGGCGGGTAGGTTGTCCGCAGGGCCGTTCGCGGTTCCGCGGTACCCAAAAGATTTGTCGCGGAGGGAGACCCGCCGGCAGTTTGGCGGGGCTCCCTCCGGCGCAGGGAGACCCCGCAGCGTCGGCACGGGCAGTTTCGTGCCGACCGAGGAGGCTCCCGGAGCCCGCGCAGGAGACGGACGGCAGTATCGTCCGGCTCCGGAGCGGCCCCACGCGCAGAACCCCGTCGAAGCAGACACGATGTCCGATACCAACGACCGGCTCGCCCGGCAGCTCCGCTTCGTGGTGGAGATCGACCGGCTCAAGACGGTGCTCCGCCAGACCCTGCTGACGGACGCCTCCCGCCGGGAGAACAGCGCCGAGCACTCCTGGCACCTGGCGCTCATGGCCGCCCTGCTCGCCGAACACGCCGGAGCGGAGGTGGACGTCGCCCGCACCATGAAGATGGTGCTCGTGCACGACGTGGTGGAGATCGACGCGGGCGACGCCTTCTGCTACGACGCCGCGGCCAACGTGGGTAAGGAGGAGCGCGAGCGCCGGGCGGCGGAGCGCATCTTCGGGCTCCTCCCCGCGGAGCAGGCCGCCGAGCTGCACGCGCTGTGGGCGGAGTTCGAGGCGGGGGAGACCCCCGACGCGCGCTTCGCCGTGGCGCTGGACCGGCTCCAGCCCCTGCTCCAGAACATCCACTCCGGCGGCGGCAGCTGGCGCGCCCACGGCATCGCCCGCGCCCAGGTGCTGCGCCGCATGGACCCCATCCGCGCCGGGGCGCCCGCCCTGTGGCCCACGGTGCTGGCCGTGGTGGACGAGGCCGTCGCCGCCGGCCACCTGCGCGACGACCCTTGACCGGCGGCCCCGCCGCGGCTAGCCTCCGGACCATGAGCGCCCATCGCCGCCTCCTCGCCTGCGTCCGTTATCTCGTCCTGCCCGGTGCAACGGGCCGGCGCGGGAGGCGCATGCGCGGCTGACGCGCGGCAGGACGCGCAGCACACCTCACCGGGCGGCCCGTGACTCTCGCGGGCCGCCCGGTTGCTTTTACCCATGCTGTCCCCATCGTGACCCGTTCGGTGTGGCCCGCCTGTCCCGCCCTGGGGCGCGCGTTCCCCACCACGCCGGACCGGGCCGGGGAAACACAAAGCGGCCCTGGGGGCACGGGGCCGATCCGGAGCGGAAGCGTATGTGCAGAAACCACCGCGGGTTCTACGACATGCTTGACGCCTGTCTCCATCGGATCTATAGTTGCCGGTAGTCACCGGCACATTTCCCGCCACGGATCAGAAGGCGTACCCCACTCCCGGGGTATGCCAGGAGTCCGTCGCCTTCGAAACCGCGGGGCCCCAGAGCCCGGGAGGACTTGATGCAAGCAGTTGCCGAGGAAGCGGTGGTCGATCCGGGCATCTTCATCCGTCAGGACTGGCACGCCTACACCCCCGAGGAGCACGAGACCTGGGGGATCCTGTACGAGCGCCGCATGAAGGAGCTGCGCGAGAGCGGGAGCCGCGTCTTCCTGGAGGGCGCGGAGACCATCGGGCTGCGCCGGGACTCGGTGCCCGACCTCGCGGAGGTCAACCGCCGGCTGGGGCCGCGCACCGGGTGGCGGTCCATGGCGGTGAGCGGCTTCATCCCGGCGCGCGAGTTCTTCGGCTGCCTGGCCGAGCGGAAGTTCCCCACCACGGTCATCGTCCGGCCGCGCGAGCAGCTGGAGTACCTCCCCGAGCCGGACATCTTCCACGACGTGTTCGGCCACGTGCCGCTGCACGCCGACCCGGTGTTCGGGGACTTCCTGCAGACGTTCGGCCAGGTGGCCCTCCGCGCGCGCAGCGAGGAGGAGATGACCCGCATGGCCCGCCTGTTCTGGTTCACGGTGGAGTTCGGGCTGGTGCGCGAGGACGGGCGCGTCAAGGTGTACGGGAGCGGGCTGATCTCCTCCATCGGGGACGCCGCCAACGCGCTGGGGCCCCGCTGCGAGCGCCGCCCCTTCGACCTGGACGCGGTCATGGACCAGCCCTTCGAGATCGACCGCTTCCAGGACGTGCTGTTCGTGGTGGACTCCTTCGAGCAGCTCTTCCACGCCGTCAAGGAGGCCGAGCGCCGCCTGGAGGAAGCATGATCATCGTCACCCGTCCCGACATCACCGACGCCGAGCTCGACGGGATCCGCGAGCGCGTCGAGGTCTATGGCCTGCGCACCCACATCTCCCGCGGCGAGCACCGCGTGGTCGTGGGGTGCATCGGCGACGAGACCGCCCTCCCCGAGGCCGCGCTGCGCGCCCTCCCCGGGGTGGAGTCGGTCACCCCCATCCAGAAGCCGTACCGGATGGCCTCCCGCGAGTTCGCGGCCGACCCCACGGTGATCCGCGTGGGCGAGCGGGCCTCCGTGGGCGGGCGCGAGCTGGCGGTGATCGCCGGCCCCTGCTCGGTGGAGGGGCGCGAGATGCTGGAGGAGACCGCCCGCGCCGTCCGCGCCGCCGGCGCGGGGATGCTGCGGGGCGGCGCCTTCAAGCCGCGCACCTCCCCCTACGCCTTCCAGGGGATGGGCAAGGCCGCGCTCCGGCTGCTGGCCGACGTGCGCGCCCGCACCGGGCTCCCCGTGGTCACCGAGGTCATGGACACCCGCCAGGTGGAGCTGGTGGCCGAGTACGCCGACGTGCTCCAGGTGGGCGCGCGCAACATGCAGAACTTCTCCCTGCTCTCCGAGCTGGGCCGGGTGCAGCGCACCATCCTGCTGAAGCGGGGGCTCTCCGCCACCCTCAAGGAGCTGCTCATGGCGGCCGAGTACGTCATGGCGCAGGGCAACCGCGACGTCATCCTGTGCGAGCGGGGGATCCGCACCTTCGAGACCTCCACCCGCAACACCCTGGACGTGGCGGCGATCCCGGTCCTCAAGGCCGAGACGCACCTCCCCGTGATCGTCGACCCCAGCCACGCGGGCGGCCGCGCCGACCTGGTGGCACCCCTGTCCTTCGCGGCCGTGGCGGCGGGCGCCGACGGCCTGATCGTGGAAGTCCACCCGTGTCCGGAGAAGGCGCTCTCGGACGGGGACCAGTCGCTCGGGCCGGCGGCCTTCGCCGACCTGATGCGCGCACTGCGCCCCTTCGCGCTCGCCGCCGGACGCACGCTCCCGGAGGTCCAGGATGGCGCAGAACGAGAGGCGGCATGAGCACCCCGGCGAAGGCCGGTTCCGCAGGGCAAGATCTGCAACGGCTCCGCGGGGAGATCGAGCGGATCGACCGGGAGATCGTCGGCCTGGTGGCGGAGCGGGTTCGGCTCGCCCGGGAGGTCGGGAAGGCGAAACGCGCCGCAGGCCTTCCGACGCTGGACCCCGCGCGTGAAGCCGCGGTCGTGCGGAGCGCCGGGATGCTGGCGCGCGAGGCCGGGCTGGTGGACGAGGAGATGCGGGCGCTGTTCTGGCACCTGATCGGGCTGTCGCGGCGCGCGCAGATGGAACAGGAGTGACGTTTCTTAGACTTCCACCGAACTGCTGGTTTGGGCGTGCCCCCGGCTGCGCCGGGGTCGGGCTGCGGCTCCGTAGCAGACGATACGACCGTCTGCAACGGAGTCGAGCCCGCACGATACTGCCGTGCGGTCTCGCCCCTTCGGGCCGACATCCCTCACGCGGGGCTCGTGCTGGCGTCCGCAGGGGCCCCCTCCCCCCGGCCCCCTCCCCCGCAAGCGGGAGAGGGGGAGAACTGCATGGCAGCCCCACGGTAGGTAGCGTACTTCGTACTGCGTACTCCGTACTGCCGTTGCCGGCTGTCCCCTGTCCCCTGTCCCCTGTCCCCTCGCCGTGATCCGCACCGCCGCGGTGGTCGGCCTGGGGCTCGTGGGCGGGTCGCTGGCGCGCGACCTGGCCGCTCAGGGGGTCCGCGTGCTGGGGCACGACCGCGACGCGGGCGCGGTGGAGGGGGCGCTGCGCGAGGGCGTGGTGCACGCGGCGCTCGGGCCGGGGCTGGAGGGCGCGGAGGAGGCGGAGCTGGTGGTGGCGGCGGTGCCGGTGACGGCGGCGGCGGCGGTGCTGCGCGGGCTGGCGCCGCGGCTGCGCTCGGCGCGGCTGGTCACCGACGTGGGGAGCACCAAGGCGAGCGTGTGCGCCGCGGCCGAGGCGGCGGGGATCGGCGCGGTGTTCGTGGGGTCGCACCCGCTGGCCGGCTCGCACCTGTCCGGGTGGGAGGCGTCGCGCCCCGGCCTGTTCGCCGGGGCGCGCGTGTTCCTGTCCCCCGCCCCCTCCGCCGGCGCGCCCGCCCTGGCGCTCGCGCGGGAATTGTGGTCCGCGCTGGGCGCGCTGCCGGAAACGGTGGACGCGGCGGAGCACGACCTGCTCCTGGCCCGCACCAGCCACCTCCCCCACCTCGCCTCCGTCACGCTGGCCCGCGCGCTCGCCGCCGCGGGCGTCCCCCGCGCCGAGCTGGGACCCGGCGGGCGCGACGTCACCCGGCTGGCCGGCAGCTCCCCCGAGATGTGGACGGCCGTCGCCCTGGACAACGCCGCGCCGCTCGCCGAGGCCGTGGACGGGCTGCGCGCCCGCCTGGACGAGCTGCACGCCGCACTCCGCGCGGGCGACGCGGCGGCGCTCCACGCGCTCTTCGCCGCCGCCCGCGAGTGGTGGAGGGAGTCGGAAGGGTAGCGCGCCGGGGCGGCCCCGGACTTCCCCGTTGACACCCCCTCGCCCGCCGGGCCATGTTCGGACTCCGGATCCCCCGTCCACCCGGAGCCCCAGGCACCCGCCCTTGTCCCCCGCCCGGCACCCCGTCCCGCCCGCGGCAGCCACGCCGGCCCCACGCGGGCCGGGGCCGGGGGTCGCCGCATGAAGTTCCTCCCGGCGCAGTTCGCCTACCTGATGCAGAACCGGCAGCACCGGCGCAACCTGCGGCTGCTGCGCGGCTTCCTGCTCTTCCTGCTTGCCATGGTGGTGGCGTACAGCGTCGCCTTCCACTTCATCATGGCGGCGGAGGGGCAGACCCACTCCTGGGTGACGGGCTTCTACTGGACGCTCACCGTGATGTCCACCCTGGGCTTCGGCGACATCACCTTCCGGAGCGACCTGGGGCGCCTGTTCTCCATGGTCGTGCTGCTCTCGGGCGTGGTGTTCCTGCTCATCGTCCTCCCCTTCACCTTCATCCAGTTCTTTTACGCCCCGTGGCTGGAGGCGCAGTCGGCGCGCCGGGCCCCGCGCGAGGTGCCGGAGGGGACGCGCGACCACGTCCTAGTCACCCACTACGACGCGGTGGCCATCTCCCTGGTGCAGCGGCTGGTGGACCACGGGCGGCCCTACTGGGTGCTGGAGCCGGAGCTGAAGCGGGCCCTGGAGCTGCACGACGCCGGGATCCGGGTGCTGGTGGGGGAGCGCGACGTGCTGGCGACGTACCGCGCGGCCCGGGCGGCGGACGCGGCGCTGGTGGTGGTGACCGGGGACGACTACGAGAACACCAACATCACCTTCACGGTGCGCGAGCTCACGCCGCGCGCCCCCATCGTCTCGGTGGCCCGCGCGGAAGACTCCGTGGACATCCTGGAGCTGGCCGGGTCGTCGCACGTCCTCCACCTCCCCGCCATGCTGGGGCGCTCGCTGGCGCGCCGCACCCTGGGCGGCGAGTCGCGGGCCAGCGTCATGGGCCGCTTCGGCGAGCTGGTGATCGCCGAGGCGCCGGCCACGGGGACGCCGCTGGTGGGGATGTCGCTTCGCGACGGCCGCCTCCGGGAGGCCACCGGGCTGACGGTGGTGGGCGTGTGGGAGCGGGGGAGCTTCGGCATCCCGGGGCCGGACACGGTGATCGGCTCGTCCACCGTGCTGGTGCTGGCCGGCTCCGAGGAGCAGCTGGCCCGCTTCGACGAGCTCACGGTGATCTACAACCGCCCCGACGCGCCGGTGCTGGTGCTGGGGGGCGGGCGCGTGGGGCGCGCGGTGGCGCGGGCGCTGCGCGAGCGGGAGGTGCCGGTGACCATCCTGGAAAAGGACCCGGAGCGCATCCGCGACGGCACCCGCTACGTGCTGGGCTCCGCCGCCGACATCGACTGCCTGGAGCGCGCGGGGATCCGCGAGGCCGGGGCGGTGGTGGTCACCACCAGCGACGACGCCACCAACATCTACCTGACCATCTACTGCCGCCGCCTGCGCCCCGACGTGCAGATCGTGAGCCGCGCCACGCTGGAGCGCAACGTGTCCACCCTGCACCGCGCGGGGGCGGACTTCGTGATGTCGTACGCCTCCATGGGCGCCAACGCCGTGTTCAACGTGCTGGAAAAGGACGACGTGGTGATGCTGGCCGAGGGGCTCAACGTGTTCCGCTACACGGTTCCCCCCTCGCTGGCCGGCCGCACGCTGGCGGCAACGGGGATCCGCGAGGCCACCGGGTGCAGCGTGGTGGCGGTGCAGGCCCCGGGGGCGATGTCCATCAACCCGCCCGCCGACCACCTGCTGGCCCCCGGCGGCGAGCTGATCCTGGTGGGCACCACCGACGCCGAGCGCGCCTTCGTGCGCCGGTTCGGGACGTGAGGCGCTGACCGTGCCCGCCGGCCGGGCGCTGCTCGACGTCCTGGCGATCCTGGCGGCGGCGGTGCCGGTGGTGCCGCTCTTCGGGTGCGGGGGCCGGTGCAGCGCCCGCATGGGGGCCGATTCGGCCGTGACCCGTGACTTCCCGCCCTTTCTGCCGCATATTTATCCGCCGGGTCCGCCCCCTGCCGGTGGTGGACGGCGTTCCAGCACCCGCATCCTGTTGCGCTTTTTGCCTTTCCCGCGCATCTTGACTCCCCAAAGGTGAGCAGCTCCGCACTGATAACCGGAGCCACCGGTTTCGTGGGGAGCCACCTCGTCGAGCGGTTGTCCTCCTCCGGCTGGCGGCTCCGTGCGCTCGTGCGCCCCACCAGCGAGGTCGCGCACCTGGAGCGGCACGGCGTGGAGCGCGTCGTGGGCGACCTGGCGGACGCGGACGCCGTGGCCCGCGCCGCGGACGGGGTGGACACGGTGTTCCACCTGGCGGCCGTGGTCGCCGCGCCCAGCGAGGCCGCGTACCTGGCCGCCAACGCGGAGGGCACGGCCGCCGTGGCGGAGGGGATCCTGCGCGCGCCGGCGCGCCCGCGGCGGCTGGTGTATCTGAGCTCGTACGCGGCCTGCGGGCCCATGCTGGGGGGGCGGCCGCGGCAAACAGGTGAAACCCCGCACCCGCTAACAGGGTACGGAAGGAGCAAGCTGGAGGGGGAGCGGCGGATCCGCGCCCTGGAAGCCGAGGGGATCGAGACCATCGTCGTCCGGGCCCCCGCGGTGTACGGGCCGCGCGACCGTGCGCTCCTCACGTACTTCAGGATGGTGAAGCGCGGCATCGCCCCCACCCCGTCGGGCGAGCGGCGGCTCCACCTGATCTACGCCCCCGACCTGGCCCGCGCGCTGGAGGGGGCGGCGGCGGCCCCCGCAGGGACCTACGCGGTCGCCGAGCCGGTGGCGCACACGATGGACGGCCTGGTGGACGCGATCTCCCGCGCCCTGGGCAGACGGCCCCTCCGCATCGGCCTCCCCCCCGCGCTGGTTCGGGCGGCGGCGGCGGCGACGGAGGGGATCGGCCGGGCGGCCGGCTTCACGCCGGCCTTCAACCGGGAAAAGGCCGAGGAGATGCTTGCCGAGGGGTGGGTCTGCGACCTCGCCGGCTCGGAAGCGCTCCTCCCCCCCGGCGAGGCGACGCCGCTGGACGTGGGCGCCCTGCACACGGCCCGGTGGTACCGAACCAACGGATGGCTTTGATGGCGACCAATATCCAGACGGTACGAAAGTCCGCGGACCTCTTCGACCGGTGCCGCCGCTTCACGGCGGCCCGGGAGATGATCGACCGCGGGCTGTATCCATACTTCCAGCCGATCGAGAGCTCCGAGGACACCGAGGTGGTGATCCGCGGCCAGCGCAAGATCATGGTCGGCTCCAACAACTACCTGGGCCTCACGCACCACCCGTACGTGCTGGAGCGCGCGCGCGAGGCCCTGTACCGCTACGGCACCGGCTGCACCGGGAGCCGCTTCCTGAACGGCACGCTCGACCTGCACGGGGAGCTGGAGGAGCGCCTGGCCCGGCTGATGGGGCAGGAGTCCGCCCTGGTGTTCAGCACCGGCTACCAGACCAACCTGGGGGTGATCTCCACCCTGGTGGGGCGCGGCAGCGTGGCGATCCACGACAAGCTGAACCACGCCTCGCTGGTGGACGCCAGCATGCTCGCCGGCGGCGAGATGGCGCGCTACCCGCACGCCGACATGGACGCGCTGCGCCGCCTGCTGGAGGCCAACGCCGGCAAGGGGATGCTGGTGGTCACCGACGGCATCTTCTCCATGGAGGGCGACATCGCCCCGCTCCCGGCGATCGTGGCGCTCGCCGAGGAGTTCGGCGCCCGGGTGATGGTGGACGACGCCCACTCGGTGGGAGTGCTGGGGGAGCACGGCGGCGGCACGGCCCAGCACTTCGGGATCGAGGAGGGGGTGGACCTGGTCATGGCCACCTTCTCCAAGTCGTTCGCCTCCATCGGCGGGGCCATCGCCGGCCCGGCCGACGTGATCCACTACCTCAAGCACCACTCGCGCACCCTGATCTTCAGCGCCAGCATGCCGCCCTCTGCGGTGGCCACGGTGCTGGCGTGCCTGGAGGTGATGGAGCGCGAGCCGGAGCGGCGCGAGCGGCTGTGGGACAACGCCGGCTACCTGCGCGGCGGGCTCCAGGCCCTGGGCTTCGACACCGCCGAGTCGGAGACGCCCATCATCCCCGTGTCCACCGGGCGCATGGAGCACACCTTCATCTTCTGGAAGGCGCTCTTCGACGCCGGGGTGTTCACCAACCCCGTCCTCCCGCCCGCCGTCCCCGAGAGCGCCTGCCGGCTGCGCACCTCGGTGATGGCCACCCACACCCGCGAGCAGCTGGACCAGGTGCTGGACGCCTTCGCGCGGGTGGGACGCAACCTGGGCATCATCTCCTGAGGGAGCGGCGGAGGCGGCCGCGGCGCGCGCGCCGCGGCCGCCTCCGCCGCTCCCTCAGGAG
>DASVQR010000224.1:0-6244 GCA_036389055.1 Longimicrobiaceae bacterium | reverse complement strand
CGAGGAGGGCGACGATCGCCGGGCGCCGGGGGGAAATACCTCCCGGCGCCCTCCCGTCCGGTCCCGGGCGCGGTCCGGCCTCAGGACGGGCCCTCCCGGCCGCCGCTCGCCAGGCGCCGGGCGGCTTCCCGCGCGCCGTCCGTGCGCACCTGGCCGGCGACGGTCCGGGCGCGGGCGGCCGCGCCGGGCCGGAGGGCGTGCTCCAGGGCCGCGGCCAGCGAGGCCGCGGTAGGCGCGCCGGGCGCGTGCGCGGCGCCGATGCCCAGCTCCTGGACCCGCCGCGCCCAGTAGTGCTGGTCGTACATCTGGGGGACGACCACCTGCGGGGCGCCCGCCAGCGCGGCCGCGGTGGTGGTGCCCGCGCCGCCGTGGTGGACCACGGCCGCCACCCGCCCGAACAGCGCCTGCTGGTCGACCTCGCCCACCGCCAGGCAGTCCGGCCCGTCGTCGGGGAGCGACAGCTCGGCCCAGCCGCGGGACACCACCGCGCGGCGCCCCAGCGCGCGGGCCGAATCCACCATCGCTCCGGCGAGCCCCGCCGGCGCGCGGATGCTGCCGAAGCCGAAGTACACGGGCGGCTCGCCGGCGTCGAGGAACGCCTCCAGCTCCGGGGAGAGCGGGCGCGCGTCGGGGAGGATCCAGGCGCCGGTCTGCACCACCGCCCCGTCCTCGGGATCGGGCCAGGGCCCCAGCACGGGGTCGGCGGCCAGCCAGCGCCGGTCCGTCAGGATGTGGCCGCGCACGTCGCCCACCGGGGGCAGGCCGAGCGCCGCCCGGCGCGCGTTCAGCAGGGCGCCCCAGCCGTCGTTCCAGCGCTGCGCGTCCCGGGCCCACAGCTCGCCGTAGTCGGCCGCGGCGGCCTCCGGCGCGTCTCCCCGCATGCCGAGCACGGGCGGCGCGTGGCGCGGCGACGGCAGCACCGCCGGGCAGTAGGCGGCGAAGACGTAGGGGATCCCCATGCTCTCCGCCACGGAGGGAGCGGCCACCTGGAGCGCCGTCGCGCCGACCACCAGGTCGCAGCCCCGGGCCGCCTCCGTGATCGTCTGGAACTGTGCGGCGACCGTGCCCTCCATCATGGCCCGCAGCTGCTCCGGCGTGGGCGGGGCCGCGGACGGGGCGGCCTTCCCGGTCGGCCGCAGCTCGGGCCCGATGGGGGTGACGGGCATTCCCAGCCCTTCGATCCATTCGCGGAAGTCGGGCGGCACGCACAGCCGGACCTCGCTTCCCAGTTCCCTCAGCTCCAGGGCCAGCGCGACCAGCGGCTGGACGTCGCCCCGCGATCCGATGGTCGAGAGCAGCACGCGCATGGGGTCCTCCTCCGGCAGGGGTCCTGGGGTGGTGCCGGCCGGCGTGGGCCGGCCGCGCGAAGGCGCCAAGTTTGAGGGGGCCCGGGGGCCTTGCCGCAAGTCCCCCGTCGGGATATATGCTGTGGCCGGGGACGAGGCGCCGGCCGCGGAGGATCCGCTCCGCACGCCGCGAGATCGTCCCGACACGAGATCTGAAGGAGCCGCCCCGTGAGCCAGAGCGCATCCCCCGCCGTGCAGGACTTCTACCCCGAGGACTTCGCCCACTGCCACGGCTGCGGCCGGCTCAACGAGCACGGGCTGCAGCTCAAGACACGCTGGGAGGGCGACGAGTCGGTGACGCGCTTCACCCCGCGCCCGGAGCACGTGGCGGTGCCGGGCTACGTGTACGGCGGGCTGATCGCCTCGCTGATGGACTGCGCGGCGATGGCGACCGCCTCCGCGGCCACCGAGCGCGCCGCCGGCCGGCAGGTGGGCGAGCGGCCGGCGCCGCGCTTCGTCACCGCCTCGCTGCACGTGGACTACCAGCTCCCCACCCCGCTGGGCCCGGAGCTGGTGGTGCGCGGCCGGGTGAAGAGCGCCGCCGGCCGCATGGTCACCGTGGACGTCACCCTCGCCGCCGGGGCGGACGTCACGGCGCGCGGCCAGGTGGTGGCCGTGCTCATGCCGCAGGCGATGGCCCGCCCCGCGGGCGCCTGACCGTGGCGCCCGAGCCCGACACCCTGGCGATCGCGCGCAGCTACCTGGAGGCGATCGAGCGCGGCGCCGTCGGCGACGAGCTGGCGGCCTTCTTCACCGCGGACGTGGTGCAGGAGGAGTTCCCCAACCGCCTGGTGCCGGCGGGCGCCCGCCGCGGCCTGGCGGAGATCCTGGAGGGGGCGGAGCGCGGCCGGAAAGTGATGCGCAGCCAGCGCTTCGAGCTGCTGCACGCCGTGGAGGACGGCGACCGCGTCGCCCTGGAGGTGCAGTGGACCGGGACGCTCGCCGTTTCCCTGGGCACCCTCCCCGCGGGCGGCGAGATGCGCGCCCGCTTCGCCGTGTTCCTGGAGTTCAGCGGCGACCGCATCCGCCGCCAGCGCAACTACGACTGCTTCGATCCCTGGTGAGCCGCACGGGCCGACCTGGCGCCGGTCGATGGTGCTGGGCCTGGGCCCGAACAGACAACCGCCGGGCGCCGAGCGATGCCGGGACGAAAGTTCTTGACATCGCCGCCCCGCCGCGCGCACCTTACCCTCACATGTTAAGGGGAGCGCGCTGCGGGGACGGCCCTCACCCGGCTCGCTTGAGGCTCGCCACCCTCTCCCAATTCTGGGAGAGGGGACAACGGCTGGATCTTGCCTGCGCGTCGGCAGTTGCGCGAGGGGCGACCCCTCACCCCCCGGCCCCCTCTCCCACAAGGGGAGAGGGGGAGCACGACGAAACCGAAACCCCGGGCAGCCCTCCCCCGGCACGGGGGAGGGTGGCGGCTCTCAGGCCGCCGGGTGGGGGCCCGAGGACGCCAGCGCCAGCCCCGCGTGAGGGATTTCGGCCCGGAGGGGCGAGACCCGGCGGGGCAGTTTCCGCCGGGGCTCGACTCCGTTGGCGAGCGTCGTTTGCTCGCCTACGGAGCCGAAGCCCGACCCCGGCGCCAGCCGGGGGCACGCCCAAATCCGCAGTTCCCCAAAACCCAGGAAATCGGAAAAGACCACAATGCCGGACGACTCGCTGGAACTGATGCAGGGCACGCTCGCCGTGCTGATCCTGCGCACGCTCGCCTGGGAGCCGATGCACGGCTACGGGATCTCGCAGTGGATCCGCGAGCGCACCGGGGGCGTGCTGGCGGTGCAGGACGCCGCCCTCTACCAGGCGCTGCGGCGGCTGGAAAAGAAGGGCTGGGTGGAGGCCGAGTGGGCTGTGACGGAGAACAACCGCCGCGCCCGCTACTACACCCTCACCGGCGAGGGCCGCGCCCGGCTGCGGCAGGAGACCGCCACCTGGCGGCGCTACGCGGAGGCGATCTTCAAGGTGCTCGACCCGGCACCCGGGGAGGCGGCATGAGCCCGCCCACCCGCCCGCCGCGCTCCTTCCGCTTCCCCTGGCGGACGCGCGACCAGATCCGCGCCGAGGTGGACGAGGAGCTGGGCTTCCACCTGGACATGCGCACCGCCGAGCTGGTGCGCGGCGGGATGGCGGAGGCGGAGGCCCGCGCGCGGGCGGCCGAGGAGTTCGGCGACGTGGACGAGGCGCGCCGGGCGCTCTTCCGCACCGACCGGACGCGGGAGCGCGGCCGCCGGCGCTCGGAGTGGCTGGCGGAGCTGCGGCAGGACCTGGCCTTCGGGGCGCGGCAGCTTCGCAGGAAGCCCGGATTTGCGGTCGCGGCGGTGCTCACGCTGGCGCTGGGGATCGGGGCGAACACGGCGGTGTTCAGCATCGTGGACGCCGCCCTGCTGCGCGGCCTCCCCTTCCCCGCCGAGGAGCGGCTCGTCCGCCTGCAGAACCGCTGGCAGGACGAGCCGGCGGGCAAGCTGTCCCCGGCGGAGTACTTCGACTACCGCGACCGGCTGCGCTCGCTGGAGTCCGTGGGCGCCTACGCCGTCGGCCCGGCGAACCTGACCGGCGGCGGCACGCCGGAGCGGCTGCGGGCGGGCTACCTGACGGCGGGGGTGTTCCCCGCGCTCGGAGTCGGCCCCGCGGCGGGCCGCGTCTTCGCGGCAGGGGAGGACGCGCCCGGCGCGGAGGAGGTGGCGGTGCTCGGCCACGGGCTGTGGACCCGCCGCTTCGGCGGCTCGCCGGACGCGATCGGGAGCCGGATCGTGCTGGACGGCACGCCCCGCACGGTGGTGGGCGTGATGCCCGCCGCCTTCCGGCTCCCCGCCGACATGGAGGAGGGCGAGGACACGGAGGTGTTCCTGCCGCTGCCGCTGGGGCCGGAGCTGGCGGCGGAGCGCGGGAGCCACTTCCTGGAGGGCGTCGGGCGGCTGCGGCCGGGCGCGGCGCTGGAGGCGGCGGACCGGGAGATCGCCGCGTTGGCCGCCGGGTTCACGCGCGACTTCCCCGACGACTACCCGGCGGAGATGCGGTTCGCGGCGGGCGTGGTGCCGCTGCGCGAGGCGGTTCTGGGGCGGACGCGGCCGGTGCTGGCGCTCCTGCTGGGCGCCGTGGCGCTGGTGCTGCTGATCGCCTGCGCCAACGTCGCCAACCTGCTGCTGGTGCGGGTGGACGGGCGGCGGCGGGAGCTGGCGGTGCGGGCCGCGCTGGGGGCGGGCCGCGGGCGGCTGGCGCGCCAGCTCCTGGCCGAGGGGGCGCTGCTGGCGGGGCTGGGCGGGGCGGCCGGCGTGCTGCTGGCGGCCTGGGCGCTCCGCGCGGTGCCGCTGCTGGAGATGGCCGACCTACCCAGCGCCGGGCCGGTGCGCATGGACCCGGCGGTGCTGGGCTTCGCGCTGGGCGCGTCGCTGCTCAGCCTGCTCTTCTTCGGGGTGGCGCCGGCGCTGCACGCCTCGGGCGGGCGGGTGCACGAGTCGCTCAAGGAGAACGGGCGCGCCGGCACGGGCGGCGTGCGCCGCCGCCGCTTCCGCTCGGCCCTGGTGGCGGGCGAGGTGGCGCTCGCCGTGGTGCTGCTGCTGGGCGCGGGGCTGCTGCTGCGCAGCCTGGCCGCGCTGTACGCGGTGGACCCCGGCTTCCGCACCGGGGGCGTGCTCACCCTGCGCGTCTCCCTCCCCGCCACCGACTACCCGGACGACGCGCGGGTGGTGGGCGCCTACCGCGAGCTGCTGCGACGCGTGGGCGAGGTCCCGGGGGTGGACGCGGCGGGCGCGGTCACCAACCTGCCGCTCGCCAGCACGCTGGGCGACCTCAACTTCGAGATCGAGGGCAGGCCGGTGGCGGAGGACGCCGTGAGCCCGCGCGCCGACTGGCAGGCGGTGACGCCCGGCTACCTGCGGGCCGTGGGGATGCGGGTGCTCGCCGGGCGCGGCCTCGCCGAGAGCGACGGCGAGGGGGCGCCGGGGGCGGTGGTGGTCAACGAGTCGCTGGCGCGGCAGTACTGGCCGGGGGCGAGCCCGCTGGGGGCGCGCTTCAAGCTGGGCGGCGAGGCGGGGCCGGGGTGGGTGACCGTCGTGGGGGTGGTGCGCGACGTCCGCCACGCGGCGCTGGGCGAGCCGCCGCGCCCGGAGATGTACGTGCCGCACGCGCAGTTCAGGTTCTGGAACGGGGGCGGCGCCGCGCGCTCCCTGACGCTGGCCGTGCACACCCCCGGCGACCCGGCGCGCCTGGCCGGCCCGGTGCGCGAGGCGATCCGCGCCATGGACCCCGAGCTCCCGCTGGCCGACGTGCGCACGCTGGCCGAGGTGCGCAGCGAGTCGGTGGCCCGGCCGCGCTTCCTGGCGCTGCTGCTGGGGGCGTTCGCGGCGGTCGCGCTGGTGCTCGCCGTGGTGGGGATCTACGGTACGCTGGCGTACCTGGTGGCGCAGCGCACCTACGAGATGGGGGTGAGGATGGCGCTCGGCGCGCGGCCGGGGTCCATCCGCAGGCTGGTGGTGGCCCAGGGGCTGGCGATGACCGCCGCCGGGGTGGTGGTGGGGGTCGCGGCGGCGCTGGGGCTCACCCGGCTGCTGGAGCACCTGCTGTTCGGGGTGGCGCCCACGGACCTGGCCACGTTCGTCGCGGTGCCGGTCGGGCTCGGGCTCACGGCCGCCGTCGCCGCGTACCTTCCCGCCCGTCGAGCGACGCGTGTCGATCCTCTGGTGGCGCTGCGCGGCGGGGACTGAAACGGCCGGACTGCACGGCTTTACGGCGGGTTCGGGCGTGCCCCCGCTGGCGCGGGGTCGGGCTGCGGCTCCGTAGGCGAGCAAACAACGCTCGCCAACGGAGTCGAGCCCCGGCGGAAACTGCCCCGCCGGGTCTCGCCCCTTCGGGCCGGCATCCCTCACGCGGGGCTCGCGCTGGCGTCCTCGGGGGCCCCC
>DASVQR010000223.1:0-15230 GCA_036389055.1 Longimicrobiaceae bacterium | reverse complement strand
GGACAGGGGACAGGGGACAGGGGACAGGGGACAGCCTGCGAACGGCGGCCCTCACCCGGCTCGTTAGGCTCGCCACCCTCTTCCAATCCTGGGAGAGGGTTTGTTTTGTCGTTGTAGTTCCGCGATATCCATATGATCTTTGACGGAGGGAGACTCGCCGGCCGTTTGGCGAGGCTCCCTCCGGCGAGGTGAGACAGCCGGGCAGTTTCGGCTGGCTCGCCGAGCCCGCGGAGGAGACCGGACGGCAGTATCGTCCGGGCTCCGGAGCGGCCCGCCAGCACCGCCGAAGCACGCCGAATCCATCCCGCGGAAGCTCCGTTCAAACCATACGGCAACACCCGGTGTCTCTGATGCCGGGAGCAGTGAGCCGATCCCCCGACCGCGCCGAGAGCGTCTGACAGACACCGCCGCCCCTCCGGCCCCGCCGACCGAGAGAGTGAGCCCCGGCCTCCGCATCGTCCAGGACACCCCCGATCCGCAGGCGTTCGAGCGGATGTACCGGGACAACTCCGGCCGGGTCTACGCCCTGTGCCTGCGCATGACCGGCGACGCCTCGCGCGCCGGCGAGCTCACGCAGGACGTGTTCGTGCGCGCCTGGAAGAAGCTGGACTCCTTTCGCGGCGAGGGCGAGGTGGCGGGATGGCTGCGGCGCATCACGGTGAACCTGGTGCTCAACGCCGTCCGCTCGGACCGGCGGCGGCGGGCGCGGGTGGAGACGGTGGAGTCGCCGGAATCGCTGGAGCGCCCCGGGCGCGCGGCCAGCCCGGAGACGCGGATCGCGCTGGAGCGGGCCATCGCCGCGCTCCCCGAGGGTGCCAGGACGGTGTTCGTCCTGCACGACGTGGAAGGGTACAAGCACGAGGAGATCGCGCGGATGACCGGGACCGCGGTGGGCACCACCAAGGCGCAGCTCCACCGGGCCCGCAGGCTCCTCCGCGAGGCGATCGGGAGATGAAGAGCATGACCTGGGGACACCCGACGGAAGAGCGGCTCAACGACCTGGTGGACGGGGCCCTCCCCGCCCCCGAGGCCGCGGCCGTGGAGGCGCACCTGGCCGGCTGCGCGGCGTGCCGTGCGGAGGTCGAGGGATTGCGCTCCCTGCTGGGCGACGCCGCCGCGCTCCCCCGCGACCTGGCCCCGCCCGCGGAGGTGTGGGAGGCGCTGCGGGCCGAGACCACGGCCCGGTCCGCGCGCGCCGCCTGGACGGTGCGGATGACCCGCCCGGAGCTGGCCGCGGCGGCGGTGCTGCTGGTGGCGCTCTCCTCCGGGCTCACGGCGGCGCTGGTGCGCGGCGGGGGCGGCGGGGCCGGGGCCCCGGTGGCGGCGGTGATGGAGCCCGCCGCGGCGGCGCCGCCGGCCTCGTGGGTGGAGTTCAGGGAGGCGGAGACGGAGTACCTGCGCACGGCGGACGACCTGGAGGCGGCGCTGGACGCCAGCCGCGACGTGCTGGCGCCGGAGACGGTGAAGGTGGTGGAGGACAACCTGCGCATCATCGACGGGGCGATCCGCGACGCCCGCGAGGCGCTGGCCCGCGACCCGGCCAACCCGGAGCTTTCCAACGCGCTGGCCGCCACCTACCGCGACAAGATCGACGTGCTGGAGCGCACCCTGCGCCTGTCGGCACAAACCTGAAGCGACCCCGATGAGAGCGATCGCAGTGTGCGCCCTGGCCCTGCTGCTGGGCGGCGGGACGGAGGCGGCGGCCCAGACCCGGGCGGAGGCCTCGCGCAGCGGGACCGTGGCGGTCCGCGCCGACGACGGGCGGGTGCGGGTCATGGGGTGGAGCCGCGCGGAGGTCTCGGCCTCGGCGAGCGGCCGCGGGGACGGCGAGGACGAGCCGGTGCGCGTGGTCCGGGAGCGCGGCGGCGTGACGGCGGTGCGCGTCCGCGGCCACGGCGACGTGGAGGTGCGCGTCCCCGCGGGGAGCCGCGTGGTGGTCAAGACCCGCAGCGGCGACATCACGGTGCAGGGCGTCACCGGCGCGCTGGACCTGGAGTCCACCAGCGGCAGGTTCCGCGTGGCCGGGACGCCGCGCATGGTCACGGTGGAGGGGCTCAGCGGCGACGTGGAGGTGACCGGCACCACCGAGACGCTGCGCGTGAAGACGGTGAGCGGCGACGTGCGCGTCCCCCGGGCGCAGGGCTTCGTGGAGGCCGCGAGCATCAGCGGCGACGTGCAGGTGACCGGCCAGGGGCTGCGGCGCGCCACCCTGCGCAGCACCTCGGGGCGGGCGGTGTACGCCGGGAGCGTCCCGCGCGACGGCTCGCTTCACCTGGAGAGCACCAGCGGCATCGTGGAGCTGCGCGTGCCCGCCGGCATCGCGGCGGACTGGGACCTGAGCAGCCTGGGCGGCGGCCAGATCGAGAGCGCCCTCGGCCCGCGGCCCGCGCGCCAGTACGGGTCGCCCGGGGTGTCCACGCTGCGCTTCTCCAGCGGCGAGGGCGGCGCCGAGATCACCGCGCGCACGGTCACCGGGGTCATACTCATCAAGAAGCTGTAACGGCAGGAACGGCAGATTTGGGCGTGCCCCCGGCTGGCGCCGGGGTCGGGCTGCGGCTCCGTAACGCACGATAAAGCTGTGCGTAACGGAGTCGAGCCCGCGCAAACAGCCGCGCGGTCTCGCCCCTTCGGGCCGAAATCCCTCACGCAACTGCGAAAGACGCCCCCGCCGGGAGATCCCGGTGGGGGCGTCGTCGTTCCGCACTCCCGCACTTTCGCACTTTCGCACTGCCGTTCAAACCATTCCCCCGCGGCCAGTGTCCATCGATGCGTGGCCGGCCGTCGCCGGTGCACGAAGCCCCACGTCCGTCCAACCGACCCACAGCGGAGCACACTCCAATGCCCATCTCCACCCGCGCCACCCTGTCCACCGCCGCCGCGCTGCTCGGCCTGCTCGCCGCCCTTCCCGCGCAGGCCCAGCGCTCCGACGCGGAGTGGCTGGAGAACTGCCGTGAGAACAGCGGACGCTGGGGCGGCAGCCGCGAGCGGTTCTGCGAGGTGAGGCCCTCCACCCTGCGCGCCGGCGGCACGCTGACGGTGGACGGCGGCCAGAACGGCGGCGCCGCCGTGCGCGGCTGGGACGGCAGCGAGGTGCGCGTCTCGGCGCGCGTCCAGGCGCACGCCTCCACCGAGGCGGAGGCGCGCGAGATCGCCCGGCAGGTGGTGGTGCGCACCGAGGGCGGACGGATCAGCGCCAGCGGGCCGGAGCAGGGGCGCGGGCGCGGCTGGGCCGTGGTCTACGAGATCCAGGTGCCGCGCCGGCAGGACGTGTCGGTCACGGCCCACAACGGGCCGGTGTCGGTGGAGGGGGTGAGCGGCCGCATGACGCTGCGGGCGCAGAACGGCCCGGTCTCGCTGCGGCGGGTGGGCGGCGCGGTCAACGCGCGCGTGCAGAACGGACCGCTCAGCGTGGTGCTGGACGGCCCGCGCTGGAGCGGCGAGGGGCTGGACGCCGAGGCGCAGAACGGGCCGGTGTCGCTCACCCTGCCGCGCGACTACTCCGCCGAGCTGGAGGTGGGCACCGTCAACGGGCCCACCAGCATCGACCTGCCGCTCCCCGACGGCTACCGCTCCGGCCGGCGCCTGAAGACCACGGTGGGCTCCGGCGGCGCGCCGGTGCGCGTGGTCACCACCAACGGCCCGGCCACCGTCCGGCGCGAGAGCCGCTGACGCGGCGCGCGGACCCACACCCCCGGCGGTCCCTGCCATGACCTCCCCCCTTTTCCGCCCCGGCGCCGCGCTCCTGCTGGCCGCCGCCGGGTGCGCCGCCCCGCTGGCCGCCCAGGCCGGCGCCGAGCACCCCCGCGACCTGGCCGTGCGCGCCGTGGAGCGCACGGCGCCCATCGCGCTGGACGGCCGCCTGGACGAGGCGGCGTGGGCCTCGCCCGCCCCGGCGACCGGCTTCACGCAGCAGGACCCGCGGGAGGGGCGCCCCGCCACCCAGCGCACCGAGGTGCGCTTCGCCTACGACGCGGAGGCGCTGTACGTGGGCGCGCGCATGTACGACTCGCTGGGCGCGGCGGGGGTGCGCACCCGGCTGGTGCGGCGCGACCAGGACCCGGAGAGCGACTGGCTGCAGCTGGTGTTCGACACCTTCCATGACCACTCCGGGCGCACCCTGTTCCAGGTGAACCCGTCCGGGGTCAGGTACGACGCCGGGCAGGCCACCCCCTCCGCCGACCCGTCGTGGGACCCGGTGTGGGAGGCGGCCACCGCGGTGGACTCGCTGGGGTGGACGGCGGAGCTGAGGATCCCCTTCTCGCAGCTGCGGTTCTCGCGCGACGTGGAGCAGACCTGGGGGGTGCAGGTGTGGCGCTACGTGCAGCGGCTCAACGAGACCTCCATGTGGTCGTTCTGGGGCAAGAACGAGGCGGGCGGCCCGGCACGCTTCGGGCACCTGGAGGGGATCCGGGTGGAGCGGCGCCCGCGCGGGCTGGAGGTGCTCCCCTACACCGTGGCGCGGGCCTCGTACGTGGCGCCCACCCAGCCGGGGAGCCCGTTCCAGGACGCCGCCGCCTACAACCTGCGCGCCGGCGCCGACGTCCGGGCGCTGCTGGGCTCCAGCGTGACGCTGTCGGCCACGCTGAACCCGGACTTCGGGCAGGTGGAGGTGGACCCCGCCACGGTGAACCTGAGCGCCTTCGAGACCTTCTTCGAGGAGCGGAGGCCCTTCTTCGTGGAGGGGAGCGGGCTGTTCAGCTTCGGGGGCTTGAGCTGCTTCACCTGCAGCAACGCCAACGGCATGTCGCTGTTCTACTCGCGGCGCATCGGGCGGCGGCCGCAGGGCGGCTTCCCCGGCCAGCCGGCGTACTGGGACGTGCCGGAGAGCACGGACATCCTGGGCGCCGCAAAGCTGACCGGGCGCTTCCGGAGCGGCTGGCAGGTGGGGGTGCTGAACGCGGTCACCGGGCGGGAGGAGGCGGGGCTGGTCTACGGCGACGGCGCGCCGGGGATCCGCCGCGAGGTGGAGCCGCTGAGCAACTACTTCGTGGGGCGGGTGCGGCGCACCATGCGCGGCGGCGACGCCATCGTGGGGGGCATGGTCACCTCGGTGGCGCGGAGCTTCGCCTACGACTCGCTGGCCCGCCAGCTCCCGGAGCACGCGGAGGCGGCGGGGGTGGACTGGACGCTGACCTGGGCGAAGCGGGCGTACGAGCTGCGCGGCAACTTCGCCGTGTCGCAGGCGAGCGGCGACCCGGCGGCCATCCTGCGCCTGCAGCGCTCCTCGGCCCGCTACTTCCAGCGGCCGGACCGCGGGGCGGGCTCCAACGGGCTGTTCTCCGACCGGCTGGACACGCTGGCCACCTCGCTGCGCGGCTACGGCGGCTACCTGCGGCTGGCACGCCAGGCGGGGCTCTGGCAGTGGGAGGGGCAGGTCAACTTCCGCAGCCCCGGCTTCGAGGTCAACGACCTGGCCTTCCTGTCGCGCGCCGACTGGATCTGGCTGCAGGGCAACCTGCGGCGCCGCTGGACCACGCCCAACTCGCTGTACCGCTTCTTCCAGGTGACCGCCGGGGCGCAGCGCGAGCAGAACTACGACGGCGACGTCACGGACGGGCAGGTGCACCTCTCCACCTACCTGCAGCTCCCCAACTACTGGGAGACGTCGCTGTACATGCACGCCCGCCCGGAGATGGACGCGGACCGCTTCACCCGCGGCGGCGCGGTGGTGCGCAAGGTGCCGGAGCTGTATCTGTCGCCCAGCCTGAACACCGACCCCCGCCGCAAGGTGGTGGTGTCCACCAACCCCTGGGCGGAGTGGACGGAGGACGGCGCCCGCAGCTACCGCGTGAACCTGGACCTGCGCGTGAAGCCCGTGTCCAACGTGTCGGCCAGCTTCGGGCCGGCGTTCACGCACGACGAGAACACCTCGCAGTACGTCGGCCGGTGGAGCGACCCCACGGCGACCCACTTCCTGGGCGACCGGGTGGTGTTCTCGGACCTGGAGCAGAACACCCTCTCGCTGGACACGCGCCTGGCGGTGACCTTCACCCCCACGCTGTCGCTGGAGCTTTTCGCGCAGCCCTTCGTGTCCAGCGGCGAGTACGCGGGCTTCAAGGAGTACGCCGCCCCGCGCACGATGCGCCGCACGGCCTACGACGCGGACCAGCTCCGCGCCGTGCGCGACGCCGCCGGCCGCGACAGCGTGTACCTGCTGGACCCGGACCGCGACCCGGCGACGCCCGGCTTCTCCTTCGGCAACCCCGACTTCAACCTCCGCTCGCTGCGCGGCAACGCCGTGCTTCGCTGGGAGTACCGCCCCGGCTCCACCCTCTTCCTGGTGTGGCAGCAGAACCGCAGCGGCGGCGAGCGCTTCGGCGACTTCCGCTTCGGCCGCGACGCCACCGGCGTGTTCCGGACGCACCCGGACAACGTGTTCGTGGTCAAGGCGACGTACTGGATCGGGAGATAGGGGACAGGTTACAGGGGACAGGTTACAGCCGGCAACGGCGAACGGCAGTACGAAGTACGCTGAGCGGCGCCCCCGCCGGGAGATCCCGGTGGGGGCGCCGTGGCTCGGAGCCTTGTCACGGCACGCCCGCAGCACTAGCGTTGCAGGGCGGCTTTCTTCACCGGGAGGCATGGATGAGGTTCTTCAGCACCAAGGACCTGCGGAACCGGCCGGGCAGGTTCCGCAGGTCCCTTCGCGACGGCGACGTGGTGCTCACCGCGAACGGCAAGCCGTTCGCGCTGGTGGTGGGCGTGGAGGAGGACGAGGTGGAGGAAATGGCCGCCCTCCTCCGGCGGGCGCGGGCGCAGCAGGCGGTGTCGCGGATGCGCAGGCGTGCAATGGCGCGCGGGGAAGGGCTCTCCGGGGAGGAGATCGAAGCGGAGATCCATGCTTCCCGCGCGGAGCGGCAGACCCAGGGGTGAGGGTCGTGCTCGATACCAACGTCCTCGTGTCGGGACTCCTCTCGCCCTTCGGCACGCCCGCCCGGGTGCTGGACCTGCTCACGGCGGGAGCGCTCGTCCCGCTCTTCGACGACCGGATCTTCCAGGAATACGCGGACGTGCTGACCCGTCCGCGCTTCGGCTTCGGCGAGGACGACGTGGGCACGCTGCTCGCCTACGTGCGCGCACAGGGCGAGTTGGTGGTTGCGCCCCCGCTCGACGTGGAGATCCCCGACCCCGACGACCTCCCCTTCCTGGAGGTGGCGACCCACGGCGGCGCCCGTGCCCTGGTGACCGGGAACGCCCGGCACTTCCACCCACGGCGCGGCGCGCACGCCGTCGAGGTATGGTCGCCCGCGGAGCTACTGTCGCACCACCGCACCCTGCCCGGCTGAGCCGGAGCACGGCACACCTGCCGCGCGCGGAGAAAAAGGCGCCCCCGACGGGAGATCCCGGTGGGGGCGACTTTGCATGAGGGATGTCGGCCCGAAGGGGCGAGACCCGGCGGCAGTTTGCCGGGGCTCGACTCCGTTGCAGGCGGTAGTATCGCCTGCTACGGAGCCGCAGCCCGACCCCGGCGCCAGCCGGGGGCATGCCCGAACCCGCAGTCCGGAGAAGTTGCCGTTCAGGCCCCTTCGGAGACGCACGAGCGCACGAGCCCGTCGACGGCGGCGATGAAGTCGGCGATGTCCATCCCCTTTGCGATCACGGGGCGGCCTGTGGCCTCCACCGCCCCGTCGCCCTCGCCCCACCCCGCGGCCCCGGAAAAGAACGCCACCCGCCGCGCCAGCTCCGGAAAGGCCGCGTTCATGCGGTGCCACACGTCCACGCCGCTGGCGCTCCCCAGGTGAAGGTCCAGCAGCACCGCGTCCGGGGCGCTCTCGGCCAGCGCATCCAGCCCCTCGCCGCGCACCAGCGCCTCCACGTCGGCGGTGACCACGCGGGCGCCGCCGTGGGCCAGGAGGCGCACCACGGAGCGGCGCACCATCTCGTCGTCGTCCAGCACCGCGACGGTGCGCCCGGCGAGCGGGCGGGCGCCGCGGGCGGGGCGCCCGGCTTCCGCGGCGGGGCGCCGCAGGGGGAGGCGGAGCTCGAAGCGGGCACCGCCCAGCGCGCCGGGCCCGCCCAGACGCACCGTGCCGCCCAGCCGGCCGGCCGACCACGCGGCGGAGGCGAGCCCCACCCCGGAGCCCCCGCCGGTGCCGCGCGCGCCCGGGGTGAAGAGCCGCGCCCGCAGCTCCTCCGGCACGCCGCCGCCGTCGTCCTCCACCGCGATCAGCAGCCACGCGGAGTCCCCGGCCTCCTCGGCGGCGACGGCCACCTCGATGCGCTCGCGGGCGTGGCGCGCCGCGTTGCGGAGCAGGTTGCCGAGGGCGCGCTCCAGCAGCGTGCGGCTCCCCTCCACCCACGCCCCGCCGGGGAGCGCGGCGCGGCAGGAGACGCGCAGCGGCGGGCCGCTCTGGGTGAGGCGGCTGATCTCGGCGTGGACGACGCGGAGGGGATCGAACCGGCTGGAGGGGGCGGCGCCGGAGGCCTCGGCCACCACGTCGCTCACCATCCCCTGGATCTCGTCGCAGCGGGCGAGCACGGCGCGGGCGGCGGCGAGCGGGAGCTCGCCCGCCTCCATCTCGTCCACCACCAGGGCGGCGTGCTCGCGCAGGGCGCCCACCAGCGACTGCAGGTCGTGCATCAGGGCGGCGCTCGCCAGCCCCAGCTCGGACAGGTCGGCGGGGCCGCTCATGCCACCAGCGCGGCGGCGGGCTCCTGGCCGGCCGGGACGGCGCGCAGGCGGGCGGCGGCGGGCTCGCGGGGGCGCTCCAGCTCCTTCTGGAAGCGGGCGGCGGCGGTGCGGAAGGCGCCGCGGCGGCGCAGCGCGGCGGGGCGCATCCCCAGCCGCTGCTGCAGGGCGCGGGCGAGGGCGTCGTCCGAGGAGTAGCCGCAGGCCTGGGCCACGTGCTCCACCGTCTGGCCGGGATTGTCCAGCAGCTCGGCGGCCAGCAGCACGCGCAGCCACATCAGCAGCTGCCGGGGGATGGGGAGGCCCGCCTCGCGGCACCAGCGCAGCAGGGTGTCGCGGTGGATGCGGAGGTCGCGGGCCAGGTCGCACGCCTGGCGTCCGGCGATCACCACGTCCACGGCGGCGTCCAGGATGATGCGGGCCCGCCCGGTGAGCGGCGTGCGCAGCCCGCCGCGGAAAAAGGACCGCAGCGGCCGGGTCTGCGCGCCCTCCAGGGTGCGGAGGATGAGCAGGTCGGTGCTCTCGGCCTCCAGGTCCACCACCCCGGCGATCCCCAGCTCGCCCAGGGCGCGGATGTCCTCCATCCACCCGGGGCGCATGAACAGGGCGGCCACCACGGCGGAGGAGGGGAAGCGCTTGAGCAGGGAGAGCAGCGGGGGGGCGACGCGGCCGCGCGGGGGCTGGCCCCAGTACGGGTCCACCACCGCCAGGCCGGCGGGGGTGGTGTCGCGCACCAGCCGCTCCAGCTCGTCCCAGCCGTCCACCCGGCGGAAGTCGTAGCGGGCCTGGGACACTCTCCGCAGGCGCTCGCGGAACGCTGGGTCGGAGTGGAGGAGGATGAGTGGACGGAGGGCTGTGCGCATGAATTTCGGCAAAAGGTCGGGTTGTAACCTAATCGCCATCCCCTGCAACCGCAAAATGGAGACTATTTTGGTTACGACACCCGGCCGAACGTTTACCGCCACCTCCCGATCCGAGGGATGCCACCATGAAGATCCGCGCCCTGCTCGCCGTGCTCGCCGTCGCCATGCTCGCCGCCTGCACGTCGCCGACCGCACCCGCCACCTCGCAGCAGCCCGACACGGACCTCAGCTTCGGCTCGCCCGCGATCGGCACCGGGCTGTGACCCGTCCCCCGGACGGCCGTCCCGGTCAGGCCGGGACGGCGTCCAGGGCACGCAGCAGCGAATCCGAGAGCGCGGGGTACGGCTCGTACGCCTCGCGCGCGGCGCGCTCCGGCGCCGCCCCGCTCCGGCGCGCGGCGACCTCCGCCAGCAGCTCCTCGGCCACGAACTCGGTCTTGTGGTCGCCGGCGGCGCGCGCGAGCACGGCCACCTCCCCCGCCAGCGACTCTGCGAGCTCCAGGCGGCCCAGCAGCAGCGCGCCGTGCGCGGTCTCGCGCAGCGCGTCCACGCGCCGCGGCGAATCGGCGGGGGCGCGCGCCACGTTGCGGTGCGCCGCCTCGAAGGTCCCCACGTCGCCGATTCCCCCGGCGGCGCGCGCGACGTCGCCCCACCCCAGCACCTGGTCCGCGGGAGCCAGGGTGGGGAGGAGCCGCAGGAACACGGGGAGCGCTTCCTCGTAGCGCTCCTGCGTCATCCAGAGCGCCGCCACGTCGAAGGCGAGCACCCGCAGCATGGCGTGCCCCCGCCCGTACGCTTCCACGGCCGCGCCGGCGTAGCGCTCGGCCTCGGCGGCGTTGCCGCAGTCCAGCTCCACCACGAACAGCTCGTGCAGCACCATCGCCCGCAGGTAGCCCAGGCGGCGGCGCTCGGCCGCGCGCAGGGCCCGCTGGTGCGACTTGCGCGCGGCGGGGTACGCGCCGCGGGCCTTGGCGAGCTTGCCAAGGCCCGCGTGGGCGCGCACGTAGCTGTCCCAGTCGCGCACCTGCCGCGCCAGCGCGACGGCACGGTGGTACAGCGACTCGGCCTGCTCGTGCTCGCCGGCGTCGCGGCTCTCGCGCGCGGCGGCAAGCGCGTACGAGGGGCTGCCGGGGCACACCAGCGCGCCCGCCTGCGTGAACTCCAGCGCGGTGGCGGGGCGTCCGGCCTCGCGCGCCCACGCGGCCACCGACAGGCAGGCGATCCCCACCCGGTCGGGCCCGATGTTCACCGGGTCGCCGGGCAGCTCCGCCAGCACCCCCAGCGGGCGCTCCAGCGCGGCGGGGGGCGCGGCGGCCAGCAGGTCGGCCATGCGCTGGTCGCGGGCCCCCGGCGGGAAGAGCAGGGACCGGTCGGCGGGGGCGGTGGCGGCCCAGGCGCAGACGGTGCGCAGGGTGCGCCAGAGGAGCACGCCCAGCTCGCCCTCGCTCTCCTGGAGGAGGGAAGCGCCGACCAGGCGCTCCTGGGCGGGGACCGGCGCCGGGGGTACGCGCCAGCGTCTGGTCCGGGAGCTACGTGCGCTCATGGACGATCATTCGGGGACGGGGAGTGTGTCGAGGGACGGCCCGGGAGGACGGCGTGCCGGGGTGCAGGGATATTACCCAATCGACGGGACGGCGTCAAACATCCGGTGAAGAGACGCCGCCTGCATGGACGGCACGCCCCGTTCATTCCGCCGCGGCGGTGGAGCCCCGCGGCAGCAGCCCCGGGCCGGCGTACGGCCGGCCGCCGTGGGCGCGGGCGCCCAGCACCAGCCTGGAGTACCCGTTCTCGGGGTCGCGGCCGCGGCGCAGGGCGCGCT
Organism: Longimicrobiaceae bacterium; assembly: GCA_036389055.1. Lineage (GTDB taxonomy): Bacteria > Gemmatimonadota > Gemmatimonadetes > Longimicrobiales > Longimicrobiaceae > JAFAYN01. The sequence continues at coordinate 3,920 of DASVQR010000223.1, read as the reverse complement.
GCACGGCCACCTCGCCGCGGTTGTAGGCGATCACCCCCAGGCGCACGTCGCCGTCGAACATCTCGATCATGTTGCGCAGGTTGGTGAACCCCAGCCGCAGGTTGGTGCGCGGGTCCAGCAGCTCCTTGCGGGTGTCCACCTCGGGGTCGATGGACCGGGCGGTCCCCGGCATCAGCTGGCACAGCCCCACCGCGCCCTGCCCCAGCGCGTCGGCGTCGAACACGCTCTCCACGCGCACCAGCCGGAACCCCAGCTCCGGGTCGATCCCCGCCTCCACGGCCGCGTCGTGGATGGTGCGGGCCAGCGCCTGGGTGATGTTGTAGCGCAGCGCGAAGCCGGAGACGGCCACCTCGCGCGGCGACCTCCTCTCCACCACCCGCGCCAGGTACGGCGCCTCCACCACCGGCGGCGGCCGCGGGATCGCCAGCCGCCGCCCCACGCGGATCGTGTCGGGCGGGCCCACGCGCGGGCCCAGCGCCGTGGGGACGCTGGGCGCGTACACCCCGATCACCACCCCCAGCACGATGCACGGCGGCAGCGCGGCGAGCAGCCAGCGCGGCGGCCCTCCCCTGCGTGCGGCACCGCGCACGGATCTCGGCGTTTCGCTCAGCTTTTCCCTCCTGGTTTCCCGGGCGGAATCGCGCGGCGGGACGTCCGCGCCCCCCGCCCAGGCAAATCCGGGGCCCGTCCCCGGCGCCGGGAACGAATGGCTCCGCGAGCGCCGCGGGTCAAGCTTGTCGTGCTCCGCGCGGTTGGCGATTCGGGGCCCGGACCGGCCTGACCGCGCGCGCTCCGACTGGACTCCGGCGTTGGTGGTCGGCCGGGGGATGCTGCTCCGGGGGAGCCGCACCCGAAGGGACTCGCAGAGCACTCGCCGGCGCTCCGCCTGCGCTGTGGGGATCACGCTGGCTTCGAACATGACGTTCCCCCTGCGCAGCCTCCCCCGACCTCCCTGCGCAGATCCAAGGAACTGCAACAGCAGTTCTCCCCCTCTCCCGCTTGCGGGGGAGGGGGCCGGGGGGAGGGGGCCTGCCACGGCGCTCCGATCGCGCCCCCCGGGAAGCCCTCCCCCGGCACGGGGGAGGGTGGCGGCCCTCAGGCCGCCGGGTGGGGGCCAGCGGACGCCAGCGCGAGACCCGCGTGAGGGATTACGGCCCGAAGGGGCGAGACCGCGCGGCTGTTTGCGCGGGCTCGACTCCGTTACGCACAGTTTTATCGTGCGTTACGGAGCCGAAGCCCGACCCCGGCGCCAGCCGGGGGCACGCCCAAACCCGCTGTGAGTCTCGGCTCCTCCACCCCCGGACTGAAGCCGAAGCTCAGAACCCGCTGCGCTGGTTCCAGTACACGACCAGCAGCACGATCCCAAAGACGATGCGGTACCAGGCGAACGGCCGGAACGTGTTGCTGGACACGTACGCGAGCAGCTTGCGGATCACCACCAGCGCCGTGAAAAAGGACACCACGAACCCGACCGCGAACACCGGGACGTCGGCGGGGGTGGCCACCTCCGCGATGTCGCCCATCTTGATCACCGTGGCCCCCAGCATGGCGGGCACGGCCAAAAAGAACGAGAACTCCGTGGCCGCGGTGCGCGACAGCCCCAGCGCCAGCCCGCCCATGATGGTCGCCCCGGAGCGGGAGATCCCCGGCCACACCATGGCGAGCACCTGGAAGAGCCCCACCCCCAGCGCCTTGCCGAGCGGGATGCGGTCCACGGAGTCCACGCTGGGCGTGCGGAAGCGGCGCTCGATCAGCAGGATGGCGACGCCGCCCACCACCAGGGCCAGCGCCACCGGAAAGGGCTTGAAGAGCCGGGCCTCGATCCAGTCCTCCGTGGGGAGCCCCACCACCACCGCCGGCAGGGTGCCGACGACCAGGTTGACGATCAGCCGGCGCGCGTCCGGGTCGCGCCTCCAGTTGCGGGCCACCGACAGGAACTTTTCCCGGTAGAGCCAGACCACCGCCAGGATGGCGGGGAGCTGGATGAAGATGATGAAGGCGTTCTCCTTCTTCCCCGTGAAGCCCAGCCAGTCCTGGAAGAGGATCAGGTGCCCGGTGGACGACACCGGGATGAACTCCGTGGCGCCCTCGACGAGCCCCAGGATGGCCGCCTTCAGCAGGATGATCGGGTCCATTCGTCTTCGCTTCCGTCCCGTGGAAAAAAGAAAGCAGGAGCGCCCCGGCTCAGGCCCGCGAAGGCCGGGCGCCGGTGCTCCCGCGCAGCGCGCTGCTCAGCGACCCCGCCGCCACCGTGACCGCCGAGCCGATCAGCGCGAACCACAGGGTGTCCACCACCTTCGGCGTCACCCCGAACTGCTGGACCGCCCACAGCGAGGTCATCAGCGCGACGGCAATCGCCATGCCGGTGAGGGCGTCCCGCTCGTCGGCGCGGCGCGACAGGATCCCCAGCAGGAAGCCGCCCAGCAGCCCGCCGTAGGTGAACGAGGCGATCTGCAGGGCGACGACCACCACCGGCGTCCCCGAGGCCACGAACTGGAACGCGAGCGACAGGAAGATCAGCGCGATCCCCCACCACAGCGTGAAGCGCTTGCCCAGGCGGAGCAGCTCGTCCTCGCCGGGTCGGTGGCGGGCCAGCGGGACGTACACGTCGTGCACCGACACCGCGGCCAGCGCGTTGAGCGACGACGACATGGCCGCCGCCAGGATGGCGGCCACCACCAGCCCGGAGATCCCCGGGGGAAGCTCCTCCAGCGCGAAACGGGAAAAGATCTCGTCCGGCTTCTCGAACGCCTGCCCCTGGTAGAACACCCACAGCCCCACCCCGATCACCAGGAACAGGGCGAACTGCGCCAGCACCAGCACCCCGGAGGCGACCAGCGCCCGGCGCGCGTCCCTGAGCGACGGGGCGGCCAGCAGCCGCTGCACGATCAGGTGGTCGGCGCCGTGCGAGGCCATGGTGAGGAAGGCGCCGCCCACCAGCCCGGTGAGCAGCCACTTCGCGTCGCCGAAGCCGCCCTCCAGGTGGACGATGCGCAGCTTGTCCGCGGGCGCGGCGGCGGCCACCAGCCCGTCCCACCCGCCGGGGAGCTGCCGCAGCAGGATCCACAGCACCATCACGCCGCCGGCGATGTAGATGAACATCTGCGCCACGTCCACCCACACCACCGCCTTGAGCCCGCCGTAGTAGCTGTACACCAGGGTGAACACCCCGATGAGCACGATGGCCTGCCACGCCGGGAGCCCGGTGAGCAGCGCCACCGGGATGGCCGTGGCGAAGATGCGGACCGCGTCGGCGAGGGCGCGGGTGACCATGAAGATGAGCGAGGCGAAGCGCCGCGCCAGCACGCCGAAGCGCTCCTGGAGCAGCACGTAGGCGGTGGCGATCTCGCCGCGGAAGTAGCGGGGGAGCAGGACCACGGCGATGACGATGCGCCCCAGCACGTAGCCCGCGGCCAGCTGGAGCATCCACAGGTCGCTGCCGTACGCCGTGGCGGGGACGCTGATGACGGTGAGCGCGCTGGTCTCCGTGGCGACCACGCTGAAGCACACCGCCCACCAGGGGATGGAGCGGTCGGCGAGGAAGTAGTCCTGGGCGTCCTTCTGCCGGCCCCCGAACCAGGTGCCCAGCGCGGTGACCGCCAGGATGTAGCCGACGATGATGGCGAGGTTCAGCGGGGTCAGCGCCTGCATGGGTCCGGGCCGCGTGCGGGGGGTGGTCTGGTTCGGGGAAGGCGGGCAAGGTAGCCGGTGGGCGGGGACGCAACAACCGCGACGGCGTACGTCTACTGCGGGTTTGGGCGTGCCCCTCGCTGGCGCTCGGGTCGGGCTGCGGCTCCGTAGGCGAGCAAACAACGCTCGCCAACGGAGTCGAGCCCCGGCGGAAACTGCCCCGCCGGGTCTCGCCCCTTCGGGCCGGCATCCCTCACGCGGGGCTCGCGCTGGCGTCCTCGGGGGCCCCC